>CAWBZK010000001.1:0-52882 GCA_963793255.1 uncultured Acidobacteriota bacterium
TCATTCGTTCGCTTCTGGGTCGGGGGCATGGGCGAGGTGTATCGCGCGCATGATACGAGCTCGGTCGTGACGTCGCGCTGAAGCTCCTGCTGCCGATCGCGCCGGAGACGCCGAGCGGATGCGGCGATTCGAAGTCGAAGCCCCCGCGTCCGCGCTCGACCATCCGGCGATCGTCGCGATCTACGACCTCGGTCAGTCCGAGTCGCAGCCGTTCATCAGCATGGAACTTGTCCAGGGTCAGACACTGCGAGAACTTCTGCAGGGAGGGTGCGCTCGCGCCCCGACGCGCGTTACAGCTCGCCGCGGCGATCGCCGATGGACTGGCGAAAGCTCACGACGCGGGAATCGTCCATCGCGATCTCAAGCCCGAGAACCTGATGGTCGTCGGACGAGGGTTCGCCAAGATTCTCGACTTCGGTCTCGCGAAGCTCGTCGACGATGCCGATGTGCGCGAGGCGCTCGAGACGATGACGGCCGACAACACCCGGCCGGGAACGGTGCTGGGGACCGCCGGCTACATGTCTCCGGAGCAGGCACGTGGAGGCGCCGCGGACAGTCGATCCGACCAGTTTCGTTCGGCTTGGTGCTCTACGAGATGCTACCGGCCGTCGAGCGTTCGAGCGACTCGACGGCTGTGGAGACGCTCTCTGCGATTATTCGCGACGATCCGCCGCCAGCGGCCGAGCTGAATCCTTCAATCCCGTTTCCGGTGCGCTGGATCATCGAACGCGTCTCGACAAGCGGCCGGCGGACCGTTACGGTCCACGCGCGACCTGGCCAGAGACCTCGCGAGCGCGCGCGATTATTTCTCTGACCTGACGCGATCGGCGCCACGACCGCGTTGCCTGCCCCGCGGTCTGCCTCGGCCGGACGACGCGAGCTTGTCGCGCGGCTGGCCTTGGCCGCGATGGCGGTCGTCGCCGTCAGCATGCTCGGACGGCAGCCGCTCGCGCCCTTGCCTGTGGCAGACAGTCTGTCCGTTTCATGCTTCCTGCACCCGAGGACGTCAACTTCGATACGCCGTTTGGCATGTACTGTTCGCCGTGTTGCCGGATGCATGGCAGCTGGTCTTCGGCGGCGCGGGATGACGGACTCACCGGTCTGGCTTCAGTCGTTCGATTCGCTCGTGGCGAGACCGTTGCCGGGCACCGAAGGCGGAGCCGGTCCGTTCTGGTCGCCTGACGGTCAGGCCGTCGGGTTTTTCACCCTTGAACATCTCAAACGGGCATCAATCACCGCAGGCGAGGTTGTCACGATTTGCGACGCGCGTGGTGGTGGCGGCGCGGTGTGGAATCGCGACGGTGTGATTGTCTTCGCGCCGGGTATCGACACCTCACTGTTCCGGGTGGCCGCCGCCGGTGGCACACCAACACCGATCACGACTTGAATCCGGCGCGGAGGAGACCGGCCACGTCGGGCCGTTGCTCCTGCCCGACGGCCGTCGGTTTCTGTTCACGGCAATCGACGGCGACAACGGGAGCGTCTTCGTGGGCTCGCTCGATTCGGCCGAGCGGACACGGGTGTCGATTCCGGCATCGGCCTTCGGATTCCGTGTGCCCGACATGCTCTTCTTCCTGAACGACCGAACGCTTGTGGCCCAACACCTCGACCTCGCAAGTCTGCAGTTGACTGGGGAGCCAACGCGGGTCGCCGAAGGCGTGTGGAAGGTAGGTATCGGTGCCGCGTTCGCGGTGTCCCCGAGCGGCACTGTCGTGTATTGGTCCGGGCCTCGGACGGTCACCCAGCCGACGTGGTTTCGCCGCGACGGGACAGCCGTCGGGACGCTTGGGACGCCCGCTGGATATATGAACGTCGCCGTCTCTCGAGACGGACGGCAGGCCGCGGTGGATCGATTCGATGCGACGCCAGGGATCTGGGTCCTCGACTCGGCGCGAGCGGGTACCAGAATCACGTTCGGCGGGATTTATGAGTCGACCCCCGTCTGGTCACCGGATGCAAAGGCCTTTGCATTTGCGGCGGCACGCAACGGACCTCCGAGCGTGTACATCCAGACGGTGGGCGCGGCGAGCGAGGGCGATCATTTGTATGGCACCGCGAGCCAGACGCTGTTCCCGCAAAGCTGGTCCCACGATGGACGGTTCATGGCGTTTGTCAGCACCGACCCGCAAACGGAGGCGGACATCTGGCTGCTCGCGCTCACCGGGGATCGAAAGGCCATGCCGCTACTTCGCACGCGATTCTCGCGAAACACACGCGCGAATCTCGCCGGACGGCCGTTGGCTCGCCTACGTGTCGAACGACGCCGGCCGGCCAAGCGTCTACGTCACGCGATTTCCCGAGCCGGGCGGTAAGTGGCAGGTGTCCACAGCCGGTGGGAACTTTCCCGTGTGGCGTCATGACAGTCGCGAGCTGTACTACCGAGCGTTCGACGGCAAGCTCGTCGCGGTTCCAATCGGTGCGGGCGCGGACTTCACGCCCGGCGAGCCCGTTCCGCTCTTCGAGCCACGAGCGGCAATCGGGGACCTCGGTTTTGGCACGTTTTACGACGTCGCGCCCGACGGACGATTTCTCATCAACATCCTCGTCGAGCGAACGTCGCCACCGGTCGCCGTCGTGCTGAATTGGCGAGCCGACGATCAGTCGCCGCCCCGGTAGACGAATCCAGGGCTCAGCGGGCGCCCTGCTACAATTCCGCCGTATCTGAGGTGTCGTTGGCCAAGAAGTGGTACAGCTACTTTGTCGTCACCGACCAGTCCACGGACGTGGCGGATCCCGCGGCGGCCGCCGGAGGGCCCCCCGCTGAGCCTCAGCGGGTCACCGACGTCGTGCCGGATGCCGACGCCGCCACAAAGTTCGCCGGGCCCATCCAGAACACCTTCGATCTCGGCGAGGTCTACGACGGCGGCCAAGATCGCCGCGCCGGCTCACGGTTACACCGTTCTCAAGGTCGCCGACATGCTTCAGAGCGAGCACATCCGTGCGCTGCCTGGCGACGTCAAGCGCAAGTCGATCATGGTCGCGCTCGACGCCGCCGGCGTGAAAGTCACCGACATCGTCGAGGACGCCGTGAGGCGCGACCGCGCGCTCGACACGTACGAGCGCGTGCTCCAGAAGAACCTCGAGGCGCGCGGCGCCGAGATCGCCGCCGAGAACAAGCGGCTCGAGGACGAGATCACGCAGCGCGTCGCGGAGCTTCGTGCCAAGATTGACGAGAACACCCGCGCGCTCGGCGTAGAGCAGCAGGAGTTCCAGGCCTGGCAGCAGCAGAAACGGCAGGAAGAGGCGACAATCGCCGACGCCGTCAGCTACTTCGTTTCCGAGAATCCCATCACCACCACCGGGATTTCCACGGACAAGGGAGAAGTCGATGTTCGCTAGATTGAGTCGTCTGTTTCGTGCCTGGATGGGGTTCTTCATCTCGGCGGCCGAAGACCCCGAGGTGATGCTGCAGGACGCCATCGAAGAGATGCGCATGACGATGCCGAAGTTGAATTCGGTGCTCATCGCGACGCGCGCCACCGTCATTCGTCTGGAAGAGGAGCGCGACGCGCTGCGTCCGGCAGGACAAGCAGCTGACCGCGTCCATTCAGGCGGCGCTGCGCGATGGGTCGGCGGCCGCGCGCAGCGTGGCCGAGGAAGACGCGCTGCAGCTCCAGCAGCTGCGCACGGATCTCGCGAGCACGCAGGAGCAACTGGCCGCGGCGTCGAAGGCGCACGAGGGCGCGAAGATGTCGGTGGACGCGCTCAAGGCCAAGCTCAAGGAAAAGATCGAGACGACGCAGCGCGCGCTCAAGGAGCGCCGGAAGGCGCAGGTTCTCAAAGTCGCGGCCGACGCGATCGTCGAGCTGCAGTCCTACGGCGTCGCGTCCACGGCCGACAAGTTCCTCGAGCAGATCAAGCAGGAGGTCGCCGAGTCGAAGGCCGCCGTTGAAGTGGCGACCGGTGGCATCGACACGCAGGGCATCGAGCGCGAGCGCACCGCGCGGAGGCTCAAAGCCGCCGGCATCCTGCAGCAGTTCGAAGCCGAGATGGGCATCAGCGCACCGCCGACCGCCACGGGCACGACCGTCACGCCGAGCGTCGGCGGACGCGTGTCGGAGAAGCCGGGCTCCTGAGCGCCCGACAAGATGGCCCTTCCGGAAGAGGACGTGTCCGCCGGCTCGATCCTCCGAGAGCTGATCGTCAATCAGTACCAGGCCATCGTTCTTGGTGGGGCGGCGCTCGCCTCATTGGTCACCGTCAACCCGCTGCCGCTGCTCGTCTGGCTGGGGTCGGAGATGGTGCTGCTGCCGATCCTCGACTCCGGACCATTGCGCCGCCTCGTCGCGCGGCGAAAGCTCGCGAACTCGCGCGCGCAGGCCAACGCGGAACGCAGCCGCCTGGTTGGCGCCCTGACGCCTCAGCAGGCGAAGCGCTACGCCGGCGATGGAAGAGCTCTGCCGCCTCATCGAGGCGAACTACCAGAGCCTGACCGGCATTTCGCAGGTGTACCTGTCCGAGCAGCGTCGCAAGCTCGACCTGATCCTGCAGGGATATGTGCAGCGGCTGATGGCGCTGCAGCGGTACGAGAAGATGCCGATGACGCGGAACAGCCGGGATATCGAAGAGGAGATCGAGGGGCTCGAGCAGGAGCTGGCCGACCCCGGCTTGAACGAGCGCGCGGCGGCGGCCCTGAAGAAGAATCTCGAGCTCAAGCGGCGTTTGCTGGACTCGTTGTCGGAGGTCGGCGGCACGGTCAAGGCGCTGTACACCGAGCTGGACTCGATGGAGTCGTTGCTCGAAGTGCTGCACCAGAACTCGATCTCGCTTCGCGATCCGCAGGCGATTTCGCAGGAGCTCGACGCGATCGTGCGGCAATCCGAGGAATCCGACCGCATCGTCCGCGAGATGGAGACTCTGCTTCGGGGCGGAACGGAGGGCTGGCAAAGCGACATCCTGCCGGAGACGGCCCCGCCGCTCGTCAGCAAGACTCCCGCGGGCTCCGAGCCGCGCGGACAGGACCAAGCAGCGATGACGACGCCGTTCGTCCACTATCCGCGTTGGGCGCAGACGCTCGCGCACGGCATCCGGGCACGTCTGGGCAACACGTTCCTGCTGCACGGCAACACGCTGGATCTGCTGCCGGCTCCGAAGGCCCAGGACGAGCCGCGGACGATCGCCGACTTTCTGCCGCTCACACGGTTTCTCGGCGAGTGGGTGTTCGGGCAGCGCGACGTCGTCATCGAGTACCAGCGCGCGAACGGCGCGATCTTCCACACCCGCGAGTCGCACAAGCACTTCATGGACACGGTCGAGACCGTGGATGCGGTCCACGGCACGAGCTTTGCCACGACGCTGCCGCGCGAGCCCGTGGCGTTCTGCGCCTTGCTCGACTCGTTCCTGAAACAGGTCGTGCACAGGAAGCGGAGCTCGGCGTTGCGGTGATGTTTCCGTACGCCGAGACGCTGATCCCGGAGTCGGCCGGCGAATCGAGCGCAGACGACCGCGTCATGCGCGTCTTCATCCAGAAGTGGTCGACCGATCCGGCGCTGCTCGCGGCGAACGTCACCATCGTGCTGGTGACCGAGAATCTGGCGGACGTCAGCTCGCGCGTAGTCCGCTCGCCGCAGACCGTGGAGATCGAGGTCGAGCGGCCGGACGAGGCGGAACGGCTGATGTTCCTGCGGGCCGCGCGCGATGCCGAGTGGTTCAAGGCGCGTTCGGAGCTGCCGATCGAGCGGCTGGCGCAGCTGACATCCGGTCTCACCCGGATCCAGCTGCGGCAGATCCTGTCGTCGGTGGACGAACGCGGCGGCACGTTGAACCCGCAGGCGCTCCGCGAGCAGAAGAAGGCGGTCATCGAGGCCGAGTGCTACGGTCTGCTCGAGTACGTCGAATCGCGGTTCGGCCTCGACATGGTCTCGGGCCACGAGGGCGTGAAGGCGCGGCTTCGGCGCGCGTCGGCAGCCGTGCTGGCGGGGAAGCTGCGCGGCGTGCCGATGGGCTATCTGATCGCCGGTCCGGTCGGATCGGCCAAGACGTTTCTCGTCAACTGTTTCACGGGCGAGCTCGGCTTTCCGTGCGTGAAGTTCCTCAACTTCCGCTCGCAGTGGCAGGGCGTGACCGAGGGCAACCTCGAGAAGATTCTCAAACTCCTGCACGCGATGTGGCCGGTCGGCGTGATCATCGACGAGGCCGACGCGTTTCTCGGCGACCGCAACCAGGAAGGCGATTCGGGCACGTCCAATCGCGTGTTCGCGCAGCTGGCCTCGTTCATGGGCAACACCGAGTATCGCGGCAAGATCGTGTGGTTCCTCATCACGTCGCGGCCGGATCTGCTGCCCGTGGACTTGAAGCGGCAGGGGCGCGCCGAGGAACACCTCGCGCTGTTCTATCCCCAGAACGACGAGGAGCACGACGAGCTGTTCCGCATCATGTTGAAGAAGAGCGGCCTCAAGACGCCGGCGACGTCGATCAAGGAAGTGATCGACGATCCGGAGCGGCCTGTCGGGCGCGGACATCGAAGCGATCTTGGCGCGCGCGCTGCTCGTGGCGGACGAGACGTCGGCGAGGGACCGTGTCGTCTCTGTCGAGACCTTGCGAAAGACGTTCCAGGACTTCATTCCGGCGACGAGCCAGCTCGAGCGTGAGCTGCAGATTCTCGTGGCCGTCCAGGAGTGCACCTCGCGCGAGGTGCTGCCCGAGTCGTATCGCGAGATGGACCGCGGCGCGGTGCTCGCCCGTATCAACGAGCTGCGCGCCCTGTTGAAGACGTGAGGCCAGACCGTGAACCACGAAGGCACGAAGAAGATCTCTGCGTTTGCTTGACCTTCGTGCCTTCGTGGTGTCTCTGATAGAGGTCGGAGGTCCCTGTGTCGCGAAGCCCACTCTTTCAGTCACTGCGCCGCGCGTTTCGCGTGGCGGCCGTCGCGTCCCGCGAACGGCCCGGCATGCCGTCCGTGGACGAGCTCTTCGAGATGGCACTCACGCGCCGCCGGTTCCTCGGCGCGTCCGCTGTGACCGCGGCCGCGGCCATCGCCGCCGGTTGCGGGCGATCCGACACGCCGCCACCAGCCACTGCGACGACTCCTCCGTTGCCTCCCGGGGCACAACCGCCGCGCATCGCCATCGTCGGCGCCGGCATGGCGGGACTGAACGCCGCCTACAAGCTCAAGCAGGCGGGTCTGACGGCCACGATCTTCGAGGGCGCCAACCGCACAGGCGGCCGCATGTTCACGGCCACGGATCTGCTGGCCGACGGCCTGACGACCGAGCTCGGCGGCGAGTTCATCGACAGCAACCACGAAGAGATGTTGAACCTGATGACGGAGTTCGGCCTCGAGCGGCTCGACACGCGCGCGCCCGAAGCCGCCGTCGCTGAAGCCCGAAACCTACTTCATCAACGGCCGTCACTACACGCAGGCAGCAGGCGGCCCGCGCGTTCGTGCCGATTGCGAAGAAGATTCTTCGTGGACTACGACGCGCTCGGCGAGGTCGTGGACTACAAGACCGAAGGCGGCGGGACGAAGATCGACCGGCAGTCGATCACGCAGTACCTCGACGGCATCGGCGTGACCGGCTGGATGCGCGAGCTCATCGACGTCGCCTACGTCACCGAGTACGGCCTGGACGCGGCGGAACAGTCCGCGCTGAACTTCGTCTTCCTGATCGGAACCGGCGATCTCGAGGACGCGCGAGGCCTTCGCGCTGCTCGGCGAGAGCGACGAGCGATACAAGGTGCGCGGCGGCAACCAGCGGGTCGTCGACGAGCTGGCCAGCCGCGTCGCGCCGCAGATTCGCACGCTGCATCGGCTCGAAGCGATCCGGAGCAGGGGCACGGGCTTCACGCTGACGTTCCAGGCGGAGGGCAAGGTCGATCGACGAGGACGCCGACGTCGTCATCCTGACGGTGCCGTTCTCGATCCTTCGCGACGTCAAGATGGACGTCGAGATGCCGGCGCTGAAGACAGAAGGCGATTCGCGAGCTCGGCGTACGGCGCGAACGCCAAGGTGCTCGTCGGCTTCCGCAGCCGGCCGTGGGAGAAGCTGGGATACTCCGGCGCGACCTACAGCGACGAGATGTTTCAGCTCGCGTGGGCGAACAGCTTGCTGCAGCCGGGCACGGCCGGCGGCTTGACGCTGTACTCAGGCGGCAAGCTCGCGCTCGACGTCGGCCAGGGAACGGCCGAGGCCGTGGCGGCGCGATTGATGCGGGGCATCGAGCGCGCCTATCCGGGCGCGACGGCCGAGCGCAACGGCAAGGTCTCGCAGGTTCCACTGGCCGACCTTCCCGTGGACCAAGGGCAGCTACTCCTGCTACAAGCCGGGCCAGTGGACGACGATCGCCGGCGCGGAAGGATTGCCGGTCGGCAATCTGTTCTTCGCCGGCGAGCACTGCAGCTACGATTTTCAGGGCTACATGAACGGCGCGGCGCAGTCGGGCGCCGACACCGCGCGAGGCCGTCATGTCGGCGGTGTCGAGCGGCGCGAAGGCCGCGCGCCGGCAACCTCGCGACGCGCGCTCGTCGGCATATGGGCGTGAGGCCAGTCGCGGAAGGCAGAAGTGGAAGTCGAAGTCAGAATGGAGGCGTCATGCGGCTGACTGGTGCGGGAAAGTTTCTACTGTTCGTCGTGGGTCTCGGCGTGCTTGGCGTACGCGGGCTGGACGTATCGCGATCGGTTGCCTGGCGGAATTCCCGGCATGAGCCCGAGCACGTCCTCGACTCCGGCGGCGCCGTCGGCGACGCCGGCGACTCCGCCGGCTCCTGAGCGCAAGGGCGTGCTGGCCGCCATCCGTCAGAACGGGCGTGCTGCGCGTCGGCATGGAGCCGGAAGCGCCGCCGCTGCACTTCATCAACGACCGCAAGCAGGAAGACGGATTCGACTTTCGTCTCGCGGGCATCATCGCCGAAGGCCTTGGCGCCAAGCGCATCCAGGTCGTCGAAGCGGACTACGAGGATCTGCCGGACCGCCTGCGCGCCGGCGAAATCGACGTGATCATGGCCGGCTACGTTCCGGATCCATCGATCGACGGCGTCGTCTGGTCCAACGGCTACCTCGACTTCGGGCTCTGCCTGATCGTCCAGGAAGGCATGGAAGCGACCTACCGCAACGTCAAGGACCTCGCCGGCAAGCGCATCGCGATTTACGACGATCCGGCCGCCGAGCGCTGGGTGCAGCAGAACATTCCCGGCGCGCGGATCAGCAAGTTCTCGGGAGACGATGGCTGGTTCGAAGCGGTGGAGAAGGATCAGGCCGACGCGCTCGATCTACGACTACCCGTTCGCGGCGGAGGAGATCAAAGCGCACCCGCGGACGATCATCGTTCAGTACAACCTGAATCAGTCGAAGTACGCGGTCGCGATTCCGTCCGGCAACTACGACCTCGTGTACGAGGTCAACGCCGCGATCGACAGGTTCAAGGCCACGCCGCGCGTACGCCGAGCTCATGCGCGAATACCTGTCGACCTCGTCGGAGGTCTTCATGAAGCCGATCGCCGGACGCAAGACCTACACGGTGCGGGCGGGCGACACACTCAGCCAGATCGCCGGCAGCGAGCTCAAGGACGTGAATCGCTGGCGAGAGATCTGGGATCTCAACCGCGAGCGCGTGGCGAATGAGAATCTCATCTATCCGAGGCTCGTGCTGCTGATGCCGTAACAGGGCAAAGGGCTCACCTCTCCTTTGCCCTCTGCCCTGTCAGGTTTCGTCGATCGGCATTCCCGCCTTCTGCAGTCCCTCGATCAGGTGCGCGACGAGCGCTGGTTGCAGCCAGGTGTAAAGAATCTTCCTGGCGTTCGGAGAAAAGTCTGGGACTTGCGCCGTCAGTGCTGTGACCGCCGAGGCTGCCGCCTCCCGATCGCCGAGTTGACCGCACGATGCCGCGAGGACGATCTGCAGCCAGAAGAGATACGGCGCGTTGGTCTTGAGCGCCTCTTCGATGGCGGCGCTGTAATTGCCGGCACAGTACTCCTTGAAACTCAGCATCCCGCGGTACCAGACGGGATGTTGCGGGTTCAGATCCATCGCCCGCTCGATGAGCGCGCAGCCTCGTTCCCAGTCGCCGGCAAAGGCGACGTTCGCGCCCATGGCGGCGTTGCACCCGCCGTCCAAGGGATTCAGCGCGACCGCGCGATCGGCTTCGTGGAGCGACGCGGTGATCTCTTTGCGGAACAACAAGACCGTCGACATCGCCTGGTGTGCCAGATGATTTCCCGGCGCCAGATCGACGGCTCGCCGGGCCGCGGCATAGGACCGTTCGAGCGGGTTCGGAAGGGGGTTGAAGCCGTGCCCGTGTTCGTGCGCATAGACGACGGACAGCACGGCCCAGCAGTCGGCATTTCGAGGGGCGATGTGCACGGCCCGCTCGAGACCCGTGCGGGCGGCAAGATGGTCTGCCGTCGTCAGCCGCTGGTGGTACCGAAGAAATGCATGAGGGCTTCGTGACCGGGGACCAATGCGCCGGGTCCGAGCCGCGCACGACGTCGCTGATGCTCCTGGGCAGAACGCCGTAGGGATCCGCACACGTGGAGACGATGCGGGCGACGAGATCGTCCTGGACGCCGAACACGGTGTCGGGATTCCAGCTACGTTCGTACGTCTCGCCCTACAACTGCGCGCCCGTCGTCATGTCACGCAGCTGGACACTGACGCGAATACGCGCACCGGCCTGTCGAATTCTCCCGTCGAGCACGTACCGACTCGAGATGTCACTGGAGCCCAAGGCGACGACGCGCAGAGAGCCGAAGCGCGAGAAGCCGGCAGCGATTTCCGCGGTCAGACCGTCCGCCAAGGTCTCGAGGTCGGCCTCGGGGCCGCGGAACGTGAAGGGTGACACAACCACCCGGAAGCGTTCGTCGGCCTGCGCCAGGCGCATTGGGGGAGCCGGCGTGGATCCACGCTTCAGCTCCCGTAACGTGTCCGCGAGCAACCGAGCGGACGGCAGGCGGTCTTCAACGCTCTTGGCGAGGCACCGATCGACGACGTTGATCAGCGTGGACGGCACGCCTGTCTGGTGATCGCCGGTGGCGAATCGCGCAGGATCGAGGCCGCCAGTTCGGCCGTCGAGGTGCCCTGAAAGGGACGCCGGCCCGTGAGCATCTCGGACAGGATGATACCGAGCGAAAAGATGTCGGTGCGCTGGTCGATCGCTGCGCCGGAGATCTGTTCCGGCGACATGTAGAACGGCGTGCCGAGGACGACGCCGACCCGTGTTTCTCCGAACGACGTGACGGTCGTGTCGTCCTGACCAGTGGCGCGAATGTTCTTCGCCAGACCGAAGTCCAGTACCTTGACGCGCCCGTCACCGGTCAACATGACATTGGCGGGTTTCAGATCGCGATGCACCAGACCTTTCTCGCGTGCCGCCGCGATGGCCTCGGCCAGCGACGTGCCCAGAGCGATGACGCGATCGGCTGGAAATCCTTCCGGCGGAATCGAGCTCGTGGAGCGAGCGCCCGTCCACCAGCTCCATCGTGAGAAAGTGCACGCCGGCGGTCTCTTCGGCCGAGAAGAGCGTCACGATGTTCGGATGATTCAGGGCGGCGGCTGCCTTCGCTTCCTGCTGGAATCGCGCCAGCCGCTCGTGATCGGCGCCGACGTCAGACGGCAGGATCTCGAGGGCGATCTCGCGGCCGAGCCTCGTATCGGTGGCCCGATACACTTCGCCCATCCCACCCGCACCAAGAAATGCCAGGATCCGGTAGTGACCGAAGGTCTCGCCGACCGCAAGGCGCATGAAGGCGCCCAGTCTACTGCGAGGCATGGGCGGCGACGGGGTCTCGATTGCAACTCGCGCGGACCTTGCTTCGCCAGCAACTTGATCAACCGGTAGTGAAATTTGAGTTCTGCCCTGATAAGGTCAAGCGCAGATTGGCCACTCACGTCTTTCTTCTGTCTCCCGCCTGGTGCGGCGGCAGGCGGGCGAAGATGCTGCTGAATCCGGCGGCGTCGTTCGACCTCGCGGTTCGTTTGCGGCAGGCGCACTCAACCTTGGTGACGCGTTCGCCTTCATGAGCGGCCTCTACTTCCGGGGGAAGCTCGCCTATGGATCGCGGTTCGGACCCGCCATCGGCGGCCGCGACCGCACGTTCGTGATCACGCCGACGCAGGGCCTTCGGTCGCCCTGGTCTCCGGTCACGGCAGCTCAGTTGCGCGAGTTCGCGTCAGTGGACGTGAACGCGGACGATCCGCGCTACCGCGTGCCGCTCGAACGCGATCTCATGCTGCTCGACGCGTCGCTTGAACACGACGCGCGCGTGGTTCTCCTCGGCAGCATCGCGACGTCCAAGTACGTGGACGCCCTCCTGCGCGTGGTCGGGCCGCGTCTCTGTTTCCCGCCGTCATTCGTCGGTCGCGGCGACATGAGCCGCGGCGGCCTGCTGCTGCGGGCCGCCCGGGAGGGCATCGAGCTCGAATATGCCCCGCTCGATTCGGTGACGCAGCGTCACGGACCGAGGCCGCCGAAGCTCGAACCGTTGCGTGTTACTCCTGTCGTAACACTTCGACTGGGTCGACCGACGCCGCACGACGCGCCGGCCACGCGCACGCCGCGATCGTCACGACGACAAGCATGAGCGTCATGCGAACGAACGTCGCCGGATCGGTAGGGCTCGTTTCGAAGAGCAACCCGGAGAGCACGCGAGTGGAGAAGGACGCGACCACGAGGCCGGCGGCCAGGCCGATGGCGGCAGGCCGGGCGCCCTGCGCGATCATCAGCCGCACGACATTCGCCCGCGTGGCGGTGGACGCGCCGATGCCGATCGCGAGCATCAGCACGGCGACGGCGGTGAAGCCGGGCTCACGACCGAGGCGGCGGAGCGCGTGCCTGAGCTCGACGGCAGGACATGGTTTACTCCCGAAGGAGCCGCTTCTTCGTGTACTCCGTCGGCACGGACATAATCGGCTCGTCAACGCGCCGGCTCGCCGGCGGCGGCCCACGAGGCGGACGTAGCCGAGGTAGCGGCCGGCATCGGCTTCGAGCGCGTTGACCTCGGTCGTGTTATCTGGCGCGACCAGGTTCGCCCAATCCCGCCAGAGTTGCCAGCCGTCGGCCATCGTGTCGGCGCACTCGATGTCGACCATGCCGGTTCGTTCCCAGTGCCGTCGCCACCAGGCGGCAGAGTGGAGGGCCCAGACGTCCGGTGTCCACCATTCGCGAAGATGCTCGGGAACCGAGCCCTCAACCTCCTGGACCAGCCCGGCGCCGACGAGCCCCAGTTGGCCTCCAGGCTTCACCAGACGAAGCAATGTGTTCAGGTACATGTCGTCGGTAGCGAAGTACGGGAACGAATCGACACACACGACGACATCGAAGAACTCCGCGGCGAACGGCAGCGAACGGGCGTCGGCGTGAATCGGAAATACGCCGTCCTCGACGCCCGCGTCCCGAATCCGTCGAAGGTTGTCCGATGCACTGAACCACAGGTCGGTCGCCCAGACTTGGACGCCAAACTCGCGGCGGAAGAAGATCGATGACGACGCGAGGCCGCAGCCGAGGTCGAGCATTCGCATGCCGGGCCGCAGATCCAACGACTGAGGACAGCCATTCACTGAGCCAGAGCGAGTTGGCGCCGCCGCTGACGCCGGCGCGAATCCAGTCGGGGTGATACTTCGACGAGCGGGGAAATCGCTCGGACACGTCTGGTGAGGATACTCGGCATTTCGCATAGGATACGAGGCCGGTAAACCATTCCCCCAATGCCGCTCCCTCCCGGCGCGCGTCTGGGCGTGTACGAGATCGTCCGGCCGATCGGCGCGGGCGGCATGGGCGAGGTCTATCGCGCGCGCGACACGCGGCTGGGACGTGACGTCGCGATCAAGGTGCTGCCCGCAGGCGTTCGCCGCAGGACGCAGACCGTCTCGCGCGCTTCGAGCGCGAGGCCCGCGTGCTCGCCTCGCTGAACCATCCCAACATCGCGTCAATCTACGGCATCGAGCAGGCCGAGCGGCCAGTCGGCGCTGGTGCTCGAGCTGGTGGAAGGCGAGACGCTCGACGACCGCTGATCGCGCCCACGCGTCGGGCATGCCCGTCGCCGAGGCGCTCGCATCGGCGGCAGCTCGCGGACGCGCTCGATGCCGCGCACGAGAACGGCATCGTGCACCGCGATCTGAAGCCGGCCAACGTCATGCTCACACCCGACGGCATGGTGAAGGTGCTCGACTTCGGGCTCGCGAAGGCCGAGTCCGCGGACCAGCCAGCGTCGGCGCGCGTCGACTGACCAACTCGCCGACACGATGCCGCGCCGACGACCCGCGACGGGCGTGATTCTCGGAACGGCCGCGCTACATGAGCCCCGAGCAGGCGCGCGGCCGCGCCGGTGGACAAGCGCGACCGACATCTGGGCGTTCGGCTGCGTGCTCTACGAGACTGCTCACCGGACGCCGCGCCTTCGCGCGGCGACACCGTGTCGGACCTGATCGCCGCCATGTCTGCAGACGCGACCCCGACTGGGGCTGTTGCCGCGTGACACGCCGCTCCGGCCTCCGGCGCGCACTCGAAAGGTGCCTCGAGAAGGACGTCAGGGAGCGGCTGCGCGACATCGCCGACATCCGAACTGACCTCGACGATCGCCAAGACAGCGGCCCGGTCGGCGGTGCGCCTTCATGCGTCAAGGCGCGCGCTGTGGATCGCAGCCGGGCTCGCGCTCGCGGCTGTCGGGTTCGCGAGCTGGCGGGTCTGGACCGCACCTGCCGTCGCCGACCGCCCGGACGTTCAGTTGCATCGGCTGACCGACATCGTCGGTATGGAAGAGTCTCCGGCGATTTCCTCGGACGGCAAGACCGTCGCTTATGTCGCCTCATCGGCCGGTCGACGCCAGATCTCGGGTACGCCTGCTCGCCGGCGGCTCCCCGCTGCAGATCACGCACGATCCGGTCGATCATCGATCAGCCGCGTTGGACGCGAGACTCGAGCGCTCTCGTGTGCTACACGCAGGACGCCGCGCCGCCGGGCACCCTGTGGGAAATCTCCGCCCTCGGAGGAGCGCCGCGCCGGCTGGGGCCGGCACTGAGCGGAGGCGACGTCAGCCATGACGGACGACGCGTCGCGGCGTTTCAGTTCGAGGACGAGCATCTGCAGCTGGTGGCGTTTGCGCGCGACGGATCCGGCGCGACTCGGCTGGCACAGTTGCCGTTCCCTGCGTGTCAGAGCAGCCCACGCTGGTCTCCCGATGATCGGCTGATCGCGTTTGAACAGAGGGACACCGCCAACTTCGATGTCCGACTGCTCGTCGTCGACCTCGGCGGGGGCGGCGCGCCACGCACGATTGCGCGGGCTGACTACCTCCGCAGCCTGGCGTGGCGTCCCGACGGAGTCGGGCCTCGTATACAGCTCGTCGGCGGGGAGTACCGTCCTGTACCCGCCGACCTTCCAGTTGCGCGCGGTCAACGCCGATGGCACGAACGATCGACAGTTGACGTTTGGCGACGTCTCGTACAGTGGGAACTCCGACGTCGATGCGCCAGGGGCGGATCGTCGCCAGCCATATCCGCAGCCAGTCCGACATCTGGCAAATTCAGACGGGCGGAACGCCGGCCGACAACACGCGAGGCGCGAGGCGCGTCACTTTACAGACCGGAGCCGCGCAAGCGCCATCGCTGAACCCGGACGGGACCGAGATCGTGTACCTCTCCGACAGCGGAGGGCACGGCAATCTCTGGGTTGTCGGCACCGACGGGGCCAACCGGCGCCAGATCACGTTCGAACAGGATCAGAACGTGTCGATCGGTGTGCCGGTCTGGTCGCCAGCGGGCGACTGGATCGTCTTCATCGTGACGAGGCGCGGAACCACGGGCTTGTCGCTGATCAAGCCTGACGGCAGCGGTGTCCGGTCGCTCGTCGCCAGCGGGACTTGGGCCGCGTGGTCTGCCGACGGCCGCTGGCTCTACTACCAACCCGCTCGGCCTGGCCCCATGGCGATCGAGAAAGTGGCGGTCGATGGCGGACCGGCGGTCGTGGTACGAACGGACGACGCGGGTGCGCCCGCGCCTGCGCGGGCGGACACTCTCTATTTTCTCGGTGCGACACAGGGCCAGTTCGGCGCCTGGGGTGACTGGGAGGTCCGGCGCGCCAGCCCCGAAGGCGGTCCGGCACGGACGCTCGGCCGAATGGCCCCGACCGCGATCCCAGTCTCGCCGTTCCTCGCACACATGTTTCTGTCCCCTGATGAACGGTTGCTGGCGTTTCCGCTGACCGATGGGGCGACATCCAACATCTGGGTTCAACCCGACGACGGCGGCGCCATGCGGCCGCTCACGGATTTCGGATCGCGCCCGGTCCTCATCGCGCGGCGCGTCTCGTGGGCGCCCGACGGGAAGTCGCTCTATGCGGCCGTGGCCGAGACCGATGCCGACATCGTGATGCTCGAAGGGCTGGCGCCCGAGTTGAACGGGTTCGAGCTCACCACAGCGACGCCGGCGCGACAACTCGAGTCGCGGCCGTGACGCCGGTGGGGAAGGGCTCCGCCGCATGCTCGTGCACGAGCAACCACGCCTTGACCGCAACACCAAGTCCGAAGCCGGTCAGCGAGCGATCCGTGCCAATCACGCGGTGACACGGCACCACGATCGGGATCGGATTCCGCCCGTTGGCCAGACCGACGGCGCGAACGGCGTCGGGTTTGCCGATGCGTTCCGCCAGCTGGCGATACGAGATCGTCGTGCCCTCTGGAATCGTTCGCAGTGCCGACCAGACGGCACGCTGGAACTCGGTGCCATCGGGCGCGACCACGACGTCGCGAAACGCGTCGCGCGAGCCTGAGAAATAGGCCTCCAATGCCCGTTCGGCGACCCGGAGATGCCCGGTGCTCTCGGCGCTGCCGGTCAGTGCCTCGACCCGATCGCCGTCAGCGAGAAGACTCAGCTCGGCGAGACCACGCGGGTTGGCGGTCAGCGCGAGCCGGCCGATCGGTGTTTCGCGGATGGAACGGGAGTGCATGGCCGGAGCACAGGTTACCGGATTCGGGGTCGGGACCCTGTCTACGAAGTGGGACTGACCCCGACGCTCTGCGTCCCTTATTCCTCGCGGAACAACGTGCCCGGATCGATCCGTGTCGCGCGGGCGGCGGGCTGCCACGCCCCAGCAGCCGTGGCGGCGACGAGCGCGGTCACCACGAGGGCCCAGCTGAGCGCGTCCGTCGAAGTGACGCCATAGAGCAAGGGCGGAAAGTGAGCTCGTGGCCAACCATCCGCCGATCGCGCCGAGTGCGACTCCGACACTGGCGGTGACCAATCCTTCGCGAAGGACGAGACGCCTGATTTGACTCGGTGTCGAACCCATGACGAGGCGGATGCCGAACTCGCGCCGCCGGCGGCCGACGGCATGGCTGAGCACGCTGAACAGCCCGCCGGCCGCGACGACGAGCGCGAGCGCGCCGAAGAGCACGCCAAGCGTCGCCATCGCCCGCGGTTGCGCCAGTTCCTCCGCATAGACCGTTTCGAGATGGCGGACCCGGTGCACGTTGAGCGCCGGCGCGACCGCTGCAAGCCGCTGTCGGATAAGTCCCTCCGACGGGCAGCCGCTGTCGCATCGTATCGAGAATCATCTCGCCCCGCGTCGGCGGCAACGGAAGGAAGAGCTCTGCGAAGTCTGATTCGAGGTCCTCGACTGGCGACCTCAGATCGTTGGCGACACCGACGACCTGATAGACGATCCTTGCCCCACCGGAACGATCGGCCAATGGGATCGACGCGTCGGCCACAGGGCCGACGCCAGGTGTGCCCCGACGATGACGTGCCTGTCGTCCTCTCCGGCAGCAAACTCCCGGCCTCGGATAATTCGGACACCGAACATGTCGAACCAGTCGGGTCCGACGTTGTAGCTGTGAAACCTGGCGTCCTTGAGCAGCACGCCGCCGGGCTCGACGGGCTCGAGGTCGTCCCAGGTTGTGCCCCATGCGGAAAAGAGTGGGACGCCATTCGATCGGACGACGCGTGAGACTCCGGGAAGACTGGCGAGCTCACGGTGTCGCGTTGTCGAACAGAGCGCGCCGGGCGGCTGCGTCAGGAACCGCGTCCTGTCGGGTTCACTGGTGAGGGACAGAATCCCCGAGGGATTGAAGCCCGGATCGACTCGCGACAGGTTCAGGAACGATCGAACGAGAAGCGTGGCGCCAACGAGGAGCGCGCATGCCAACGCCACCTGAGTGACGATGAACGCACGCGACAACACGCGCGCGCCTCGCGAGTCAGGTACTGGTGCGCGTGACCACCGATTGCGCGGGTGCCGCGCGTGTTCCGATCCACGCCGGTAGCAAGCCAGCCAGCATCGTGGCCAGTACGGCCAGCAGGCCCGCGACCGCGAGCGCGCGGCCATCGACGTTGAGCGGATTGAGTGACCGCGTCACGAACGCTTCCGGTAGAAGGCTGCTCGTGGCCGCGACCAGCCAGAAGGCCAGAACCACACCGATGGCCGCGCCCATGCCGCCGAGCAGCACGTTTTCCACCGAGGCCTGCCAGACGAGTCGCGCGCGAGACGCACCCAGCGCCGAGGAGAGCGCGACGTCGCGGCGTCTGGCGTTGAAACGCGCGAGCAGCAGGCCGCTGACGTTCGTGCAGAGCACGAAGAAGATAAGGACGACGCCGCCGCCGAGCAGTCGAACCGCCGACGTGACGTACTGGGCGCCCGAGTACTGTCCACGGATCGGCGTGGCGTCGTCGGCCCAGAAGGCCGACGTTTCGCTGTCGGCTGCGTGCGCGAGCTGGGTCGCCACGCGAAGCGCGTCAGCAGCGGGAACGGATGCCGCCCGCTTCGCATAGACGACTGGAAGCGGCGCCGACTGATCGCCCGGCGCCACGAAGTCCAGCGGCCGCCAGACCTGCGTGTTCCACTCAGGGAAGCGGAAGTCGCGTGGCAGCACGCCGACCACAGTCACTGATTCGCCGCCAGTCGTGACCCGCCGCCCAACGATTCCTGAATCGCCGCTGAAGACATTGCGCCAGGTGTCCTCCGAAATCACGATGCGGTCGGTGTTGCCGGCCCGGCCCTCCGTTGGGTCGAACAGACGTCCGCGAATCGGCCGAACGCCCAACATCTTGAGGAGGCCGGGGCTGACGAGCGCCGAGGCCCGAACGATTGGACCCGCCGCGCTGTCGAGCACGACCTCCCCGGGATACATCGCTTCAGCCGCCTCGAAAACCTCGCTCTGTCGCCAGGCGCTGAACACGGCCCGCGCAACGGCCCATCGCCCTCCGGTCTTGCTCCGCATCATGACCATCGCGACTCGATCGCCGTCCTGAAACGGAAACGGCCGGAGGAAGAACGCGTCGACGAGCGTGAACATCGCTGTCGTGATGCCGACCGCAAGACCGAGCATGACAACCGCCACGCACGTCGTCGCCGGTCGCGCCCACAGGCGGCGGAAGCTGTGGCGGAGATCCTGCCCGAGTCGATCAACGACACTCCAGCCGCTCACCTCGCGCGCGACTTGTTTGACGAGCGCCAACGTTGCCGAACTCCCGACGGGTGCGCCGGCGCGCGTCGTCAGGCGACTCGCCGCGATCAATGCGTTCGGCTTCCGCCATCGACAGGTGCGTGCGGATCTCGTCGTCGAGATCCCGGTGCCGGCGCCCGAACGGCCATCGCATGTGTGAGATCCCTTCTGGTGCCGGTGTCGCTAGATGCCCGGCTTGGTGGGATTCAGAACGCCGGCGATGGCCGCCTGAAGCTGTTCCCATCGCGAGCGCGCGGATGTGAGCTGACGCCGGCCCCTGGGCCGTGAGCCGGTACTCTCGAACGCGTTGATTGCTCTCGGACTGTTTCCAGGAGGCGGCAATCAGCCCGCCGCGCTCCATCCGATGCAACGCGGGATAGAGCGAGCCGGTCTCCACGCAGAGCGCCTCGCCGGACTGCGCGCGGATCGCCTGCGTGATCCCGTAGCCGTGCCGCGGCCCCCACTGGAGCGTCTGGAGGACGAGCATGTCGAGCGTGCCCTGCAGGAGCTCGATGCGATTCTGGTATGCCGGAGGCTTCGCCATGGCCATGTGAGTAGGGAATCTACACCCTTGGATGTAGGACTGTCTACATCCAAGCACTGACCTGTCGGGGGCAGTCCCGCTTCAGAGGCGGGAGAGAGTCCCGACAGCCCACTCGGCCCCGTTTTTCCGGTACGATTCCTGTCCGGATGTCGTCGCACGCCCCGTCAGGCCATCCCCAAACCGCGAGCGGCACGCCCGTACATGTGCGAATGACCGCACGGTCGCCCCACGAGGCGCATCGCGCGGCGACGCCGCTCGAGCTGTTCTTCGACCTGGTGTTCGTCGTGGCGATCGCGCAGGCGGCCTCGTCGCTGCACCACGCCGTATCCGAGGCCCACGTCGCGCACGGGCTCGCCGGCTACTTGATGGTGTTCTTCGCCATCTGGTGGGCGTGGATCAACTTCACCTGGTTCGCGTCCGCCTACGACTGCGACGACGTGCCGTACCGGCTGATGGTGTTCGTGCAGATGACCGGCGCGTTGATCATCGCCGCGGGTGTGCCCGCGATGTTCGAGGGCCACGGCTCGACGACCGTGACGCTCGGGTACGTCGTGATGCGGTCGGCCGTGGTCGCGCAGTGGCTCCGCGCCGCGAGCGCCGACCCACTCCGGCGAAAGACGGCGCACCGCTATGCCCTCGGGATCTCGACGCTGCAAATCGCCTGGCTTGGTCTCCTGTTCCTGCCGGATGTCTGGCTCGCGGGTTTTCTGATTCTCGTGGTGTTCGAAGTGCTCGTGCCCGTGTGGGCCGAGCGCGCGGCCCCGACGCCGTGGCACCCGCATCACATCGCGGAGCGCTACGGTCTACTCACGCTGATCGTGCTCGGCGAATCGATCCTGGCTGCGATGATTGCCGTGCAGTCCGCGCTCGCCGGCGGCGAGAGGTTGGCCGCCCTGGCCCCGACAATCGTCGGCGGGCTGCTTGTCGTCTGCTCGATGTGGTGGGTCTACTTTGATCGGCCCGTCCACGACCTCCTCACGAACTTCCGGAAGGTCTTCCTGTGGGGCTACGGGCACTACGCTGTCTTCGCGTCAGCGGCCGCCGTCGGTGCCGGCCTCGCTGTGAACGTCGACTACGTCACCGGCCACTCGAAGATCAGTGCGGTCGTGGCCGGCTACGCCGTCGCGATCCCGGCTGCGGCCTATCTCAGTTGTCTGTGGCTGTTGCACGATCGACCGGAATACCGCCGAACTCGCGCCTTCGGTCCTCTCACGGCGGTGCTCATTCTGCTCAGCCCCTTCACCGGACACGGCGTCTTGATGACGGGCTTGGTGCTTGCCGCGCTCGTGGCGTCAAAGCTTGTCGTGAAAGCTGGATAGACCTAACGATCCCGCCGCGCCAGCACCAGCAGCTTCCCACCGCACCAAATCGCCATCACGAGGGCGGTGGAAATGAATACCTGCTCCATTACCGTTCTCCTGCCGATCGTTCTGAGCAAAATCCGGGCCGAGTTTTCTGGTTGCGTCAGTTGAGGAGAATCGGCGGAGTCGACGGACAGGGTGGACCTCAATGGGCAGTTATTGCGCGATGTGGAGCTAGCGTGAGGTCAGCGGTTCCCACGGTTCCAAGGTTCCACGGTTCCTGGTTCCAGGGTTCTGGTTCCACGGTTCAGCGTTCAGGGTTCAGAACCAGAACCAGAACCCTGGAACCGTGGAACCTGGAACCATGGAACCCTGACGCTATTCACTCCTGAGCGCCGTGACAGCGTCCACTCGCATGGCGCGCCTCGCGGGGACGTAGCACGCGAGGAGCGAGACGGCGCCGAGGACGAAGGCGACGGCCGCCAGGGTCGATGGATCGGTGGGCGTGACCCCGTAGAGCAGCGTTGTGAGAACGCGCGTGAGCCCAAGCGCGGCCAGCACGCCGACGACGAGGCCGACGCACGTGACGACGGCGGCGCGGCCGAGGACGAGCCGGAGCACGTCACCACGCGCAGCGCCAAGTGCCATGCGGATACCAATCTCCGAGGTGCGCTGGGCCACGGTCTGCGCCATCACGCCGAAGATGCCGACCGTCGTCAGGAGCAGTGCCAGTCCGGCGAAGGCCGAGAGCAGCCATGCGGCCACGCGCGTGCGCCACATCGCGTCGCCAACGCGCTCGTCCATCGTCTTGACCGACAGGAGGGGCAGATTCGGATCGAGCGCGCGGACCTCGCGGGTGATTGCCGACGTCAGGCCGCGTGCGCCGAGCTGGCTGCGCACAACGAGCTGCATCCCTCCCCGGTAGGACTGATCGAGAGGCAGGAACACGTCGGGACCGGCTGCCGTTTCGAGCGTCCGGTACCGGACGTCCGCGACGACGCCGATGACCTCGGCGCCGTCCTGGAAGCCGCCTTGTCCGACCGCGAGCCGTTTGCCGATGGCCGATTCGCCCGGCCAGTACCTGCGGGCCGCCGTTTCGTTGACCAACGCGACTTTGGGCTGGCCGACGCGATCGTTGTCGCTGAAGTTCCGGCCCTCGAGAATCGGAATCCGCAGCGCGTCGAAATAACCCGCCGTTGCCCAGGCGACGCCGACAAGCTGGCGCGGTGCCGTGCTCCGCGGCTGCGGTGGAAACCAGATCAACGTGCCGTTGCATCCTCCGGACACCGGCATGCAGAAGCCCCAGCCGGCGGACTCGACTCCAGGAATCGCGCGAATGCGCTCGAGGAGAGCGTGTTGAAACGCGGGTCCCGTATTGGCGTCGTACCGCACGCCTGGCAGGTCGAACTGCGCGCTGAGCACGTTGGTGGGATCGACGCCGATGCTCGTGTGCTGCAGCCGGCTCGCGCTCTTGAGCATGAGGCCGGCGCCGGCGAGGAGCACGAGCGCGAGCGCGATCTCGGCGCCGACGAGGAGCGCCCTGGAGCCGAAACGCCCGAGCCCGCGCGCGCTCGAATTGCCACCAGCGACTTTGAGCACGGCCAGCGGACGTAGCAGCGACGCGTGGAAGGCTGGCAGGACCGACACCAGGACGGCCGTGACGAGCGTCAGGCCCACCGTGAACGCCAACGTCAGCGCATCGAAGCCGATCATCCCCGCGCCAACGCGGGTCAGACCGGCCGCGCCGGCAATGCGTTGTGTGCCTGGGCTGATGGCCGTGCGGAAAAACACCGTCGAGTCGGGAAGAAGCGTCGCGGCGACCGTCAGCAGCAGGCCGGCGACCACCAATCCGCCGAGGGCTCCGGCGCCGGCGAGCAGCACGCTCTCGACCATGAACTGGCGCGCGACGCGCGCGCGTCCGGCGCCGAGCGCCACACGAATGGCGACTTCGCGACTGCGGGCGATCGCTTTGGCGACGAGAAGGTTCGTCAGGTTCACGCACGCGATCAGCAGCACGAATCCCACGGCGCCGAGGACCACGAGCGCGACACGGCGCAGGTCGGCGTCCACGCGCGAGTCATACAGCGACCGGGCCGTGGCGCTTGCGGATGTCGGCCTTGAACCCGGACCTTCGCGATGGGCTTCGTCAACCTGCGGGCCATAGACGTGGAGCGCGGAGATCACCGCGTCTTCCGCGACTTCGGGTTTCCTTCGCGCGATGACCGAGAAGCTGTGATTGTGCGCTTCTGTCAGGCTCTCCGGTTCCGCGACCGCCAGAGGCACCCAGAGTTCCGCGTCGCCGTTCAATCCTTGGAAGCCGCGCGGCAGGACACCCACGATAGTGTGGGTCACGCCGCCAAGTTGCACGGCTCGGCCCAGCACGCCAGGATCGGCGCCGTAACGGCGTGTCCATAGACCATGTCCGATCATCGCCACCGGCGGGGCGCCGGCCTGACGCGCTTCTTCAGGCGTAAACGTGCGACCGAGCAGAGGACGAACACCGAGGACCGACAGATACTGATCCGTGATGGTCTCGCCAGGGATCCTCTCCGGGTCGCCGTCGCCCGACAGGCTGAACGATTGGCCCGTGAAAATCGCCGTGTCGTCGAAGACCTGCTGAAGATCGGTGAGCGTCTTGTATTTCGGATACGACCACACCATTTCCGCCTGGCCGCCTTCGCGCAACGGCATGAGCAGGTGCACGAGCATGAGCCGATCCGCATTCGCGAACGGCAGCGGTTTCAGGAGCACCGCGTTCACCACCGCAAACATCGCCGTGTTCGCGCCAATGCCGAGCGCCAGTGTGAGCACGGCCACGGCCGTGAAACCCGGCGATCGCGCGAACCACCGCAACGCGTAGCGAATGTCCTGAGCGATTGACGACATCACGCCGCTCCTTCCGTGGACGTTCAACCTGGTGAGTGGCTGGTCGCGCGGCCAGCCGATGCTCCGGCGCGTTGAGCAGCACGCGGCGCGTCTCGCGGCGCAGCCATCGGCGTGCGGCCTTGTCGCCGTCGTTCGCGCGGATTTCGTTGAAGCGCTCGACCGTGTCGCCGACAACCGACTCGCGATCGACCGCTGGGGTCACGAACCCGATGAGGAAGAGCGCAAGCCGGCTCATAGCGCCTTCAGCCGCTGCTCGACGCCGGCAGCCATCCCCGCAAAGGCGTTGTAGGCCACCTTCAAGGCACGCGCCCCTGCCGGCAGGAGCTCGACGTGCTTCCGGCGTCGTCCGCCGCGTTCGGGCAGCGGCTCGCCGATCCTCGAACGCACGAGTCCCTTCTGTTCCAGCCGCTGCAGCGTGGTGTAGACGGCGCTGATTGACAGCTCGCGGTCGGTGCGAGCTTCAATCTCGCGCCGAACCGTGGCCCCATACGCCTCGGGCCCGAGGCGCAGTACGGCGAGCAGCACGAGCTGCTCGAACTCTCCAAGTGCCGACGACATGAGCCGTATATTCCACAATGTGTAGGTAATGTCAAGAACTCCGATCGTTCCGCGTTCCCCGTTCCTCGTTCCCCGTTCTGGTTCTCAGGTCCCGGCAGCCGGGAACGGGGAACGAGGAACGGGGAACGACGATCGAAGAACAGAGTTATCATCCCCACCAATTCGCCCATTCTCAGGAGTGCGGAAATGAGATTCGCCGTCATTGCCCTGTCACTTGTCGTCGCGGTCGGCGCTGGCGCCATCGCGCAGCGGAGCGGGAACACCAACCCGCGCGTGCTGCCGAACGCCGACAGCTCCAACTACATGGACATGAGCCAGATCACGAAGGCCAACGTGAAGAACCTGCAGGTCGCGTGGTTCTATCCGCTGGCCGCCGCGACCTTCAGTCCCGTCGCCGTGGACGGCGTGCTGTACGGCCTCGGCCGGAACAGCTCGTCGCTCGTCGCGCTCGATGCGACGACGGGCAAGGAAATCTGGGTCCACGAGAGCCTCAACGGCATCGTCAGCAAAGGGATCAATTTCTGGCAGAGCGAGGATGGCAAGGATCGCCGACTGTTGTTCTCGGTCAACAGCTTCCTGCAGGCGATCGACGCGCGGACCGGCAAGTCGATCATGTCGTTCGGCAAGAACGGCGTCGTCGATCTGCGCGCCGGGCTTCGCCGCGCGGAAGGCACCGGGGCGAGCGCGCAGCAGAACAGCCCGGGCCGAATCTGGCGAAACACGCTGATTCTCGGCGGCTCGTCAGGCGAGGCATTCATCACGCCGCCTGGTGACATCCGCGCCTACGACGTCGTCACCGGACAGAAGGTCTGGCAGTTCCACACCGTGCCGGAGCCCGGCGAGTTCGGTTACGAGACGAATCCGAAAGAGGGCTACAAGTACATCGGCGGCGCCAACAACTGGGGCGAGATGTCGGTCGACGAGCCGCGCGGCATCGTCTACTTCGTGACCGGCTCAGCGACCTACGATTTCTACGGCGCTGACCGCCACGGCGCAAATCTCTTCGCGAACTGCATCGTCGCCCTCGACACGCGAACGGGCAAGCGTCTCTGGCACTTCCAGACGATCCATCACGACCTGTGGGATCTCGACAACGTCTCGGCGCCACAGCTCGTGACCGTGCGTCAGAACGGCCGCAACGTCGACGCGATCGCTCACGCGGGCAAGACCGGATTCCTCTACGTGTTCAATCGTGTGACCGGCGAGCCGCTCTGGCCGATCGAGGAGCGTCCGGTGCCGCAGACCGATGTGCCTGGCGAGTACTCGTCGCCGACGCAGCCGTTTCCGACGAAGCCTGCGCCGTTCGTCAGGCAGTCGTTCACGGTGGACGATGTGAACCCGTGGCTGCTGACGCCGGAGCAGTACCAGGACATGCGCGCGCGCGTCGCCAAGGCGAAGAACGGGACCGGCCCGTTCGGCGGTCTGTTTATTCCACCGGCGATCAACGTCGAGAGCGTGTCGATGCCGGGCAACCAGGGCGGCGCGAACTGGGGCGTCACTGCGGGCGACCCGCGCAGAGGCATGGTGTTCGTCACCGGCGTCAATCAGGTCGCGCTCCTCAAGCTCGAGGACGTCAAGACGCGCGATGGATCACCTGCCGGTTCGGGTAACCCGGGAGGACAACCGCCTGTGTCTGGCGACGTGCTGACGCGCGGACAGGCGGCGTTCAGACAGTATTGCCAGGCGTGTCACGGTGCGGACATGCGCGGCGTGCTGCCGGGCATGCCGTCGCTTATCGGTGTGACGTCGCGGATCGATGGCGACGCCATTCGCGCGATCGTCCAGGAAGGCCAGGGGCAGATGCGTCCGCTGCTCGAGATCGGATCTGCGGACTTGAATGCCGTTGTCGCCTACCTCGCGGCCACCAATCCGTTCGGACGCGGAGGTGGGCCGGTTCGTGCCGGTGGACCACCGATGCCGCCGGGACCGATCGTCGCCAGTGGTGGCGCGCCTCAGCCGCCGTTGCCCGCTCGCGGGATGGGACCGTTCTATCCCGGCATTGGCGGCAACGCCGGCAACATTCCGTGGCCGGACGAGGTCGACAAGACCGGTCTGCCGCCAACGCGCTACATGAGCGGCTACAACGTGATGGCGACCTACACGAAACCGCCGTACACGACGTTGACCGCGTACGACCTGAACACCGGCGACATCAAGTGGCAGATCGCACCGGGCGATCACCCGGAGACGATCGCGCGCGGCGGACCGAAAGGGACTGGCGGCGTCGGGGCGCGGAACGGCATTCTCGTGACGTCCACCGGACTCGTGTTCCATGCGGCGGGCGATGGCAAGGTGCGCGCCTACGACGAGGACACCGGCAAGGAATTGTGGGCTGGCGATATCCCGGGCCCGGCGCGCGGCATTCCCGCGATGTACATGGTGAACGGCCGGCAGTACTTCGTGGTGATGTCGCCGGGCGGAGTCGTGGCCGGACAGGCGGCCGCCGGCGGTCAGGTGCCGACCGCGGATCAGGGCATCTCGCCCGACACCCCGCGCGGCTACATCGCGTTCACGCTGCCGCGGTAAAAAAAGTGGTCGGGTGAGTTTTACGTTTTTCGTAAAAATCCCCCGACCACTTTTTCTTACGGCGCTTTCCGGAACGCGGCCCGGATCGCATTCGCGTTCTGCGTCGGCGTCGCGGCCCAGTCCCCGTTGTTCGACAGGTCGATTTCCTTCACGAGCTCGTCCATCGTCTTGCCGGCCTTCTTGCCGACGGACACCTTCGTCCACAGGTCCGACAGGAACGCGCTCTGTCCGCGAAGCGTGGCCGTCGATCCGACCTCGCCGTGTCCGGGCACGACGATCGTCACGCTCCATGACGCCATGTCGAGCAGGATCTGTGCCCAGTGCGGGATGTCCGCGTCGCGGTCGGCGACGTTGTTCCCCTGCCGCCAGTTCACGCACAGATCGCCCGTGAACAGAATCCCCTCGCGCGGCAGGACCGCGACGGCGTCGCCAATCGTGTGGCCCGGTCCGACCTTGCGCAGCTCGAGGCGCCGCTCGCCGTCATCGATCACCATGAAGTCGCCGAACGTCAACGATGGCGGCTGCAGCCGATACGGCGCGAGGCTGTACTGATCGGTGCGCTTCGACATCGACGCCCATTCGCCCGTGCCCTTGGCCGACCGCAGCTCGTTCGCGCAGTCCTGCGAGCAGATGACCGTGACACCGGCGTCCACCATGACGCTGTTTCCCTGCGTGTGATCCCAGTGGTAGTGCGTGTCGAACACGTACTTGATCGGCTTGGACGTCGTCTTCTTGATCTCGTCGAGGGCGGCGCTCGCACCCCACGGCGTGTTCGCGTCGATGACGACGACGAAGTCCTTGAATTCGATCCAACTGGTGTTGGCCGGCACCCGCACGCTGTTGTCGCCGATGCGCGTCCACACGCCGGCCGCGAGCTGCCGGACCATGCCCGGCTCGGTGCGGACATGGCGCTGGTACAGACCGACGAGGACCAGAGCGAATACGGCGAGCACGGCAACGCGCTTCATGTGGCGGCTCCTGGGGACTGGCAACCGGAGTTTACAGAAAAAGTGGTCGGGTGAATTATTCGCAAAAGAATTCACCCGACCACTTTTCTCACTACAATCAGCCGTGCTCAGAGCGCTCCTCTGTACATTGACAGTGCTGTCGGCGATGTCCCTCCTTTCGTCTTCCTCAGAGGCCCAGCAGTTCGACCTCCTGCTCAAGGGCGGGCACGTCATCGACCCGAAAAACGGTCGAGACGGCGTCATGGACGTCGCGATCACGGGCGCGAAGATCGCGCAGGTCGCGCCCAACATTCCCACCGCGAGCGCGCGCTCGACCATTGACGTCACCGGCCTCTACGTGACGCCCGGCCTCGTGGACGTTCACACACACGTCTACGCCGGTACCGGCGCCATGGACTCGTTCGCCGGCGACAGCAGCATCTACCCGGACTCGTTCGCGCCGCGCACCGGCGTGACGACGGTCGTGGACGTCGGCAGCTCGGGCTGGAAAAACTTTCCCGATTTCAAGTGGCGCGTCATCGATCGATCCATGACGCGCGTCCTTGCGATGTTGAACGTCGTCGGGAGCGGGATGGGACCGGGCGAGACAGAACAGACGATCGCGGATATGGACTCGGAAGCGACCGCTCGGGTCGCCAGGCAGTTTCCCGACATCATCGTCGGCGTGAAAAGCGCGCACTACATGCGCAACGACTGGACGTCGGTTGACCGCGCGGTTGGCGCCGGCCGGCTCGCCAACATCCCGGTCATGGTGGACTTCGGCGCGTCAACGCCGGAGCGCTCGTTCGAAGATCTCGTCCTCGTGCATCTGCGTCCCAACGACATCGTGACGCACATGTACGTGGGCCGCTATCCGACGCTCGGCCCGGACGGGAAGATCCTGCCGCACATCATCAAAGCGCGTGAGCGCGGCATCAAATTCGACGTCGGGCACGGCAACACGAGCTTTTCGTGGGCCAAAGCGATTGCCGGCGTGAAGAACGGGTTTCTGCCGGACACGATCTCGAGCGACGCGCACATCCGCAGCACGCGGCTGAGCATGAAGGATCTGCCGACGGTCATGTCGAAGATGCTTGCGGCCGGGCTGCCGCTGAAGTCGGTCATCGAGATGACGACGGTTGCGCCGGCGCGGCTGATCAGCCGGCCGGCGCTCGGGCACCTGGACGTCGGTGGGGAAGCGGACGTGGCTGTGTTCGGGATCCGGCAAGGCCAGTTCGGATTCGCGGACGGAACGAACGTCCGCGTGCAGGCCACCGAGAAGTTCGAGTGCGAGCTGACGATTCGCGCCGGCCAGGTGATCTGGGACCTGAACGGCCTGACGAGCACGGCGTTCAAATGAAGACGAACCGGGTTCGTGAACGCGAGAACATGAAACCGGTTCCTGACAGGAGACACCATGTCAATGACCCGTCGCGAAGTCACGAAGCTGGCTCTCGGCGCGATTCCTGGCTCGCTCGTCGGGAGCGCGGGCTCTCGAAGCCTCCGCGCGGCAGGCCGCGAAGCCGGACTCGAAGGTCCGCGGCGTGCAGATTGCGATGAACGCGCCGTACAACTTCGGCCCCAACACCATGAGCGCGGACGAGACGCTGGCCCGCTGCCTCCGGCTCGGCATCAGCGCCGTCGAGCTGCGGTCGCAGCCGGTGGAGAGCTATCTGGGCGTGCTGCCGGAGCTCGTGACCGCGGCCGCGCCCGGCGGCCGCAACGCGACCCGGACGCCAGAGCAGATCGCGAAGCAGAAGGCTGCCGCCGACGAACTGCTCAAATGGCGGCTGTCGGTCCCGATGGCCGGGCGCGCAGGCCTTCCGCAAGCGCTACGAAGACGCCGGCGTGCTGATCGAGATCGTGAAGTTCGATGCGATGTACGCGCGATCGGACGCCGAACTGGACTACTGCTTCACTCTCGCGAAGAACCTCGGCGCGCGCGCGATCTCATGCGAGATCGACGTCGCCGGCACGAAGCGCGTCGGCCAGTTCGCCGACAAGCATCGACTGATGGTCGGCTATCACGGCCACGCCGCGACCGGGACCGAACACTGGAAGGAAGCGTTCACCTACGCGACGCACAACGGCGCCAATCTCGACATCGGCCACTTCGTTGCCGGCGGTCACGGCTCGCCGATCCCGTTCCTGAAGGAGCATCACGCCCGCATCACGCATGTGCACGTGAAAGATCGGAAGCTGAACGACGGCCCGAACGTGCCCTTCGGCACGGGCGATACGCCGATCGTCGAGGTGCTCCGTCTGATTCGCGACAGCAAGTGGAACATCCAGGCCACGATCGAGTTCGAATACGACGTGCCGCCAGGCTCGGATCGGATGACCGAGATCGCGAAGTGTATTGAGTACCTGTCGAAAAGCCCTCGCATAGGTTTCGACGGGCCGAGGTCCGAGTTGCGTTACCTCGGTAGCGCGAACGCGACGTACGTCGCCGCTGCCTGACCGACCGGCCGCGCTGCCGGTGGCAATCACGACGAACTGACGGCCGCCGGCCTCGTAGGTGGCCGGCGTCGCACGGCCGGGTCCGGCCATCACCGTCTCCCACAACAACCTGCCGGTGGACTTGTCGAACGCGCGGAGCTTCCGGTCGGCATTCGTCGCGGCGATGAAGACGAGCCCGCCGGCCGTGACGACCGGACCGCCGTAGTTCTCGCTGCCGGTGTTGCGGAGTCCCTGCGCCACGAGCTCGGGATACTCGCCGAGCGGCACCTGCCACGCGTACTCGCCCGTATTCAGATTGATGGCGCTGAGCGTGCCCCACGGCGGCGCGGTGGCCGGGAATCCGTCGGGATCCATGAAGCGCCGATAGCCGGTGAACCGGAAGCTGTTGTTCGCGAGCGGCGAGATCTGCGCCGGCGGCGCGCCGGCGCGACCGCGCCCCGTGCCCGGCGGCGGTTCGTCCGCGCCCGTGAGCGTGTATTGCACGACCGCGTTCACCGCCGCCTGATCGAGGCTCGGGAATCCGGGCATACGGCCCGCGCCCTGCCGCACAGTGGCCGTGATCTCGGCAAACGACCTGCGGCCGCCAATGCCGATGAGCGTGGGAATCGCCGGTGGCGCGCCGACCCGATCGTCGCGATGACACGTCGCGCAATGTTGAAGGTAGAGCGCCTGTCCGCTCTGGCCGCCGGTGTTCGGCGCGAGACCACCTGTCCACGCGAGGTCGTTGGCATTGACGTAGTACAGACCGGAGTCCGGATCGAACGCCTGCCCTCCCCACTCGGCGCCGCCGTCGAATCCTGGAAACACGACCGTCTGACTGTTCACGCTGAGCGGCACGAACTGCCCGCCGCTCTTGAACGTCCGGAACTCGTTGAGCGCCCAATCGCGGATCGCGGGCGTGCGCGTGGACAGCAGGTTCTCGGTGAGCAGCTGGCGTGCGAACGGCGCCGGCTTCGTCGGAATCGGTTGCGTGGCGTGCGTCACTTCGCCAGGCACCGTGCTCGACGGAAACGGCCGATACTCGATCGGGAACACCGGCTCTCCATTCGTGCGATCGAACACGAAGACATAGCCGTGCTTCGTGGACTGGGCGACGGCGTCGATCGTCCGGCCGTTCTGGCGCAACGTCATCAGGCTCGGCGGCGACGGCAGGTCGCGGTCCCACACGTCGTGACGCACGAACTGAAAGTGCCAGAGCCGTTTGCCCGTGGATGCGTCGAGTGCAATCAGAGAGTTGGCAAAGAGGTTGTCGCCGAGCCGATCCGCGCCATAGAAATCCGATGCGGCCGATCCGGTCGGCACGTACACGACGCCACGCGCCTCGTCGAGCGCCATTCCGGGCCAGCTGTTGGCGCCGCCGGTGTAGGTCCACGCGTCTTTCGGCCACGTCTCGTACCCGAACTCACCGGGACGCGGCACCGTATGAAACGTCCATCGCAACGCGCCCGTGCGCACGTCGTACGCCCGGACATCACCCGGTGAGGCGGGCAGACCTTCGCTGACGCGTCCGCCGACAATCATCAGATCTCGATACACGACGCCAGGCGACGTCAGGCGAACGTTCTGCGTCTCGGGCGCGCGCCCCAGGTTTTCTCGGAGATCGATCCGGCCGTTCATGCCGAACGTCGAAATCGTTTGCCCAGTCTTCGCGTCGAGCGCCCAGATGAAATCCGCGGCCGCGGCAAACACTCGCGTCTCGCCGCCGCCGCGCCAGTACATGACGCCGCGGTTGGGTCCGGCGCTCGGCACGCCGGGGTCGAACGTCCACAGCCGCGCGCCGGTCGCCGCGTTCAGCGCGAACAGTTTGTGCGACGTGGTGTAGCCGTACAGCACGCCATCCACGATCGCGGGTTGCGTCTGGAGTGCGCCGGGCTCATCCGTGTCGTACGTCCACGCGGCCGCGAGCGTCGTGACGTTGTCCTGGTTGATCTGGGTCAGCGGCGAGTAGCGAATCTGCCGCGGCCCGCCGCCGTAGGCCCATTCGGTCGAAGCGGACTGCGGATTCTGCGCCGTCAGCGACAGCGCAGCCGTCGCGAGGCCTGTCATGCCGAGCACAATCTGGCGCAAGCGGTTCAATGTACCTTCCTCAGGCCGCAAGCCTCAGGTCCCGAGCCACAAGCCACGCGGGGTCAGTCCCACTTCGTAAGCGGGGACAGACCCCGCGCTATCGCTGAATCCGTGCCGAACCGCCCTTGGCGAACGCTTCCACTTGATCGAGCGTGGCCATCGTGGTGTCTCCTGGAAACGTCGTGACGAGCGCGCCGTGCGCCCAGCCGAGCCGCACGGATTCCTCGGCCGACCTCCCGGACAACAACCCGTAGAACAATCCCGCCGCGAACCCGTCGCCGCCACCCACTCGGTCGTGGATGTCGAGGTCGCACATCGGCGAGAGGTACGACTGTCCGTCGATCCACGCCACGGCGCCCCATCGATGCCGGTTGGTCGAGTGGACGTCACGGAGCGTGGTCGCCAGGACCTTGATCCGCGGGTAGGTCGCGACCACGCGATCGATCATGCCGAGGAATGCGGACGGGTCGAGCTTCGAGGCGCCGGCAATCTCCGGGCCTTCGATGCCAAGGCCCTTCTGCAGGTCCTCTTCGTTGCCGACGAGCACGTCCACGAGCGACGTGATCCGCGCGAGCAGTGCGCGCGCGCGGACCGCGCCGCCCGTCGCGTTCCACAGCTTCTCGCGGTAGTTCAGATCGAAGGACACGATCGCGCCCCGGGCGCGCGCCGCTTCCATGCCCTCGATGATCACCTCGGGCGTGGTCTCCGAGAGCGCCGCGAAGATTCCGCCGCTGTGAAACCAGCGCACTCCGCCGGCAAAGATCGCGTCCCAGTCGAAGTCGCCGCGCTTGAGCATGGCCGCGGCCTCGTTCGCACGGTTGTAGAAGACGACTGGAGGCCGGACGCCGTGACCCAGGTCGCTGTACACCGTCGCGATGTTCGGACCGCGCGCGCCATCGTGCGCGAACCGCTTGTAGTACGGCTCGACGCCCATGGCGCGCACGCGCTCGGCGACAAGAGCGCCGATCGGGTAGTCCACCATCGCGGACGCAATGCCCGTGCGCAGGTGAAAGCAGTCGGCGAGATTGGCTGCCGTGTTGAACTCGCCACCGCTCACGTGGATCGTGCACGAGCGCGCCTTGTGAAACGGATACACCCCCGGGTCGAGCCGGTGCACGAGTGCGCCGAGCGCAAGAAAATCGAGGCGACCGTCGCGGGGAATCTGGAGGCCTGTGCTCATGATCACTTCGTCCACTCCGTGCGGAACACCGACGCTCGATTCGCGGAGCTCAAGCTCCGCGCTACGTACTGTTCTTCACCCGAAACAACATCTCGCCGGCTCTAGGCACCACGAGCGTGTCCGCGTCACCCACCGTCGACAATTCCTGTGGATCGATCGTCGCGGGATCCGCGTAGTCCAGATTGATCCGGTCGCACCGCTCGCGCGGGATCGCTGTCGCCAGCGTCACGCGAATGCGTGGCGTTTCGCGTCCGCTCGACGCGTCGAACGCGCCGAGTCCCTTGACGTGCGTGGAGTGCGCGAGAATACCGCCCGGATACTGCTTGAAGCGATCCCACTGCGCCGTGAAGTAATCGCGGCAGTGGTAGCCGATCTCGTCGATGATCCGGCCGTGGACGAAGCTGACCTCGCCGACGTGCGGTGCGTAAATCACGACCTCGCCATCATCGGCGACGACCGGCTCCGTCTTGTACATGCCCTTTCGCCGCCGTCCACAGATCCTCGTACATCGCCGGCATGACGGAGAGCACCCGCTTGAAGGGCCGATCGACCCAGACGATGTGACGGCTGCCCGAGAGCGAGGCCGCCTGGCGCCATGCTTCGCGCGTATCGCCGCAGTACGCGCCGGCGACACCGCTGTGCGTGACGACCAGCGCGACGAGCGACAGTGGTGTGGACAGGAGGCCGGCCGCTCGGTCGATGATCGTGCGCACCGGCGTGTCCGCGGTACCGATGACTTTGTAACTTGTGAGCAGCGCGCCGAGCCAGTGCGTGAAGTGAATGATCTCGGGTGCCGCGATCCCCGGGAACAGATACTTCGTGCCCCCTGAGAAGCCCGCGACCTCGTGCGGGAAGACCGGCCCGCAGATGATCACGTGTTCGTATTCGGCAACAAGCCGGTTCAAGGCCACCGGGATCGGCTCGCGAAGACGTCCTTCCGTGAGCGCGGAGACCTCGGTGGCCGGGATCGATCCCAGACTCAGGAACGTTGAGGGGTCGTCCCACTGATGATTGAAAATGCGTCGCGAGCCGGCGCGCCCGTTGACCACCGGGCGCCCGACGTGCTTCGACAGGGCCGCGTCGCTCATCGGCGCGTGGGTCCCGAGCGCCACCAGGAAGTCCAGGGCCTGGACCCGTGGGCCGAGAGCTCGCTCGATGACGTCGAACATGAACGGCATCGGCATCGTGCGGGTGCCGTCCGGAATGATCACGAGCACCCGGCGACCGTCGAGGGGCAGCCTCCCCAGACCTTCGTCGACGACGCGCGCGACGACGTCGTCCGAAAGATGGCCGCTCAACGTGCCCTGGCCGACGACGCTCATCTCGCTCCCTTGCTTTTCGTTCGGGCCATGGAGAAACGCCATCATACGGCACTCGAAGCGGCCTTCGGACGTTGCCGCGCTCGGTTGAAGGGCCCGTGGGAGTCGTGTATGGTGAGTTCCAGCTTGCGCGCTTTCGTCCTCATTACCGCCGCGTTGCTGGCGCTTTCCGACGCTGCGTCCTCAGCCTACTTCCGTCAGAGCTCAGCCGGCGCTCCGGTCTTGGAGCCCGCGGCGTCCATGCGGACGTTCGCGATGCCGGCGGGCTATCGCGTCGAGTTGGTCGCGAGCGAGCCGCTCGTCATCGATCCGATCTTCATCGACTGGGACGGGACGGCCGGATGTGGGTCATCGAGATGCCGGCCTACATGAACGACATCCGCGGCACCGGCGAGGAGACGCCGAACGGACGCATTGTCGTGCTCGAAGACGCGGACCACGACGGCCGGATGGACCGGCGGACGGTCTTCGCCGACGGTCTGGTATTGCCGCGCGCGCTGAAGGTGCTCGACACGGGCGTGCTCGTCGGCGAGCCGCCAAACCTCTGGTTGATGCGCGACACGGACGGCGACGACAAAGCCGACGCCCGCACGCTCGTCACCGACAAGTACGGCCGGCGCGACGCCAACGTCGAGCACAACGCGAACGGGTTGATGTGGGCGCTCGACAACTGGATCTACACGTCCGAAGTGGACATGTTCCTGCGGTTGAGGAAGGGCAAGTTCGAGGTCCGGCAGACGCTCTCGCGCGGACAGTGGGGGGTCTCGCAGGACGACGCGGGGCGGATCTATCGCAACACGAATTCATCGGTGCTGCACGTGGACACCGTGCCGACGGCGTACTACACGCGCACCGCCGGCCTCGTCAGAACACGCGGCAGCTACGAGTCGCTTGCGAGCCCTGAAAACGATCTGAACGAGACGTATCCCTCGCGGCCGACGCCGGGTGTGAACCGCGGCTACCAGTTCGGTGTGCTGGGTCCCGACGGCCGGCTGGCGTCGTTTACGGGTGTGGCAGCGCCGACCGTGTATCGCGGCGATCGTCTACCCGGCGAGCTCTACGGCAACGTGTTCGTCGCGGAGCCGGCCGGCAATCTGATCAGCCGAATCATCCTGCGGAGCGACGATGCCGGCGTGACGGCCGAGCGGGCATATCCGAAGAGCGAGTTCCTCACGTCCACGGACGAGCGGTTCAGGCCCGTATATCTGTCGTCGGCGCCCGACGGCACGCTCTACATCGTCGACATCTACCGCGGCATCATCCAGCACAAGGGCTACATCACCGAGTACCTCCGCGATCAGATCGTGTCGCGCGGTCTCGAGCAGCCGACCGCCCGCGGCCGGATCTATCGCGTGATGCACGACTCCACGCGCCGCGGTCCGGATCCGGGCCTGTCGAAGGCGTCCGGCGCGGTGCTGGTGCGAACGCTCGAGCACCCGAACGGGTGGTGGCGCGATGGGGCCCAGCGGGTGCTGGTCGAACGTGGGGACCTGTCCGTCGTCCCGTCGCTCGATGCGCTCGCTCGGACGGCCGTCCTGCCGCGAACGCGGCTGCACGCGTTGTGGACGCTCGACGGGCTGGACGCATTGCCAGCCGTCGCTCGTGGTTCGCGCGCTCGACGACGTGTCGGCTGACGTGCGCCGGTCGGCGGTCCGACTCGCTGAGCGCTGGCTCGCGGAGCGCGACGCGACGGTCACGACCGCCGTCGCCGCCGCGCATGGACGATGCGAGCCCCGACGTGCGACGGCAGGTCGCGGCGTCGCTCGGCGAGGTTCCAGCCGGAACCCGCGAGGAGATGCTCGCGACGATGGTCGGCCGTTACGGCGACGACCCTGTGGTGATGGACGCGGCGCTGAGCGGAATGGGCACGGGAGGTCTCGCGCTGATGGACGCGCTCCGAGCGAAAGGCCTTGAAACGCCGCTTCGCCGCGCCGCGCTGACGATGGTGGCCGCGACGCTGACGCGCGCGGCCGAAGAGAAGCCCGTCCAGCACCTGCTTGCAAGCGTCGCCGATCCGAAGACACCGATGTGGCAGCGCGATGCGCTTCTCGGGGGCGTGGAAGTCGCGCTCCTGAACAGCGCGATGCCCGGGTCTGCGGCCCGCCGCGGTGGCGGCCCAGCATCGGGAGCACCCTGCCCGACCTGCCCCGGCGGACGCGCCGGTCCCGGTGGCGCTCCTGCATTCGCGACGCCGGCGGCTGCGGCAGCAACGACCGGACGTGGCAACGACGGTCCGCGGTTGCGGCTCGCGGCGAAGCCGCCGATTGCGGACGGTCACGGGGTCATCGCGACCAGAGCTCGCGACGCAGATTGTCGGCGGTCCTTGCGCGGATCGAGTGGCCGGGCAAGGCCGGGGTTCAGGCTGTCGCGGCGCTGACGCCGGCGGAGCAGGAGCGGTTCGATGCGGGCAAGGAGGTGTACGACGGTCTGTGTCAGGCCTGTCATCAGCCGGACGGACGCGGTCTGGACAAGGTCGCTCCGCCGCTCGTGGGCTCCGCCCTCGTCAACGGGTCTGTCGACGCGGTCGCGCGAGTCCTGCTGAACGGCAAGGAAGGATCGGTCGGCCTGATGCCGCCGCTCGGCGCCACGCTGAGTGACGATCAGATTGCCGCGTCACTGACTTACGTACGCCGCGCGTGGGGACACACCGCCTCGCCGGTCGACCCGGCGACGGTGAAGAAGATCCGTGAAGCCACGGCCGCCCGAACTCGTCCCTGGACCAACGAGGAACTCGCGTCTTGAAATGACGAAAAGGGGTCGGGACGCTTTTTACGTCGCACGTAAAAAGCGTCCCGACCCCTTTTTCGTGAGGAGTGACCTTTGAGAGTCGGCATCATCGGCACGGGCGCGATCGCCAATCTGCACGCCCGTGTGTACAAGAAGCTTGGATTTCCAATTCGTGTCTGTTGGGACATCCGCGAGGACGTCGGTCAGAAATTTGCCGCCGTCAATGACTCCGAGTTCGTCCGTGGGTTTGAGACCGTCTGCCGTCATCCCGACGTCGATTTCGTCGATATCTGCACGCTGCCGGACTTCCGGCTCGATCCTCTGCGCATCTGCGCGGAGGCCGGCAAACCCATCCAGGTCCAGAAGCCGATCGCCACGACGGTCGACGTCGCGCGCGAGATGGTGGAGATTGCCCGCGCCTCGAAGATCCCGCTCGGCGTCGTCAGCCAGCACCGCTTCGACGACTCCAGCCAGTTCGTGCACGCCGCCATTCGCGATGGCCGGCTCGGCCGCCTGCTGCAATGCGACGCCTACGTGAAGTGGTACCGGTCGCCCGAGTACTACGCGCGGCCGGTCAAGGGGAGCTGGAAGGGTGAGGGCGGAGGCGCGCTGATCAACCAGGGCATCCACCAGATCGATCTGCTGCGGTGGATGGTCGGGCCGGTTCGCGACGTGTCGGCCATGTGGCAGCTCGGCGCGCTCCACCGCATCGAGTCCGAGGACATCGTCAACGCGCTCGTTCGCTTCGCCAACGGCGCCACGGGCGTCATTCAGGCCGCGACGGCGTTCGCGCCCGGTTACACCGAGCGCGTCGAAGTCCACGGCACAAAGGGCACGGCCGTCATTTCGGGCGACAAGCTCACGACCTGGGACGTGAAGGACGACGAGGGGACGGTCCCGCCGCCGCTCGCGAGCACGGTTGCGTCCGGGGCCTCCGACCCGATGGCCATCTCGCTGGAGCCGTTCGAGCGTCAGTTCCTCGACTTCGCCGACGCCATCCGAACCGGCCGTCGGCCCCTCATCGCCGGCGAGGATGGCCTCCAGGCCCTCGAGCTGGTTGACGCGATTTACCGATCGTGCCGATCGGGCGAGCGCGTGCGCCTCGAGTCGTGATCCGGAGACCACGTGACTCACGAGGTTTACGCGACCGCGTTGAGTCACGTGGGCCGGCGCATCATTCGCGTCGTAGTGTCAGACATTTGTCCTATATTCTTTGTTCGTTAAGCGGGAAGGAGCGTTCACAATGGCGCGTAAGAAGACAGTTCGGCGCGGATCCAAGAAACTCAACGCGACGGCGGAAAGCCTGGGCTCAGCCCTCGGGCACGTAGCGGCGCGGCTCGACGCGTGGAAGCGTCAGCGGGCGGAGATCGCCGTCGACATTCAGAAGCTCCTTCATTCCGCACAGGGCATGCTGGGTGATCTCGGTGGCGAAGCCACGAAGCGCGCGTCCGCGCTTCTGAAGAGCGCCACACCGAACAAGGGCGGACGGCCGAAGGGCTACAAGATGTCGGAGGCGACCAAGCGCAAGTTGCGCGCGGCCTGGAAGCGGCGCAAGGCAGCCGCGGCCGGGAAAGCGCGCCGCGAAGGATTAGCGTCCCGAGCGCCGGATGACGGCGCCAAGATCGACTGGCTTGGCCGTGCGGAAGGCCTTCCACAGGTCACCGACATCCTTGAACCGATCCGGCGCGGTCCGGATCGTGAAGTCTCGCGGATCGATGCCCCGTTCGATTTCCTTCCAGGTCAGCGGTGTGGACACGCCGGCGTAGTCGCTTGCGCGGGCCGAGTACACCGTCGCCAGAGTCTTGCCCAGGATGTTCTGCAGATAGTCCACGTAGACCGTCCCGCGCGGCCGGCGTTTGACCCAGCGTTCTACCGTCGCGATCTTCGGGTGCGCCTGTGCCACGAGGGTCGCCACCATCTGGCAGAGCAGCTGCCCCGTGTCGTACGTCGTCTCCGGTGGCAGCGGGATGTAGATGTGCAGACCGCTCGCGCCCGACGTCTTGGGCCACGCCGGGATGCGGTACGTGTCCAGCACGTCCTTGGTCCAGCGGGCGACGTCGAGCACCTTGGCGAAGGTCGCCTCGTCGCCTGGGTCGAGGTCGATCGCGACGTAGTCGGCGTGGAACGGGTCGGCGACGCGCGAGAACCACGGGTCCTGTGAAATCGCGGCGAGCTGCGTCATGTAGAGCAGCGTCGTCAGCGATCCGCCGATCAGCCGCTCGCGCGGCCCTTCCTCGTCGATCGGCTCCACATCGTCCGGCAGGATTTCGCGACGTACGCCCGGGGGCACGGCTTCCGGATGACGTTGCTGATAGAACGCGGACTTCACGATGCCGTTCGGAAACCGCTTCATGACGAGCGGCCGATCGTCCACCGCCGGAAGAATCATCGGCGCGACCGTGACGTAGTAGCGCAGCAGTTCGCCCTTGGTGATGCCGAGCTCCGGCCAGAACACCTTCGCGAGATTCGTCACGCGCAGCGTGTCGCCGTTCGGCAACGCGAGGTCGCCGTCCTTCTTGGACTTCTCGAGCGCCAATAGTTGTTCGATCAGCGGGCCCGACGAGGACTCACGCCGGTTCCGCCGATGCGTCATGCGTGAGGGCGCGATCCGCGGCGTCGACGGCCGAGGCGATGTCGGTTCCTCGCGCGTCACCTCGGCTGCGTCCTTGTCCGAGCGCAAGCCGAGGTAGACGGGTTGCCGCAGCAGGCCATCGCTCGTCCATTCCGTGAATCGAATCATGCAGACGAGATCCGGCCGCACCCAGCGCGCTGGTTCCATCGTCTTGAACGCGTCAGCAAACGGACTCTTGGGAATCGATCGCTTCGCCAGCAGCGTCGCGACCCGATCCAGTTCCTCCTGATTGAATCCCGTGCCGACGCTTCCGGCCCATCGGAGACGTCCGCTCTGGTCGAAGTAGCCGACGAGCAGCGCGCCGAAGTGCGCGCGCGATTGCCGCGGCGCAGTCCAGCCGCCGATGACGAATTCCTGCTGCTTGAGAAGCTTCAGCTTGCGCCAGGAGGGCGTGCGTTTGCCGCTGTGGTACACGGAGTCGCCGGCCTTCGCGATCAGGCCCTCCCAGCCCTCCCGGCGGGCGCGCTCGAGCAGCGAACGGCCGTCATCGAGCACGATGTCGCTCAGCCGAATCCATTTCTTCTGTGCCGGTGTCGGTCGAACGCGTTTCTGAAGGCGCAGACGGCGCGCCGCCAGCGGCTGACCGCGGAGGTCCTCGTTGCCGTCACGCAGGATGTCGAACAGGACGAGCGCCGCCGGCTGTGCGCGTTCGGCGCGCTCGATGTCTCCGGCCGACGTCAGGTGGATGCGTCCCTGGAGATGCTGGAATCCGAGCGGGATGCCGCGCGCATCGACCGCGACGATTTCACCGTCGAGGAGGACGGGCCCGTCGAGCTTGCCGGCCATCGCGGCCAATGCGCGGACGATGCCCGGGAACTGCGCGTGTTTTTCCCGGCCGTTCCTCGAGTAGAGGGCGACCTTCGGATCGGCCCCACGTTTGGCCGGCGGCCGGACGTCCACGAGCGCCCGAATCCCGTCGTACTTCGGCTCGTAGACCAGGCCGGGCTGCTGTATCGGCGGCTCCTCCAACGAGGCCAGCATGGGCCGAACGGTCGCGGGGTCCTCGCGCCAAGGCATCGGGGAGACGATACGACAGGGGTTCGAAGAGTTCGAAGGGTTCGAGAAGTTCGAAGGGTCCGAAGGTCCGAAGGTCCGAGGGTCGAACGGGGAACGGGGAACGGGGAACGATGCTGCGATGAGCCTAGAATTAAGACTCAGTTTCCGAACATGACAGATCGTCTTTCCGACGAGCCCAGCAGGCCGGCCCAGTCCCCGATCGGCCGGCAGTTCGGTGTCTACCAGGTGCTGTCGTTGCTCGGCGTCGGCGGCATGGGCGAGGTGTATCGCGCCCACGACTCGAGGCTCGAACGTGACGTTGCGATCAAGGTTCTGCCTCGAGCGGTCGCGGCGGACCCGGAACGATTGCGCCGCTTCGAGCGCGAGGCGCGGCTGCTCGCGGCGCTCAATCATCCTCACATTGGCGCCATCTACGGCGTCGAAGACGTCGATGGCCATCCCGCGCTCGTGCTCGAACTCGTCGATGGCGAAACGCTTGCCGATCGGTTGAGCCGCGGCCCGCTACCGCTCGCTGAGACGCTCGACGCTGGCGCGCCAACTTGCCGATGCGCTCGATGCGGCGCACGAGAAAGGCATCATCCATCGGGATCTGAAGCCCGCCAATCATCAAGGTCACGCCGGACGGCCAGCTCAAGGTGCTCGACTTTGGTCTCGCGCAGCGTGGACGCGACTGACGACGCGCCGGTGAACTCGACGCGAATCGCCGACGCTGACGAGTCCGGCAACTCGCGACGGGTGTGATCCTCGGCACGGCGACGTACATGAGCCCGGAGCAAGCGCGCGGCCGGCCGATCGACAAACGAACCGACATCTGGGCGTTCGGGTGCGTGCTCTACGAAATGTTGACTGGCCGCGCTCCGTTTTCCGGCGAGACGGTGTCCGACACGATCGCCGCCATCATCGAACGTGAGCCTGACTGGTCGCGCGTTGCCAGCGACGAACGCCGCCAGGCCTCCGGCGGCTCGCTGCAGCGATGCCTCGTGAAGGACCGCAAACAGCGACTGCGTGACCTTGGTGACGCGCGCGTCGATCTCGAGCAGGTCGCGGACGCCGAACCGCCCGTGACGTCCGATCGCGACTTCGTCTTGCGGTTGGTGGCTGCGCTAGGCATCCTGCTGTTGGTGGCGCTGGTGATCAGCTCGTCGCACTGCTCACGCGGCGCGACACGCCGCCCGCACCGGAGCCAGTGCGACGGTTTTCAATGGATCTCGGATACGTGCGTCCGGTCATCTCGCCGGACGGACGACGCATTGCCTATCGATCGGATGGGCGACTGTGGATTCGCGACATCGACAGCGAGACGCCACGCGAGATTCCCTGGCGGCGCGGCAGCCGGCGGGTTCAACTCGCGACACCGCGTATTACCTGACGTGGTCGCCCGACAGCCGCGACCTGGTGTTTCCCGCCGAGGGCGAACTTCGACGGGTGTCGGTGCAGGATGGCGGCTCCGCGACGACGATCTGCAAGCTGCCCCCTGGCCGGACCACGGGTCGTCAGGTCGCAGGCATGGCCTGGAGCCGCGATGGGCAGACGATCGTGTTCAGCCGTTATGGACATGGGATCTACGAGGTCGCTGCTCGCGGCGGAGCTCCGGTGCTCCTGACGAAGGAAGTTCACGCTGATGATGTCCTGCTATTCGAGACACCCGAGGGCCGCGCCATAGTCTTTGCGGAGTCGAAAGAGGGCCACGATCTCGTCGTGTGGGCCCCCAACGTTGGCCGCCGGGTAGTTGCGCGACTCGAGACGAGTTGGCCGGAGCTCGTGTACTCGCCTTCCGGACACATCCTGTTTCGGCGCAATCCAGAGGAGAACCCGTCCATTTGGGCGCTGCCGTTTTCAGCAGCGACGCTCACCACCACCGGCGAGCCCATTCTGGTCGAGCGATCGGGTCAGGGAATGAGCGTGGCCGACGACGGCACGCTGCTGTATCTCGACAACGGACGCATTCGCGGCCAGCGACTGGCCTGGCGCGATCGTAGCGGCAAGATCCTCGCGCAATCGGGACAGACGCACGACGCGATTCTGAGCGTATCGCTCTCACCCGACGGCAATCGGGCCGTCGTCACCGCGCGCGATGCGCAGGTGGGCGCATGGCTGTACGATGCGCCGCGTCTGGCCCGGACGCGGTTCGACGTCGGAGACGAGTCGCACAAGCGCGAGGCTCATGTTCGCGTTCTTCTCGAGATCGGGCGATGAGATTCTCTACACGCTCCAGGAGTCGGCCGACGAGACCGCGGTATTCGCAAAACCGGCCGACGGATTTGGACAGCCGCATACCGTCCCGGCCCCCGAAGGTTTCAAAGTTGCGCAGGATCGCAGCGCGGATGGGCGGTACTTGGCCGTCGTTCGGCAGGCCGCGCGACGGGAAAATCGTCAATATGTGGCTCTGGCGAAACGACGGCGCGGGCGGTAACGGCGAGGCGATCCATTATTCGCAGAACTCTGAAAATGAACAAGCCGTGACGCTGTCTCCGAATGGGCGTTATGCCGCCTACACATCGACGATCAAGCGGGCGATTCGAGGTCTACGTTCGGCCGTTCCCGGAAGGCGACGGCCGGTGGCAAGTGTCGGTCAACGGCGGCCAGGCGCCGGCGTGGAGACCCGACGGATCGGAGTTGTTTTTCAGCGAGGCCACGACGCTCATGGCGTCGAGGGTCTCGACGACTGGCTCGTTTTCGGCGGGAGCTCCTGAGCCGCTCTTCGAGCACCCAACTACTTCGCATCGGCCCTGCGCCAGTCGCGCGCTACGGGGTCACCCGGGATGGCCAGCGGTTCCTGACCGTTGAGTCCGAGCGTGATCGGGAGAGGCCTGTGATTCGCGTCGTGCAAAACTGGCTGTCTGAATTCAGCCGGGCGGCACAGAAGCCCGGAGAGTAGGCAGTGTCGGGAACGGATCGTGCACTTCCGTGCACGGTGCACAGATTCGTTATTCTGTCCGATACAACCTGGAGTCATCCCTATGGCAGCGCGTCCGACCTGGAAGGGTTATCTCAAGATCAGCCTGGTCAACATCCCCGTCCGTGTGTTCCCAGCCACTGACGCGGCAGCGACCATCAGCTTCAACCAGCTTCATCGGGAATGCCGCACGCGCATTCAGCAGAAGAAGTGGTGTCCGACCTGCCAGGTCGAGGTGCCCAACACCGATCTCGTGAAAGGCTACGAGTTCGAGAAGGGCCAGTACGTCGTGCTCGACGAAGAGGACATCGCGAAGGTCCGTCCGGCCTCGACGCGCGTCATCAACGTCGTCCAGTTCGCGAACGCGTCGGCGATCGATCCCGTGTACGTCGAGCGTCCGTACTACCTGGCGCCCGACGGCCAGGTCGCCGCCGAGGCGTTCGCGGTCATGCGTGAAGGCATGGTGGGGAAGGCGGCCATCGGCAAGCTCGCGCTCTACGGGCGCGAGTATCTCGTCGCCATCCAGCCGCGCGAGAACGGTCTCGTGATGTACACGATGCGCCACGCGAGCGAAGTGCGTGCGATGTCGGCCATCGACGAGCTCAAGACCGTGCCGGCGAAGATCAAACCCGACGAAGTCAAGCTCGCGCGCCAGGTGATCGGCAGCTTCGAGACCGAAGGCGACCTCACGCAGTACCGCGACGACTACCAGGACGAGCTGCGGAAGATCATCGACGCCAAGATTGCCGGCGAGGAGATCGTCGACGCCGCAGGAGGAAGCGCCGCCGAAGGTCGTCAACCTCATGGACGCGCTTCGTCAGAGCCTCGAGCGGGTGTCCACGACCAAGAAACGCACCGCGCGTATCGAACGAGGCGAAGCCCGCGCGCGACGCCAAGGCCCCGTGAAGAAACGCGCCCGAGGGTGACAGTAGCCGCCCGCCCGCACTAGCATCGAGGGCGTGCCCAAGATCGACAAGGAACGCCTGGCCGGCCCGACCCGGCCGCCGGGCTCACCCGAGATCCCGCAATTCCACCTGCCCACTTCACCGAGCGGGCCTGGTGAGGCCAATTCCGGCGTGTTTTCGCCCAGATTGTACGGGGCGGCCAAGATTCACTACTCGGACGGAAGACGAAAATTAGACGAAACTCGACGCGTTGCGTTCCTGCTGCCGCTCGAGCCGGACTCCCGGACCGTGGATTGGGACCTGGCGCAGCCCACCGACGGCCATGCCCGAGGACCTGCTCCAGAATCCGCCGCGGAAGGCCTCCTACGTGCCCCTTCCGGCGGCGTCCATGGACGTCAAGGCGCTGACGCGGTGGGCGAAGGGCTTCGACCGGTGGCTCGCTCGCACTCAACGTCTTGTCGTGCCGGCGAAAACCGAAGGCGCGGAAGACGCGTCGCTGCGTCCGAAACGCGGCGGCGTTTCAGTTGAGCTGGTTGGGATTGTCTGGGAGCTCGGCTGATGGTGGCGCCGGCGGCGCCGCATAGAATCGCCGCACCAGCAGCGCGCGGAACTCGTCGTCCGACGGAACGCCCAGCGGACCAGTCAGCGATCCCGTGCGGCGCTCCACTGGCTGCACGGCAGGCACCGCAAGACCCGAGAGCGTCGACCACGCGTATCCGCCATAACCCACACTCAGCACGGCGACGATCGCGGCGATCGCTGCGGCACGCACCCACGGCCGCCGGGTCGTCGGCTCGCTGATCTGTCCCAGCAGGAGCGATGGCGCCGGTGTCGATTCGTCGGTCGCCGGTGGCTCGGCCGGAACCATCGCTGGCGGCTCCTGCAGGCCGAGCGATCGTGCGGCGCGCTTCACGAGGTCTGGCGTCATGACGGTGACGCCGTCGAAGCGCCCTTCCTCGAGCGAACGGTCACAAAGCAGATTGATACGGCGCGGCAATCCGCGCGACAGTTCCGCGACGACGCGCGTGGCGTCCGGCCCGAACGTCACGGAGTGCATGCCGCCGGCGATCGCCAGACGATGCTGGATGTACGCGTGAACCTCGCCGGAGCCGAGCGGCGCGAGCGTCACGCGGCGTGTGATCCGGTCGTTCAACGCCGCCATCGGCTCGGTCTTGAGCGTTTGCAGGAGCCCCGGTTGTCCGCACAACACGACCTGCACCAGCCGGCGGTTGTCCTTCTCGAGCGCCGTGAGCAGGCGAATCTGATCGAGCACCTGCGGCGACAGCGACTGGGCCTCGTCGAGGACGATGACCGCGTGGCTGTCGATCGCGACGAGCGACCGCAGGAACGTTTCAATCGTGTCGAGGAGCTGAGGCACGTCGGCGTTGGCGAGCGTGCCGCGACGGAGATCCTCGGGCGAGACCAGGCCGAAATCCCGCAGCACGATGCGGAAGACCTCGGCGCCCGACATGTACGGGTTGAGGATCATCGCCGAGAACGTCCGCGATCCCAGCGATTCCAGCACCGCGCGACAGAGCGTCGTCTTGCCCGTGCCCGTTTCGCCGGTCAAGAGCAGCATGCCTTCGCGCCGCCGCAGGCCATTCAGCAGCTCACCGAACGCCTGCTGGTGCGACGCGCTGAGGTAGAAGAACTTCGGGTCGGTCGTGATCGCGAATGGCTGGTCGGTGAGGCCGTAGAAGGCCTCGTAGATCGGATCTGCCAGCGATCGGAAGGCAGACGGCTGCACCGGTCGATTATACGGATGTTGGCCGCGCGAGGCGCGACCGAATGACCCGCGATCACCGTGGTGCGGCGTTCCTCCTCGCGAATGTCCTCATGTGGGCGCTCATGACGGCAATTCTCATCGTCGTGCCCGACGCGCTCGATCGGTGGCTCTCGCTCGAGTTCGCGCGCGTCGTCGGTTGGGCCGTGGCGAGCGGGCTGTGGGTCGTGGTGCTGCAGCAGCCATGGCGCAGCCGCGTCGGCCCGTTCACGCTCTTCGCCCTGCAGGTGCTGCTCTGGATCAGCGCCGCGCTGGTCGCGATCTGGATCAGCGACACGCTGCGGATGCCGACGTTCACTCCAGAGATTCAGTAAGGAGTCCCGGGTCCAAGGGGTCCAGCGGACGAGGGGGCCAGGGGTCGAAGGGGACCGAGGACCCGGAACCAGAACCTGGAACCAGAACCTGGAACCGTGGAACCTGGAACCGTGGAACCTGGAACCGTGGAACGTGGAACGTGGAACGTGGAACGATGTATATACGTATAGATATATACTCCGCCGATGCCGTCTGCCGGTCCTCCGTCGATCCCGCCACACTGGTTTCAGATCCTGCTCGCGCTGGCTGACCAGGATCTCCACGGTCTCGCCATCACGAAAGATGTCTTCGATCGCACCGAGGGCCGGGTCCATCTGTGGCCCGGCATGTTGTATGGCGCCCTGAGAAAACTGGCCGACGCCGGCCTTGTCACTGAAATCGCCGCGCCGAAGGGTTTCACCGTCGCGGGCGGCCGGCCTCGCGTGTACCGCATCACCGCGCTGGGCCGTCGGGCGACGGCTGTCGAAGCCGAGCGTATGGCGGAATTCGTCGAGGTCGCGCGTGCCAAACGCCTGATCAAACGACCGCGGACCACCTGATGAACACGGAACGGGAAACGAGGAACGTGGAACAATCGGCCCTGCTCCGTCTGGCGTATCGAGGCGCCCTTCTGCTCTGTCCGGCCGGTTATCGCCGCGAACATGGCGCCGAGATGGAAGAGTTGTTCGTCGAGTGCGTCGGTCGCGAGCGTGCCGCACGACCGCGTCTCTGGTTGCCGCTCGTCTCCTTGCGCGGGCTTTTCGACACCTTGATGTTCTCGATCGTTCTCCGGCGCGACGTGCTGCTTGGTCGCTCCGTCGTACCCAATGCTCCCGTGTCGCGGAGGAATCCCCCGGTGAAACTCCAGGACGTTCGACTCGCGCTTCGTCACATTCGCAGACGCCCGTTCTTCGCGGCCGGCATCGTCGGCATGCTCGGTCTCGGCATCGGCGCCACGACCGCAATCTTCAGCGTGATCAACGGGGTGCTGCTGAAACCGCTGCCGTTCCCGAATCCGGATCAACTGGTCCAGACGTGGGGAGCGATTCCGTCTCGGAACATGGGACGCGTCGTCTGGTCCGAGGCCAATTTCTGGGACGTGCACGACCTCAACCGTTCGTTCTCGGCGTTCGGCTCATGGCACGGCGCGAGCTTCACGCTGACCGGCGGCGGGGATCCCGAGCGAGTCGCCGGCGCGCGCGTGAGCGTCGGCTTCTTTCAGGCACTGTCGCCGCGACCCGCTCTGGGCCGGTTGTTCGAGCCCGGTGAAGACGACCTCGGCGCGCCGGGCGATCGCGTCGTCCTGTCGAACCGCTTCTGGACTCGCCGGTTTGGGGCCGACCCCTCCATCGTCGGCCGGACGATCACGCTCGACGGACGCGCGCATCAGGTCGTCGGTGTCCTTCCGGCCGGCATGGTCTGGCTGGCGACGGCGGACGCGTTCGTGCCGGAGGTCCGCCGGGCGAACGCGAATCGTGGGAGCTGGGAATACTCGTCAGTGGGCCGATTGAAGGACGGCGTGACCATCGAGGCCGCACTGTCCGATCTGCAACGCGTCGCGCGCGAGCTCGAGTCTCGATATCCGGACGTCAACCGCGGCATGAGCGCGGCGGTTGCGAGCTCCCGTGAATGGGTCGCAAGCGAGACCCTGACGCGCGCGCTGTGGGTGCTGCTCGGCGCAACGACCTTGCTGCTTTTCATCGCATGCGTCAACGTCGTGAACCTGCTCCTCGCCCACGCATCGTCGCGCGTGAGGGAGACCGCGGTTCGGGCTGCGCTGGGCGCGCGACGGATCGATCTCGTGCGCGAACGTTTGACGGAATCGGCGGTGCTCAGCGGAGCCGGCGCCCTTCTCGGCTGGGGTGTGGCCTGGGGAATGGTGCGCACGTTCAAGACGCTCAACCCTGGAGGGATTCCGCGGCTGGCCGACGTCCAGCTCGACGTGTGGACGCTCCTGTTCACCGTGACGGTCGCCGTCGCCGTCGCTCTTGTCACGGGAATCGTTCCCGCATTGCGGGCGCCGGTGGCCAACGTCGTGACCGCGATGCGCCAGTCCCAGCGTGGATCGTTCGGCGAGCCGCCACGACGAGCGACTGCGCGGCGTGCTCGTCGCGGTCGAAGTGGCGTTGTCGTTGACGATGCTCGTCGGCGCGGGACTTCTCGTCCGGAGCCTGCTGCACGTCATGTCCACGGACCGCGGGTTCCAGACCGACGAACGTCTGCTGGCCACCGTGAGTATTCCTGCCGGATATCCGGAGGCACGGCGCGCGGAGATCGTCGAGACCATCCTCGCGCGCATCGAAGCGCTTCCTCAGGTCGCCTCCGTGGCCGCCGTCAGTGGGCGGCCGCTCACGTCCGGCAGTACCGGGCTCGGCATCGTCGCCGCGGACGCGCCGGCGTCGGAGACGGCCGTGCCATGGGCCAGCTGGCGCATCGTGACGAAGGACTATTTCAAGACGCTCGGTCTGCCGCTCCTCAGCGGCCGAGGACTTCACCGAGCACGACATCATCGAGAAACCCTGGCGGGTCGTCGTGAGCAAGCGGCTCGCGGATGAGCTGTGGCCCGGGAAGAACCCCATCGGCCAGACCGCGATTCTCTGGAAAGGGCAGGGCAATCTGCCGGCCGAGGTCATCGGCGTGGTTGGAAACATGCGCGAGCGTGGCCTCGAGCAACAGCCGACGCTCGCGGTGTACTTCCCTGCCTATGGCGCGATGGGTGCGACATCGCTCGAACTCGTCATCCACACGCGCGGAACGCCGGAGGCCGTGGTGCCAACGCTCCAAAGCCTCGTGCGCGCGGTGGACTCGAATCTGCCGGTGTCAGAGGCCCGGACGTTCGAGGAGGTCGTGAATCGTTCGGTGGCGACCCGGCAGTTCACGATGCTGCTGCTGTCGGTGTTCGCCGGGCTGGCGCTTGTTCTGTCGGCCGCCGGCGTTTACGGCGTACTCGCGTACACCGTCGCGCGTCGCACCGCGGAAATCGGCGTGCGCCTCGCACTCGGCGCGTCACCAGGCCGCGTGCTCAGCCGCGTGTTCTCCGCCGGCATGTATCCGGTGGCCGCGGGTCTTGTCCTTGGCGCCAACCGCCTCGTTCTGGCTCTCGCAGCTCATGACGACTCTGCTGTTCGAGATCCAACCGAACGATCCCGCGACCTACGGCATGGTGATCGCCGCACTGACGATCGTCGCGGCTCTCGCGTGTTACATCCCGGCCCGACGGGTGTTGCGTGTTGATCCTGCGATTGCGTTGCGAACTGAATAAACGAGAGGTCGAGGAGTTCGAGGAGGTCGAAGGGGTCGAGGGGTTCGCGGTGGGACTCAAGCCCAAGCCTCAAGTCCCAAGTCTGACCAAGAAGAGAAGTTGGGGTGAGTGACGGGGATCGAACCCGCAACCACCGGAGCCACAGTCCGGTGCTCTACCATTGAGCTACACTCACCGCACGAAGAACCGCCGGGGGTTCGCCCCGGCGGACGCACCCACAATTTATCAAACGGGCGCGCTCCGTGCTGGCGGCTCGTGCCTACAGGTTGTTTCGGCGCTCTCGACGCTGGTCCTGCGGCAGGGTCGCCGGCGGATCCTGATGCACCGACCCCTGTTTCGTCCCCTCAACGGCGCCTTCCTGCTCGTCCGCCTCGCCGATATCCGCAAGGTCCGACCGTTCTTCCTGTTCGTCGGGTGACGAGGGTGTCTTACGCCTTGGCGTGTCTTTCGGTTGCGTGCCCGTCGCTTCGAACGGATCGGCCGTTCCCTCGCCCTGGCCGTCCGCCTGGTCCTTGCCGGAATGCTGATGCTGTTTCTGGTCCCTGGAGTTCATCTTTCACCTCAGTTTTGTCCGCACTCTCGCGTTGTGGACCTGAGACAGCAAGGACCGTACCCCGCGCAGCTACATGACCTATCTGCGACCTTCGACAGGCGCACGAAGATCGATCGCTGCCATTCCTCGCCGGCCAGAACCGTCAGGACGTGGAGAAGACGCCGGCCGGCGAGCGTGTGAAGTTGTTTGAGATGATGAAGATGTTCGGCGAGATGAAAGACGTGAAGGTCATCAAGACCGCGAAGACGAGCACCGGCGAAACCCTCTCCGTCGAAGGAATGACGGAGGGCAAGAAGCAGACGTGCGCGGTAGCGATCGTGAACGAGAAAGGCGCCTGGAAGTTGGGCGGGGAGAAGTGCAACGGTTCGTTCTAGAACCGCCTGGCGTCGGCGCCGGCGTCGTCCACGGCCACCGGCATTCCGACCGTCGCGCCGCCGAGAGAGCATGGCTGGCCGTCGCGGCTCACCGAGCCGAATCGCGCGCGCAGATAACTGACGGCGGAGTGGAACGCGAGCAGCTCGCTTTCCGCGCGAATTTTGACGCGTCGTCCATCACCAGACACGAGCGGGCGCACGACGGTGCCCTCGTTTTCCACGAGCGACAACCGCGCCGTGTAGGCGCGTGCCTTGCGGCTGCCCTCGCCAAACTCGGGGCTGATCTCGACGACGCAATCGGCTAGAGCGAACCGGACTTGCTGACAGGACACGACTGCAACCTCCGTCCTAGCCGCAAAAGTGCAATGTGCGTGCCCGGTGCCCCCTCTGAAGATCGGGTCGATCTTGCGCACTTTTTCGCACCGAAGCCCCGGCGCCATCGACAAGGTGGCATTCATCGCCCACCCGGAATGTAATAAGGCTGAACGGGACCGAAATCGATGCACGACGACCAACAAGACGATCTGATAGCCAGGGCGCTGGCCGTCGCTCGCGTGCGGGCGCTGCGGCTCGCCCTGCTCGCCTTGCACAAGAGCCTCATCGAAACCGAGCGGCGGCGGTACGAAAAAGATCACGGCCGCATCGAGAGCCCGCACGCGGTGCTGCGCCTGGTGCTCGAAGCGCCGGCGTTCCAGTGGCTCCATCCCATCGCCGAAGTGATCGTCCAGATGGACGAGAAACTCGCGGAAGAAGGCGCGATCGGCGTGGCCGAATCGGAGGCGTTTGTCGATCGTGTGCGCCACCTGCTCTATGGCAGGGACGATCGGCACGAGCGATTCTCGAGGCATACCAGCGAACGTTGCAGGCCGAGCCTGAAGTCGTGATGGCTCACGCCGAGGTGACGAGGCGCCTCGCGGGCATGTAGGCCATGTAGGTCTGTAGGCCATGTAGAAAAGCTGCTTGTCTTCTACATGGCCTACCCGTCCTACATGGCCTACATGTGTCTGAAAAGCGTTCGATCGCGCCGGTCTTGCTTGATCAGACGTTGCTGCGTGTCGTGTCCTGAAAGAAACGCGCTTCCTCTTCGAGGAAGCGAACGGCCAGTTGCGTCTCGCGCACCGTGACCGCGCAACCCACGACCAGACCACCGACTCCCATCGTCCCGGATGCGAGGCTGAGCATCGCCATCGCGAGGAAGGTGCTCGTGCCGACCCACGCGGCCGCGAGCGACCCGATGACCGAGATGAGCGCCGACGCCGCGAACGCGCCGATCGCCAGGT
>CAWBZK010000002.1:0-6668 GCA_963793255.1 uncultured Acidobacteriota bacterium
GACGGCCGCCGGCGACACGCGTAACCTCGTTGACAGGCTACGAATGACGTTCTTCCCTGACACGCGTGGAGAAGCAGACATGAGTACGAAAACCCGCCGTTTGACCTTTGCGGCCGTCGCCCTGACGCTTGCCGCCGTCGCTGCCGTCCCGCTCGCGATCCCGGCGCGCGGGGAATCCACCGCTGACAAGGTCTGGGGCACGCCGCGAGCGGAAATATTCGACTCGCCGAATATGAGCGGACCGCTGGCCGAAGGCGATACTGTGACGTACCTGCCCTTCGTCGCCGAGCTGAAGCCCGGCAACCGGGCGCACAACGTCCGGCTCGACATCGTCGCGCAGGAAATCGAGATCGCACCCGAGGTGCGCTTCCAGGCGTGGACGTTCGGCGGCAGCGTTCCCGGTCCGGTGATTCACGTGCGCGAGGGCGATCGCATCAACTTCACACTGCGGAACCGTTCGTCCGACCGGGTGGCGGTGACGGAGCCCGACAAGTCCGACGCCCCGTTCATGCAGCAGCTCGCGGCTGTCAACCAGCAGAAGGCCGTGCCGGTAATCGCCCCGATGCACCACTCGATCGACTTTCACGCGGCAACCGTCGCCGCCGACGACAAGTGGCGAATGATCCTCCCCGGCCAGAGCATCAGGTTCGAGTTCGTCGCGAACTACCCGGGCGTCTACATGTATCACTGCGGCGTGCCGCCGGTCCTCCAGCACGTCGCGATGGGCCAGTACGGCATCGTCATCGTTTCGCCGCGAGAGGGCTACGATACCGACGAAGAGGCGGCGACCCGCTACGCGGTCGTCCAGTCTGAGTTCTACCTGAAGCCGGGCGGACCCAATGGCCTCTACGAGCTCGACTACGACGCGGCGCTCCGCAAGCAGCCATCGCACGTGGTGTTCAACGGTCACGTCAAGTCGCTCAGCGATCACCCGCTGATGGCGAAGGTCGGCGAGCGCGTTCGACTCTACTTCCACAACGTCGGGCCCAACGATCAGTCGAGCACTCACGTGATCGGCGCAATCTTCGACCGGGTCTGGTACGAGGGCAACCCGAAGAACGAGTGGCGTGGCATGCAGACGGCCTTGATCGGCTCCAGCAGCGGCGCGGTGCTGGAGTTCATCGTCCCCGAAGAAGGGCGCTACGTGCTGGTCGATCACGAGTTCGCGGACGCCTCGAAGGGCGCGGTCGGCCAGATCGTCGCCACCTCGCGGCGGGGCACGCTGACGCTGCCCAGCGAACCCATGCAGCACTAATCTTGTCCGAGGGGCTTCGCCCCTCGGACTCCCCTACACGCTTTCTCACGCGCCGCTTCGCCGGCGCGCTCCGCCCGCGTGGCTCGCTCGCCCTGCTCGCTCGCAACTTTGATCGAGCGTCAGGTTCATCAGACAGCTTCTAGTTGTTTGTCGTCGGGTCCGCCGCGGGCCCGTCAATAGGAAAGGTTTTGTCACATGGTCATTACCGAGAACACGACAGTCGCCGACATCGTTTCAACAATCCCCTCGAGCGTGCGCATCTTCCAGCGCCACGGGATCGATTTCTGCTGCGGCGGCAAGAGGCCCCTCGCGGTGGCGTGCCGCGAGCGCGGCGTGTCTTTCACCGCGATCGCCGGGACGATCGAGGCGTCGATCGACACCGGGATGCGGGACGAGCGGGACTGGACCCGCGAGCCGCTGCACGTCCTGGTCGACCACATCGTTGCGACCTACCACGAGCCGCTGCGCGAGGAGCTGCCGCGGCTCGAGTCGATGGCCGCGAAAGTCTTGCGGGTGCACGGCTCGAAGGCGCCGTACCTGGGCCGGGTCGAGGCATTGCTGATGGAGCTGGCCGCCGACCTCCGCCTCCACATGCAGAAGGAGGAATGGGTGCTGTTTCCCGCCATTCGTGCGATTGAGGGGGAGCTCATCCGGGAATGCCAATCTCAGCCCCGATCGGCGTCATGGAGCTCGAACACGACCGGGCCGGCGGCGTGCTGTCGGAGCTCCGCGAAATCACGGGCGGCTACGTCGTCCCGCTCTGGGCGTGCGAGACGTTCCGTGCGCTCTATCACGGGCTCTCCGAGCTCGAAGCGACGATGCACGTACACGTGCACCTCGAAAACAACGTGCTGTTTCCGCGCGCATTGCGCGCCGCCCAGGGGTGACGCCGCCGTGGATCGATCGGGCTCGGGCCAGCCGGGCCGGGACGACCGAGCGCTATGCGGATGCCGGATCGCGCGCGTCTGCCTGCTGACGGCGAAGCAGTGACGCCGCAGCGTTGTCTGGCCGTGCTCATAGGTCCAGCCTCGCTGCGGCAGTTTCGGCGATCCGCTCGGGTGCGCGCCTCGCCGCCTTCTGCCGCGTGTTCCACTTCAGGATGCGGTAGGACATCAACACCGCGCCAACGCGTAAAAGATCAGATCGGCTATGGGATCTCAGAGTCGCTGAAGGGTGCCGCGTGAGGCCTCGCTTAGATAGCGCAGACTCCTGATACAGTTGAGCGATGTGCGCGGATCGAATCGTGGTGTTCTGTGACGGGGCGGCCAAAGGCAACCCAGGGCCAGGTGGCTGGGGCGTCGTGATCGCGACGCCGGAGGGGCACGTCACCGAGCTGGGTGGCGCTGCCGAGCACACGACGAACAACAAGATGGAACTGACGGCGGCAATTCACGCGCTGACCGCCACGTGCGACGCCGGTCAGGCGGTCGACGTCCACACTGATTCGACCTATGTGATCAAGGGCATCACCGAATGGATCTGGGGCTGGCGGCGCCGCGGGTGGAAGACCGCCGAGGGCACCGACGTCCTGAATCGCGACTTGTGGATGGAACTGGACCGACTCGCGAGCGCGCGCGGCAGGGAGGGCATCGCGTGGCACTACGTCCGCGGACACGCCGGCATCCCCGGCAACGAGCGCGTCGACGCGATCGCCGACGGTCTCGCCCGCGGCGTGCCAGTCGCGCTCTATCACGGTCCGCTCGAGGACTACGGCGTGGCAATCTTCGATCGTCCCGAGGTTACGACGGTTCCCAAACGGCGCCGAGCGTCTGCCGGCGGGCGCGCGTCAGCGGGTTCCGGCTACTCGTACCTCAGCCTGGTCGACGGCACGCCGATGCGCCACGCGACATGGGCCGAGTGCGAACGTCGCGTCAAGGGCCAACCCGGCGCGCGGTTCAAGAAGGCGATCAGCGCCGACGACGAATCCGCCATTCTCCGCAGCTGGCACGTGAATCCTGAATCTCTGTCAGGTGGGGCCTCGGTCCGCTGACTGGCCTGTGCGATGCGCGCGGTGTCGGCGGTGACGGCGTGGCTATAATGACGCCGTGACTGTTGCGGCCGGCACGCGGCTGGGCCCCTACGAAGTCCGCGAGCCCATCGGCGCCGGTGGCATGGGCGAAGTCTACCGCGCGCTGGACACGCGCCTGCACCGCAGTGTCGCCGTGAAAGTGCTGCCGGCGGCGTTTGCCGAGAGCGCCGACCGCTTGCGACGTTTCGAACAAGAGGCCAGGGTAGCGGCCACACTCAACCACCCGAACGTCATGGCGGTGTTCGACGTTGGCGTCGACGGCGGCATCCCGTACGTCGTGTCGGAGCTGCTCGAAGGCCAAACGCTGGCAGCGCTGCTGCGACAAGGGCCCCTGTCGCTTCGCAAAGCGACGGACCTCGCCACACAAATCGCGCTTGGTCTCGCGGCTGCACATGCCAAAGGCATCGTTCACCGCGATCTGAAGCCGGACAACATCTTCGTGACTCCCGAGGGCCGTGCGAAGATCCTCGACTTCGGGCTTGCAAAGCTGATCGAGAGTCCAGACGCGTACGCTGGCGTCACGCACCTCGCCACGCCGCCGACCGGCGCCGGTCTGGTCCTTGGAACCGCAGGGTACATGGCCCCTGAGCAGGTGCGTGGGGAAGCCGCCGACCACCGCGCCGACATCTTTGCGTTTGGCGCGGTCTTCTACGAAATGCTCTCCGGGCATCGCGCCTTTGCTGGCGATTCCTCGGTCGAGCGCATGACCGCGATCCTCAAGCAGGATCCGCCCGCGCTGCCCACTGGCGCCATTCCTCCACATCTCGATCGCGTCGTCCACCTCTGTCTCGAGAAGGATCCCTCGCAGCGGTTTCAGTCCTCCAGGGATATCGCGTTTGCGTTGGAGGCGATGTCGCTCTCAGCGCCCGCATCCGGACCAACGACGGCCATCGACGCCACGCGCGCACGGCGATGGTGGCTGCCGCTTACCGTGGTTGCCGCCGTGGCGGCGGGGCTCGCCATCGGCGTGATGGCGAGGCGGCAGCCAGGGCCCCGGCCGTCCGGGGTCGTGAGCTTCGAGGCCCGTACGTTCGACCGGCTGCCGATCACGAACGCCAGGTTCATGCCGGATGGCCGGACGATCGTGTACAGCGCCACCCCTCGCGGATCGTCACCGGAGCTCTTCATCATCAACCCCACTGCCGAAGCCCCCCAGCCACTCGGGCAATCGAATGCTCACCTGCTCTCGGTGTCGAGCACTGGCGAACTGGCCGTCATCCTGTCTCCTCGGTTCCTGGATCAACGCCTCTACAGCGGCACGCTGGCCCGCATGACCATCGGCAGTTCACCACGCGCCATCTCGGAGGACGTCCGTGAGGCCGACTGGTCGCCGGACGGCTCCGCGATGGCGATCGTGCACGACCTCGGCAACATGCGCGACCGGCTCGAATTTCCTTCCGGCACGGTGCTGCACGAGGCAAGCGGCTACTTGAGCAATCCTCGCGTATCGCCGGATGGCAACCGGGTGGCTTTCGTGGAGCATCAGCTCCGCTTCGACGATCGCGGCTGGGTCAAGGTCGTCGATCGGGCCGGGAAGGTGACGACCCTCACCACGGAGTTGTTCGGGGTGCAGGGTCTTGCGTGGACGACCGACGGCTCGAGCGTCGTGTTCTCCGGCAACACCAACGGCTCGTCGATGTTGCAACCTATGTCCGTGCCGGCATCGGGCGGCGCAGCGGCCCAGCCGGTCTTCGGCGTCCCTGGCCGGTTCATCGTGTTCGACGTCGCTCGCGATCGGCGATGGCTGGCGGTTCGGGAGGATCTGTCGCTTGGCGTGCGCGCCCGCGTGCCGAGTCAGGAGACCGAGCGCGATCTGTCGTGGATTGGATCGACCGGAGCGCGCGCGTTGTCAGCGGACGGCGCATGGCTCTTGATGGTCGACGTGGGCCTTCGCGGCGGCAGGAACTACGGCGTCGTACTGCGCAAGACGGACGGATCGCAAGCGATTCGTCTTGGCGAAGGCCTCGCCCAGAAGCTATCGCCGGACGGCAAGTGGGCCGCCGCGATCGTCACGGCCCCCGCGCAGCTCCTGCTCTATCCCACCGGTCCGGGTGCGGCGGCTCGGATCGGCATCGATCCGATTACGAGCGTCATCTCAGCCGAATGGTTCCCGGATGGGAAACGATTGCTCGTCTGCGGTTCGGAGCCGTCGCGTGCAGCGCGCTGCTACGGTGTCGACCGCGTGGGGTCGCCGCCGATCCCGGTAACGCCCGAGGGTGTACTGGGCACGCTTGCGCCCGATGGGACGACGCTGCTCGTGAGGATGGCCAACGGTGAATTCCAGTTGTCATCGATCGACGGCGGCCAGACCAGGCCGGTCCACGGCCTCCAGCCGGGCGATCGTCAGATTGGCTGGAGCCGCGACAGTCAGGCGGTCTACGTCCAACAGGGCTTCCAGGCGCCCGCGAACGTGGAAAGGGTCGCGCTCGCGACCGGCGTGCGCTCGCTCGTGCGCCAGCTGCAACCAGAGGGCGTTGGCGCCATCGCCGCGCTCTACGTGATGGACTGGGTGGACGACGGACGATGGTACGCGTACTACTACACGAGCCTGCCCTCGACGCTGTTTGTAGTGAGTGGTGCGATCCAGTAGACTCCGCCGATCCATTAACCGGAGGTCAGTGCACATGGCCCAGAAGCCAGGCGGAATGAGCGGGAGTCGCAGCGGAAGCGCGAAGCCGGCGAAGAAGTCGAAGAAGAAGACGACGAAGAAGGCGGCCAAGAAACGCTAGCCGGTCTGACGCACGAGGCAGTCTTCAAGCGCCTGCCTCGTGCGCCCGGCCCTCATCACCGGAGCGGATTGAGCGCGATCCGGTCCCACCCCGTCGCCTGGCTTAGAGCCAGCTGCTTGTAGTTCTTGGCGTCCCCCTCTGCCGTGCCTTCCTCATACAGATGTGACCGTCCGAGGTGTTTAGCGGCCACCGGTTTGTAGAAGAGACCGATACCTCGGTGATGGCTCCTTCTGCGAATGGTGCCACTTCACCAGCTGACGCTCGACGACCTCGCCGAGGCCTTGGCCGGCCCGGCGACCGGGTCGGGATCGAGCCCCAGGTCGTCGCACATCGTCGGGACGTCGAGCAGCGCCGGATCGCCGGGTGCGGAACGTCGTCGGGAAACCTACGCGCGCCGTCTCGAGCGCAGCCGCGCATCCCGACGCGCGTCCGGCGCGTTGCGCGCTGTCTCGAGCGCGTCTGCGAGCGCTTCAGTGGCTCCGCGATTCACGAGCGCTCGCCAAGATCCATGAGCAGTACAGACGTCGGCGAACGGCCCGCGATTCCTGGCTCTCGAGGAAGAGCGCCAACTGCCGGGCGATAGCCTGCGCCACATCCCCCGATGCGGCTCCCGGCATCAGCGAGGTCAGGAAGGAACCCCACGGCCAGATTCCGG
>CAWBZK010000003.1:0-472666 GCA_963793255.1 uncultured Acidobacteriota bacterium
ATCATTGTCGCCACGCCCAGCTCGGCGGCCAACCGCTCGCACACCGCCCCGGCTCGGGGCGCCATCACGATCTTCGCCCGAACCGCCAACTGAGCCAACCCGTCGCCGTCGGCCCACCGCCGCAGCTGCGCCCCGCTCAGCCAGGGGAGTCGAGCCGTCAAGCCACGACCAGGCATGAGCAGGAGCCGAGGACGACTGCGCGGACGTCGCCGATCACGCCAATCGAGCACCGACCGGCCGCACAATGATCTCCGGGCCATCGACGAGGACCTCCGCGCGGTTCTGAGATGAAACTCAAAGGTGAGTGGGCAGGCGACAGCTCCCCGGCGGAGCCGGGGTTGGTTCTTGGGTTGATGTTCAGGCTGTGGCGGTGAGCTCGACGTGGTAGCCGAGGGCTTCCAGGTCGTGGATCAGGCGGCGTTTGGTCGCGTCGGGGTTGTCGCGGCGGGTGAAGTAGTCGTGGCCGAGTTCGCGGTATTCGCTCTGGTCGTGCAGGACGTGCCAGACGATCACGATCAGGGTGTGGGCGACGGCGATGGCGGCCTTTCCGCCGCCTTTCTTGCCGAATCGGCGGTGCAGGCGGTGGAACTGGGCGCCGAGGTAGCTGCCGGTCTTGCCCGCCGACCAGGCGCATTCGGTGAGGATGTCGCGGACCTCGGCGTTGCCCTTGCGGGTGCGGCCGGACATGTGTCGCCCGGCGGACTCGTTGTTGCCCGGGCACAGGCCGGCCCAGGACGCCAGGTGGGCTGCGGTGGGGAACCGCGACATGTCGACCCCGAGCTCGGAGATCAGGACCTGGGCGGCCCGCTCACCGATCCCCGGGATCGTGCGCAACAGCCGCAGCTGCGGGGCGAACGGGGCCAGGACCTGCTCGATCCGCTCGTCCAACCCGTCGATCATGCACGTGAGGTGGTCGATGTGGTCCAGGTGCATGCCGGGCCAGCAGGGCGTGATGGTCGGCGAACCGGCCGGCGCAGGCCATGGTCAGGTCCGGGATCTTGGTCCGCATCGTGCCGCGGGCCAGGTTGGCCAGCACCCGCGGGTCCCGCTCCCCGGCGATCAGCGCTTCGATCATGTCCCGGGCCGACAGGGTGGTGATGCTGGACGCCACCGAATCGATCTTGATGCCGGCGTCTTCGAGGACCTTGGACAGCCGTTGCAGTTCCCGGGTCCGGGCCTGGATGGTCTTCTTGCGGTAGCGGGTCAGCTCCCGGATCGCGGCGATCTCCTTGGGCGGGATGAAACTGCCGCGCAGCAGCCCGCACTCCAGCAACTGGGCCAGCCACTCACTGTCTTTCACGTCGGTCTTGCGGCCCGGGACGTTCTTCACGTGCCGGGCGTTGACCAGCACCACCTCCAGCGGTGTCGGCCTCGCACAGGGCATGGAAGACCGGCTTCCAGTACACCCCGGTCGCCTCCATCGCCACATGGGTGACGCCGTGCTCGACCAACCAGCCCACCATCTGCCGCAGCACCTGGTAGAACGTGCGGAACTTACGGGTCTGCTGCGCCCGGGTTCCCGGACTGCCCGGGCACCCGGACGGTGACCGCGACCTCCTTCTTGCCCACATCGATTGCCGCGACGCGCTCGTACACGATCTCCACGACGGTGCCCTTCCAGTCGCTGCTCGAACATCAGGGACACGTCACCCGCGGATCCGGCATGAAGATCAAGATTCTGAGATTCGCGCTCACAGGCAGCAACCCGGAGTACCCACCGGGGCCAGATCCAGCGTCAATCTTAGGGTCGGACTCAACCCGTACCAAGAACTGGCGACGTCGGCGGGTGACGTGTCCCCAGTTTCATACACCCGCGAGCGGTGCGTCAGCACCATGACCATCTTATGCTGCAACGTCGGGTCGACCAAGGCTGTGACATGCAGGAACGCGCAGTTCGCGTTACCCCATAAGACGTCCCGCCCGCGCCACGCCACGGCACAGACCGGGGCGGCGCTAAACCGCTTCGACCGTGCCACTTCCTCTCTGCCGCTCGAGCGTTCATATCCCGGTAGCCCCATCTCACACGGCCCCACCCGACATCCCGACCGTCAAGGACGGCTGGGCTTCCCCCCTTAGCGTGGAGACATCGCTCATAAGGGAGGGGCGATGGCAAGGACACGACGGAAGTTCGATGAGGACTTCAAGGCGGGCGCGGTGCGCATCGTGCGGGAGACCGGGAAGCCGATCGCGCAGGTGGCCCGTGAGCTGGGGATCAACGAGGGCACGCTGGGCAACTGGTGCGCGCGGGAGCGCCGCGGCCCGCGGCGCCGGGAACGGCGCGTTGAGCGAGGACGAGCGCGCGGAGCTGGAGCGGCTGCGGCGGGAGAACGCCGAGCTGGCGATGCAGCGTGATGTGCTCAAGCGCTCGGTGGCCCTCTGGGTGCGCGAGGCGATGGGCGGCCGGTGAGCGTGGCCGCGTTCATCACCGCCCAGAGGGCCCAGCACCGGGTGCCGACGGCGACCAGCTGCCGGGCGCTGGGGGTCAGCCCGGCCTGGTACTACAAGTGGCGCGACGGGGATCCCTCGCCGCGGCGGGCCCGGCGGGCGGCGCTGGCCGCGCAGGTGGCCCGGTTGTTCGCCGCGCACCACGGCCGCTACGGCTCGCCGCGGATCACCGCGGAGCTGCGCGCGGCGGGCTGGCGGGTCAGCGAGAACACCGTCGCGGAGATGATGCGCGAGCAGGGGCTGCGGGCCCGGCCGCCGCGGCGGCGCCGGCACACCACCCGCCCCGGCCGGGGCCGGTGGCGGGCACCGGACCTGGTCGGGCGCCGGTTCGCCGCCGACGGGCTCAACCGGAAGTGGTACGGCGACGGCACCGAGATCGCCACCGGCGAGGGCAAGCTGCACCTGGCCTCGGTGTTGGACATGGGCTCGCGGCGGATCGTCGGGTTCGCCCTGTCCGACCATCACGACGCCGAGCTGGCCTACGCGGCGCTGGCGATGGCGGTGGCGGTCCGCGGCGGCCGGGAGGCGATCGCCGGGGGGTGCACATGCACACCGACCAGGCAGTACACCGCGCTGCGGTTCACCCAGCGGCTCGTCGACGCCGGGGTCGCCCTTCGACCGGCAGCACCGGTGACAGCGACACAACGCGCTGGCCGAGAACCTCTGGTCGACGATCAAGGTCCAGCTCGTGTACTGGCCCAGGACCTCCTTCGCTACCCGCGCCGACGCCGAGCACGCCCTGATCCGCTACATCCACGGCTGGTAAACCCGCGCCGCATCCAGGCCGGACTCGGCGGGCTGTCACCCGACGAGTACGAGGATCAGTACCATCGCGGACTGCGTGACCCCGACAGATAACCCGCACTCCGGGAAAACGGGGGAACCTCAGTAAATAGACAGCGAACACGGGCATGGCGGCGTTCTGCCTCTAGTGTCACGTAATGCTCTTTGGTATACGTCGACCAATCATGTTTTCGCAGGTCAAGACGATGACGAGCGAGCAGGACGTAAAGGTCTCTACATTACTCCAGGAGGTAAGGAACCTTAGTTGGCAGTGATGTTTGCTCGGGCAAGCCCCGCAACCGGGGCTTGCTGCTCGTGCGACGATGCGGACACGGCTTCGAGCGGGGAGGCATGCCGTGGACGAGCGCGAGACTTCGGTACCACTATAAAGAAGGCGCCATGCCGATGCAGAGCGTGCGCTGCTGAACGGCGAGCCAGATCAATATCTGGCCAGTGTGGTCGACCCGAGACTCGTTCACTGCGATTGTGCTACCGGTAGTGATGTCACCACCGACGGATGGATGGATAAGCCAAGCCCTCAAAATCGGGTGGCGTCGCGAAATTCAGACTGTACGGAATACGTCTTCGATGTCGTCGCCGCCGAGGTGTTGGGCGACATGGCGTACACCGTTGGGTTTGAACACTTCACCTCGTCGTTTCGCGGAGGTGCGCCCAGTCCGCGCACTTTCGAGTAACGCACATCTACCGCGAAAGAACGGCGACTTGGAAGCTGGCTCATCGTCATGCCGACGTAGCATCGGAGGGCTAGCGGCCGAGGTTGGCCAACTCCCGCCGGTAGTTGTCAACGATTGCGGCCAGCATCCGCATCCCGTAGGCGTCCGCGCCGGGCTGGGCGGCCAGACGGGGCAGCCATTCGTCGGCAGTGTCCAGCGTGCGCAGGATCGAGAAGATCGCTTCCTGCTCGCGTGGCAGGAGCGTGGAAAACCGCAGAGCTGTCGTGAGCGCAGCCACGCCGCGTTGTACATCGGCCGGGTTCGGTGTGGCCGGGTCAGTCATGGTCAGCTCCGTCGGAGTGGGCTGATCAACGCCAGTGCGTCACGGGTCTACTCCCTTGCAGCATCGGGCGATACCCGGACACGTTCGAAAGCCACACGGTCGTGCGGGCACGCACGTGCTCAAACGAGGCGAGCAGCGCCAAGATCAAGAGCGTCATGGCGGGGGGAGTGCGTGCACTCCGGCGTGTCTGTACGGTGGCGGAGAGCGACTGGGTCGTGGGCGTCCCAGGCGAAGCGCCGTCTCTCGCGGAGGGCCGAACGACATGTGTAGTCGGGGAGTCATGTTCGGCGGGGCCTCGGGCTGTTGGAAATGATTAAGAGGTTCGATGTCAGCGAGTCGGTGCGCCCTCGCTTGATGAGGAGGTGAAGAGGGCTGTGCAGGCGTTACGTTGCGACGTCTGGAAGGCTGCGACGGCGGTCAGCAGCCTCGACCGGTCGTGGGACGAAGAGCTGAGCCGGGTTGCGCCGTTGCCGACCCACCTCTGTCGTGATCTCGTCGTGATCACTACCCACCCCTACGAGGCCATGTGTGCGGCGGGCGGATTGATCTCGCATCTGGCTAGCGCAGGGGGCGGATGTCGAGGTTCTCGCCGTCACCGACGGCGACGGCGCAGGTCGGGCGCGATCGACGCAGCACCGCTGCGGCACTCCCGGCGTCGCGGCCAGATCCTGGCCGCCTACCGGCGGCTCGGTGTGCCCGAGGTGCGCCGTCATCGGCTCCAGCTGGAGTCCGGCACGGTCAGCGACGCCCAGCCTGACTTGGTCGCGGCGTTTAGCGAGCTGGTCGGCCACGACTGCTATCCCGGGCTGTGGTGCCTGGCGCCGTGGCGGCGCGACGGCCACCCGGACCACGATGCGGTCGGCCGCGTGGCGGAGGCGGTGTGCCACAGCTACAACCTGCGACTGGTGCGCTACCTGTGCGCGGCGTGGGAGTGGTTACAGCCGGAGGACCTGCCGTGGCGCCGACGTCCGCCAGTTCACGCTGTCGGACAACGTGCGAGCACGCAAGAACGCCGCTGTGGCGCTTCCGGCCGGCAATCCGGGCCCGGAGTGGGTAGCCGACCGCGAGTTGTTTCTGGTCTGAGGGTGCTGCCCCTACCGGACCCGAAGCATAGACCGGGTTGGCTGGCAAATCCGTTGCGAGGCTGCTCAGTCCGGTGCTAATTACCGCTCTGCTCCACCTGCTGCGCCAGCAGCAGCGTTGGGCATGGGTACCGCTCCCAATGGTGCTCGTGCCCGGGATGGCTGCACCAGCCGAACTCGTCGGGCTCGTGCCCGAGCCTCAGCCGGGCCAACAGGGTGGCCCGGTCGGGGTTCGCGGCCAGCTCACGCACGAACGACCCATACCTATCGTTTGAGTCCGGCGGATCCGAGCAGCGCCCCACGATGAGCACACCCCACTCCGTCCGGGCGACGATCACCATCCGGACCCGGACGCATCATGGTGTGGCCCGGTCGGCGCCGAGCGACGGTACTCACATTCGATTGTGATCGCTACCAAGGATCGATGATGTGGATCTGCCCGCTCCTCGACCGCCGCGTCGCCAACGGCCAACCCGGGCCGCCGAGGGCGTCGTTAGCGCGCGAGCACGAGCATTCTCGGGGGGGCCTGCACGCCAGAGGTGGGACAGCCCCCGGCTCTGCTGAGCTTAGCCTGGATCCGTGGACGAACGGCGCTGGTGATCGGCGCGTGAACGAAGGAAGTGCCCCTTGAGCTGGGACGATAGGTGTTCCTAGGCACAGATCAACCCGGCTCAAGAAGGGCACTTCCAGTGCGAGTGTCGCATAGATTCACCGCCGGTTCTGCGCGCTTCGATGAGGACAATCTCGTGTCGATGCGGGGCTGGTGCCGCTGCTCGGGCTGGCCGAGCAGACCCGGCTCGCCGGCAGATCATCGCCGAGAAGGTGTCGATCAAGGCGCCGCGGATCAAGTCCGGGGCGGCGAACCCGGCACCGAAGCTGCTGAGGGTGATCGCCGGGATGTGCGCGGGCGCGGACAGCATCGACGACCTGGACGTGCTGCGCGCGGGTGGGATGCCGATCTTGTTCGACGGGGTGTACGCGCCCTCCACCCTCGGGACGCTGTTGCGGGAGTTCAGCTTCGGGCACGCCCGCCAGCTGGAGTCGGTGCTGCGTGAGCACCTGGCCGCGCTGGCCGAGCGCAGCCGAGGTGCTGGTCGGGATCGACGAGCAGGCGTTCGTCGACATCGACTCGCTGCTGCGCCCGGTCTACGGGCACGCCAAGCAGGGCGCCTCCTACGGCCACACCAAGATCGCCGGCAAGCAGGTGCTGCGCAAGGGGCTCTCGCCGCTGGCCACCACGATCAGCACCGCGCAGGCTGCGCCGGTGATCGCCGGGATGCGGCTGCGGGCGGGCAAGACCGGCTCGGGCAAAGGAGCCGGGCGGATGGTCGCCCAGGCCATCGTCACCGCCCGGGCGGCCGGGGCGAGCGGGAAGATCCTGGTCCGCGGCGACTCGGCCTACGGCAACCGCGCGGTGGTGCGCGCCTGTCTGCGCGGCAACGCCGAGTTCTCCCTGGTGATGACCAAGAACCGGGCCATCGCGCGGGCCATCGCCTCCATCCCGGACACCGCCTGGACCCCGGTGCGCTACCCGGGCGCGGTGCAGGATCCCGACACCGGCGCGTGGATCTCCGACGCCGAAGTCGCCGAGGTCACCTACACCGCCTTCGCCCCCACCAAGGACCGGATCACCGCCCGGCTGGTGGTACGCCGGGTCAAAGACGCCCGCTACCCCGACGCGCTGTTCCCGGTGTGGCGCTACCACCCGTTCTTCACCAACACCGACCTGCCCACCGCGCAGGCCGACATCGTCCACCGCCGCCACGCGATCATCGAGACCGTGTTCGCCGACCTGATCGACGGGCCCCTGGCCCACCTACCGTCCGGGCATTTCGGCGCCAACTCCGCCTGGGCGCTGTGCGCCGCGATCGCGCACAACCTGCTCCACGCCGCCGGCACCCTCGCCGGCCGACCCCACGCCCGCGCCCGCGGCGCGACCCTGCGCCGACAGCTGATCAGCGTGCCCGCCCGACTGGCCCGACCCGCCCGCGCACCCGTGCTGCACCTACCCAGCCACTGGCCCTGGGCGCCCGCCTGGCTGCGGCTGTGGGACCAGACCATCGGCCACCCATCGGCCACAGCCCACCCGCCGCTGCCTGACACCAACCCGCCGGAAACCCGGCCCGAGCACCCCGATCAGTGGAAAGGCTGGACAGACCAGCGACTCCGGCACGCCTCCGACACCAACATGCATGATCAATTCAAATCAAGATCACCCATGCGGCTGTTCTGCGGATCGAGGCTAATGTGCACCAATCCTCTCGCCACCGGAAGACCCACCTCACGCGGGTGAGGACTGGGAACCCGAAGGCAGTGTTCGCTCGGTATCGGAGCGAGCCGGTCTGGCTACATGAGCACAGGAGGACCCGAGCGATGGCGTTCAGCGAGTATCGGCCGGGCACGACCTTCCCGGGCCGGGTCGGCCGGACCACCGACGAGTCGACGCCTGCGTGGCCGCAGCCGGTGCGGGCGGTTCCCGGATCGCCCAACGTGTTGTTCATTGTTCTGGACGACACCGGGTTCGGGCAGCTCGGCTGTTACGGGAGCCCGATCGCCACGCCGCATCTGGACTCGCTCGCGGCCGGCGGGCTGCGCTACAACCGCATGCACACCACGGCGCTGTGTTCGCCGTCGCGCTCGTGCGTGATCACCGGCCGCAACCACCACTCCAACGGGATGGCCGCGATCACCGAGCTGGCCACCGGCTACCCGGGTTACGACGGCAACATCCCGTTCGAGAACGGGTTCCTGTCGGAGATGCTGCAGCAGCACGGCTACAACACCTACATGATCGGCAAGTGGCATCTGATGCCGTCCGAGCAGGAGTCCGCCGCCGGGCCCTACGACCGGTGGCCGCTCGGGCGCGGCTTCGACCGCTTCTACGGGTTCCTGGGCGGCGACACCAGCCAGTGGTATCCCGAGCTCGTCTACGACAACCACCAGGTGGAGCCGCCGCGTAGCCCGGCCGAGGGCTATCACCTGACCGAGGACCTGGCCGATCACGCCATCTCGTTCATCGCCGACGCCAAGCAGGTGGCCCCGGACAAGCCGTTCTTCCTGCATTTCTGCACCGGCGCGACGCACGCCCCGCACCATGTGGCGAAGGAGTGGGCCGACCGGTACGCCGGGCGCTTCGACGAGGGCTGGGACGCCTACCGCCGGGAGGTGTTCGCCCGCCAGAAGGAGCTGGGGGTCATTCCCGCCGACGCCGAACTGTCGCGGCACGACCCCGACGTCCCCGAATGGGAGGCGCTCTCGCCCGACGCGCGCCGCCTCGCCACCCGGCTGATGGAGGTCTACGCGGGCTTCCTCTCCCACACCGACGCCCAGATCGGGAGGCTGTTGGAGTTCCTGCGCGAGACCGGCGAGCTGGACAACACGCTGATCATGGTGATCTCCGACAACGGTGCGAGCGCCGAGGGCGGGGTCACCGGCACCACGAACGAGACCCAGTTCTTCAACAACGCCCCCGAGTCGCTTGAGGACAGTCTGGCCAAGATCGACGAGATCGGCGGGCCGACTACCTTCAACCACTACCCGTGGGGCTGGACCTGGGCAGGCAACACTCCTTTCCGGCGCTGGAAGCGGGAAACCTACCGCGGTGGCGCGAGTGACCCGTTCCTCGTGCACTGGCCCGCAGGCATCGCCGCGCGCGGCGAGGTCCGCCAGCAGTACGCGCACATCATCGACATGGTCCCCACGGTGCTCGACGTGCTCGGGCTCGAACCCCCCACCAGCATCCGCGGTGTCACGCAGGCACCGCTGCACGGGGTGAGCTTCGCGCATACCTTCGCCGACGCCGACGCCCCGACGCGGCACTACACGCAGTACTTCGAGATGTTCGGTCACCGGGCGATCGACCACAACGGCTGGCGGGCGGTCTGCCCGTGGCCGGGGCCCTCGTTCGCCGAGGCCGATGTCCCGTTCGGTACCCCGATCACCGCCGAGACCCTGGCCATGCTCGACGCCGAACGCTGGGAGCTCTACCACGCGGCCGAGGACTTCTCGGAGAACTACGACGTCGCCGCGGAGAACCGCGGCAAGGTCATCGAGCTGATCGCCCAGTGGTACGTCGAGGCGGGCCGCTACCAGGTGCTCCCCATCGACGGCAGCGTCGTGACCCGGCTGATGACCGAGCGCCCCCAGCTCACCCAGGCGCGGACGAGCTACACGTTCTGGCCGGGCACCGAGATGCTTCCCGCCGCCGTCGGGCCGCGAGTGCTCAACCGCCCGCACAGCATCACCGCCGACGTCGACATCCCGGCGGCAGGCGCCGAGGGCGTGTTGCTGTGCCAGGGAGCCAACAACGGCGGTTTCGTCTTCTACGTGAAGGACCAGCGGCTGCACTACGCCCACAACTACCTCAGCCGCGCCATCTATCAGGTGTCGTCGCCGGATCCGCTGCCCGAGGGCAGTCACCGGCTGCGGTTCGAGTTCGAGCCCACCGGCGAACCGGACTTCCCCAACGGCCGAGGGGCGCCGGGCCGGGCCCAGCTCTACGTCGACGATCAACTCGTGGCCCAGACCGACATCCCGGTGACCGTCCCGATCGCGTTCAACCCCGGCGGCCTGTCGTGCGGATCCAACCCCGGGGCGCCGATCGTGACCGACTACCGGTCGCCGTTCCGGTTCACCGGGACGCTGCACCGGGTGACGGTCGACGTGAGCGGCGAGCTCATCATCGACAGCGAAGCGGAGATGCGAATGGCGATGTCCCGGCAGTAGGCGGGCCAGGCCCAGCCGGTGGAGGGTGCAGACTGCGATCTCAGCCGCCGTCGAGCAGCCAGCCGAGTTCGATGTCGACGAGCCGGCGGTGCACCGACCACGACTCCAGTGCGCTGACAAGCTGGCGGCACAGCGCCGTGCGGGTCAGCACCCGCCAGCGCAGCGTCCGCAGCATCGCCACGAGCAGTTCGACGCGCTCGTCGCCCGGGTCCGCGGGAACGATGTCGCCCAGCCGCACCGAGGGCCGCGGACCGGGTAGCTCACCGAGGAGCCACTGCCGGTCCAGGACCCCGACCACACGCCGGGCCAGCATCACGGGGGTGGCCTGGGACCAGGCGTAGGGCGCCAACGCGGCCGACAGCGCGACCACACGCGGATCGTCGCGCGGAACGATATCCATCCGCGACCTCCTTCGGTGACGTCGACAGCGCCACCCTTGAAGTGTGATCGACGGCGGAGGTCACGGCAGTGTGGGGCCGCGTCATCGGTTCCGCTCGGCACCTGCGGGAGTCGCGACCCGGCTCGTCGCGGAACAATCCACGCCCGCCAGGACGGAGCGAGCCGATGTCGAGGAACCTGGCGGGCGAGCTGCGCCGTCGGCGCGCAGGCGAATGCGCACTGTGACGCCGGGTTCGGGCCGTCGCGTAGCGGCGGTGCCGGTGATCGTGCGCCCATCGCCCCGGCCGAGAGGCGATCTGACGCGGTGCGTGACCCGGATCGTTTCCTGCCGGCGTTGGTGGTCTTCGGACCGTGTGATCCACTCGCCTACAGGCGATCATCATCGCATCCGATGTGCCCCCCTTGCGTGGGATCCAGACGGTTGCGATCGACGCCGAGGCATCGTGATATGGACGTGGCGGCCGAGGCGCTCGACGAGCACGTGGACCAGTTCAAGGGGAGGTCATCTCGACTGGGGTGGCGTTGAGCCGTATGGAGTGGTGTTCCCACTCCGATCGACCAGCGGCCGCCACGTGTTGAAGTCGATGTCGCGGTACTCGAGCGTGTACTTCACGGCGTTCTTCGCTGTGAACGCGTGCCCGAGCTCCTTCCAGTGGATCTGCGCAGCGGAGATGTAGTAGGGGTTTGCAAATCCCATGATGTACGTAGGCGCAGTGTCCGTGTCGGCCGGTTGCCACCATGTGGATAGTGTTCGATCCCCCGCGTAGTACGGCATCGTCCGGGGGCATAGCTGCTTGCCCAGTACGCCGAGGTGAGAGTGCTGAGATTGTAGAGCCCAACGTCATCCTTGCCGGAGACGGCCTTCCCCGGGGCCAGCCGTGGGGTGTTGGACAACCGACAGCTGACGATTCCCTCGCGCGTCACGTCGCAGATGTCCATTCCCAGCCGTCGCTCGAAGCCCTGCTCGTACCCGATGACATGGGTGTAGAAGAACATCAATCTTCCCGACCCGTCGAGCACGAAGCTGCCATGCCCGGCGTTCGGATAGAGTCCGCTCGGGTAGTTGGCGTCGATCCCGTAGCCGATCGGGTTCGACTGCGAATAGCGGTATTCCTCCAGCGGCTTCTTCGACGTCATGACGCCTGTCGCGTATGTGGTGTGCTCAGTACCGCCGGACGCGACCGAGAGGTGGTACGTGTTCCCCACCTTGAACAGTTGCGACCCCTCCACGTACCCGAACGCGAAGGCCTGCTTGTTGTCACCGAAGTGCTGCCACTCCTGGAGCGGGTCAAAATCCCAGAGCACGACTGGCTTGGTCAGAACCTTTCGAGGATCTTCGGATCGAGTTCGACGCCCAGGATCGGGGCGCCGATATTGTAAGTAAGGTATAGGCGCCCATCCGTGTCCAGGAAGAACTGAACGTCGCTGCTCCGGATTTCCGTGCCGTCCGGGTTCGTGAACCTTCCGAGTTCGCTCCACGGTCCAACGGGCGAGTCCGCGACGAAGATCGGCGTCGAGTTGCCAGCCATGTAGAACTTAGTGCCGACCTTGACGACGGTTGGCGCAGTGACGCCCATGTTCATCTCATGTGTCGTCCACGTGAGGTAGTCGGTCGTAGACCAGACAGTCCGGCTGCCGTTCGGCGTGAGCATGCTGCCCGGATGCATAGAGGTAGATGGTCCCATCGACGTTCACGGGAGAGAAGTCCGCCGCCGTACGGTACGCGTTCTCCGAAACGACAGCGAAACCCGCCTTGGACTGGCGAACAAGCGTTCGCCCGTCCGCTTCCACCCACTGAGGCTTCGCCAGAATCGGCGTGATGCCCGTCGAATTTGCGACTGCCGCATCCGTGGCCGCCATCGCACTCGGAACGCTGCGCACCTCCATCGAGGGCAGATTGATCGGGTTCGTGTAAGTCAGGCGCATATCGACCCCGATCAGAGGCACCTTGCCGGAAGGAGTTGTTGGAGGCGGACCCGCCGCGGCCGCGATTCCGCTCGCCGCCGAAGGCGCAGTGGGCGCAAGCTGTCCCACCCCTGCGCCGACCGCGACCGGCGCGCCAATCGCTAAGGCTTGCAAGAAGCCTCGGCGTCCCATCGCAACGTTTTCCTTGTTCGTCATTGGATTCCCTTTCGGTTGTGCGGCATCGTCGGGTTTGGCGTCGCTGCTAGATCGGCGGCACATTCACCAAACGCGGCGGAGTCCTGTCCACGACGACCGCATTGCGCAGCGCGCGGCCGAAACCTTCGAACTGGACGCGCATCACATCTCCGGTCTGCAGCACGAGGCCTGCACCGAAACTGAAGGCATCCGCGCCGAAGTAATGCACATGCAGATCGCCGGGACGCCGATGGTTCTCGAACTTGAAGTGATGATGTTCCATGTTCTCGAGGCTGTGGCACATGGCGGCCTCGCCCGTGCGGATGGCGCGCGACCAGAGGACGCGTCCATCCCGTTCGATGGCCACCTCGCCCGCGACGTCGCTGAAGTCAGGATCGAGCACCAGTTCCGGGCCGACCGCAGATTGGCGTAGCTTCGACGCCGCCAGGTAGAGATAGTTTCGGCCTTCGAGCCCGTGATCGGAGAACTCGTTGCCCACCGCCATGCCGAGCCGCCTCGGCACACCGGCACCGTCCACGAGATACACGCCTGCGATCTCGGGCTCCTCGCCGCCGTCCTGCGCGTGCGCGGGCACGTCGAGCGTGTCATTGTGTCCGCGCAGGAGCGTGCCGTTGCCCTTGTAGAACCACTCCGGCGCGTTGCCGATGCTGCCGGGTGCCGGTCGGCCGCCCTCGACGCCGAGCTCGTACATCCGCAAGCTGTCGGTCGGCGCCGCGTCCGCGGCATGCATGGACTGACGTTGATCCGCACTGCGCCGGTGCGTCAGTCCCGTGCCGCTTACAAGCAGCCGCGCCGGATCGTCCGGCGTGATCCACCACCGGAAGAATGCGCCACTCACTGGTCCCCGCGTAGACGCTGTCGTAGTCGATGCGCTCGAGGGACAGATGCCGTGCCGCACACTCACGAAGGGACGTGCGGGCATCCAGCGCGGCCGTGGCCAGTGCGAACACGGTCTTCGGCCCAGTCAGGACGCGCAGGTGGCCGGCCTCGACGACGGCGACCCGCCGGTCGCCCCGTACATGGGACAACTGCACGACCCTCATGCAATCACCGGCCGGCTCGCGCGTTCCAATAGGGCGCGAATAGTATTACCATTGCCGCGCCGTGTCGAGTGCCTCGCTGCATCGTCGCCTCGTGCAGGGTCTGGGCCGCCAAATCCTCAGCGGCACGATTCGACCCGGCGATGCCTTACCACGCCCGCCGGGCGTGCGCGTGAGCCGGACCGCGCTGCGCGAGGCGATCAAAGTGCTGATGTCGAAGGGGCTCGTCGAGGCGCGGCCGCGCTTCGGCACACGGGTCCGGGCGCGCGAGGCATGGCAGCTGCTGGATCCCGACGTGCTCGCGTGGCAGCGCGAGGGGCCGCTTCGCGCGGCGTTCCTGAAAAATCTTGCGGAGGTCAGGAGCGTGATTGAACCCGCGGCCGCGGCCATGGCTGCCCTGCGAGCCACGGCGTCGGACATCACCGCCATCTCACTGGCGTACGACGACATGGCCACGGCCGTGACCGGCTCGACGGTGAATGTCGGACGGTTCGTCGCCGCCGACCGGCGATTTCACGCGGCAATCCTGCGCACGAGCGGCAACGATCTGCTCGAGCAGATGGCGGGAGCCGTCTTCTCGGAGCTCACGGCCGGCTTCTTCGTCACGACGTCGCTGCCAGGGTCCGCGCGCGCGGCCTTGCCACGCCATCGACGGATTCTCGATGCGATTCGAAATGGACGGAGCGCCGAAGCCCGCCGCGCGATGCTCACGCTCGTGAAACACAGCGCTCGGGAGTTGCAACGCCTCGGCACACGAGCGCCCGCCTTCTCCGGTTCCTCTGAATGTTAGGAGTCATCCGATGTCGCTGAAGATGCGCATGACACTGCTCGGCTCTCTCGCCCTCCTGCTCGCGATGGCGCTGCCCATCGATCTGTCTGGAGCCAACGGCAACTTCGTGCCCGATTGGACGTTCAAAGGCTCAGCGCTTACCGAGTGGCAACCGGTCGGCCAGGCCGACTGGCGCGCGGAGAACGGCGAAATCGTCGGCACGCCACGAACGCCCGAGGGTGGCTGGCTCGTGCTGAATCAGTCGTTCCAGGACGTGCAGGTGGCGGCGTCGTTTCGGTGCGCCGGCGCCTGCAAACCCGGTGTGCTGATTCGAGCCGAGAAGACGCCGGATGGCATGAAGGGCATTCTTGTCAGCTACGCGCCCGACGACACGGCCGCGTATGCGATCAAGCTCGACCCGCAGGGCAAGGAGATCAGCCGCGAGAGGATTCGCGCGGGCGGCGGGCAGGCACGGTTCGTCGCAAATGCTGACGGTACGCAGCCGAATGCCCCGCCGGGACGCGGCGGCCCGCCGGCCGCGGCGGGCGGTGGACGCACAGGCGCGGCTCCGCCGGCCGCCGGACCAGCAGCTGGTGGTCCCGCCGGCGGGCGGGCCGGTGCCGGCGCACCTGGCGGCGGGCCTGGTGGTGCACGCGGGGGGCGGTGGTGGCGGCCGCGGTCGTGCCGCGATGCCCGAGGGCTACACGAACCCGTACACGACGCCGGCGTTCGACTTCAAACCGACGGACTGGAACACGCTCGAGGTTGAAGTCGACGCCAACATTCTGCGCGGCTGGTTGAACGGCGGCCCGGAGCCCGGCGCGGCCAACGGCGCGGCCGATGAGGAGAACGGACGCTACGGTCCGGTCGTGCTGTACGTCGGCGGCGTCGGCGAGGTCCGCTTCAGGGAGCTCGGCATCAAGGATCTCGGCAAACGCGTGACGCCGACCGAGACCGTCTCGCCCCGATTCAAGATGCTGCGCCTGTCGAATTTCAGCTACGCGTGGTCGGCATCAGCCGCGGACATCAACCGCGACGGCATCCTCGACGTCGTCTCGGGCCCGCTCTATTTCCTCGGGCCGGATTTCACCGTCTCGAGAGAAATTGCGCTCAGCCAGACCGGCAGCCCGAGCAACGTCTACGCGAACATGATGGTGCACTACGCGAACGACTGGACCGGCGACGGCTGGCCGGACGTGCTCGTCGCCACGAACCTGTACGTCAACCCGGGCAAGGACCTGCGCCGATGGGATCGCCTCGCTACCGGCATGCTCGGCGGCGGCGAGATCAGCGCCTACAGAGACGTGGACGGCGACGGCAAGATCGACGTCATCAACAGCAGCGCAGCGGGCGTGTCGTTCTCGCGTCCCGATCCCGCCAATCCGCTCGGCCCCTGGATCTCGGTCAACGTCTCCGGGCCCGGCCCATGGGGCGCACACGGCGTCGGCGCGGGCGATGTGAACGGCGACGGCAAAGTGGACCTCATCAATCCGTACGGCTGGTGGGAGCAGCCGGCCGGCGGCGCCACAGAGACACCCTGGAAGTACCACGTCGCGAAGCTCGCGGGATGGGGACGCGCTGGCGGCGGACCCGGTGGCGCCGAGATGGTCGTCTACGACGTCAACGGCGACAAACTCAACGACATCGTCACGTCGCTCGAAGGGCACGGCTGGGGACTGGCGTGGTTCGAGCAGAAGCGCAACGCGGCGGGAGACATCTCGTTCGTCGAACACCTGATCATGGGCGACTATTCGGCGAAGAACCCGGGCAACGTGACGTTCTCGGAGCTGCATGGATTGACCGCCGCTGACATGGACGGCGACAGGATTCCGGACATCGTCACCGGCAAGCGTTACTGGGCGCATCAGGAAAGCTACGTCGATCCCGATCCGATGGGCGCGGCGGTGCTCTACATCTTCAAGACCGTGCGCGATCCGAAGTCACCCGGCGGCGCGTCTTTCGTGCCTGAGCTCGTGCACAACCGTTCGGGCGCCGGCTCGACCATCCAGACCGCCGATCTGAACAAGGACGGCGCGACGGACATCATGACGGCGGGCAAGCTCGGGACGTTTGTGTTCCTGGGTACGCCACGATCAGGCGGCCGGGCCGGGACCGCACCGGCCCGTGGCGCGGCACCGCAATAGCGGCGGAGTCGAGGGCATCATCACCACCGACCACAGTCTCCAAGGCGGACGCGCGAGCTTTCCGAGCCTGCGCGGCACGCGCGTGTTCATCACCGGCGGCGGCTCGGGGATCGGCGCCTGCCTGGTCAGCGCGTTCGCGCACCAGGCGGCGCTCGTCGCCTTCGTCGACATCGACGCCGCGGCGTCGGCCGCTCTCGCGGAGGACCTGCGGACGCAGGGCTTCGATGCGCCGTGGTGGCAGGTCTGCGATGTGCGGGATGTCCCGTCGCTGCAGGAGGCCATCCGTTCGGCCGCGGCCGCTCTGGGGAATTTCAACGTGCTCGTGAACAACGTGGCGAGCGACGATCGGCACCAGACCGCCGAGGTCACGCCTGAATACTGGGACGATCGGATGGCCGTCAACGAACGCCCGGCGTTCTTTGCCATTCAGGCCGTTTTGCCCGGCATGAAGACGCTCGGCGGCGGTTCGATCATCAATTTCGGGTCCACCGGCTGGCAAACGAAGGCCTCGGGCTATCCGGCGTACGCGACCGCAAAGTCGTCCGTGATGGGGCTGACGCGCGGTCTGGCTCGCGAGTTGGGCGCCCACCGCATCCGCATCAACGTCGTCTCGCCCGGTTGGGTGATGACGGAGCGTCAATTGCGACTGTGGGCCGTACCCGACATGGATCAGGAAATCGCGCGTCTTCAGTGCCTTCCTGATCCGATTCAACCCTCCGACATCGTCGGGATGGTCCTCTTCCTGGCGGCAGATGACGGGCGGGCGTGCACGGCACAGGAGTTCATTGTGGACGCGGGATGGACGTAGGCCGTGACCGTTAAGAACTGAAGGAGCAATCGATGAACACAACCTGGTCTGGGCGGAGTGCGCTCTCGTGGCTCGTTGTCTTACTCGCCGTTGCGGCGGCGGGAACGGCGTGCTCGTCAGGTGGCGGCACAGGCTCGGCGCCGGCCGTCAAGCTGGCGTTCGTCACGAACAACGCGAGCGAGTTCTGGAAGATCGCGGCGGCCGGCGTGCGCAAGTACGAGGCGGAGGGTCGTGTGCAGGTGGACGTGAAAATGCCGCCGAACGGCACACCGGAGGAACAGAATCAGATCGTCGAGAACCTGGCGAGTCAGGGCTATCACGCCATTGCGGTCAGCGCCGTCGCGCCGAACGATCAGGTGCCGATGCTCAACCGCGTCGCCGCGAAGACAGCACTCATCACGTTCGATTCGGATGCGCCGGCATCGAATCGCCTCCTCTACATCGGCACCAACAACTACGAAGCCGGCCGCGTGCTTGGCGGCGAAATCGTCAAGCTGCTTCCTTCGGGCGGCAACATGGCCGTGTTCGTCGGCACGCTCTCGGCCGACAACGCCGCCCAGCGTTTCAAGGGCATCCAGGACGCGGTCGCTGGCCGCAAGATCGACATGGTCGATCGTCGGGAGGACGGCACCGATCGCGCGAAGGCGCGCTCGAACGTCGAGGACATCGTCAACGCGCATCGCGATCTCAACCTCGTGGCGGGCCTGTGGTCTTACAACGGGCCGGCGATCGCCGCGGCGATCGAGTCCCTGGGCAAGAAGGGCAAGGTGCTCGCCGCGGTGTTCGACGAGGAGGAGGGCACGTTGCAGGCCATTGCGAACGGCACGATTGCCGTGACCGTGGTTCAGAAGCCTTTCGAGTTCGGTTATCTCGCGAGCAAGTGGATGCACGATCTTGCCACGAAGGGCGAAGCCGCGCGCGCCGCCATTCCGGCCGCCAAGATGATTGACACGGGCGTTCAAGTCATCACCAAGGACAACGTGGCGGAGTTTTCGGAACAGCTCGCCGCGCTCAAGCAGTAGCACGTGTCCGCCACGCATCGCGAGCCCGCGCCTCCCCTGCTGCTCGAGATGCAGGGGATCATCAAGACGTTCCCCGGGGTGACGGCGCTGAACCGCGTGTCGTTGCAGCTCCGCGCGGGTGAAGTGCTCGCCCTGATGGGCGAGAACGGTGCGGGCAAGAGCACGCTCATGAAGGTGCTCGGCGGCGCGTATCAGCCCGATGAGGGCACCATCCTGATCGACGGGCGCGCTGTAGCACTCCGGAGCGTGCGCGATGCGCGCAGGCTGGGCATCGCGCTCATTCATCAGGAGCTGATGCTCGCGCCCAACCTCGACATCACCGCGAACATCTTCCTCGGCAACGAAGCCCACACACCTCGTCTACTCGCTCCCGTTCGCACGGGCGATCTCCAGCAGCGAACGGCGGCGCTGCTGAAACGGGTCGGCCTTCGCCTGTCGGCCGACACGCTCGTCTCGACGCTCAGCATCGGGCAGATGCAGATGGTCGAAATCGCCAAGGCGTTGTCGCTCGACGCCCGCATCCTCGTCATGGACGAGCCGACGTCGTCGCTGACGGCGGCCGAATCGGCCCACCTGTTTGAGATCGTCCGGCAGCTGCGCGCCGACGGGCTCGGCATCGTGTACATCTCGCACCGGATGGAAGAGGTTCTCGAGCTGGCCGATCGCATCACCGTCCTTCGTGATGGCCGCGCGGTTGGCGACCTCGACGGGCGACGCCGCGACGCACGAAGCGGTCGTGGCACTGATGGTCGGGAGGGAGCTGAGCCGTCACTACTTTCCGGACCGCACGGCCAGCCCGAACGACGAGGTGGTGTTCACGGCCAGGGACGTCCTGGTGCCTGGCGCGCCCGCGCCGATCAGCTTTGCGGTGAGACGCGGGGAGATTCTTGGTTTCGCCGGGCTGGTTGGCGCCGGGCGGACCGAGCTGATGCAGACGATTGTCGGGGTCACGCCGGCAGCCAGCGGCGAGATGACGCTCGGCGACGTGCCGTTCGCGCCGGCGACTCCCCGGGACGCGATCGACGCCGGGATGTTTCTCGTTCCTGAAGACCGCAAACGCCACGGTCTCGTCCTGCCGATGTCCGTGGCCGAGAACACGACGCTGCCCAACGTGGGACGACTCGCGCGCTGGGGCACGCTCGACCGCGTGGCCGAGCGGCGGATCGCCCAGACTCAAGTGGCTCGCCTGCACATCAGGACCCCGACGGTGCTCCACAAGGTGGTGGGACTGTCGGGTGGCAACCAGCAGAAGGTCGTGCTCGCCAAGTGGCTTGCCATGAACCCTCGCGTCCTCATCCTCGACGAGCCGACACGCGGCATCGACGTGGCCGCAAAAGCGGAGATCTATCAGGAGATTGCCGCTCTGGCCGAACGCGGGATCGCCATCCTGCTGGTCAGTTCCGAGCTGGAGGAAGTGATCGGCCTCTGCGATCGCGTCATCGTGCTGCGCGAGGGACGCATTAGCGGCACCGTGACCCGCGAGCGGCTGACGCAGGAGTACGTGGGCGCACTCATGACCGGTCAGGCCGCGGGAGGTCCGTCGCATGCGGCGTGAGCTGGGCATGTTCGTCGCGTTTCTCTGCATGTGTGCGGGACTGTGGTTCTCGAACCCTGACTTCCTGGGAAGTTCGAACGCCATCAACACGACGCGGCAGATCTCCATGCTGGGCATCTACTCGCTCGGCATGGCCTTCGTCATCATCGCCGGTGGTATCGATCTCTCGATTGGCTCCGTGATCGGCCTGACGGGCGTGCTCATCGCAAAGCTGTCGTCAGCGGGGGCGGGCGGCCTTGGCTACTCGCTCTGGATCGGCATTCCCGTCGCGCTCGGCGTGGCGCTCCTCATCGGATTCCTTCAGGGCCTCCTCATCACGCGTCTGAAGCTGCAGCCGTTCATCGTGACGCTTGGTGGCATGCTCCTTCTTCGCGGCGTGTCGCAGACCATCGTCGAAGGAGGCACGCTCAGCCTCGGCGGCTCACCGCTTCTCCACCTCGCGAACGGTGGGATGGTCGAGGTCGCCGGCGAGCCCCTGATTTCGTACCCGGTGGTCATCTTCGCGGCCGCTGCGGCCGTGGCCACGTACGTGCTCCATTTCTCCGTGTTCGGCCGCTACGTGTATGCCATCGGCGGAAACCGCGAGGCTGCCGAGTACTCAGGCATCAACGTGAAGCGTGTCGAGACGATGACCTACGTGATTTCGGCAGGTCTCGGTGGCGTTGCCGGCATCTGCTATGCCGCGTACATCGGGCAGATGTCGCAGCAGGTCGGCGTGGCCTACGAGCTGTATGCGATTTCCGCAGCGGTGCTGGGCGGCTGCTCGCTCCGGGGCGGACAGGGGACGGTCCTCGGCATCGTCATCGGGTCAGCGATCATGCGGGTGATCGACAACGGCATCAACATGTTCCAGATTCCATACGTGGACGAGCGCGGCGTCGCGCAGGATCTGGCGACTCAACCCGAACTGGACGTTCGTCATCGTCGGCGCCGTGATCTTGCTGGCCGTGGTGCTCGATCAGGTCGTGCACATGTGGCAGTCGGCACGGCTGACGCGCGCGGCGGCTGCGGCGGCCGTGACGGAGAACAAGGCTCAGGGGTCTGCTTCATGAAATTTGGCCAGGGCCTCCGTCTCATTTCCGACGACGCCGACGGTCGATCGTTAGAAGACCAGGTCGATCGTCAAAGAAGCTGCACGCGCCAGGGAGGACCCGAACCGCTTCGTCAGTGTGGCTTAGGGTCTTCGACAATCCCCGGCGGGACTGCTATCGCGACTCACCCAGAAATACGTCTCGTGCACCCCTAATGCACCCCCGAGGATTGTTGGTCCCAGGGGATCGTCTGCTTATTGGCCGCGTCCGCGGCCGCCCGCGTCAGGGGCATTGGCGCCGGGAGGCGGTCCGCCAAATCCACGTCCCGCGGGCGGCGGCACGTACGCCGACAGAATGGCCGCCAACTGGGGATCCGCTTTCTCGGTGTCGGTCAACGTCGCGACTGCGGCCGCGCGGACCTGAGCCAGATACGGCGCGTTGCCGGCAATGCGCGGCTGCTGATTCACCCGATTGAACCACTCGCGGTATTCGTAGCGGTGCTGATCATCATTGTGGTTCTCGTTGAACCACTGGAAGTACTGGCGTCTGAGCGCGGGCGTCCAGCCCGTCGTGACCGCGCGAGTGTTGTACCGATACGCAAAATGCTCCTCGTAAATCTTCGTCTCCTGATCGAGCTGCATCGTCTTCTCGACCGCTGTTGGCGCGTTGAACGCGGAGAGGATCTGGGACATCTCGGTGTTGAGGTCGAACGACGCGCCAGGAAAGACCGCGTCGACGTCGGCAATCACGCGCTGGATCGCCGCGTCGGACGGCTTGCCGTTGCGGCTGACCGCGACTTCGATGGCGCGCAGCTTCTGAATCCGCAGGCGATCCGGCAGCGTCGAAAGCGGAAACCGGGCCAGACCCGTAAAGACGTCCTCGTTCGCCGACTGCCCGCCGACGCGCGCCAGGGCCAGCATCGCGATCAGCGATGTTGCGGCGTCCTTCTCCGCGAGGGCTCGCGCCTTCCACGTGCTGGCTGACACCGTTTCGAGCGCCACGCGCGCGGCAAATCTCAGGAAACGATCCTCACTGCCCAGATAAGGCCACGCGGCGTCAAGCGCCTTCGGATTGTCGCGTGTCCAGTGGAACGCCTCGAGCGACCGGCGAAGGGCGCGATCGGCGGCGCCGTCGGCGTTGCGATACTCGACTCGTGCGGTGGATTGACTGCCTGTGTACGTCACCTTCAACAGGTACGACTGCGCGAGCCGGCTTCCGGTGACGTAGTAAAACGTGCCGTCACGGGCGACCATCATGTCGGTGACGTTGTGCGGCATCCGCGGCGTGGCGCCGTACAGCGACTTGGGCCAGATGAAGTTCTCCCACGAGGTCGCAACGTAGCCGCTGCCGGCTGGCTTGATGTGCACCGCGATGATGCGCCCGTAGTTGTTGTCCGCCACGAAGAAGGCGCGCTGATACTGCGCCGGAAATGCCGTGCGATAGCCGAACGTCACACCGACCGGACTGCCAAGTCCGATGTCGACGAGCGGCGGCAGTGAGTCCTCGTAGTAGGTCGGGTACTTGCCGCTGTTGCCGCGATAGCCCATGTCCGCGGCGCTCGGCGCCCAGAACACGCGCACCGGCCGATACCACGGCACGCCGAACTCCGGCTCCATGTCGCTGTCGAACGAGAAAATCTCACCGTCGGCATTCCAGTCGAAGTGGATGGCGTTGCGGAAGCCGGCCGCGAAGAGCTGGAAACCCTTGCCCTCGAAATCCGTGCGGGCAATATGTCCTGCCGGCGGACGTTCCTGGCCAAGGCGCCCGGTCTGCGTGCCGAGGAGTGGAATGATCCGATCGTCGCCCCAGTTGCGCATCGGCGAATTGGGTGAGACGTCTTCGGGTTGGACCACACCGTTGCCGTTGATGATGTAGAAGTGCTTCCCATCAGGCGACACACGTGCCTCATGGATGCCATGGTCGCTGTGCCCGCCCTCGGGTCCGTCCCACGTGCGTAACGTGGCGATGTCGGCGAACGACCCGTCACCCTTTGGATCGCGCAGACGATAGAGCCCTGCTTTGCCGCTCTGCGTCCCGAATCCGGGAAACTCCATCGTCTCGGTGAAAGGCTTCTCGAGCTTCCCGCCCTGCACATAGAGGCTGCCGGCGTGCCACGTGACGCCCATCGCCTCGGACACCGGCGTGAAAATCGTCTCGTTCTTGACGACCTTCCCAGATTTGTCGAGCGTCAGTCGAGTAAACGGTTGCTGTTCATTCGCGCCAAGAATGATCCGGCCCTGGTCGTCCTCGGCCATGCTGATCCACGAGCCCTGCTTCAGGCGGTCGGCCTTCGCGACCACCTCGATCTGGAAACCAGGCATCGCCTGGATCACATCGTTGGGATTGGCTGGATATTCCTGAACGTTCACCATGCTCCGGCCGCGTCCCGGCCCTTGCGGCGCCCCCGCGGGGCCCGCACCGCGTCCCGCAGGGGCCGCGGGCGCACCTGGCGCCTGAGCGGTGGGCTCCTGGCGTTCCGCAACCACGAGCGCGGCGCTGCCCACGAGCGAAAGGCACACGGCGATCGCGACGAGTGGTCGACGTCGATGAACAGTCATTGACACTTCCCTTTTCATCGTTTGCGGTACACAGCGGCGTTTCGATCGCCGCCCGAATCAAGAAATGCAATCAGCTCCACCACCTGCTCCTTCGTGAATTCGTTGAGCAGGCCTGGCGGCATCGGCGAGATCTTCGACGGCGCTTCCGACTTCACGTCCGCCTCGGCGATCTCGACGGTGACGTTCGGCGTGAGCATCACGGGCGCGACGATGATCTTCTTGTCGACGATGTCGAGGACCGAGCCGGTGATGACATCGCCGTTCTTGAGGGTGAATGTGGTGTGGTAGAACTGGCCGTTGATCGTCGCCGACGGCTCGATAATCGACTGCAGAATCGCGTCGCGACCCATCTTCGATCCGACCGACGTCAGATCAGGCGCAAGGCCGCTGCCCTCAGACTCGCTGCCGAACGCGTGACAGGAACCACACGCCGCCTTTCGAAAGAGCTCGCGCCCCTGATTCCAGTCGTGACCTGTTCCTAGATCTGCCACGACGGGCAGCAGCTCCGCCATCGTCCAGTCCTTGTAGAGCTGCTGTTCGTCCGGCAACGCTCGCAACGCGGCGGTCGAGATAGCGACGCCGATAAGGAGCGCCCGCAACCGTGACGTGAGATGTCGCATCGTTCGATCAGCCAGCCAACGTTGAAGTCTCTGCGGTCTCGAGTCAGGAAGCAATGAGTCACGCCGGGGTTCGGGGAGCGGTTCGCGAGGGGCAAGCCGTGGACCGTGTCTACGGCACGTCCTTGACGATGCGGAACCCCACAGCGAAGCCATCGCCAGGTCCGAAGCTGTGTGTGGCGCAGATCGCGTTCTTGACGTCAGAGGCGAAGCCCCCGCCCTTCAACACGTGCACGGACCCCGACTTCGGCGGCGTCGCGTCGGGAAACATCTTGCCGTTGTACGGATCAGCGACCCACTCCCAGACATTGCCGAGCATGTCGTGGACGCCCCAGGCGTTGGGTGTCTTGGTGGCGACTTCATTCGTCATGCCCGTGCGCGCGGTGTACTGCGCAGGCGTTTCGGGTGCAACCGGCTCGGCAGGTGCCGCCGCAGGAGGAGCGCCCCCGCCTCCGCGATTGGCGCCGCCACGGCCACCGGGCAAGCCCAGCCCCAGTACCGCCTGCGCGCGGATCTCCGTCCAGCTCTGCTGACCGAGTCCGCCGGCGCGGCACGCATATTCCCATTCGAACTCGGTGGGCAGGCGATAGGCCTGCGTCTTCTCCTTGCTGTTCAGCGCCTTGACGAATGCTTGCGTGTCCTGCCACGTCACGCCCTCGACCGGATGGTTGTCGGGATTGGTCACTCTGTCTGGCCTGGAACAACGAAGGATTCGACGTCATCACGGCCTTCCACTGGGCCTGCGTGACTTCAGTCCTGCCGATCAGATACGCCTTTTTCAGCGTGACGGAATACCCATCGCTGCGGTCGGCCTTGGTCGCAGCCTCGCATGCGGCCAGGTCGGCCGCGTCCCAGATCATGCGCGGATCGCGCGGTGCGCCGCGCCCACCACCGAAGCCGGGCGGCGGACCTCCCGGCGCGCCTCCGGGCGGAGCGGCTGGTTGTCCTGGAGCGGCTGCCGGCCGGGCGGGCGCCGCACCTTGTGGCGGCAGCGGCGGCGCGGCGCCGGCCCGGTCCGCCGCCGGCGCGCGCGCCGTTCGCGCAGTCAGGATGGAACACGCCCACCTGCATGGTGCCCGGCTCGATGCGGATGAACTGCATGCCGATGCTGTTCGTAACTGTCGGCGGAGCTGGCGCCGGCACTTGTGCCTGACTGGCGTGGGCGCCTGCCATCAGAACGAGGGTCAACCCAGCGAGCGCGAGATCTGATCTCATGGCAGTTCCTTGATGCCGATGTTGCGAAATTCCATCGGGTGGCCCGGCTTCATCGCGTTGCTCATGCCGCCGCCCGAGACGCTGGCGGGCTCATACGTATTCAGCCAGTGCAGTTGCAGGCCGATACGGCCGCCGACGACCCCGCCAATCTGGTCATTGCGCGGCTCCTGCACTTCGCCCGTCTTCACGCCATTGATCCAGATGGTGATGTGGGGGGCATCTCCCTCCATCCGCACCTCGATCGCATTGAACTCGTCGGTCTTCCAGATGTTGGTCAGGTCCGGCGCCGGGATGCCTTGGCTGATCCGCAGGTTCTCGCCGATCAGCTGTCCCGTGGAGCCGCCCTGGACCAGCTCCACCTGATAGGCCGACCCTCCCTCGGTCGATCGGAGAAAGATGCCGCTGTTGGACGCGAAGGGGATCTTCACCTCCAGATAGAGATGGAAGTTCTTGTAGACCTTGTCGGTGAGCAGCAGGCCGCCTTGTCCGAAGGGGCGCTGGGTCAACTGCAGCACGCCGTCCTTCGTCACCGTCGCGATGCCGGTGGTGCCGTGGTGGACCGTGCCGCTGAAATGCCAGCCCTTGGTGGTCTTGCCGTCGAAGATCCGTACGAATCCCGCTGGGATATCCGCGCGGGCCGGGCTCGCTCCTGCCCAAAGCGCCAGCACCAGGGCAGCGAGGCAGGTCAGGGAAAATCGCGATGACGACGTGTCGCTCATTCGTCTCTCCAGAGCGAACGATAACCTGCTTTTGGCCCAGGGCGGGAGCGCTCGAGGCACGCAAGGGCCCTGCGAAGTTTCGGCTGCCGAAACGCTCCCCGAACCCCGGCGTGATTCATTGCTTCCTGATTCGAGACCGCAGAGACTACGTTCTCAGGCTGATCGAACGATGCGACATCTCACGTCACGGTTGCGGACGCTCCTTATCGGCGTCGCTATCTCGACCGCCGCGTTGCGAGCGTTGCCGGACGAACAGCAGCTCTACAAGGACTGGACGATGGCGGAGCTGCTGCCCGTCGTGGCAGATCTAGGAACAGGTCACGACTGGAATCAGGGGCGCGAGCTCTTTCGAAAGGCGGCGTGTGGTTCCTGTCACGCGTTCGGCAGCGAGTCTGAGGGCAGCGGCCTTGCGCCTGATCTGACGTCGGTCGGATCGAAGATGGGTCGCGACGCGATTCTGCAGTCGATGATCGAGCCGTCGGCGACGATCAACGGCCAGTTCTACCACACCACATTCACCCTCAAGAACGGCGATGTCATCACCGGCTCGGTCCTCGACATCGTCGACAAGAAGATCATCCTCGCGCCCGTGATGCTCACGCCGAACGTCACCGTGGAGATCGCCGAGGCGGACGTGAAGTCGGAAGCGCCGTCGAAGATCTCGCCGATGCCGCCAGGCCTGCTCAACGAATTCACGAAGGAGCAGGTGGTGGAGCTGATTGCATTTCTTGATTCGGGCGGCGATCGAAACGCCGCTGTGTACCGCAAACGATGAAAAGGGAAGTGTCAATGACTGTTCATCGACGTCGACCACTCGTCGCGATCGCCGTGTGCCTTTCGCTCGTGGGCAGCGCCGCGCTCGTGGTTGCGGAACGCCAGGAGCCCACCGCTCAGGCGCCAGGTGCGCCCGCGGCCCCTGCGGGACGCGGTGCGGGCCCCACGGGGGCGCCGCAAGGCCCGGGACGCGGCCGGAGCATGGTGAACGTTCAGGAATATCCAGCCAATCCCAACGATGTGATCCAGGCGATGCCTGGTTTCCAGATCGAGGTGGTCGCGAAGGCCGACCGGCCTGAAGCAGGGCTCGTGGATCAGCATGGCCGAGGACGACCAGGGCCGGATCATTCTTGGCGCGAATGAACAGCAACCGTTTACTCGACTGACGCTCGACAGATCTGGGAAGGTCGTCAAGAACGAGACGATTTTCACGCCGGTGTCCGAGGCGATGGGCGTCACGTGGCACGCCGGCAGCCTCTATGTGCAGGGCGGGAAGCTCGAGAAGCCTTTCACCGAGACGATGGAGTTTCCCGGATTCGGGACGCAGAGCGGCAAAGCAGGGCTCTATCGTCTGCGCGATCCAAAGGGTGACGGGTCGTTCGCCGACATCGCCACGTTACGCACGTGGGACGGACCCGAGGGCGGGCACAGCGACCATGGCATCCATGAGGCACGTGTGTCGCCTGATGGGAAGCACTTCTACATCATCAACGGCAACGGTGTGGTCCAACCCGAAGACGTCTCACCCAATTCGCCGATGCGCAACTGGGGCGACGATCGGATCATTCCACTCCTCGGCACGCAGACCGGACGCCTTGGCCAGGAACGTCCGCCGGCAGGACATATTGCCCGCACGGATTTCGAGGGCAAGGGTTTCCAGCTCTTCGCCGGCCGGCTTCCGCAACGCCATCCACTTCGACTGGAATGCCGACGGTGAGATTTTCTCGTTCGACAGCGACATGGAGCCGGAGTTCGGCGTGCCGTGGTATCGGCCGGTGCGCGTGTTCTGGGCGCCGAGCGCCGCGGACATGGGCTATCGCGGCAACAGCGGCAAGTATCCGACCTACTACGAGGACTCACTGCCGCCGCTCGTCGACATCGGACTTGGCAGTCCGGTCGGTGTGACGTTCGGCTATCGCACGGCATTTCCGGCGCAGTATCAGCGCGCCTTCTTCGTGGCGGACAACAACTACGGGCGCATCATCGCGGTGCACATCAAGCCAGCCGGCAGCGGCTACGTTGCGACCTCGTGGGAGAACTTCATCTGGCCGAAGTCGCTGTACGGCGCCACGCCGCGGATGCCGCACAACGTCACCGACATGATGGTCGCCCGTGACGGCACGTTTTACTACGTCACCGGAAGCCGGCTCGCGCAGTCGTACCTGTTGAAGGTGACGTACACAGGCAGTCAACCGACCGCACGAGTCGAGTATCGCAACGCCGACGGCGCCGCCGATCGCGCCCTTCGCCGGTCGCTCGAGGCGTTCCACTGGACACGCGACAATCCGAAGGCGCGTTGACGCCGCCTGGCCGTATCTGGGCAGCGAAGATCGTTTCCTGAGATTTGCCGCGCGCGTGGCGCTCGAAACGGTGTCAGCCAGCACGTGGAAGGCGCGAGCCCTCGCGGAGAAGGACGCCGCAACATCGCTGATCGCGATGCTGGCCCTGGCGCGCGTCGGCGGGCAGTCGGCGAACGAGGACGTCTTTACGGGTCTGGCCAGGTTTCCGCTTTCGACGCTGCCGGATCGGCTGCGGATTCAGAAGCTGCGCGCCATCGAAGTCGCGGTCAGCCGCAACGGCAAGCCGTCCGACGCGGCGATCCAGCGCGTGATCACCGACGTCGATGCGGTGTTTCCTGGCGCGTCGTTCGACCTCAACACCGAGATGTCCCAGATCCTCTCCGCGTTCAACGCGCCAACAGCGGTCGAGAAGACGATGCAGCTCGATCGGGAGACGAAGATTTACGAGGAGCATTTTGCGTATCGGTACAACACTCGCGCGGTCACGGCGGGTTGGACGCCCGCGCTCAGACGCCAGTACTTCCAGTGGTTCAACGAGAACCACAACGACGATCAGCACCGCTACGAATATCGCGAGTGGTTCAATCGTGTGAATCAGCAGCCGCGCATCGCTGGCAACGCGCCGTATCTGGCTCAGGTGCGCGCGGCCGCAGTCGCGACGCTGACCGACGCCGAGAAAGCGGATTCCCAGTTGGCGGCAATTCTGTCGGCGTACGTGCCGCCACCTGCGGGACGTGGATTTGGCGGCCCGCCTCCGCCGCCAATGAACCTGATGCGGGCGGCCGCGGTCGCGGCCAATAGGCCCAATCCCCTGGGACCAACAATCCTCGGGGGTGCATTAGGGGTGCACGGCGGACGATTGGAACAGTGAATTTCCGGAATCAGTTGAAGGTATTCCCGCCAAATTCATGAAATAGTTTCCTGAGCTTTTGTCGCCGTCACGGCGAATGACGAGGCGGCTGGCTGGAAGGCGCGCGCCCGTCGAAGGAGGACTCATGAGGTCACGGCATTCAGCGACGGATTCGGTTCGAATGGCGCATCGGCGCGTGGTGAGAGTCGCGAATATTGGTCTGTTGACTGGTGTCCTGTTCGTGCCCGTGTTGTTTGGCGAGCAGGGACGCGGCGATGCGCCCGCCAATCCGGCGCCGAATCCTGCTCCCGCGCCGGCATCGCCGTCGGGTGATTCCGCAGGCCGGGGTGCACGCGCCGGTGGCCGCGGTCCGGCCGGCACTATCGTTCGTGGACCGAACGGCGAAATGTGGGGTTACAGCGACAGTGCGTTCAACGAGGGATCAAGGTGGCGCATTCACGATGCCGATCGGCCGCAGCCGCCCCTCGTCACGCCCGCAGGTCCAGTGACGAGCCCACCGCCGTCGGACGCGATCGTGCTGTTCGATGGCAAGGATCTGTCCGCGTGGGTGACGCGCGGACGCGGGAGCGCCACGCCGACTCCACCGGAGTGGGCCGTTCATGATGGCTACTTCGAAAGCGGCCCGGGGGGAGGCATCTCGACGAAGGAGAGCTTTGGCGACGTGCAACTCCACCTCGAGTTCGCCACGCCAGCCACGGTCGACGGTTCGAGCCAGAGCCGAGGCAACAGCGGTGTGATCTTCATGGGCCGCTACGAAATCCAGGTGCTCGATTCCTACGACAACCGGACCTATGCCGACGGAATGGCCGCCTCCATCTATGGCGAGTGGCCGCCGCTCGTGAATGCTGCGCGGAAGCCAGGGGAGTGGCAGTCCTACGACATCATCTTCGAGGCGCCGAGGTTCACCGGTCGTCCGTCACCGGGATACTTCACGGTGTTGTGGAACGGCGTGATGGTCCACAATCGGCAGCAACTCCTTGGCCCGACCGCCGCGATCATGACGCCGCACCGCTATACGGCACACGATCCCGAGCTGCCGCTGTATTTGCAGCAGCACGGGAATCGGGTCCGCTATCGCAATATGTGGATTCGTCGACTCTAGAACGTCGCGGCTAGCGGATCGCAGCGGGACGGCTGAGAAACACCTGCGGTCCGAACTCTCCAGCGACGGCGATATCAGCCATCATCGCCTTCGTCGCCTTGGGCCTCCAGTCGGTCTGCGACTCGCTCAGGGCGTGGACACCCTGATGTCGTAGGCCATCACGGTGTCCTGATTACGAACATACAGACGGCCGTTGCTGATCACGGGGTGCGCCCAACTCGGTGCGCCCTTGTCCGGAATCTCGAAGCGTCCGGTTTCGCGATAGCCGGCCGACGACGCTTCCGCCAGCCCCACGACGTTGTTCTCACTCTGAATATACAAGTGGCCATCGGCATAGGTCACGGAGCCTTTACCGACGCTGCGGTCTCGCCACATCACTTTGCCCGTGGTGAACTCGAGACACGTAAGGATGAGGTCGTTGAAGCCGTAGAGGTAATCGCCAACAAGGACCATGCCGCCATGATGGTTGCGCATCTCACGCGTGAAGTAGACCTCGGTCGCGGACACCTCGCCGTTCTGCACGCGGAGATCGAGGAGCCCGCCACCCGTGCCGTAGCCGGAGGCAAAGAACACCTTGTTGTTCGAGTAGACCGGCGTCGCGACGTTCGCCACTCGGTTGGCCGCCGTCGGATACCGAAACATCAGCTTGCCATCCGACGCCCGTACCCCGACACCCGCGGACCCGGTGAAGGTCATGTAGGTGCGCACGCCCTGAATATCCGCCGCGGTGATCGAGGAGTACGCGGCTTCGTCGCTGAGCTCTTTGGACGTCCAGACGGTGTTGCCGGTCATCTTATCGAGCTTGACCAGCCCGGCCCCCGGACCACCGGGTGACACGACGACGTGCGGTCCATCGACGAGCGGAGACTCGCTGATCATCCAGCTGATTTGCGGGCCGCGAAAGTCCTTCAGAATGTTGCGCTGCCACACGATCGTGCCATCGGTCTGGAGACAGACCAGGTCGCCGTTTTCGCTGAGCACGTACATGCGGTTGCCATCTACGGTCGGCGTGCCGCGTGGTCCGGCCCCCTGGTTCGTGCGCATCCGCGTCTCAATCGGACCGAGCGACTTCGACCACACTTCCTTGCCGTCGGCGCGATTGAGCGCAATGACCACGCTGTTGGCCCCCCGCGCGCCCTGGAAGTACACGCGGTCACCAACCACGGCCATCGACCCATAGCCGCCGCCGAGTCCGCTGGCGGTCCAGATCAGTCGCGGGCCGCTCGCAGGCCAGGCCTGGAGCAGACCAGTTTCTGGCGAGATGCGGTTACGGTCGGGCCCTTGCCAGTGGGGCCAGTCAGTGCCGCATGGATGCCGACAATGCCGAACAGAATGCCGGCAAGGATGCTCAGGAATGTCTTCATACGATCATGGAATACCGGGAGGCGTCGACGATCGTTTCTCTCAGACTTGGCTTACCAAGGCAAAGTCGTTCGGCAAGCGGCCGATGGCGACACGGCTGGGACCATCGGCAGTGTGGTGACGCGCTCGACGAAGGGCCGGCATGAGGTGTCAATGGTACAACCAGGGACGGCACCAGGCTTGCCAAAACCTACAGCCAGGAGTGCAGGCAAGATGGGATTGGCGATGGAATAGGCAAGGACAGGCCGACGCCGCCGGCTAGTGTTGAAGAACCGAGCCGGCGCGTTGACGAGTGACGTCCTTCCGAACACTGCACTCGCCGGCGCCCCAAGAGGAGAATCATTTCCATGTCCCGACCTCTTGCATCCAGTCATGTCAATCCGGCGCTCGCGTCTTCACGCGTTCAGAACGCGGCATGGACGTTGGCACTGAGCGCGGCGCTCGGTTGCGCCGGCGCCCTTGTGACTGCTCAAACGGCCCCAAGGGCGCTCGTGGCGGAACTCGCGGACTACGTCGAGATGCCGCGCACCACCAGCGGCGACGGCCGATCGCTGGCGGCGCGAGTGAATGTCCTCATCGAAGAGCCAGGTGGTGGGCGGTTGTTCGTCGCTGAGCACGTGGGATCGCTTTCCATCATCGACAAGACCAAACGGCAGCCCGTCTCCTACATCAACTTCAACGGATCGGCCGACGCCGCAGGGCTGTTTCCAAAGTTCGCCCCCGGCGGCGGGTTTGTCAGTGGGCTCATGGGCTTCGCCTTCGATCCGGATTACCGGCGCAACGGCGTGTTCTACACGATCCATCTGGAAAATCCGGCGGTCACGATTGACGGGACGCCGAAGGCTGGTGTGCTGCCGGGGCTCGACGCGTCGCGGTTTGTTGCCACGAAGCCAATCGGCATGCCCGCAAATGGTCAACCTCTCACGCGCGAGGGAGTTGTGAGTGAATGGACCGACAGCAACATCAGAAACGTGACATTCGAAGGCACCGTGCGGGAGGTGATGCGGGTGCAATTGCTGAACTCCATTCACCCGATGAGCGACTTGACCTTCAATCCGACTGCGGCCCCGGGCGGCGCCGACTGGCGCGTTCTCTATGTATCGACGGGAGACGGCGGGACCGGCGAGCAAACCGACGTCCGTCGCCTGAATCCGCAGCGTCTCGATCATTTCGGCGGTGCGATCATCCGGATCGTCCCAGACGTGCGCGAGCACGTGTCGACGAGCCAGGTGAGTGAGAACGGTCAATACCGCATCCCGAACGACAACCCCTTTGTGTCGACGCCGGGCGCGCGCAAGGAGATCTTCGCCTATGGCATGCGCAACCCTCATCGCATGGCCTGGGATGTGCCCGCGGGTCCAGGGAGTCAAGGCGAACCTGTTGGCGTTTGTGATTGGTTCCAACGTCGGGTCACCGGTTCGATACGAGACGATCAACATCGTCCGTCGAGGCGCCAACTACGGCTACCCGCTGCGCGAAGGACCGGAGGTCAAGCCGCTCAGCCCGATCTACGGTCCTTTGAGCGAGGACAACACGTTGCCATTGCGAATTTCCGATACCGTTGTGCTCGACCAACGAATTCCGATCCAGGACTCGGCACTCGCATACCGGACGGGTGTCGAGGGACTTGCGATCGCCAATGGCTTTGTTTATCGCGGCAAGAGGTGGCCTGAACTTCAAGGCGCCGTCGTCTTCGGCGACATCACCAGTGGACGACTGTTTTACGCGCGGATGGCGGATCTCATTGCCGCCACGGACGGCAATCCCACGACGCTGGCGCCGTACACCGAGATCAAGACGAACCTTGCCGCCGTCGTGCAAGAGCGCATCCGGGCCAATGCGCCTGCGGCTGGTACCGCTGCGCCTGCACCGGAGAAATGAAAGTGACGCAGTCAATCGTCGGACGTTCGTCCGGGACAATGAGGCTGTGACCGAATTTACGGTGACCGAGGTCTACCAAAACAGAATCAGGAATGGAAGTTGTTGGTTCTGACCTTCAGCAGTGTCCGGGACACGCACAAGATTGAGAAATAGTCGTCCGTGACTGGACGAGCCGACCAGTCGAACGGGACCGTGCCACACCAGCACGCCAGCGGGGTGTAGGATAGGCGCATCAACACCTCCCGTGGCTAGCCGGCTCAGCGGAAACGAACGACATCCCGGCGCGTCGACCGCGCCTAACGGCTTGCCGCGACGAGCCGCACGGTTTGGGCGCTGCGTCGTCGACGCACGGCGGCGCATGTTGTGGCGCGATGCCGTCCCGGTACCCCTCACCGCGAAGACGTTCGACGTGCTGGCCTTTCTGTTGGATCACCCGCATCGCGTGATCACCAAAGAAGAGTTTTTTCAGCGTCTGTGGCCAGGGACCATCGTTCTCGAAGCGAGCCTGGTTCGCCAGATCTCTCTGCTCAGAAAGGCGCTCGATCAACGACCGGACAGCCATGAATATCTTGTGACCATTCCGGGACGCGGCTACGAGTTCGTCGCGACCGTCGAATGGGGGGCTGATCTTCCAGACGGGCTCGAGGAGCCAGACCTATCTTCTGCTCGTCCCTCCGTTGTGCCGACCGAGGAGCTTGCGTCCCACGATGCGCCGCCAGTTTCGGGTGTCAGTCTGCGGTCTCACGCGCAACTCCGATGGGCGTTGGGTCTCGGGTTCGTTGCGATGGCGATCGCCGCGAGCATTGTTCATTTCAGGCGCGACGCGTCGGATCCCACGCAAGTCGTGCGAACCCTGCGACAGGCGACGTTCGAGCCGGGCTCCCAGCGCGAACCCGCCTGGTCGCCCGACGGAAGAATGATCGCGTTCACGTCTGATGCGACAGGGAACGGGGACATCTGGGTACAGTCGGCTGCCGAACTCAATCCCACGCGGCTCACCTCTGACGAGGCGCGCGATTCGCAGCCGAGCTGGTCGCCGGACGGGCGCTGGATTGTCTTTCGGTCCGAACGCCAAGGCGGCGGAATCTACTTGGTGCCTGTCGGTGGCGGAGACGCGCGGAAGCTATCGTCGTTCGGGTTCTATCCCCGCTGGTCTCCCACGGGCCGGCAGATCATGTTTTCGAGTCCGTCGATCCGAACCGGACCTCGCGAGGTGTACGTCGTGGACGCGGCCGGTGGAGCGCCTCGGCGGGTCGCCACGGACGTGATCGGCCGTTTCATCGCGGGCACCACCTCAATGGGCTGGCTGAATTCCGTGAACGTGAACTGGCATCCGGACGGCACGCGCATCTCGGTGTGGGGACAATTGCCGAACCGGAGCTGGCAATTCGTGACGGTATCGGAATCGGGTGGGACATCGATCGTGTCGCAGATTCCAGACGACATCCGAGGGCGTCTGCGGCAGGAGCGCCTGGATTTCGGGCGGTTTTCCTGGGCGCCTTCGGGCCGGTACCTCTACTTCGAAGGCCAGTCGGAAGAGACGCGCAACATCTGGCGCGTCGCGATCGATCCCACAACGCTCGCATGGCGCGACGGACCAGAACGGCTCACAACCGGGGCGTCAGCCGACGGTGATATCGCCGTGTCGGCTGACGGGTTGCGGATTGCCTTTACCGCACGGACCGGTCGCACGCGCGTCTGGGAACTCGAATTGGATCCTCACACGAAACGTCTTGCGCGAATCGGCGCTCCACTAACCTCGGGCAACGCGGGAGAAATCGACCTTGATGCGTCTCGCGATGGGACCAAGCTGGCCTATCGAACGACGCGTGCGGGCCGCACTGAAGTCTGGCAGCTCGATACGCATAGCCGCACTGAGCGGTTGCTGGTTGCGAGCGCAGATTGGCGTCCTTCGACGCCGCGGTGGTCGCTCGACGGTCGACGCCTAGCGTACACGCGGCCGCAGCCTGGAGGGACGGACGCCGTGGTGGCCCTGCTGTCGCCCGAAGCGGGAAACGAGCAGGTGGTGACTTTGCCGGAAGGCGCCCATCTCGTCCCGAGTGACTGGTCGGCGGACGGCGCCGCCATTCTTAGTTCCTGTCGGCTCGCGCCGGCGGACTCGATGGCTGTGTGTTTGCTCAGCATCCAGCCGGAACAGCAATCCGCGTCGGTGCAAATTCTCGCGCGCGACGTCACCAAGAACCTGTGGGTGCCGCGGTTCTCGCCTGACCGGCGATGGATCGCGTTTGCGGCGGTGGACGTGGAAGGCGGGGCGACGTCCCGGATCTACGTCGCGCCGACAAACGGCGGCAGCTGGACGCCAGTCACCGACGGGCTTTCCTTCGACGACAAGCCGCGATGGTCCCCTGACGGCCGGACCATCTATTTCATTTCCAGTCGTGACGGCTGGCTCAATGTATGGGGCCGTCGGTTCGATCGAACGGTCGGTCGCCCAGAGGCCGAGAGCTTTCAGGTGACGTCGTTCGCCGGACAGGAGCGGGTCCTTGCCTCGCAGTTGAACCGGCTCGAGTTCGGCGTCACGGACGATCGTCTGTTTCTTCCTCTCACCGACACGCTCTCGAATATTTGGATCCTCGATCCGATCGACAGGTAGCCCGCAGAGGCGCTTCTTAGAATTTTTTCGAATTTCTTGTGATCTTGGTCCTTCGCGTGGGACTGCCTGCGTGTCGTCGTGGTACACAGCTGCTTACAGACAACGAAAAGGCTTCCGTTGAAGCCAGGAGTACTCATGGGTAGACGTACAGTTCTGAGCCTAGGGTTCACGGTTGCTTTCGTCGGAGCGGTCTTCGCCGCCGGTCCAACTTTCAGGCCGGACGTCGATTTTTCGCGGTAACGCGCTGACTGGCTGGATCACCACTCGGTCAAGCCGACTGGCGCGCCCAGAACGGCGAGATCGTGGGGACGCCCAAGCAGCCCGGCGGAGGCTGGCTCGTCCTGAACAAGTCGTATCAGGACGTCGCGCTCTACACGAACGTGACCTGCGCTGCCGGATGCAAGGCGGGCGTACTCCTGCGAGCGGAGAAGACTCCGGACGGCGGGATGAAAGGTGTCTACGTCTCACTGACCGAAGGCGATCTGTCCTCCTACGCCGTGACGCTCGACGCACAGGGTGTCGAGAAGTCGCGCGAGCAGCTGTCGACCGGCCGCGCTGGTGGCGCCGGTGGGGGAGCTGCTGGCCGTGGCGGCGCAGCGGGCGGTGGAGCGGGCCGCGGAGCCGCGGCCGCTCCAGGTGCCGGTGCGGCGCCGCCAGCCGCGGGCGCGACGACGCCACCCGGCGCGGCTGCCGGTGCGCAGGGTGCGGGCCGCGCGGGACCGCCGCCGATGCCGGCCGGCGTCGATCTTCCAGGGTTGATGATTCGTCCCGCCGGCGGCTACAAGTCCGGTCAAACGAACACTGTCGACATTACGCTGGCGAACACCAGTGTCACCGTGCGTTGGAACGGCGGCTCACTCGGCGCCGCGGGCGGGAACGCCGACTTCGCACTCGGTAAGTACGGCCCGATTGCGCTGTATGTGGGCGGCACCGGTTCGGTCACGTTCAAGGATCTGGCGTACGCCGATCTGATCCCGCGTCCGTTTGCCGCGGAGAAGAGCTCGCCGAACTTCCGCACGCAGCGGCTGAACGACTTCTACTATGGCTACTCAGCCGCGGTCGCCGACTTCAACCGCGACGGCAACATGGATGTCGCGTCCGGACCCTACATCTACTACGGGCCGTCGTTCGAGGTCGGCCACCAGTACTACGCCGGCATCAGCTACAACCCGACGAGCGAATGGCCACTGGCCTCGATGGTGAACCTCACGTACGACTGGACCGGTGACGGCTGGCCCGATGTGCTGAACATGAGCGGCAACGCCGGCAACGGTGTCGGCACGCTCTACGTGAATCCGAAGGGCGAGAGCCGGCGCTGGGATACTCACGTGGTCGTCCAGGCTGTTGGTAACGAAGAAACACTATTGAAGGACGTGGACGGCGACGGCAGGCCCGAGCTGATTCACTCCGGCGCCAACACGCTTCGGTACTCTCGCCCGGATCCGGCGAATCCGACCGGCACATGGGTCACCACAACGATCTCCGAACCGGGCCTCTGGGGCGCGAACATCGGCCACGGCATGGGCATCGGCGACGTCAACGGCGACGGGCTCAACGACTACGTGGACTCGTACGGATGGTGGGAACAGCCAGCCAAGGGCACCGCGCCTGGCACGCTCTGGAAATGGAATCCGGCCGCGTTTGGACGCTGGGGCGCCTCACAGGGCGGCGCCGGTGGCGCCGAGATGGGCATCTACGACGTCAACGGCGACAAGCTCAACGACATCGTCACGGCGCTCGAAGGCCACGGCTTCGGGCTGGCGTGGCACGAGCAGAAGCGCGACGCCTCTGGAAAAATCACGTTCGTCCAGCACACGATCATGGACAGCGCGCTCGACAAGAACGCGGGTGATGTGTGGTGGACGCAGCCACACGCCGTGACCTTCGCCGACATCAACCAGGACGGCATCCTGGACATGGTCACCGGGAAGCGGCACCACTCGCACTTCCAGTACGCGGACCCGGACAACTGGGGAAACCCGGTCGTCTACGTCTACAAGGTGGTTCGGAATCCGAAGGCCCCCGGCGGTGCCGAGTTCGTGCCGGAGCTCGTGAACAACCGGGCGGGCGTCGGTTCACACATTGGGATCGGTGATCTGAACAAGGACGGTACGCCTGATATCGTGAGCTCGAGCGCGAGCGGCACATTCATCTTCTTCAATCAGACGAAGAAGGGGTCTCGTTAGCATCGGTCTGCGGACGAGCCCGGCTTCTGGTCGGGCTCGTCCGCGGTGTTTCCACGTACGGCAAGGCCTCGTCGGTATTCGATCGTGAAGCCGCCTGTCGTCATCGCCGCCCTGTCCGGGGCGTCCGCGCTGATCTTCGAAAATCTCTGGTTTCGCTCCGCCTCCATCGCGCTTGGGAGTAGTGCGTCGTCGAGCGCCATCGTGCTCTCGGCCTTCATGTCGGGCCTTGCGATCGGAAGCGTCGGATGCCTTCGTTTCGAATCGCGCCTGCGCCGTCCGATGCAGGCGTACGCCTCGATCGAAGTCGTGATTGCGCTGACCGGCCTGATGGCGCTCGTTCTCCTTCCGCGAATACAGCCGTTGGCTGGCGCCCGCCTTCTCCCAGCTCGCAACGTCACCGGCCGCGGTCAACACCCTTCGGCTTGCCGTGTCTTTTGCGCTGCTCGTCGTGCCTGCGGCGGCGATGGGTGCGACGCTGCCCGTGCTGATGCACGCGCTCAGAGGTGGCCCCGAGACCTTCGGCATGAAACTCGGGTTCGTCTACGGAGCCAACACACTCGGTGCGGTGATCGGGACGTTAGGAGCCGAGCTCTTGCTCGTTCCGGCGATCGGTGTGCTCGCGAGCGGTGTCGCCGCCGCGTCCCTGAACCTCGTGGCGGCCATGCTGGCTCAACGCGCAAGTCGCAGCGAAGCCCCCCGCAAGACAGCAGCCAGGCCGAAGGCTGCAGTCACGAAAGAGCCCGAGCTGGTCATAGGCCGTTGGCCCTTGCTCATCGCCGGCGGGCTGAGCGGGGCGCTGTTCCTTGGCTTTGAGGTCGCGACGTTTCGTTTCCTGCTGTTGTTCTTCACGGCACTCAACGTCAATTTCGCCGTCATGCTCGCCGTCATGCTTTGCGGCCTGGCGTTGGGCGGGTTCGCCTGGTCGTCGTGGTTCCGAAGCACAACCACGAATCGAAACCGCAATCGTGGCCACCACGTGCGCGGCCACCGTGGCACTCGTGTTGTCGTACCGTCTGTTTCCCTGGGCGCTCGGCGCGGCCTTGACCCTTTCTCCGTTGGGTGCCATTGCCGCCGCGACCGTCGCGTTTGCTCTTCCGTTGTCGGTGCTCTCAGGGTTTCTATTTGCCGCAATAGGTCACGGCACTAAATCAATCCGGGCTCCATGACAGCGCAGCGGCGGGACTGCTTACCGCAGCCAATACGATCGGTGCCGCTGTCGGGTCCCTGCTGGCCGGCTTCGTGTCTGATCGAGCGCCTGGGCCTGGAACGGTTGTTCTTCGTCCTCGCCGGCGGTTACGCGCCTTCTTGGCCTGCTGGTCCTTGTCTTTTCGCAGCGCAAAGCGCGGCTGATGTCTCGCCGACCGCATGGATCACAGTGGGCGTCCTGGGCGGCGGTCTGCTGGTGTTTCCTCACGGGTTGATGAACCAGGTGTTCCATCGATTTCCGATCAACCAGCTGACGGCGGTTGGCGAACGGCGTGTGGCTTTCCGGGAGGGCCGGCTCGAGACGCTCCAGTACCTGCGATCCGACAGCTTCGGCCAGCCGGACTACTACCGGCTGGTCACGAACAATCACAGCATGGCGTCGACGGACGTGCGGAGCCGACGCTACATGCGCCTGTTCGCCCACCTGCCGTCGGTTCTGCATCCTCGACCCCAGTCCGCCGCCCTTCTCGGTGTCGGATTGGGTGTGACGGCAAAAGCCTTGACCGAGGACGCGAGGTTCACGTCGATCGACGTCGTCGATATCTCACCCGACATTCCGGACATGCTGCCGGTGGTCTATCCGGACCCGCGTGACAATCCGCTCCGCGATCGTCGGGTTCGCTTCCATCTTGAAGATGGGCGCTTCTTCCTTGCCACCACGCAGCAGCGGTTTGACGTGATCACCGCTGAACCGCCGCCCCCGCACTATGCTGGCGTCGCCAGCCTGTACTCGCAGGAGTTTTTTCAGCTCGTCGCTGAGCGGCTCAACCCGGGCGGCATCGCGACGTACTGGCTGCCTGTCCACGATCTGAAGCTGGAGGAGGCGCGAGCGATCGTCGCGGCATTTCTGGAGGCATTTCCGGAGACGTCGCTGTGGACCGGCTCGGGTCTCGACTGGATCATGATGGGGCTGAAGCCTCCCGGTGGAGGGGTTACCGACGAGGCTTTCCGAGCGTGGTGGTCTACTCCGCCGGTCTCGGATCGGATGCGCGAGATCGGTCTCGAGAGCCCCGACAGTCTCGGGCGCGCTCTTCCTCGCCGACGGTGCTCGACTTCGTCAGTGGGTCGGAAACATGCCTGCCACTTACCGACGATTTCGCTCGCCGGATCAGCGTTGACGCGTCGCGAGACGCCGCGGATTCGAAGGGCTTCGTCACGTTCATGACCGGAGAGTCGAGCGGCCGGTGAACTTCGTGACCAGTCCGCTCATCGGCAGCATGTGGCCGGCCGGCGTGCGTTCAACCAGCTTGAAGGAGTTCCAACGACAGAGCGTCGTTGACGCACTGTTGTCGCTGCCGGTCCTTGCTTCGGACGATCTCGAGCGCCTTCTCGGCGAACATCCTGATCCGTTGCTGATCAAGGCCCTGTTCTGGCGGCACTACTACGATTTCGACCGGGCGCGCTCGCTGCTGAGGTCACCTCAGGATGTCGGCTTCGCCGAATACCGGGCTCAGCTCGCGCTCATGAACGGCAATCACTCGGAGGCCGCCGATTGGCTCAACCGCGCCACGGGTCCGAGGGCCGGCGAATTACGAACGATTCGCGACTATTGCTTGGCGATATCGGCGAACAGAATGGCCACAAACGTGGTCCGCGGCGCATCCCGCTGAAAGAGGCGGGCAGACCGCAGAGTGTTGACCACTCATTTGGAAACGCTAAGGAGGATTCGCATGTTTGCACCGACGTCGATGTTTCGCTGGACCGCCTGTCTCACGGCTCTTTGTGCCGTTGTCCTCGTCAATGCTGATCTCGGGGCCGTGCCGCCTCAAGCCGCCGCGAGCCCAGGCGCTTCCGGCGAACGCCAAGTTCGTGTCGATTTTCAATGGAAAGGATCTGACGGGATGGCATGTCGATCGCGTTCCGGCAGACGACGTCCTGGCGCCTAAGCTCTTCACGGTTCAGAACGGCGAACTCACATTGGACACGCCCGGAACGTCGGACTACGCCTGGCTCACCTACGACAAGGAGCTGAAGGACTTCGCGCTACGGCTGGAGTTCGTTGCGTACCAGGACGCCAAAGGGAACTGCGGCATCCAGTTTCGTGACAAATGGACCAACAATAAATACCCGCGACACGGTTTTGACCTCGCGTCGAACGTGCCGGAGTCTACTGGCTTCATCTGGGACTTCAAAGAGCAATGGCTGCCCCACGCGATGAAGGGCTACCGTCCGGACAACTTCACGCCCTATCTTCCGCAGGGATGGACCTACAAGTGGAGCACCGACCCGGACCCGTGGAACCAGTTCGAAGTGAGCGCCATCGGATCGAAAGTTCGTACAGCCCTGAACGGGCGCGAGATCATCAACTGGGATGGTGGCGCCAAGATCGAGCCGACTGGCAACATTGCGATTGAAGTCCACGGCAAACAGGTCTTCCGCTTCAAATTCCGCAACATCCAACTCGCCGAGTTCTAAGCGCTATCCGCTCGACACGACGGCGGGCGCCACTCAGGCGCCCGTCGCCGTCTCGTGCCACTGGCCGTTGATGGTCAACCGGACACTCCGGCGGCGATCATCGCCGCTCGTCGAGAAACCCGAAAGCATGTAGCGATCCGTCGTGCGTACCCACGTACACCTGACCCATCGCACTCCAGAAGCTACCGGGCGACGCGAACGACGTCATCGTCTTCGCGCTGTTCCAGAGCGCCTTTCCTGTGACCCCATCGTACGCGTGCAGCACAGCGGGTGCGCCTTGCCCGGTGGCGGACGCGGGCCGGCCCGTCGACAAACGTGAAGACGATGCCGTTGACGACAATCGGCGTCGCAGGTGCAGTGAGGTCGTGCGAGGTCCATGCGGGCGTGAGCGAGAGTGCGGCGCCATCGGAAAGTTTCAGCGCCACGACACCACCCGACGCGATGCTGCCGTTCGTTGCCGACGTCGCGGCGACACGTCCTGTGACCGGTACAAGGATCCACCGGGCGCCAAGAACGACGGTAGGCGGCGCCGGTGGTGTTCCAGGCGGCGCATCGGCTGGAAGAGGTGGGGCAGGCGTGATCGTCATTTCCTGCCACGACGCGAGCGCCCCGGCAATCGAGCCGCCCGCGGCGACGACCGTGCTCGACGCGTAGAGTGGCGTGGCGTGGTTTGCGCCGCCGAGTGACGCGGCGTCGAAAAACAGCACCCGTCCGTCCTTGTGCTCCGGCGACGACGACGTCACGTTCGTTGTGACGAATCACCATCGGGCTGGTGACGAACTCCGTCGAGGGTGACGTGAACCAGTCCTTGAGCTGCAGTGTCTTCGCATCGAGCGCGACGATCGCGTTCGATTTGCCTTCGCCGGTCGTCGGGCCGGGGCCGACAGCCGCGATGACCGTGCCGTCTGTGGTGAACGCGACGGGCCCGACCACGCTGCCGCCGTTCGTGCGCCACGACACCACGGGTTTCGCGTCGCTCTCGAGATCGATCGCCCAGACGGCGTTGGGCGCACCCCCGCAGGCGCCGGATGTGGACGTATACATGGTCGTTCCCACGGCGATCGCGTCAGACCAGCGCGCGTTCGCCGGCAGGAACTGGGCTGGACGCTGAATGTCTTTGCCGGACGGAAGACCGAGCACGTGCAGGACGCCGTCGCTCGAGACGACGTAGACGACGCCGGATGGACGGCCGAAACCGCCGCCGGGACCTCCGCCATTCAGCGCACCGGGAATGCCGGCATTGCCTTGATTGCCTCTTCCGCGCGCGCCCTGGCCGGGCGCCGCAGGTGCTGGAGCGCCGGGCGCGATTGGTGGAGCACCGGCGGGTCCTGCGGTTCGTCCGCCGGCTCCTGCGGCGCCAGGAGCCGGCGCAACTCCTGCACGGCCCGCGCCGCCACCACGTGTTTCAATCGGCACGCCCTGTCCCGGTTCGCCGACCATGCTGCGATAGCCCTGGGCTCCGCGTCCGCCGCCACCCCGTGCGCCAGCCGCCGCGCCGGGTGCCGGGGGTGCCGCGCTGACGATGCGCGTCGCCGCAGCCGTGAGACCGCCAACGCACGCGGTGGTCGGCGCCGGGAGCGCGGCATCGAAGTGCCGCTTCCAGACGACGTATCCCGTGTCGTTGTCGAGCGCGTAGACGTTGTTCGAGCTGCCGGCGACGATCGACATCGGCACGAACAACGTCACGCCATTTGCCGTGACGCCTTGGGCGAGCCCATTCAGCTGACGCGGCTGATTGTCGAGCTTCGACGTCCATTGCCGCTCGAAACCCGGCTTCGACATCGTCGCAAGCGAGATCTTCGCGTCCGTGCGAATCCACGACGTCCGCTGCGCGTCCGCGTACGCGGTGAGCCATTCGGCGCCGCCACGGCCGACTTGCGCGAATGCCACGACGCCCGTGAAGAGCGATCCGAAAACAACGGAGAGAACACGAGTGCGCATCACAGCCTCCGCCTACCGGGCGATCCCGAAGCAATACAGCGTGCCGTCGAACGTCGCGATGTAGGCGCGGCCGTTGGCAACGGTCAACCCGCTGAAGTGATTCCACGACGCGATCTGGTCGCCACTCGACCACAGTTCTTTTCCGGTCTGGCCGTCGAGCGCGTAGAGCGCCGCTTTGCGCGAGCCGGGAATCCGGCGAACGGGGCCTGAGCTCAGCCCACCGCCGTAGCGCGGCCCATCAGGTTCGTTCCACGCCGAATCCTGCACCACCTGCGTCGCGTCTTCACCCGCCGCGTACGCGAAGACCACGCCGTTGGCGATCACCGCTTCTTCCGCCAGGTCCATGTCACGCGACAGCCACGCCGGCGCGAGCTGCCATTTGCCGCCAGTCTCTTCGACCTTGAATGCCGCGACGCCACCGCCTGTCGGCCGCGAGTGTTCGACCGGCGCCTTGAACCCGGTGCTGACCGGTCCCCAGAACGGCACCAGCACCCATTGCGTGCCGGCGGCATCCTGCCACGTGCTCAACGCTCCCCAGACGCCCTTCGCATCGAACGCCTGCGCGTCATTGCAGATGAGTGGTGAGGAATAGAGCGTCGTTCGATGGTCCTCGCCGCCCAATGCGTCGCGGTCGAGGAGCCAGAGACGGCACTCCTTGCTCGTGCCGACGAGGAATTTGCGCCCACGATAGTCGAACGCAACCGGGGTGGTGTTCACGTCCAGATCGCGACGCCACAACCAGTTGGCGTTCGGCGCACCGAAGTAGTCGGCCAGCTGCAGCTGTTTGTTTGTGTCGATCTTCACGCCGACGATGCCGTTGCCGAGACGACGCGTGAGCGGGTCGAACTCCGCGTCGCCGGTGCCCAAATAGGCGATGCCTTCAGGCGATACCGCTGCGCCGCGGCGGCCCCACAATCCGCCGCCGGCCGGTACGAACGCCGTCGCTTTTCGGGTCGCCAGGTCGAATGCGTAGAACGCGTTGACCAGTCCACCACACCCCTGCGCGGTCGCGGTGTAGATGACGCCGTCGTGAAGGTTCAAGGCGTAGGGCTTGCCGCCGCCCGGTATAAACAGTTCAGGTGCGGCGACGTCTGTGCCGTCCGCGAGATTCACCTGACGCAGCCGTCCGTCCCACGACACCGCGTAAATCGTGTACACGCCCGGCGACGTTTGCGCCATCGTCGGCACGGCGGTTTGGCCGGCCGGACAGAGCGTGTCGTTGGCCACCTCGGGCTGGTTGGGCAGCGTGTTGTCGAAATGCCGATGCCAGATCTGACGGCCGGTGGCGACGTCGATCCCGAACAGGTCGTCTGAGACGCCCGCGACCACCGCGAGCTCGCGCGCCCCTTGCGGCGTACTCACGCGCTCGGCCACGAGCGGCGCGAACAGGTTGTGCATCGCGCGCGGCTTGCTCGCGAGCGCGACCTTCCAGAGGAGCGTGGTGCTTCCCACATTTGCCGCGGTGAAGATCGTTTCGTCTTTCACCCAGCCGGTCCGTGAGGAATCGACACCTTCAGTGAGGAAATCCGTGGCGCCGAGCGTGACAGCCGACGACAGCAGAACCGCAGCGCCTAGCGATGCGAAAATACGCATGTGAACCCTCGTTCCGCGTTCAAGTGTGTGCGTATGATAGCGAGCGGGAGAACGAAAGTGTTTACGCGATATCTGCTAACCGTGTCTGTTTTGCTGGCCGGAACAGCAGGAATCGCACGGTCCGCCCAGGATCCTGCTCCACCGTCGACGGCCAGCGATGGTTTGCCGGAAGGGCCCGGCAAACAGGTGACGGTTCGGGCGTGCGGGCTCTGCCATGAGCCGCGACGCGCCGCATCGCTGCGGCTGACTCGAGAGGGTTGGGTGGCGGTCGTGGACGGCATGATCGCGCGCGGCGCGAAGATCTCGAGCGACGAATATCCGCTAGTCGTCGACTATCTGGCGGCGAATTTCCTCGGGGAGGCCGCGCGTCCGATCAACGTCAATACGGCTCCACAGATCGATCTCGAATCCGGCGCGGGGCTGCTGCGACGCGAAGCGGCGGCGGTCGTTCAATATCGCGACAAGAACGGGCCGTTCAAGACGTTGGACGATATGAAACACGTGCCCGGTCTCGATTTCTCCAAGATCGATAGCCGTCGCGACTTCCTGATTGCGATGGAACCATCCACGCCATCACCAGCTCCATCGAATTAGTAGTCGGATCGCGGCCGTCCTCAGCCGGGTGCCCTCAGCTCGAATTGGAAACGTGTTGGGTGTCAACCAGGACGATAGGCTGAGACAGGCGACGACCACGCGAACGAGTCTGTTTCGGAGAGCGGAACGCACCGGCGTGCGCACGCGAGCGTCGGCGTGGCACGACCCATCTCGTCTGCCACGGTGGTAGAGTCTCGGACATCAGAGTGGAAGTTCGAAGTCGCCTTCAGAAGCGGTCGTGGTCGGACCGGACGGCAAGATCCTCTTCCAACAAGAGGGCAAGTTCGACATCTATGACATGCGGCGTCGCGTGATGGCGAGCATTCCTGACAGCCCGGGATATCCGGCCATCCAGGCATACTTCCAAGCCGCCGTCGCGAAGATGGACGGGATGAAGGGCAAACAGCGCTGAGCCAAAGAGGCCGTTCGCGCTGGGAAGGCGAAGAGACATGGCAGCGCACAGGATGGAAACGTCGATCGTGGCGATACTCGGCACGCGGATCGATGTCGCCACGATCGTCACCGCCATCGCCCTGCTGCTGGTCGCCGCTGTGCGAGACGCCGGGGCGTCAGGTCCGCCCCCGGCTGGCCGCGGCGTGGCGGCCGAGTTGATTCAGGATGGGCCCGCGGCTCAGGCCGGCGCGCCCGGCCAACGCGGACGGGGAGGGCGCGGCGGTTTCGGGCCGATCGTGCTCAATCCGGATGACGTCGCCGCATTTCCAGAGCCAGCGGACGACATCATCGCTGTGCGCGGCGGCATCGCGCGCGGCCGGCTCGAGATGATCGAGTACGACTCGAAGACCGTCGGTACCCGCCGCAAGATGTACGTCTACACTCCGCCCGGCTACACGACAGCCAGGAAGTATCCCGTCCTGTATTTGCTGCACGGGATTGGCGGCGACGAGACCGAATGGCAGCGGTTCGCGTCGCCCGGCGTCATGCTCGACAACCTGATTGCGGACGGCCGCGCGACACCGATGATCGTCGTCATGCCGAACGGCCGCGCGCAGGTGAATGACCGGGCCGAGGGCGACATCATGGCCGCGGCCCCGGCGTTCGCGACGTTCGAGCGCGACCTCCTCGACGACGTCATTCCGGCCATCGAGTCGCGCTACGCGGCCTCGGCGGCCCGGGAGGAGCGGGCCCTCGCGGGTCTATCGATGGGCGGCGGACAGACGTTGAATTTCGGCCTCGCGCATCTCGATCGCTTCGCGTGGCTCGGCGCGTTCTCGTCGGCCCCGAACACGAAGCCGCCCGCCGACCTCGTGCCTGATCCGGCCGCGGTGACGCGCCAGTTGAGATTGTTCTACTGTCCTGCGGCAACAAGGATGGCCTGTTTCCGATCAGTCAGCGACTCCATGTGTCGCTGAAGGAGCGGAACGTCCCGCACGTCTGGAACGTGGACGGCCACGCACACGACGCGACTCACTGGCGGAACAACCTGTATCACTTCGTGCAGCGCGTCTTCCGCTGAAAGTGGCCGCTCCGTACGCGCCGACCCTCGGCAATGCAGGTCTCAACCTTGGTCGTGCTGCAGATTCAGCTATTGACCAGTTCCATGTTGTCGGAGGACTGACGCGATCTCCGCGTGTTGGCGTCGTTCGGCCCACGCCAGCGGCGTCGCCCACGGCTCGTCGTCGGGAAGCGCTCGTCGGCGCGCCCCGCGAGAGTAGGAACTTCACCATCTCGACGGCGCCGCTGCGCGAGGCCCAGGCCAGCGGCGTCGAGTGGTATTCCTCATCGTATGCCGAGATGTTCGCGCCCGCGTCGAGCAGGATGGTGGCCTTTTCGATCGCGTCGGAGGCTCCTGAAGAAATCCATCGCTTCATCTCAGGCTGGCTGCAGATGTGGTGGAGCAGCGTCTGACGCTGCCAGTTCATCAGGTCGGGACTCATGCCGTGCCCGAGGAGCGTCCGCAGCATGTCAGCGTGCGTGAGAAGGTACGTCTGGCAGCCCGTAAGAACCGGCGGCACGCGCAGTCCGGCCGCCAGCATCCGTTCGAGCCGATCTCTTCTTCCATCGCTGACGACCATCGTGAATCCAGCCGCGACGCGCACAGCCTCCCTGGGATCCCCTGCCACGCGTTTCAGCTCGGCATCGTTATCAACCCAGCTCGTGTCGTAGGGGTCGATCGTCCCGCCCCGCGCGCCGAGCAGGGCGCGGATCTCGGACGAGTTCGTCGAGGTCATGGCGTTGCCGGAGGAGTCAACGCCGCTGTTGGGATCGGCGCCGTGCGCGAGCAGCAGCTTGACCATTGCGCACATTGCCCGCACTCGCCGCCGCGTGCAGCGATCGACCCTGCGGGGCCGTCGGCTCGGGCCAGTTCGGATCGGCGCCGCGTTCGACGAGCACACGCGCGATCTCGTCGTGGCCCGCCTCAACGGCGGCCGACAGCGGCCGTCGTCCGCTCGGCCGTGCCTCCCGGATTCGCGTGGGTTCGGCGTCAAGAATCTGTTCCACGCGCCCGATGTCGCCAAGCGCCGCGGCAACCGTCAGGTCGCACGTCGCGCCGCGGTCGAGCAGTAGCGCAATGATGCGGCGTTCGACCGGTTGTTCCCTGCCGTGCCAGAGGGCGATGTCGATCGCCTGGAGATCGCTCCAGAATCCGCCGCCGACGCTGCCGAGCCCGCGCGCGGAACTCGCCGCCGTGTTTACGTTGGCGCCGCGGTCAATGAGTAGCACGACGACGTCGAACATGCCGCGGCCGACCGCTCGATGGAGCGGTGACGCGCCCGAGGAGTTGCCTACATTTACGAGCGCGGGATCGGCGTCGAGCAGCACGCGCACCGCATCGATGTCGTTGCGGGTGATGGCCGCATGAATGGGATGGTCGTCGGATCCGGCCATAACGCGGCCGCGACGATCGCAGGACTCTTCGAGCTGCCGGACGATGGAGGAGTGGCCGCGATCGCGGGCCATCGCGATGAGGCTGCCATCGTGGAGCCCGTTCCACTCCGGATCGGCGCCTGCGTCGAGCAACAGCCGTACGGCTTCAGCATGCCCTTCGCGCACGGCGAAGTGAATCGCTGGCGTGTACCAGTACTCTGCGCGACTGAGCCGCGGGCTGCGCGCGAGCAGTTCGCGCAGGGTCGCGACGTCGCCATCGGCCGCCGCGGTGAGCGTGTTCCAGGTCGCCTCACCCTCCGCGGGATCGAGATCCTCGGGCTTGAGGATCGCGTGTGACGCGGAGCCGGCGATGAGTCCGACGTGCTGTCGCAGAGCGTCCCACGAGTCGAACCCGTAGTCGGCAGCGAGCGCGCGTTGCGCGTCGCGGAGACGGCCGAGCGAGGGCTCACGCACGAGGCGCTCCTTGGCCTGACGTTTGAGCTGATCGAGATTGGGGCGCGCGGGCAGAGAGCGAGTCAAGACGGACCTCCTTCCGAAACACGCCTGATGTCCGCCAACAGGCCGAAAGAAGGTCGAACGATAGGTTGTCCGAGAACAGGTGGACTCAGTCCTTGGCGGACGATTGCGCCCTGACGCGCACGTCCACACTAGCGCGGCCGGGTTGGGGAGATCAAGGACAGCGGCAACACGTGACGCGGCTTCCACATAGCCGGCGACGACTGATAGGCGGGGTGAGCACAACGCCTTATCAGCGAGTGGCTGCCGAGCGTTCAGACGTGCAGGTCGCTCCAGGTGCTACGCTGGCGAGCGGATGCAGGTAGAGATGCGTCGCGTTCGAATCGCTTCGACGTAATCTATCCGATACAGCCAAGGGGAGACCACAATGCGCCGTCCAGTTTCCGTTCCGCAAATCCTCGTTCTTTTGGCCGCTCTCGCGGCACCGGCGACTGTGCTCCACGCCCAGGGCGGCGCGGCTCCCGCCGCCGGTAGAGCAGGCGGCGCCCCTAATCTGACCGCCGCCGAGCCCATGGGCCCGGTGGAAAACCTGACCGCCTATCCGGTCCCGCCCGAGGGCTTCAATGTCGCGCGCGAGAACATCCCGCATGGCGAGGTCAAGCTCGTCGAGTACGACTCCAAGACGCTGGGGATCCGCCGGCCGCTGCGGGTCTACACGCCCCCCGGCTATTCGACCGCCCGCCGGTATCCGGTGCTCTATCTGCAGCACGGGCTGGGCAATACCAGCACCGAATGGGTGCAACGGGCGCGGGCGCCGATCATCGCCGACAACCTGATCGCCGAAGGCAAGATGGTTCCGATGATTATCGTCTTCCCCAGCGGCAACGCCACGGCCACGCCGGCGGACGAAAAGCAGGGCGACCGCACTCAGGCCTCCTATGGGCAGCCCTATCATGACGACCTGCTGAAGGAAATCATCCCCTTCGTGGAGGCCAACTATTCCGTCTCTACCGACCGCGCCAACCGCGGCATCGCCGGCATGTCGATGGGATCGGGCCAGGCCTTGAACATCGGCCTCACCAACCTCGACAAGTTCGACTGGATCGCCGTGGTGGCCCCGGCGCCGAACACCCGGCCGCCGGCCGAACTGCTCACCGATACGGCCGCGCTGAACCGGTTGAAGCTCTTCTGGCTGAGCGTGGGCAACAGGGATGCTCTGTATCGCGTCGCTCAAGGCGTTCACAACCTGGCGACGGAAAAGGGCGTGACCCACATCTGGCGCGTGGACACCAACGCCCACGACACCGGCGCCATGAGCAGCAACTTCTACCACTTCGCGCAGAAGCTGTTCAGATAAGGGCTAGGCAGCGTGATTTCCGGGGTGCTTCCCCGGGGCACCGCTTTGAACTCGATCGCCACGGGCTCTTGGTGCCGAGGCTGAGGGCTAGAATGTTCCTTCACGCGTCGCAGAAGGAGCCGTGGATGAACGTTCCTGGAAACAGACCAGCAGGCCGCCGGCGAGCAGTTGTTAAGTGGTTGTCGGTCGCCGCCGTGGCGACCTCGTCGCTGCCGCGACGGTGGGGCCGACGCTGGCGGGCCAGTCCGACAAATGGTACTGGGACAACCTCGCCGGTCCCGACAGTTCGAGCTTCACCGCGCTGGATCAGATCAAGAAAACGAACGTCAGCCAGCTCGAAGTGGCATGGACGTATCCGTATGCGGCCGCGGGCTTCAATCCAGTCGTCGTCGACGACGTGATCTATACGTCCGGACGTAACGGATCGCTCGTCGCGCTGGATGCGGCCACCGGCAAGGAACTCTGGATCCACGAGAAGCTCGACGGCATGACCGGCCGCGGCATCAACTACTGGCAGAGCGAGGACGGCAAGGACAAGCGCCTGATCTTCTGGATCAACAACTTCATGCAGGAGATCGACGCCAGGACCGGCAAGTCGATCATGTCGTTCGGCACGAACGGCATCGTCGACCTGCGCGCCGGCGTCGTGCGCGGCGAAATGATGGGCTGGTCGCCAGGCAGCGCCGGCAAGGTCTGGAAGAACCTGCTCGTCATCGGGATGACGCCAGGTGAGTCGTTCATGTCGCCGCCGGGCGACGTTCGCGCGTTCGACGTCGTCACAGGCAAGAAGGTGTGGCAGTTTCACACGGTGCCCGAGCCGGGCGAGTTCGGCTACGAGACGTGGCCCAAGGACGCCTACAAGTACGCAGGCGGGGCGAACAACTGGGGCAATCTGTCGATCGACGAGGAACGCGGCATCGTCTACGTGCCCACCGGATCGGCCACGTACGATTTCTACGGCGCGGACCGCCACGGCGCGAACCTGTTCGCCAACTGCCTGCTGGCGCTCGATGCGCGCACCGGCAAGCGGCTGTGGCATTTCCAGACCGTTCATCACGATCTGTGGGATCTCGACAACGTGTCCGCGCCGCAGCTCGTCACCGTGCGTCACAACGGGCGCCGCGTCGATGCGGTGGCGCACGCCGGCAAGACGGGCTTTCTCTATGTCTTCGACCGTGTGACCGGTGAACCGCTGTGGCCGATCGAGGAGCGCGCAGTGCCGGCGAGCGATGCGCCCGGCGAGCGCGCGTGGCCGACTCAGCCCTTTCCCACAAAGCCCGCGCCCGTTCGCGAAACAGTCGTTCACCGTGGACGATGTGAACCCGTGGCTGCTGACGCCGGAGCAGTACCAGACCATGAGGGATCGCGTCGCGAAGGCCAGAAACGGGACAGGTCCGCAGGGCGGGTTGTTCATTCCGCCGGCTGTCGACGTCGATTCGATCTCGATGCCGGGCAATCAGGGCGGATCGAACTTTGGCACCACGGCGGCGAATCCGCAGAAGGGATACGTCTTCGTCGTCAACGTGAATCAGGTGGCACTCCTGAAGCTCGAGGACGTCACGAAGCGGCAGCCGACCGGGCAGAACGCCACGGTTCAGGCGGGGCGCGCGATCTATCAGGCAAACTGCCAGGTCTGCCATGGCGATCAGCTCCAGGGTGTCGGTGCGGCGCCGTCGCTCGTCGGTGTTGGATCGCGTATGGCCGATGACGCGATTCGCGCCGTCATCACCGGCGGTCGCGGGCTGATGCGGCCTGTCGATCTGAGCACGACCGACCTGACGGCGGTTGTGGCCATGCTGAAGGCGGGACCGGCGACGACGGGCCGACGCGGCGGGGCGCCACCGGCACTGCCGCCAGGGCCCGTCGTGGCGAGCGGCGGCGCGCCGCTGCCGGAGCTACCCGCGCGCGGCCGCGGTGGTCCGGTGTATCCCGGTCTCGGTGGCAACGCGGGCAACGTCGCCTATCCGGCGGACGTTGAAGTTCCGCCGAGTCGATACATGAGTGAGTACGGCGTGATGGCATCGGCCACTAAGCCGCCGTACACGACGTTGACGATGTACGACCTGAACAGCGGCGAGATCAAGTGGCAGGTGCCGAATGGCGATCACGCCCCGACGATTGCCGCCGGCGGGCCCGCGAACAGCGGCGGTCTGGCCGCAAGAAACGGCATGGTCGTGACGAAGAGCGGACTCGTGTTCCACGCGGGCGGTGACGGGAAGTTCCGCGCGTACGACGATGAGACCGGGAAGGTGCTGTGGACCGGCGCGTTCGCGGGCAACGCGCCGGGTGTGCCGGTGTCCTATGAGTCGAAAGGGCGCCAGTACGTCGTGATGATTTCCAACGTGCCTGGCAACGCGGCCAGGGAGCGGGCACGGCTGGGACAGCGCCAAGCGGCATGGTGGCGTTCGCTCTACGGAAGAAGTAGGGATTTCCGGGCCAGGGCGCACCACAATTCGCAGTCGCACGTTCCCTGGCGCCCGCGACGATCAGGTCAGGAGCTCCTGACCTGATCGTGCTGCGCCGATCGGGATCCGAATCAGCACTCTCGTGCCCTTTCCGGGCCGCGAATCGACGCTCACGTTGCCTTGCATGAACCGCACGCGTTCATGAATGCTGCGCAGCCCTAATCCGCTTCTCGTGCGCTCGCTGGCCACGAATCCGACACCGTCGTCGACGACGTTCAGCTCGACGCTCTCGGCGGTAGTCACCAAGCTCACGTGAATCGTGCGCGCGCGCGCGTGCCGAAGAGCGTTGGCCAAGGCTTCCTGCACGACGCGGAACAGGCAGAGCGCGACGTCGGAATCGAGCGAATCGAGGCCGTCTCCCGGATTGAAGGTAACAGTGACCTGATGGTAACGCTCGCTGTCGGCGCAGTGGCCTCGCAACGTCGCCGTCAGGCCCGCGTGCTTCAGGACACCGGGATGCAGCTCGTGGGACAGATCCCTGACGGCTTTCGCGACCGCAGCCGTTCGCTCTTGCAGCGTGGCGAACATCTGTTCCACCTCTGATTCGAGGCTGAGTTTGCCGATCTTGCGCTTGAGGCCACTCACGATGATGGCCACGCCAGCGAGCTGCTGGCTCAGGTCGTCGTGCAGGTCCCGCGCGATTCGCGCGCGTTCGTTTTCCTGGGCGTTGATCAAGCGGCCGCCGAGGTCCTGGTTCTGCTCATACGACTCGCGCAGCGCATGTTGCGTGCGCCTTTCCGCGTCGATAGCAACCGCGAGCAGCATCAGCGGAGTGGCTGTCACCCCGAGGAACAGCTGCAGCGCCGTCGCATTCTCGGCGGGGGTTTGGGTCAGGAACGGGCCGTGCCCGTGCATGGTTCCCCAAATCGCCTGGAAGGTAATGATCAACATCGACGCGCTGATTCCGCCAAGGCCAAAGCGGACCGCCGCCCAGATGAGCAGCGGAATCGGCGTATATAAAAGAGCGGGCGACGTGCTGGCGCCCGCGGGCGTCTGATCGAACACGAAGAGCCCTAGCCCCGCCAGACACGCACCGACGAACGCCGCTTCCAGCATGCGCCGGAGGGATAGGGCTCGTGGGCGTCTGACGAACAGATGATGTGCACCCAGCAGAAATGCTGGAATCAAGACGACGGCCGTGACGGCATTCGAGATTCCCAGGTTGCGCCATTCGATCCAATAATGGGTTCCGAAACCGTAGGACACCGTAAAGGAAGCCCCCCAGAAGGCGGTCCCAAAAGGAACGAGTACCACTGCGATGAGGACGAAGAGAATCGCGTCACGAAGCGTGATGGCCTCGAGCGGGGACTTGATCAGAAGGCGAATACCCGCCGCCGTCCCGACATTCTGGACAGCGTCGAACATCTCGCACTGCAATGCGTACGCGGTCGGCCAGTCCGCCTGCTGAGTCGCGAGGAAATGAGCGCTCGCGGCCGCGAGGGTGTAGGCCCACCACTGCCGAGTGGGAACGAATAGCAGAATGGAAACGAGGACGGCGTGCGGGGGAAAGAAGAGTGAGACTTTGCTGTCGGGGAAACACAGCACCCAGGCGACCTGCGTGGCGAAGTAATAACAGACGGCGGTCGCGAGGACATACAACACCGTCCGCGAGCGAATATGGCAGGAAACCTATTATAATCTACTCGGGGACGCTTGTGCCTCGCCCACGGCCGCGTCTCAACTGAGTCTGCGTCGCCAAGCGGGGCGCAGGCGAGTCGTGCCTAACGGGATCGATCGGTCCTTTGAGGAATCGAGTGATGCTAATTCGAACGGAACAAGTCACGGACATCCCCGAGATCCACGCGATCAATCGGGCCGCTTTTGATGCCGCCACAGAAGCGAATCTCGTCGATGTGCTGCGATCGGGCGCGGAGAACGTCGTTTCTCTTGTCGCGGAAGAGGACGGTGAGATCGTCGGTCACATCATGTTTTCACCGGTTCAACTGACAGGCGCAGCGGATGTTCGGGCGATGGCGCTCGCGCCAATGGCGGTGGCTCCAGGGCGGCAGCGCGCTGGCATCGGGTCAGCGCTGGTACGAGCGGGCCTCGAGAAATGCCAACGCCTGGGGATCGACGCGGTGTTTGTCGTCGGTCATCCAACGTCCTACCCTCGCTTCGGCTTCAAGTCTGCGTCCAGCGTCGGCTTCGCCTGCGAATTCGACGTGCCCGACGAAGTCTTCATGGTCGCCGAACTGGCGGCAGGGGTCCTGGACGGCAAAACGGCGACTGTTACCTTCCACCCGGCATTCAAGGAAGGCGATTCGGCGAGACCTCCGCAGTAGTGTCCTTGCACAGGTTCTGGCGGAGGTGCAGAATGCTTGGGCGGCCGGTCGTAGCGCAGGATCAAAATGACGGTTCAGAAAAGGGACATGCCCATGCTTCGAGTCAGTCTTTCAATCATTCTCCTCGCGGGGTGGACGGTCGCCACTCCCGTGGCGCGCCTCGGCCGCTAACAACCAGATCCAGAAATTGACGATCAAGGGCTCGGTCTCCTACGAGGCCGGCGCGGAGCTGCCTCCCGGCAGCCGCGCGGTCATCGAGCTGCGCCATATGCCGGCGCTCCCAGACGCCCCGGCGGTCGTCGATCAGCGGATCGATCTCGAGCGTAAGGAGTCGCCAGTGTCGTTCGAGCTCACCTTGGAACGCTACAAACTCGTCGGGAACGCGACGTACGTCGTGCGCGGCGCCATCGTCTCCGAGAACCGCGCGATCTGGACCGCAGACGACGTCAAGATTGACGTGACGGAGTCCACGGTGGACGTGAAAGAGATCACCCTGAGGCCTGTAAATGTGGGTGCGCCGGTCCTGAACTCGGTGCCGCGATGATGGTCGCGCTCGGAGACCTCACCGCTCGTCTTCTGGAGGCCGTGAGGAGTTGTGGAGATTTTCTGGGTATGGAACACGTTTCGAAAAAGCGGAACGGCCTGATCGTCGTTGCAATGGTGACAGCCCTGCTCCAATGTGGAACGGCGTCAGCGCAAGAGATGAAGCCCTTCCTGACGCTGAAGACGGCAAAGGCGATGGCCGAGGCGGCCGACAAGAAGGCCACCGCCATGGGCATCAAAGTTCACATCGCCATCGTCGATGACGGCGGCAACTTGAAATACTTTCTGCGTCAGGACGGCGCGCCGCTGGTCGCCGAGAAGATCTCGCAGATGAAGGCCTTCACCGCAGTGGCGATGGAAAAATCCACCGCTGACGTTGGTGAAGTATCGAAGGCGGAGACGCCTGGCATCGAGCTCGTTCCCAATCTGATCAAGTTCGGCGGCGGGATTCCGATCAAGAACGCCAAGGGGCAGATTCTCGGCGGGATAGGCGTCAGCGGCGCATCGAAGGAAGACGACGCGACCTGCGCGCAGGCCGGACTGGATGCGGTCAAGGCCATGCTCAACTGAGCTCTGGGCCCACGAGATCCCTGCATTCTCGACTGAACACTCGACGAAGGGATGAGCAGGGACTTACTCCTGTTGTGACAGCGGCCACAACCGGCGGGTCAAAGATGCCCACGCTCGGGTGGCTGCCGTCCCTCCCACGCGACAGGAGCTCACGGCACCTACCTTGCTGGTTGCTGGTGAGTGGTGCCTCTCGATGCGAACGCCCCCGATCTCGACCTCGTGCTGCCTCCCTGGTGACTTCACGGTCACAAAAATCCCGAGTGGCTACCTGATCGGCCGGGCGTTGGAGCATGACGGTCCCGGTCCGTGGTGGGAGTACATCGCGACCGTGAAGACCTACCGCGACGCCTACTCACACGCCACAAGACTCGCAGAGGAGTCTGGCCGCAACGCATGGTTTCACAAGCACGGGGACGACTACGAGCCGCTGAACAAGCCGCGCAATAAAGCCATTCGGGGTTAGCGATTCATGTCGTTCGCGTGAGAGTTCGTCGCGCGATCAGCGACCCCGGGCTTGCCGCCGCGCTGCCTCAATGGTGGCGATGTCGATCTTCTTCATCGGCATCATCGCCTCGAAGGCGCTCTTTGCCTCAGCGCCACCGGCCGCAAGCGCGTCGTTCAGCGCGCGCGGGGTGATCTGCCAGGAGAGGCCCCAGCGGTCCTTGCACCAACCGCACTGGCTTTCCTGACCGCCGTTGCCGACGATCGCGTTCCAGTAACGGTCCGTCTCTTCCTGATTGTCCGTGGCGATCTGGAACGAAAAGGCCTCGGTGTGCTTGAAGGCCGGGCCACCGTTGAGACCGAGGCACGGAATGCCCAGAACGGTGAAGTCAACCGTCAGGACATCGCCCGCCTTCCCGCTAGGGTAGTCGGCGGGTGCCTTGTGGACAGCGGTCACTTTGCTATCCGGAAAGGTGGCCGCATAAAAGCGCGCCGCGTCATGCGCGTCCTTGTTGAACCAGAGGCAGATCGTGTTTTTCGGTGTCATGTTCACGAGCTCCAGATGTCGATCAGCCGAAAGCCGCACTTCACACTCGTCGCGAAGATCGCGACGAGTCACGGCACCGGCCAAAGGCCCGACGCGAATTGCGGATGACCAGCTTGTCAGTTGGGGAGAATGTCATCGTAGCGTACGCCGGCACGGTCCAGCCTCATCCGAGTCGGCGCGTGTCTGTCCCTACAGGTTGTCGCAAGCCTCGCAGGTCGTCTGGGGAATAATGCCGACGCGCATCAGGGCGGCAAAGATCCGGCAGCCAAGACACAGGCCGAAGATCGCCTCGAGCGCGGCGGCGGCCGCAAGCAAGCCGAGCACCGCGTAGGCGGCGCCCGGCAAGCCAAGACCGAAAACCAGAATCGCGGCGGCGATCGAGAAGGCCAGGCCCAACCCCTGGGCAAAGCGCTTCGGTGGGCCGGGCACCGGTCGGGGCGCGATGAAAAGTTGCGGTCGCACGACGCGCGTCACGAAGAGGCCCAGTGGACTGAGCGTCGGGCCGGTCAGGACGCGCGCGGCGAATCCGTATCCAATCACCGCGATCATCCACGGCTGATCGAAGACCACCGTCGCCAGGCACATGAGGACGACCCCGCCGGCGACCAGCCGGGCGGAGATGTCATCGACCGGGTTCGGAAATTTGAACAGGGTCGCCACGATGGCCTATCTTCTGCTGGGAGGAACGCCAACCTCGTTAGAGAAGCGCCGCGCGCGTTCAATGCGCGTCGCCCACTCCCCAAAGGGGACAGTCTCACGTTGCTGGGGGTGTCACCCGCGGCATCGGCCGACCGGGGGCAACTGAGACTGTCGCGGTGTATTGGAACCGTCTTAGTTGCGTCATTCAAGTAAATTCAACCCGACGCGCCGTACTGCCGGGGCGAATGGACCCGTCGTCGCAGATTTGTTACACGATCCCGGAGAGTCCCGGTGGCGACGGCAGCGCAAGGGGTCAGCCCATCCGATTCGCCGTTCACAAGGCAGTGACGTCCGTCTGATACGCTAATCCGCTCGCACCGTGTTCCGCACCAGGCCCGTCCTCCTCGTCGTGTTGGTCGCCTCGCTCCTTGTTACAGCCTGTGGCTCGCCCGAGTCGGCCGGACGGCCGATCGTGGTGGACGGCTCGAGCACCGTCTTTCCACTCTCTCAGGAGGCGGTCGCGGAGTACCGGAAGATCCATTCGCAGCAGGTCGTCAACGTGACATCGTCGAGCACGGGTGTCGGTCTAAAGCGTTTTTGCGCCGGCGAGCTGGACCTTGCCGACGCGTCCCGCCACATCACGGCAACGGAGATCGCTGCCTGCTCTGCCGCCAAGGTGGAGTTCGTCGAGCTGCCTGTCGCGTTCGACGCCATCTCGATTGTGGTCAATCGCGCGAACTCATGGGCGACGTCCATTACGGTCCCTGAGTTGAAGAAGTTGTGGGAGCCTGCCGCAGACGGACGGGTCAAGCTGTGGAGTCAGGTCCGTACCGGATGGCCGAACCGCGAGATTCACCTCGTCGGACCAGACAGCGAATCCGGAACCTTCGACTACTTCAACGAGGTCATCTCGGGCGCCCCAAAGAGCAGTCGCAAAGACTACTCGGCACATGTCGATGACAACAAGCTCATGTCGGCCGTCGAGGCCGACGAGCTGGCGCTGGGCTACGTCGGTTTCAGTTATTTTGACCGCGAGAAGGACAAGGCCAAAGCCCTTGCCGTCGACGATCTGGACGAGCAGATCGGGCCAGGCGCCGTCGAGCTCAATGCCACCAACGTCCGGCGAGGCATCTACCGGCCGCTGTCACGACCGTTGCTGGTGTATGTCCGGGCGTCCTCTCTCGATCGGCCGGAAGTGCAGCAGTTCATGGAGTTCTATCTCCGGTTCGAGTCCGACATCGTCGGGCGTGCCGGCGGAGGCCTCCAGTTGAGTCCGCGTGAAGTCGAGCTCACGATCGAGCGGCTCAAGAAGCGCATCACGGGAACGATGTTTGCCGGCCCCAACGAGAGCGATGTGTCGCTTCAGATGCGGCTGCAGCGGACGAAGTAGTCGCTTCGGCGCGACACTGCCGGGCCGGGGCCTGGATACCACACAGGTTGCGCCCGTCTTCCGTCAAACTCGAGCGCTAGCTTCTCGACTCGAGTCGATATCTTCGAGGGCGCGATGCACCTCGTCGATTGTGTCGTCGAGCGTCGAGGTGCCGGCGGTCAGCCCGACCGTGCGGACGTCGGCGAACCAGGCGGGATCCAGGTCCTCCGCGCTTTCGACATGGAGGGCCGGGGTGCCGTGCTCGCGGCACACTTTCACGAGCCATCGGGTGTTGTTCGAGTTCCGCCCGCCCACGACGACGACGGCGTCCACGCGGCGCGCCAGGTCGAGGACCGACAGCTGGCGAAGCTTGGTGGGCCGGCAGACCGTGTCGATGACGCGAACGTCGGCAAGGGGATTCCGATCACGAACGCGTGCGCAGACGTCCGCGAAGACGTCCGGCGGCACCGTGGTCTGGCAGACGATGCCCAGCCGTCGGCTTTCATAGCAGCCGACCTCTTCGGGCGTGCCGATCACGTCGTAGCTTTCCAGGTCTTCGACGATGCCCCGCACTTCGACGTGGCCGGCCTTGCCGACGAGCAGGACGTGCCGGCCTTCGGCCCCGAGCGCCTGCGCGGCGTCGTGCGCTCGGCGGACGAGCGGACAGGTCGTATCGATCAGCGTCTTGTTCGCGGCCGCGAGTCGCTGACGTTCGGCATTGCTGACTCCGTGCGCCGTGATGAGGACCAGCGGAGTCCCGACGGCCGCATCCCGTGAATTTTCGCGCGATTGGCGAAACCCGGCCTGCTCCAACTGTCTGACGACACGGGGGTTGTGGACCAGCTCGCCGTGGATCGTGACGAGCGAAGGGTCACCGACCGACTGCGGTGGCGCCCAGTGCATCCCGAACGCCGAAGCACATCCCCATCTCTTCAGCTCGAATCACGTTCATGACTGGACCGCCTCCCCGCGACCGGAGTCTCCCGGTGCGATGCGGCAGGATGGCCTGGACGACCCCGCTGAGTCTTCACGCCGGCGTGAGCATTGCGTGAGCGTTCGGTGAGCCAATGGGCGACAAACCTGTTCCGCCGCTTTTCTTAACGTGATTCGACGCGGACCACCGTCCAGAGCCGATCCGTGCGGACGAGACTAAAGGTCCACCGGCGTGGCTCGACTCGGACGTTTTGGCTGCCAACCGCCGGAACGAAGCGCGAGGTTCCGCCACATTCCACGTTCGCCAGGATCCCGCGGACGTCGATCTGACACTTGTCGAAGTCGAATACCTGCGTTCGCAGCTGCTTGAACCCATTGCCGAGGGCTTTGGTGTTGACGCCGGGCCACACCTCTTCGACGGCATGTACGTCGAGCGCCTCGAACGCCTGCCGGTAGCGGGTGAGCACGCGATTCAATGGCGGCCGTGTCGGAGATGACCGGGGGAATCGCCGTCGTCGCCGGCGTTGACGATGCCGCGAGCGGCGGCTCCTTCGGCGGGGTGACGAGCGCGGCAGGAAGGTGCTCTTGTTGTGGTGCGCTGAGGTTCGCCGGTGTCAGCGCCGACACGGGCGCAACATCCGTCGACGAGAGCTGCGGAACTTGCTGAACCTGGCGAGCCTGTGAAACGGGTGGAGGCGGCGGTGGCGCCCGGCGCGCCGCGGTCGTTGCTGGCGGCAACGGCTTGGTCGCCGCCGTCCGGAGCACCGCCGGGCGGCTCGTGCGAGGGGCCGAGTTCTCCGCAGGAACACCGACCGGCGAGGCCGCTGTGTCTTCGGCCCACGATGCAAGGAGCGGTGGGTCCCTGAACGCGACCCTGGCCACCGGCTCTTCCGACAGTCCCACTCCCGCCGCAGGCACTGTGGCCGGCTTGACGAACGCGCTAATCAGGCTAATCAGCAAGACGAGCGACACGACCGCGAAGGCGCCGGACGCCATCAAGTGCGCGAACCCCGACTTGGTGGGTTGCGGCGGACGCGCCGTCTGCACGGGCCGGGACCGCGCCGGACTCCGCGGTTCGACGCGAAACATTCCAGGCGCCGGCTCCTCGGAAGGGAAAGGCAAATCCGAGTCCGGCGAGACAGGGAAAGGCGATTCCCACTCTGCCCAGTCGTCACGAGCGACGATGACCGTCGTGCGATTCGTCCGTGGACCGGACAGGAGCGAATCCGTTCCCGACGGAAACACCTCGGACTCTGAAAGGAACGCCTCGCTCGGCAACGGCCGCGGTTCCTTCTCGTATGAGGTCTCGCGTTGTGGGGCCATGTCAGTTACCCAGCGCGTAGTCCAGCGACACACTGGTTATCCACCGCGCGTTCAGTCCCGCCGTGGTGAGCGGTCTCAACAGGTTCAGATTGAGGAGCCACCGGGATGCCACGTTCCAACGAAGACCGGCGCCAAACTGCATTCGGGTTGTCGCTTCCTCAGTGCCGGTCAACCGGATGGTTTCAACGCCGACGAGCGACGGGTGCGCGCTCACCAGGTCGACGAGCCGGCCGCCGGAACCGAGCCGCCTGCCGATGAGCTCGGTGCTGACCGTCAGCCGATTGGCCGCGGCGATGGTCAGCGCGCCGGCATACTGGAGCTCATTCGAGCGCCCGCCAACCGCGTAGCCGACGTCGCCATGCACGGCGAAACCAGCTCGTTCGAGAGACGCCACGACATGTGGGGCCAGAGCGAACTGGCCGCTGCCGAGCAGGTTGTCGGAATCACCCGTCGGCAGCCTGGCTTCACCGGTGACGGCCACGCCGCTGCCGCCGCGACGAAGTGCGTTGTATTTCGCGCCAAGACGAACATCACCCATGCCGGACGCCGAGGCGTTGGCGGTTGCCTGAGGGAATGCCGTGCCTCGATAGGTGTCGATGCGACGGCCGTCGACGCTCACGGTCAGGAACGGGACCGCCACATTGAAGTCCAGCCGGTCTGTGATGCCGGCATGTCCCGAGACAGTGACCGCCCTCGTACGAATTCCGAGGGTCAATGTCTCCGCGTCGAACGGTTGACTGTCACCGACGAGCCGGCCCGCGGTCGCGACGAGCGAGCCGTCGCCGAGCGCGCGGCCGTCGATGTTGTCGAATGAGGCGTCGTTGAAAGCGACGCCAAACGATGCCCGCCGCCGGCCGATGGTGAGCGACCGTTCGACAAAGAACGGACCGAAGTTGGTGCTCGAGCGCACGTTGATGCCGAGCTCGGGATCGAGCCGGTAGGTGAAACCGCTCGCGGGCGACGCGGTCGGCAGCGTGTTGAGCTCGGCGAGGACGAAGGACACCAAGGTGTCGCGGGTGGCCGCCGCGGCGGCCTCATCGCGCGTAAAGTCCCCCGTGACGACCGATCGATTGATGAGCAGAAAAGACAGGACGTCGGACAGCGACGATTGCGCGCCTGCCGCCGCCGGCGAACCAAGCGCCAGCGCGAGCGTCACGAGGGTCGTGGCTGTCTGCCGCATGCGTCACTACTTCTTTTGCGTGACCGTCAGCGTGTGCCCGGCAACGGTCAGCGTGCCGACGCGCTCTTTGCCCTTGTTTCTCGTGACACTGAACGTCATCGTGCCGCTGCCGGTTCCCTGGGCGCCGGTCTCGACATCGATCCAGCCGTCATTCGACGTCGCCGTCCATGCGCAGCCGGCTGTCGTCGTGATCGACACCGGATCGCTCGTCGCCGGGTCGTGAGAAAAGGTGAGTGTCGTCGGGTCGATCGCGTAGGAGCAGGGCGCGAGTTGGGACGCGGCAGCAGCTTGAGACACGGAAAACGTGCTTGTCGCGACGTGAATCGCCCCTGTCCGTGCGGCGCCCGTGTTTGCGGCCACCACAACGGAGACGGCGCTGCTGCCCACTCCCGTGTCGGCGCCGACGGTCAGCCACGAGACAGTGCTCGTGGCGCTCCACGAACAGTTGGCGCCGGTCTGGACGCTGAACGACGTGCTGCCGCCGGCCGCGGTCATCGATTGCGACGAGGGATCGAGGCCGTACGCGCACTCCGGAGTCGGCGCATCGGCACCGGCCTGCTTGACCGTCAGGATCTGGTCGGCAATCGTCACGCTGCCGGTACGCGACGCTCCCGTGTTCGCCGAGACTCTGACGGTGAGCGTGCCGCTGCCGTTCCGTGACACGGGGCCTTCCACCGTCAACCAGGAAGCGTCTGTGGAGCCGGACCATGAACAGCCGGCTCCTGTCTGCACCGACACGGTGGTTCGTCCGCCAGCGGAGGCAACGGACACTTCGTCCGGCTGCATGACATAGCTGCACGGCGCGGTGCCTGGCGCCGACTGCGTCACCACGAAGATCTGGTCGCCGACGGTAAGGGTGGCGGAGCGCGCGTCCCCCGTGTTCTCCGCCGCTGAAAACGTCACCGTGGCGGGTCCGGTGCCGCTCGCCGTCGCCGTCGATGCCGTCAACCACGGCCGCGCTGCTCGTCACCGTCCAGGAACATCCGCTCGGCGTGGCCACGGCGAGTGTTCCCGTTCCACCGCTCGCCGAAATGCTCCGACTCTTCGGCGTGAGCTCGAAGGGACAGGCCGCGCCGGCCTGCGTAATCCTGCCCGTCACGTTGTTCACGGAAATCTCGGCCTGTCGCGCTCCACTCGTCGGATTCGGCGCGACGTGAAACTTGATTTCGCCCTCGCCCTGGCCGTTTGCGGGAGTCAGGCCGGAAATCCAGTTGGCCGCGACGAGAGCCGTCCAACCGCATTCCGGCGCGGCGGATACAGTGACAGCGGCGGTTCCGCCGGCGGCGTCAATTGCCGACTGGCTGCCGGTGACGGCCACCTGGCACTTCGGCACGTCCGACGGACTGACGGACGTCGTCGCGGAGTTCTCGCAACTGACCGAGGTCAAAAGGAGGGCGACGCCTGCGATCCAGGGGACCAGGCGCTTCGGTGGAAACATCGACGACTCTGTAACTGCCGGGGCGCGTCGGACGGTCGCAATACCCGTGCCCCAGCTCACCGCCGTCTTGACGACCGAATCAGGTGAAATCCCTAAGGCATGGCTCGGCAGTGCTCAGGTTGAGCAACGCCAGCATCAACACCGTCGACGTCTCTGAGGCAGATTGGTATCGGTCGGCGGCGTTTACTCCGCCCTGAGCGCGCGCGCTGGCTCGATGCGTGCGGCGCGGCGCGCCGGCAGCCATCCGGCAGCCAAGGCAACCAGCATCACGACCGACGAAGCGAGCGCGAGCGTGGCGGCGTCCGTAGGCGCGATGTCAAACAGCAGGCCCGACAGCTGCACCGCCGACAGCCGCGCGGCGATCCACGCCAGCGGTACACCCAGCGCGACGCCGGCCGCAGCGAGCACGAGGGTCTGGCGGATGACCATCCAGAGCACGCTGAGGCGCGCGGCCCCGAGCGCCATGCGCACGCCGATCTCCGCGGTGCGCCGGGTCACGGTGAACGACAGCAGGCCGTAAAGGCCGACGACACCAGCACCAGCGCGAGCACGCCGAAGAAGCCCGACAGCATGGCGACCAGCCGCTCGCGCACGAGCACCGCATCCACTTCGCTCTCCAGCGTGTGGATCTCGAACATCGGCACGTCCCGATCGATCGCCTGCACCACCTCGCGGATCCGGCCGATCACGCCGCCCGTGTCGCCCGACACGCGCACGTGCAGCACCATCTGCCCGCGCCCGGTGCGCGTCTGCAGAAACGTCTGGTACAGCATCGGCCGCGGCGCCGCGTGCAGGTCCGGATACGGCGAGTCCTTCACGACGCCGACGATCTCGAACGGCACCGGCTGCGGCGGCCGTCCGGGCATCACGAGCCCGGCGCCGTGCGAGACGCCCAGCGGCTCGCGCCCGTTCAGCACCTCGCGCACGAACGCTTCGTTGACGATCGCCACCTGCGGCGCGCCGGGCCGAAGCTCGTCGTCACTGAAGTCGCGGCCCTTCAGGATCGGCAGACCCATCGCGGCGAAGTAGTGCGGGTAGACCATCAGCGTGGGCACGGTGACATCGGCGCCGCCGGCGGTCCGCACTGGGCTGCCGAAGCCGAGTCGGCGACAGGGGCGATGTGCGCGCGAGGCTGGCGGCGACGACGCCCGGCATCCGTCCGGCTTCCTCGATGAGACCGCGGTAGATGCGGTCGAGCCGCTCCGTCGTGCCAGGTACGCTGCGCTGATCGCTGCCGCGCGGTTCGACGCGCACGACCAGAATCTGATCGCGCGCCACGCCGGCCTGCTGGCCCGCGGCGTGCTGCAGGCTGCGAACGAACAAGCCGGCGCCCGCGACGAGCACGAGAGAGAGCGCGACCTCTGCGACGATGAGCCAGCGGCCCGGGCCGCGGCCGCCGACCGCGTGCCGTGTCGCCTGCAGGTCGCCGGCACCGGCGCCCGAAAGCTCCACGCGCGACGCGCGCAGCGCCGGCAGCATCGCGAACAGCAGGCCGGTGAGTGTCGAGACCACCGCGGTGAACAGCGAGGACGCGGGTGTCGGGTGCCAGATCGAGCACGAGCCGGCCTTGTCCTGCGGAGATGTACGTGGCCAGCACCCGGTCGCCCAGTACGCGATACCGATGCCCGCCACGCCGGCCACACCTGCGAGCACCAGGCCTTCGACGAGCACCTGCCGGAGCAGCCGGAACGGTCCGGAGCCCAGCGCCAGCCGCAGCGCGAACTCGCTCCGCCGCGTGGCCGCGCGCGTGAGCATCAGGCTGCCCGTGTTCGCGCACGCGATGAACAGCACGATCGCGACGACGCCGATGAGGAGCGGGAGCGACGTGGAGAAGCGGGTGCGCAGATCGGACAGTCCCCGCGCGGCGGAGGTCAGACCGAGCGTCGAGGGGATGCGGCGGCGGCCGAACGGATCTGCGCCGTCCCGAACTTGTCGAACGGCCGCCAGTCCGTTTCTTCGTTCTGCGCCAGCGCGGCGAGCGCGGCCATCGCCTGCGGCTCCGACACGCCGGGCCGCAGGCGCGCGAGGATCGAGAGCCACGGCACCTGGTTGATCGGATTGTCGATCAGGTTCTCGCTGACGGGCATCACGGCCGGCTGCATCATGACGGGCACGAAGATCTCGGGCGCGGCGCCGACCTCGACGCCGAAGAACTCCGGCGGTGTCACGCCGACGACGGTGAACGGCGTGCCGCTCAGGGTGATCTGGCTGCCGACGACGGCGGGATCGAGGCGGAAGCGCGACTTCCAGAAGCCGTAGCTCAGCATCGCCACCGGATGACCCAAGGGCACGCGATCATCGTCAGGGCCGAGCGTGCGGCCCGCGGCCGGCGTGATGCCGAGCAGCGGGAAGTAGCGGCCGGTGACGAGCTGTCCCGCGGCGGTTGGTTCCATCCCTCCCGCGACGCTGAGGTTCAGCCGGACGGGCGACGAAGCCGCCCAGTCTCCGAGGGGTGTGTGACCGCGCGATCATCCGGTACTGGCTGATAGGTGAAGCCGTCGTCACGGCCGGGCCGTGAGCGCTGATCGAGCAGCAGCAGCGTCTCGGGATCGCGCACGGGCAGCAGCCGCCAGGCCACGGCGTTCATGAGCGTGAAGAGCGCGGTGTTGGCGCCGATGCCGAGCGCCAGCGACAGCACGACGGTGGCGGCGAAGGCGGGCCGCTTCGCCAGCGTTCGCATGGCGTAGCGCGCGTCCTGGCCGGCCTGCTCGAGGCTGAGTCCAGCCCCACTCGCGCGCGCGCGTCTCGGCAGCGAGCGTCAGGTTGCCGAGCTCGCCGGGCGCGGCCATGGCGGCCACCGCGCGAAGCTCGTCCTGCATGTCGCGCTCGGCGGCGCGCCGCCGCCAGGGCAGGAGCAACAGCAACCGGTTCAGGAGCATCATGAGCTGGCCTTTCCGCCGGAGCGGCTTCATGACGCGCGTGACGGCGCTGACGAAATCGGGTCCACTCCGATTCGTGCGCCCGAAGCTGCCGGCGTCCGGCCGGCGTGAGCCGGTAGACGCGGGCCCGCCGGTTCTTCTCGGATGTCTCCCACCGGGCGGCGATCCAGCCCTTCAGCTCGAGGCGCTTCAGGGCGGGATACAGCGAGCCGAACTCGACCGTGATCGCCGTCCTCGGACGTGGTCGCGGATGGCGCCGCGCGATGGCGTAGCCGTGAAGGGGGCCGAACACGAGCGTCCGGAGGACGAGCATGTCGAGCGTGCCGTGGAGGGGGTCCATATGAAGAATACCTTCATATAGGACGGATCCGAGAGTCAACTAGTTGGGTCGGGCGCTCATGTCGCAATCGACGTCATGGAGTCGTTGTCATTGGTTCCAGAGCGAACATGACCGGACGATGACGTGCGCCCCCCGCGGTCATTCTTCGGTCAGGCCGACTCACGGCCGGAACACAATTCAGTGCGGTCGCGATGGAAATGTCGTGCGCCACGGCATATCCTCAGTCAAGCCGCCGTGACATCGAATCGCCTCCCCCTCCCATCAGGCTCCTCGGCAGGCCGCCGATGGCGCGGGCTCGCGCTGGTCGCGAGCGCGCTGTTGTCGGCAGACATCCTCGCGCAGGTTTCTCCGCCGCTTCCCAACAGGCCGGATTCGGTCAAGTTTGCCGCCATTGGGGACAACGGCACGGGCGATCGGCCGCAGATCGAAGTGGCGCAGCAGATGATCAAGGCGCGCGGGGCCTTTCCATTCGACCTGGTCATCATGCTTGGCGACAACATGTACGGCGGGCAGTCACCGGCAGACTTCGTCAAGAAGTTCGAGCAGCCCTACGCGGCGCTGCTCAAGGCAGAGGTGCAGTTCCGGGCCTCGCTGGGGAATCACGACCAGCCGCGGAACGTCAACTACAAGCTCTACAACATGAACGGGCAGCGGTACTACAGCTACGCGCGTGGCAACGTGCGCTTTTTCGCGCTCGACACCACGCGTATGGACGCGAAGCAGCTCGCGTGGATCGACACCTCACTTGGGGAGGCACGCGAAGACTGGAAGATCTGCTACTTCCACCACCCGCTGTACTCGAATGCCGACCGCCACGGCGCGTCGATCGATATGCGCGTGCTGCTCGAACCGCTGTTCGTCAAGCATGGCGTCAACGTGGTCTTCGCCGGCCACGACCACGTCTATGAGCGCATCAAGCCGCAGAAGGGCATCTATTACTTCGTCTCGGGCGCGGCCGGAAAGCTCCGAGAGGGCAACATGAGTCCCTCGAACGAGACGGCTGCCTACTTCGATCAGGACCAGAGCTTCATGCTGGTCGAAGTCGCGGGATCGGAGATGCACTTCCGCTCGGTCTCCCGCACCGGCAAGACCGTCGATTCAGGCGTGATCCAGCGGCAGGCGAAGCCAGCCGCCAGGATGAGGATGATGAGGACGGGCCCGATTGAGACGGCCCAGGTCCACGAGGTCGCGCGGTGACCGCCTGGCGCACAACCGTTCCTCGTCTGTCCCGGTTCGCCGTCGAGCACCTCTTGCTGCTGCCGCTCGGCGCGGCGATCGCCCTCGTGTGGGTGAACCTCCTCCCGGAGAGCTACTTCACATTCAGCTACGCGATCGCGTTCGCCGTGAACGACATCGCGATGGTGTTCTTCTTCGCGTTGATCACGAAGGAGGTCGTCGAAGCCACTGCGGCGGGCGGCGTGCTCCACCCGTGGCGTCGCGCCTTGCTGCCGGTCGTCGCGTCGATCGGCGCGATGGGTGTGCCGGCCCTGCTCCACATCCAGATCGTCGAGGCCCTGGAGGAGCCGATGCTCGTGGACGGCTGGCCGGTGTCGCTTGCGGTCGATCTCGCCGTGACCTACTTCGTCGCGAGATTCATTTTCCGGCGGCACCCGATCGTCCCGTTCCTGCTCCTGCTCGGCATCGTGTCCGATGCGATCGGCCTCCTGGCGCTTGCCCTCATCAGTCCGACGATTGACGTCCGACTGATCGGAGGCGGGCTGATTCTCGCCGCCGCGATCGCCGTCGCGCTGGGACTCCGTCGGTACCGGGTGAAGAGCTTCTGGCCCTACCTGATTGCCGCAGGCGGCCTCTCCTGGTACGCGTTCTTCTACAGCGGCCTCCATCCGGCGCTCGCGCTCGTGCCGATCATGCCGTTCCTGCCGCATGCGGCGCGCGATCCGGGGTTCTTCGTCGACGCCAGTCCCCAGGCCCGGGACACGCTGAGCCGGTTCGAGGTGTGGTGGAAGTATCCAGCGCAAGTGGCGTTGTTCTTCTTTGGCCTCGTCAACGCCGGGGTGCCGTTTGGCGCGCTCGAGATCGGCACCTGGGGCTTGCCGATCGCGGTAATCGTTGGTAAACCCGTCGGCGTCCTGGTCGGCGCCGCGGCCGCGATGGCCATCGGGCTGCGCATGCCGGCCGGCGTGACGTGGCGGGCGTTGGCCGTCGGCGGCCTCATCATCGCCGTGGGTTTCAGCGTCGGACTCTTTTTCACCTCTGCACTGCTGCCCCCGGGTCAGCTGCGCTCCGAGATGTACATGGGCGTCCTGTTGAGCCTTGTGGCGGCGCCGCTCGCTGTCGTGCTCGCGAAGGTGATCGGTGTGGGGAAGCTCGCGGAGTCTGAATGAAGACGATTGTGGTCTTCGCGCTCGCCGTTTCCTGTGTACCGCGAACGGCCATGGCAGTTGCCGACGCGGTCCAGGATCCGACTCCGCCGCCGGTGCAGTCGCCGGCTTCCACGACGGGGCGCGTCGCGGCCACGATCACGGTCCTCGAGGGCACGGTGCAGGTCGGCGGCGTGGACGTCGAGTTGATCGCGCTGGACGGCAACGTCACGCATCGCCAAGACGATCACCGACGGCGCCGGCCAGGCCGGCTTCCCGGACGTCCCGGCCGGGCGCTACCTCATCAGGGCGTCACGCCCGGGATTCGAGTCGACCGATTCGCCGCCGTTCGACGTTCGGGCCACGGAGACGGCGCGCGTCCTCCTTGACGTGCGTTTGACCTTTATTGCGCGATAGTGTCGAAGTCCGCGCGCCGACGTCGCCAACGCAGAGCGTCCAGCCCGTGTCGACCAGCGACATGTTGTCCGGCTCTGTCCTCGAGATCGCACCGCTCGCCGGCGACGACTTCCAGAGCCTGCTGCCGCTCCTGCCCGGCATCATCCGGGGACCAGACGGCCGCCTGCGGGCGAAAGGCGGCCAACCGACGCAGGGTGGGTTGCAAATCAGCAGCACGAGCCTCGTCGATCCATCGACCGGAGACTTCGATCTGGAGCTTCCTGGACAGAGCGTCGAGTCGGTCGAGCTGTTGGCGAACCCGTTCTCAGCGGAGTACGGGCGGTTTTCGACGAGCGTGACGCAGCTTCGCACGCGGCGTGGCACGAATGAGTGGGAGGTGAAGCCCGGCAACCTCGTCCCCCGGTTCGGCAAGGGATTCTCCAGCGTTCGAGGCTTCGAACCCCGGTTCTCCGTGCGCGGGCCGCTCAAACGAGACCGGATCTTCCTCGCCCAGGACATCCAATTTCGCTACGTCAACGATCCCGTGAAGAGCCTGCCTGGTGAGCCCGACCTCCAGGTCACGAGCTTCGATTCATTTACGCGGATCGACGGCGTGGTCTCGCCGCGCCACCGTCTCGCCGGACTCATCGTCGCGTTCCCTCGAAAGCTCGAGCACGCGACGATGAACACCTTCCGTCCGCCCGAAACCACGCCCGAATTCAACCAGAGCGGGACGTCGATCGGCGTCCAGGACCGGTTCGCGCTGTCGTCGAGGATGGTCCTCCAAAGTACGTTCGCGGGTCGCTGGTTCGAGGTCAACGTGAACACCGACGGCCGCGACCCGATGATTTATGCGCCGGCCACGCAAGCGGGGCAGCTTCTTCAACGACCAGGAACGCGAAGTCACCAGTCTGCAATGGATCGAGACGCTGTCGATGTCCGTCGACAAGCACGGCCAGCACCTCTTGAAGTTCGGTCTCGACTTCCAGAACTCGAGCTACGACGGCACGAGTTCGAGCCGTCCCGTCGAAATCCGTCGGGCCGACGGGTCGCTGGCCGAGGTCATCGTGCCCGGCACACCGTCGACCCAGCACGTCAGCGCCGCCGAGCTGGCGCTGTACGCTCAGGACCGCTGGCGGATTGGGGAACGGGTCACGCTCGAGTTCGGTGTGCGGATGGACCGCGAAGACGTCATCGAGCGCGTGAACTGGTCGCCGCGCGCCGGCATTTCGATCGGCGTGCTGCCTGAAGGGCGGGCCATTCTTCGCGGCGGCGTCGGCAAGTTCCGGCAGCGGACGCCCTTGAACGTCGGAGCGTTCGCCGAGTTCGAGGATCGCACCGTCACGCGATTCGATGCCGACGAAGCGCCGCTCGGTCCGCCGGTACGGTTCGTCAACGTTCCAGCCCCGGACCTGCGAACGCCCGAGGCGGTCACCGGCAACATCGAATGGAACCAGCGGTTCGGCCGGCGCGTGCTGTTCAAAGCGAACTACCTGAAACGGGCGGGCGATCACGAGGTACATTCTCGAACCGGATGCGAGCCGCGGCGAGATCACGCTGCTGAGCACGGGGAAATCACGGTACTGGGAGCTCGAGTTGACGGGCCGTTATCTCGGCGGGACGCGCCGCGACCTCACCATCTCGTACGTGCGGTCGCATGGCGTCGCCGACCTCAACAATTACGATCAGTTCTACGGCAACATCCGCAACCCGATCGTGCGTGCGAACGAGAGCAATCTCATTCCCACCGACGTGCCCCACCGGGTGCTGGTGCGCGGCACGATCGGGCTGCCGGGCCAGTGGGACTTCGCGCCCGTGATCGAGTTTCGTTCGGGATTCCCGTGGTCGGCCGTCGACGAGTTCCAGGACTTCGTCGGCGCACGCAACCGCGCCGGACGTCTTCCGCAGGTCCGCGCGTTCGACTTCTCGATGTCCCGCCCCTGGCAGGTGCGGAAGTACCGTTTCCGGGCTGGCATCAAGATGTACAACGTCGTCGGCGCCTCGGCGCAGCGCGACGTGCAGAACAATCTCGGATCGTCGGAGTTCGGTCAGTTCTTCAATCCGATCGAGCGATCGATCGGGTTCGTGGTGGGGTCGGCGAAGTAAGGCGGCGAACTATTGATCGGCGCTGCTGTCCGAGGGCGTGGAAGACGATGGCGGGCGCCGCTCGGTGACGTCTCGGACGGTCGCGTGCTCATCCTTGGACACGCTCCACGACGTGCCCGCACGCCTCACAGCGGACGTACCACACGAACGCATCCTTGCTTGCGGATTCCAGGAGACGCGGGCTTTGGGCCGCGCAGTTCGGGCAAGGGCGGAACGGCATCGCTACGACGTTCGAGCCCGGCTTCGGTTCGGTTCCAGCGGCGACACGGTGCATAGCACCATCAGCGCCACACTTGCGCATGATCTGTAATCTTGCTTACACTTGAACTGTAAGCTCCCCGACAGTCTGAGACATCCTTCCGGGGCCGCCCTGCGATCGGTCGTCGCCCACGCGGTCGAACGCGCGTTGGGTCGCTCAGACCTACAGACCCAGCCGGTCGAAGTGCTGCTTGACGGTGGAGTAGCACTCGCACGACGCCGCTTCCAGCCTGGGCCGGTCGAGAATGACCATGCGCCCGTGCACGTTACTTGATGAACCCCGCTTTTTGAAGCACACCGGCGACGAGCGTCACCGTCGGTCTGGTCGAGCCCAGCATCATGGCCAGAAATTCATGGCTGAGCTGGAAATCGTCTCGACGGACACGGTCATGTGCCATGAGGAGCCATCGGCAGCAGCGCTCCTGGACAGAATGCAGGGCCATGCACGCCGTGGACTGCATCATCAGGATGATCAGCCCTTGTGAATACAACTGGATGCAATCGTAGAAGGGACCGCGCCGATCGAGCTCAGTCGTGAACGCGCCAACGGACATCATTTCGGCGTTCGTATCGGGCACTTGCATCATGGTTTCGCCACTCATCACCGAGTGGCCGAAGAAGGCGTTCATTCCGACCATTCCTTCGTCGCCGATCGTCGCAATTTCCACCATGGAACCATCGCGCATGACCGTCGTCACCGACGCGACTCCACCGTTCGGAAAAAAAACGTCCCGAATCTTTTCGTTACGTGGGTGCAGGATCTGTTTGACTTTCAAGGGCACAGTTCGCAGATGTGGGCGGATGCGCGCGAAATCCGCGCGAGGGAGGCACGCTAGTAATTTGTTCTTTGGCCTCGGATCGGCAGGCGGAGGTCGGGTCGACGTCGCACGTTTCGACATGAGTAGCTCCAGACAGCGGCCTTAATGAGTCTGGGGCTTGGGCCGAACGGGTAGAGTACCGGCGGCAGGCTCAGGAAAGCGGTCAATCGAAGTATGGCATGTTTGCGCCGTTAAGCGTCACAGCCTACCGCCGCGCGATTCTCCGGTACTCGAGCAGCCACCCCTCGCTCATCCACCCAAGGCGGGACGAACTCTTGGGTCGAACCGGTGCGATTCGGAAACTGGTGACGAAATCGTTGAGTACGCGAAGGGCACGGGTGATGAATTGCATGAAGCACGCTCGAGGCCTGGCGTGACAAGTGTCTCAGGCCAGGCAGCGTGGAAGTGTGCGCTTATGCACACCGCGAATCGGCGCGCTGCACTTTCAAGCGCGCTCGGTGTCGTCAAGACCTGGTTACCAGCGGCCTCGCGCGTCGAGCCTCAACGGCCCTTCGCGGCGGTCTCTCCGAAGTAGCCCCTGCGAGCCCGGACGTCGAAATTGCCCGGCGCACTGAGCCGGACCTCGACCTCGTGCCACCCGCCTGCAGGAACGCCAGTGGGCGAGTATCGCAGCACGTAACTCGTGCGGAACTCCTCGAGTTTGCGGACGAACGAGGCCGCGAGGTCGGCGTCCCGCTGAACGACAGTCAGCGCGCCGCCGGATGCGTCGGCGAGCGCCTTGGAGCATCCGCTCGTTCGAAGGCCGCCGCGGCACCCGCGTCGTGCCGTCGGTCAACGCCACGGTGAACACGGTCATGTCGGTTCGCGCGACCACGTCGAGCAGCTTCGGCTCATCGAGAAAACTTCGGCCGTCCTGACCGTCCGTAAACACAATGGCCATCCGCCGGTAGAACGGATCGGGCTTCCTGATCAGCGATACCGTCACCGCATCGAGCAGCGCGCTGGCTCCGCCGTCCCCCGCCCGCACCTCGGAGTTGAGCATCACCTCGCCGGCCTTCTCGAGACCCGCGATTTCTTGAATCCTCGGGTCGAACAGCACCAGACGCGCACGATCGCGGGCGCCGAGGCTTCGGAGAGTCAGGCTCAACGCACGGCGAAACGCATCCAGCCGTGGCCCTTCGGCGGTTCCGCTCAGGTCGGCAACCAACGTGACGTCCACGGACAGCTGTTCGCGGCTGACGTCCGTGATCGTTTGTCGCACGCCGTTGTCGGCGAGCCGAAAATCGGGAACGGTCAGGCCCGCGACAGGCTTTCCATCGCGCGTGACGGACACATCGAGGACGACGGAGGGCGTGGCCAGTCGAAACGTCGGTTGCTGGCCTGCTGCAGTCGTGGCCAGCGCCAGGGACAGAATGAACGTCGCGAGGCGTGCGTTCATGGGCGCGCCTGTCTCAACTCGTCGAGCCACTGCGAAAGAAATCGACTGTGACCGGTCCAGTACCGCGGCCACGGGTCGCTTTGGTCCTCGGTCGTGGAGCGTGCGCGTTCCGCCCAAGCGAAGGCGTTCTCGCGGTCACCCAGCGTGAGAAAGAGCGTCGAGAGCGCGACCGCTGGAGTCTGCGCGCCAGGCGCCAGCTCTGCCGCGCGCTCGAACGACGCGACCGCTTCACGCGTTCGGCCCAACGCGTCGAGCACGCGCCCGCGAATCAGGGCGTGCCAGTAGTCGACCACGACGTCGGATGGCGTGCTGGCCTCGAGCAGCGCCAGCGCCTTGTCATTCGTGCCCAGGCGATGCAACACGAAGGCGTGGCGGACCAGCGCTTCCTGCCTCGTTTGGTGGTACGCGGCCGCCGCTGCGTAGAGTCCGCCCACCGCCTCGAGCTCGCGGCGCATGTTGTTGTCGTTGCCGACGGCCCACGACCGGGATTCCTGGCGCTGCGATCCGGCCGAGAGCAGCAGCGGGAGAGTCAGCACCTCGCGCGCCATGGCGTGCGCAAGAACGAGTCGTGGGTCGGTCAGCATCACGCCCTTCGAGGGCGCCGCGGTCAAATTCGCACGACTCTGAATGGAAGTGAGGTACACCTCGACGCTCTGAGGTCCATCCAGAATGGCCAGGAACGCGACGACCGTTCTGTGAAACAGCGCCTCGAACTCGTCATCGTCGGGACGAACCCCGGGCGGGTCGGGACGCGATGTGACGATGTCTCTCGCCGCCCGGAGGAACATGTCGGGGTTTGGCCATTGACGCGCGTATGCCGTCAGCGCGATGTCCAGCGCAAACGCCGCGCGCCGGGGCGACCACGCCTTTTTCCACTCGGCGAGGGTCGCGATCATGTCGGGGCGATAGCGCTCGAAATCCTCTGGCGTGCGCATCCGTTCGAGGATGGCCGTGCTTCGTCCCGCGGCGTACTCCTCGAAGAGCGCGTCGAACGCTGTCGGGCGCCGTGGTGGGCTCGACGGAGGGAGCGGAGCTGAGGCGGGCCTCGCCGTCGGTGGTGCCGGCGCTGCCGGGGACGTCGCGGCGCGCGCCGTCGCGGGCTCGGCTCCGGGTTTCGGCACGACCACCCATGACCGCGCCCGCACTGTCGCGCCGCGTTGGCCGCTGTTGACCTTGACGTTCAACCGCCGCGGTTCGCCGGTGCGGTCGGACTGATCCGGTTCCACGCCGAGGAGATACAGCGCGGACGTCTCGTTCCGGATTTGGTTGAACGCCGGTTCGCCTCCGCCCTGGACGATGGTGAAGAGCGCGCCGCCAGAAAGGCCTGCGATGTGATCGAGCGGCCGGCTGAGAATCGCGCTGTCGCGCTGCTGGTTGTCGGTGGGCCGCGCGCGCGCACCACTCGAGGCGGAGACGAAATCCATTCGCCGAGTGTCGACGTGGACGGAATAGATCGTGCTGTTGGCGCGGGCAGCCTCCTGACCCACGAGCAGGCCCAAGTCTCCGAGTTCGGGACGACCGCCCGAAACGTCGGTCGGCCGGCAATCCCGCGCTGACGAGGACGACGGTCTTCCGACCAGGGCTGCGGGCGAGGGCTCCGAGCAGTCCACGCAAGGCGCCGAGCCGTTGAACCGCGAGCCCCTCCTCGTAGATCGCGAGCATCTGCGCGTCGGACGCCACCCACCGCCGGCAATGTTCCGGGTCGCGGTCGTATGAGCAAACAGCCTCGATCGCCCGGCCGAGTGCCGTCTGTGGATCGGGATCTCCCGTCGAGCCCTGAAGCTGTATGGCGGCCGTGAGGTCCACGATGTTGGACGGCGTCAACCCGAAACGATTGGCGACCGAGACCGGCGCCTCGCCACTGCCGACGACGCTACCGAGCCGGTTGATCACCGAGGCGTGGTCGGTCGTTGGATCAACTTCCGCGCCAGAAGGGAACGCCGCGAGGCCGACGAGATCCGTCGGTTGCAGCTTCTGGATGAACTCACGCGCAGCGGCGGCGATCAGGCGTGTCGCCTCAGGTTGGAAGCTCAAGACATCGATGGCAATGACGTAGACGCGCCCTTCGGTCGGTGTTTGAACGACGCCGCTACTCGCCGTTGCAGTGGCGGGCCCGGGTGTCGTCGATGCCGCACCCTCATATCGGACCATCTCGGCTGACACGACTCGTCGTCGGCGTCCGTTGATCGAGACCTCGAATTTGTCGGGACTCAGCCCGGTGATTGGCAGCCCATTGCTCGTGACGACCTGCACATCTACCGCGATGAGCTCGACGCCGGCCCGGAAGGCCGGCCGCTGCGCGGCGTGGAACGGCACGCCCGATGCAGCAACGATCGTCAGCAACACGACGGCCAGGCCGCACGATCTCGCCGATACTCGGGCAGAAGGCATCAGATGGGGTTGATGGCGGGACTCAGGGAGGTTACTGCTGCCTTGTCCTGCGCGCAAGGAACGACGCACGACGCGTCCGCGAACAACCTACTTTCCCGCTTCGATATACTTACGTGACTCTGGAGGACTTAGTGGAGAAACGTGGTCGTCGCAGTGGAAACCAAACCCTGAACGTTACAGCCGAGACAATCGGGGCCGCCTTAGGCAGCCTTGCCGCTCGTCTCAACAACTGGAAGGAACAGCGAGCCGCCCTCGCTATTGAGATTCAGTCGCTGGCCAGAAGCGCTCAGGCGATGTTGGACGATGTCGCAGTCGCCGCGGGTCGAGGCGTTGGGGCCGCCAAGGCAGCCGCGAACAAGGGCGGGCGCCCGAAGGGTTACAAGATGTCGGCCGCCACGAAGGCAAAGCTTCGAGCCGCATGGAAACGCCGGAAAGCCGCAGCCGCCACGAAGTAGCCTCGGCCTCTGATAGAACCGTCGGCTTTTGACAAAGCCCAGGGCTCACCGCGATGAGCGCAGATTCTGCCGACTGGTTTGACCTTCGCCGATCCTGACCCGTAGAGCCGCTGGCACAACCTGATCGAGAAACTTTCGCGGCGCGCTGGTGTCCAACCTGGCCTGACGCGCTATATCGGTGAGATGCGGCACCGTGAGGCGAGCAATCCCGTGGCTGTGCTGAGGTCCAGATCCGCGAGGAGGAGGCCTTCCTGGCCGTACGGCTGATAGCACTGCAGCGTACCGTCGGGACGAACGACCGCCGACGTCGTGCCTGAGCCGTCGCTGGCGCAGTTCACCGACGCGAAGTAGCACGTATTTTCCGCCGCGCGGCAGAGCATGGCTTTCTCGTGGAAGGTGTTGGCGGGATCGGCGAACGTCACCGGGCGATAGCTCCCCGGTTCGGCGACGTGCGCGTGTGGATGAAACACCAGTTGGGCACCTCGACGCACGGCCCACCGCACGGTTTCCGGATAGCGCCAGCCTTCGTGACAAATCACGACGCCGAACGTCAGCGGCCCCACATAGAACACACGACGCTCGGTCCCGAGCGCGGGATAAATGCTTTCCTCCGACGGGTCGATCTGGCCCTTGTCCTGCCACCCCGCGATGGCGCCGTCCGGATTGATCACACATGCGGCGATCTGCAATCCGCGATCGGTGACCCGCTCCGTCCCCAGAATCACGGCGACGTGGGCACGTCGTGCGGCATCGGCCACCGCGGCCCACGCACGCTCGAGGAATGCGGGATCGGGCGGCGGTGCCTCCTGGCCCGGCCACCGATAGCCCGGGACGAAGCACTCCGGAAAGCAGATCACCGTCGCGCCTCGGCGTCCCGCGTCGGCAACCGCGGAGGTCGCAAGGCGCACGGAGTCGTCCGGTGTCGTCGGCACGCGGATATTTGCGAGGGCGATACGGACGTCGCTGATGAGGAGCCTCCTCTCCGATTCTACCTTTCAACGTCGGACGCCCATTCCTCGTCTAACTGCCAGCATGGGCTCTGACAACCTCTTCTTTGACAACCTCTTTCAGGACCTCCGCGTTACCCTTCGTAGCCTGCGGCGTGAGGCCCGTTTCAGCGCGTTCATCATCCTCATCGCCGGGCTCGGTATCGGCGCCAGTTCCACCGTCTTCAGCGTGATCAACGCGCTCCTGCTCCGGCCCTTGCCGTTCGCGCAGCCGGAGGAGCTGGTCTGGGTGTCCAACCACAACACGAGCGGGCTCTCGGGCCAGACGACGCAGGTCAATCACATGCTCGACTTGCAGCAGCGGACGCAGACGCTGTCCGCGCTGGCGGGCTACTTCGCCTTCTACGGTGTGGGGGACAACCTCCTGAGTGGAAGCGGCGAGCCCGAGCGTCTGAGCGGCGTGCCGGTGTCCGGCAACTTCTTCGACGTGCTCGGCATCACGCCCGCTCTCGGCCGGTTCTTCAATGCGGACGAGAGCCGGTGGAACGGACCGAAGGCGGTAGTGCTGGGTCACGGGTTGTGGGCAGCGACGGTTCAACTCGGATCCGAGGATTGTCGGCACGGCGCTCACCCTGAACAACGAGCCACACACCGTCGTCGGCATCCTGCCGGCCTCATTCGACTTCGCGTCGGTGTTCGCGCCGGGCAGCCGGTTCGATCTGTACTTCCCGTTTCCGCTCGCGCCCGAGACCAATCGCTGGGGCAACACGATGGCGATGGTCGGCCGCCTCAAGCCCGGTGTACCGGTCGGACAGGCGCAGGCTGAGATGAAGCAGCTTGGCGCGGCGCTCACGAAAGCCAATCCCGACCGGAACAGCTTCGAGGGCTTCGTCAAGCCGCTGGCCGAACAGGTCAACGGCCGAATCCGCCTGGCGCTGTGGGTGCTCGCCGGGTCGGTCGCTCTGGTCATGTTGATCGTGTGTGCGAACCTGTCCAATCTGCTTCTCGCGCGGATGGCGTCGCGACAGAAGGAGATTGCGATCAGAGCGGCGCTGGGCGCGGGGCGCCGGCGCCTCACGGCCCAGATGCTGACCGAAGGGATGGTCCTGTCGGTCGCGGGCGCGCTGGTGGGCGTGATTCTCGCCGTTGCGGGTACCCGGGCGCTCTCGTATCTGGATGCCGTCAGTATTCCCCTGCTGGGCGGTGTTCGGATGGACCTCGCGACGCTGGGGTTCACGGCGGGAGTTGCGATCGTGACGGGCATCGTCTTCGGGCTTGCGCCGGGCCTCCTGGCCGGCCGCAGCGCGGCACTGCACGCCGCCTTGAAGGACGCGTCGAGAGGCTCGACCGAAAGCGGCCAGCATCAGCGAGTGCGTCAAGTGCTCGTGGTGTCGGAGATCGCCCTCGCGTGCGTGTTGCTCGTCGGTGCCGGACTTCTGATTCGCAGCCTGATCCAGGTGCTCGACGTCGATATGGGGTTCCAGCCCTCGCGTTCGGCGACGATACGCGTGGATCCTGAGCGCCAGGGCATGACGCGCGCCGAGCAGAACCGCCTACTTCGATGAGGTACTTCGCCGCGTGCGCGCCATTCCCGGTATCGAGAGCGCAGGCATCACTGACGCGCTCCCGCTCGGCCGCAACCGGACGTGGGGCGTCCGGGTGAAAGGCGAGGGCGAGCGCGACGCTTTCATGGGGTTCTTCCCGAGAATCGTCAGCGACGGCTATATCGGCGCGATGGGCATCCCCGTGCGAGCGGGCCGCGACCTCTCGGCCAGCGACACGTCGACGAGCGAGCCGGTCCTCGTCATGAACGAGACCATGGCGCGGACCCTGTGGCCCGGGGAAGACGCCGTCGGAAAGACCGTGCGCGACGTGTGCGGCGCTGACCGGCGCGTGGTGGGTGTCGTCGGCGACGTGCGCCATCTCGCCCTCGAGCAGGGCTCCGGCAACGAGATGTACCTGCCGGTTCGCCAGTGCCCCGATCAGGCGTCCGCAGATCTCGTGGTGCGGTCTGCGATGACTCCGGCACAACTTGCGAGCGCGCTGCGGACGGCGTTGACGCCCGTCGCGCCGAATCTCGCCGGCAACGACTTTCGCACCCTTCAGCAGATCGTCGACAAGTCGGTCTCGCCCCGACGCTTCATCGTGCTGCTGCTCGGGGGGTTTGCCGCGTTCGCGTTGCTGCTGGCCGCGCTCGGCATCTACGGGCTGATCTCGTACTCGGTGAATCAGCGGACTCGGGAGATCGGGATCCGGATCGCCATTGGCGCCTCCGCCGGCGACGTGCAACGCGGCATCGTTCTGCAGACGTTGCGGCTTGCGGCTGTCGGCATGGCGATCGGCGTCGTCGCGTCCTGGCTGCTCGCGGAGTCGACGAGCAGCCTGCTGTTTGGAGTCACCGCGAGGGATCCAGGAACGTTCATCGGCATGCTGCTCGTCCTCACGCTCGTGGCGACCGCGGCCGGGTACTTCCCGGCGCGCAGGGGATCTCGGATCGATCCGATGGTGGCCTTGCGATCCGAATAAACGGCAACTCGCCCGATTTCTGGCCTGATCTGGCGGCCACTTTCCGAGACGTGCGGCGGCCCTTCAAATCGGCCGCGGCGCCTGCAAAACGAGATGTTAGAGTTCTGCGCAACTGCGCTGAGGACATCTCGATGAGACACACCTGGCTGATTGTCGTGGCCGTCGTTGCGCTGGCACTGGCCGGCGTGCACGCGCAGGAGATTCCCGCGCGCGGGCGAGGCGCCGGTGGGGGAGGCGCGACAGCAGGTCAGGCGCCGGCGGCGCCAGTCTCGGGGTCGCCCGTCGTCGATCCGGCCGCGCACGATCGCGGGCGGGCGCTCTGGGCCGGCCATTGCATCGAATGTCACGGGTCGCAGGCGAGAGGCTCCGAGACCGGTCCGAATATCATCCGGACGAAGACCGTGAACTTCGATCGCTCGTCGCCTACTCCTGGCAGTGTGCTCGCGCCGTTCCTCAAGGCCGGTCATCCGACGCAGAGCGGGAAGCCGAGTGCGACCTTTACGGACGAGGAGACGACTGCGCTCGCGCACTTCCTTCGGCAGCGCGTCAACGACACGATGCGTGGATCGGCCCTGTTCACGGTCAGGCGACATCCTCGTGGGCGACGCGAAAGCGGGCGAGGCGTATTTCCACGGCGCCGGCGGATGCGCCGCGTGCCACAGCGCCACCACGCGCAGCCTCGTGGGCATTCGTAATCGCATCCCCACGACCGTGGATCTTCAGCAACGAATGCTTTTTCCGGGCGGTGCCGCGCGTGGCCGGGGCGCGCCAGGTGCGACCGCCCCCAACCCCAACGCCGTGACAGTCACCGTCACGCCTTCGTCTGGCGCCGCGATGTCAGGCGTGCTCGTCGAGCGGAGCGATTTCTATGTGACGTTCCGCCAGGCGGACGGCACCATCCGCGTGGTCCCCACGACCGGCGCCACGGTGGTCACGACCAACCCGCTGCAGGCGCACGTCGATCTGCTGGACCGCATCAGTGACACGCAGATTCATGATCTGGTGGCCTACCTGGAGAACCTGAAATGAAAGCATGGTCCGTTCTGGGGAGCGTGCTCCTCATCTCCACGGTCGTCACCGCACGGCAGTCCGGACTGACCAGCGCGCAGATTGAGAAGCCGGCCGCGACCTCGTGGCCGACGTTCAACGGCGACTATTCCGGGCGCCGGCACAGCGCGCTCGCGAAGATCAACGCGTCAAACGTGAAACACCTGAGCGTGGCGTGGATCTACGACCTGCCGACAGAACGGCGGGAGCGTGAAGGCGACGCCGCTTCAGGTGGATGGCGTGCTCTACTTCTCGACGCCGGACCACGCCTACGCGGTGGAAGCGCGGACCGGGCGTGAGCTCTGGCACTACACGTGGACCAGAAACCGCGGTGGTATTCACATCGGCAATCGCGGCGTCGCGATTCTGGGCGAGTCGGTGTTCTTCGTCACGCCGGACTGCAATCTGGTGTCGCTCGACATCAAGACCGGTCGCGAGAGGTGGTTCAAGGAATTCTGCTCGCTCGAGATGATGTACTTCGGGTCGGTCGCCCCGGTCGTGGTCAAAGATCGCGCTCATCGTCGGCGTCAGCGGCGATGACCTCGATCAGCCGGCGTATCTCGACGCGCGCAGTCCCGAGACCGGCGACCTGATCTGGCGCTGGTACGTCACGCCACAGACGAAGGACGATCCGGGCCTCGACACGTGGCCCAACCTGGACATGGCCAAGCATGGCGGTGGCATGACATGGCAGCCGGTGACGTACGATCCCGAGTTGAATCTCGTCTACGTCACCACGGGCAATCCGCAGCCGGTCGTCGCCTTCAAGAATCGCGAAGGCGCCAACCTGTTCACCGCGTCGATCGTGGCGTTGAACGCGGACACGGGGAAGATGGCGTGGTACTTCCAGGCGTCTCCGCACGACACGCACGACTGGGACGCCACCCAGACACCCGTCATCTTCGATGGCGTGATCGACGGACAGCCGCGAAAACTCATCGCTCAGGCGTCCCGCAACGGCAAGTTCTTCGTGCTCGACCGCGCCACTGGCCGAGCCATCGTCTCGACGGAATACGTCAAGACCAACTGGTCGCTCAGCCGCGACGAAAAACTGCAGCCCGTCCCCAATCCGGCGAAACGGCCTCAGATTGCGGGGACGCTCGTCACGCCGAACCAGGGCGGCGCGACGAACTGGTTTTCGCCGGCCTTCAGCCCTCAAACCGGCCTGTTCTATGTCAATGCGAACCGTGCCTTCAGCGTCTGGTACATCTACGACCCCAGCGACAATCCGATGGGATGGGGCGGAACAGACCGCGGCGGCTACTCCGAGCAACCGCAGCTCAAGGCCATCGACTACAAGACCGGAGAGATCCGGTGGAGCATTCCGAGGTACGGCGGGAACTCGGGCCTGCTGAGTACGGCCGGCAACATCATCTTCGGTTCCGCCGCGTCTGGTCTCGGGGCTTACAATGCGACCACGGGAGCACCGCTCTGGAATTCCCGCATTGGAGGCGTCACGAACGGCCCGATCACCTATGAGCTCGATGGCAAGCAGTACGTGGTCGCCGCGGCCGGCAACCGTTTTGTCGCGTTCGTCCTAAATGAGTAGGCGCGCGTCAGCCGCTGCTGGAGCTCTGTGCTGGGTTGCGGTGACCGCGTTGGCGGCCAGCACGAATGCGCCGATATCTTCGGCGGCAGGAGCAACGGTCCAGTCAGAGCCGGCGCAACACGCGGATGCGCCCGAGGCCTTTACACGCGTGTGCGGACGCTGCCACAGCTCCGATCGCATCGTCGAAGGCCGCCGCTCGCGGGGTCAATGGGAAGAAGTCCTGGAGCAGATGACGGCCCGGGGCGCGACGGGCACTGACGACGACTACGGAATCATCATCGAGTATCTGGTCAGCGAGTACGGCCGGGTCGCGATCAACAACGCGGCGGCCGACGAACTGGCGCAGGTGCTTCATCTTGACCGCAAGGACGCCGACGCCATCGTCGCCTACCGGAAGGGTCACGGGCGGTTCGCGGACTTCGACGCGTTGATTGCCATGCCCGACGCGCCAGTCGAGGCGTTGCGCAGGCGGCGCGATGGCATCGTCTTTTGAGGGATCCCCTTGCCCGTCGGAAGGCTCAAGGATTGAGTAGCGAGACGGTGAACCCTGATTCCGAGGTGTTGGCGCAGAAGGAGCGGCGACAACATCCGAGAGTGAAGCTTGCGGTGTCGCCGCTTCTCGGCCGCCGTGTCACCGGTGGTGAGACGTTTGTCGTCGAAGAAGCCAGCTCCAGCGGCTTCTCGATGACCGGGTCCACGTCGTTTGCTCACGGGACGTCGTACCAGTTCCGCATGTGGAGTACCGCAGATCACGTCACCGTCGTCGTCGCGGTATGCCGGTATTGCACGCTGATCGAACGCGAGAACGGGCCCTGGACCTACCGCTCCGGTTTCCAGTTCCTTCCGCAGTCAGGCCGGCGGCTCCGAGTCATCCTCGGTGCGCTCGCCATGAACTCGCCGTAGCCGCTACTGCGCGTTCGTACACGGCGACGTTGTTTACCGTTTGACCGTTTCCGCTGACGCGACGTGCAGTCCGGGTCGGGCCGACGCGTTGCTAGCGGTCCCCAGGCTTCTCGAACATCTCGAGGCCCGTGGGCGCGAAGTAGTCGGGTCGTTCTGTTCGCCGCGCCTGCCAGGGAAGTGTCGTCGTTGGCTGGTTCGCTGGCGTCATTTTCACCGTCCCCTGAATGTCGTCCCCACGTACCTTGCCGGTGAACTCGTGACGCGTCAGCCCGAGGCCGTCGAGCGTGATCTCGAGGGAAAAGGAGACGTCCTCGCCGCGCAGCTTCACGTCCTTCAGAACCTCACGCCGGTCGCCGGCGCGAACGACCCCTTCCACCATCTGGAACTGCTGTTCGTTCACCGCCGAGTAGCGGAACCGTCGTCCGGCGACGTCCAGATCCCATTGCCAGGCGCCGGACACACGCGCGGGCACGATCCACTTGTAGACCGACTGTCCTCCTTCTTCATTGACTTCGTCCGGCTCCCAGTTGCCCAGGCTCCAGGTACTGGTCAGGATCCGCGTGCCCGGCCGTGCGCGTTCGAGGATGACGGGGCGGAGCAGCTGCATGAACTCCGGGAACAGCCACATGGTGACCACCGTGGCGTCCTTGAGGTCCACGTCGAAGGCGTTGCGCCGATAAAACCGCACGCGATCCGCGACCCCGGCGTCCTTTGCCCGCTGATTGGACTCGGCAACGAGCTTGTCATCGATGTCCACGCCCCATCCACGCAGCTTCGCGTTCATGCGCGCCGCGGTAAGCGGGATAAGGCCGTTGCCAGACCCCAAATCCACCACGACATCGTCGTCGCGCAACTCGGCCAGCGTGAGCAGCCGCTCGACGCTCTCGGGCGTGCTCGCCTGAAAGAATGAGAAGCGTTCCTGCGCGTGAAGCAGTGACGCGCTGACAAACGCCACGACGGCGAGAACACAAACAGGGCGGAGCCGCATCGACATCCTCTCGGGGAGAAATCCACTTTACCGCGATCGCGCCCACGCTACGATGGACACATGGCATCCTTTGGCTGGGTCGTCATCGTCTTGATTGTGGTCGCGCTCGCGGCCCTCACCGGGATCAAACCTCGAGGCACGCGTCCAGTCGCCAGGACGACCCTGATGGTTGTCGCGAGGGTGGTGCTGATAATGCTGGGCCTGCTAGTCGTGTACTGGGTTTCAGTCAGGCCCTGAGCCGTAAGCTCTAAGCCAAGCCCCAAGCCCCAAGCCCCAAGCTACTGTCTTGCTCCGCCGTGAAACGGCGTTGACGCGTTCGGCTGAAATAACCGGAACACGGTCAACGTGCCGCCACCGCGGAAATTGCGGAGCCACGGCGCGCCGGGACCGGTGTAACCGCCCACCGCGCCGCCAAGGCCTGATGCGACCGCGATGTACTCGACACCGTCCAGTTTGAACGCGACCGGACCGCTGCGGATGCCAGAGCCGGTCTGGTAGGACCACAAGAGCTCGCCGCTTCGATCGTCGTAGGCGACGACGTTGCCCTCGGCGTCCCCGGTGAAGACGAGACCGCCGGCCGTTGCGAGCATCGACGCGGACATCGGGGATCGCGTGTTGAGCTGCCACTTGACGTCGCCGTTCGACGGGTCGATCGCCATCACCTTGCCGAACGCCTTGCCCGGCAGGTACCGGAAACCGTTGGGACCGGGCGGCAAGCCCTTGGCGCGCGCCTCGACGCCGTAGTTGAAGAACGTCGCGCAGTTCTCGATCACCGGGACGTAGACCCACTTCGTCAGGGGGCTGTACGCCATGCCCGTCCACTGTTTGCCGCCGGCGGCGCCCGGACAAACTTCCGATCCGGCGTAGCTCGGAATAGCCGCGGGGTTCACCATCGGGCGGCCCTCTGGAGTAAACCCGGTGGCCCATGTCGTCCGCACGAACGGTTTCGCAAAGAGGAACTGGCCATTGGTCCGATCGATCGCGTAGAAGAACCCGTTGCGATCGGCGTGGATGATGACGCGGCGGCGACGGCCGTTGTAGTCGATGTCGATCGGGATGTTCTCCGTCACGCCGTCGTAATCCCAGAGCTCGTGCGGCGTGAACTGGTAGTGCCACTTCAACGTGCCGTTCGTCGGATCGAGGGCGACGACCGAGTTCGTGTACAGGTTGTCGCCCGGCCGCGGGGCGCCGTCGTAGACGGGATAGGGCTGTCCGACGCTCCAATAGACGAGGTTGAGCTCAGGGTCGTACGTCCCTTGCATCCAGGGCGCGCCGCCGCCGGTCTTCCACGCGTCGCCGGCCGGCCACGTTTCGCTCCCGGGTTCCCCCGGTGCCGGCACGGTGTAGAAGCGCCAGAGACGGCGACCGGTTGCGGCGTCATAGGCGTCGATGAAGCCGCGGCTGGGACTGTCTCCGCCGGCGCTCCCGACGATCAGGCGGTCGCCGACGACGAGCGGGGGCTGCTTGAAGTTGAGATTGTCGCTGGACTTGCCGAGCTCGACGTCCCATCGCACCCGGCCGGTCCTGGCGTCGAGGGCGACGAGATGTGCGTCGAGCGTCGCCATGTACACCAGGTCGTTCCAGATCGCCAGCCCGCGATTGCTCGGCCCGCAGCAGAAGCTCAGCTCGTTGGCCGGTGGCAGTCGTCGCTGGTAGTGCCACAGCTCAGCGCCCGTACGCGCGTCGATGGCGAACGCGTGGTTCCACGCCGTCGTCAGGAAGATCACGCCGTCCACGACGAGCGGCATCCCGGTCAACCCGTCGACGACGCCCGTCTGAAAGCTCCACACCGGAACCAGATTCTGGACGGTCGATCGGTTGATGGTCTTGAGCGCACTGAATCGCGTCTGGCCGTAGTCGCCGCCGTACATCAACCAGTGGTCGGGGTCGGCTGACGCGCGCGCGAGCCGGTCCGGCGCGACGCGGATCGCCGGCGCCGTCACGTTCGTGGTCGGCTGGATGGCGCGTTTGCTGAGGGCGCGGAGAAGTTCGACGAGTGCCGCGCGGCCCTTCTCGTCGATCCGAGAGCCGAACGCGGGCATCGGCGTGTTCGGGAGGCCATCCCGGATGACCCGGTCGATCTCCGCGTCGCTCCGCTCTGCGTGCCAGCGCGGATTCGTCAAATCGGGTCCGGATCCCCCTTCGCTGAGCGCGCCGTGGCAGAGCACGCAGTGCTCGTTGAACAAGGTCTGGCCCGGACCCGGCTCCGGAGTCTGGCCGCGAAGGGGGAGCGTCGCGACCGCGGTGAGGAGGACGGCAGACAGAACCGGCCCGGCGAAAACAGCGCGTTTCACGGCGTCATTGTAGCGAGCGAAGCGAGCCTGCGCGAACGGCCCGCCTTCGCGCCGAAGGCGCTTCGGCGAGCCACGCCGAAGCTTTAGCGGAGGCGGGAGCGCGTAGGGGGACGGCGGGGGCAAAGCCCCCGGGGCCTCAAATAGTGCTGTGAGATAATTTCAGCCCATGAAATCCAAGGAACGCCACCAGCTGAAGCAGAACGAGTTTGCGGAGACGACCCGCCGCGCGGTCGACACCGTGAAGGACAACCAGAAGCAGATCGTTCTCGGCGCCGTGGCGGCTCTCATCGTGGTCGGCGGCCTCAGCGGCTTCCTGATGTTCCGGAAGAGCCGGGCGAACGAAGCCGGGGCCAAGCTCGGAACGGCCATGGCCATTGCCCAGTCGGTCATTTCGCCGGCGTCGACGCTGCCGGGGGCGACGCAGCCGCCGGGCACCTATCCGTCCGAGACGGCCCGGAGCGAAGCGGCATTGAAGGCCTTCCAGGAAGTCATCGCGGCCTATCCCGGAAGCCCGGCGGCGATCAGCGCCAAGTACGAGGCGGCGGGCGAGCTGCTGGATCTTGGGCGGCCCGCCGAGGCGGAAAAGCTCTTCGAGGAAGTGGCCGCGAGCAACTCGGACTTGTACTCGGCGGTCGCCCGCATGGGCGTGGCGCAGTCCAAAGTCGCGACCGGGCAGTACCACGACGCCGTCAAGCTCCTCACCGACCTGTCGGCCAATCGCGACGGCGCGCTGCCGATTGACGGCGTGCTCATCCAGCTGGCGCAAGCCTACGCGAAAGCCGGCAAGACCAAGGACGCGCGCGCCGCATATCAGCGTGTCGTCGACGAGTTCAGCGACTCGTCCTACGCCTTCGAAGCCCGCCAGCAATTGACGGCGTTGAATTAGACGGACGCCCGTACGTTTCCGGGTTAACGGTTCAACGTGGAACCGTCCACCTATTCCTGAAACCTGTTGTCGGCGAGCGGCTGGCCGTTCATGGCCAGGATGCGGCCGGAGGGGTCGAACTCGGCGCGCTTGCGGCGCTGCGAGCTGTCGTGCGACGTCGTTTCGAGCGCGGTGACGAGAATCGGCAGCGCGATCGTGACGTCCGCGTGCACCGTCACCTTCTCGGACTCGAGTGACAGCTTGCCCCAGCTCTGCGCTTCTTCCAGGCTCGATCCACTCGCGCCGCCGTAGTACGGCACGTCGGTGACAATCTGAATCGCGTACTTGTGCCCGCCGACGCGGTCGTCGTAGAACTCGGCCTGCACGCTCGCCTGGTTGATGAAGTTCTTCGGCGTCCCGCCGCCGAGCACGATCGTCGCCGTGGACGGCTTGCGAATGACGATGTTGGCGGACTCGAGGATGTCGCCGATGACGTCGGCCATGCCGGCCGTCTGGTCCCGATGGCGCGCCTGCGACAGGCCCATCCCAATCGACGAGTCGGCGATCGCCGGGCAGAAAATCGGCACCTTGGCGCGATAGGCCGCCGTGAGGATGCCGTTGTTGCCGGTCTCGTTCCAGAGGTGCTCGCCAAGCTTGTACAGGAACTCGCGCGTGGTGTACGGACGTCGCTCGAGCTTCAGCACGAACGACGCAATCCACTCGTCGTTCTTGCAGAACTCGTCTTCACTCGCGAGCGTGTCGTAGACCCGATCGATGCGCTCGGCAGCGAGCGCGGCGTCATCGAGCGTGGGGGCTCCGATGAAGTGCCGCCGGCCGCGCGTTTCGTGGAGATCGTGGTACAGATTCGCGCCGGTCGAGACGAGAACGTCGACGTAGCGGCGCTCGATCAGGTGCGCGATCAGCAGCCGCATGCCGCCGGCCGACAGCGCGCCGGCCGTGCCCAGAAAAATCGTCGCGTCGCTCGTGAGCATCTTTTCCCAGATGCGTCGCGCCACCCCGAGGTTGCGTCCCTGAAACGAGATGCGTTCCATCCGCTCGAGAACCGCGTCGGCCGACAGCCCGGCCTCGGCGACGAACGGTTCCACCGGCTTGCGAAGGAAGCGTGACTTGCGGCGTCCCATGCTGAGTATTGTAATCGCGCTGGACCGAGCGTTCAGTGCGTCGTGCGTGAGACCTGCCAGAGAAAATCCAAATCACCGATCGGTGACAAGCGGACGCCGGACAGCGTGGACTGCCCGACGGCCACATTCGTACGCGCCCACAGACTGATCATCGGCGCGTCGGCCGCGATGAGTCGCTGTGCTTCGACGTAGTAGCGGCGTCGTTCATTCTCGGCCAGGGCCGCGGTGGCCTGGTCGATCAGACGATCGACGTCGGCATTCGAATAGTGGGCGCGGTTGAAGCCGCTCGGCGGGATCTGCTTCGAGTGGAACACGCGGCGCAGGATGTCCGGATCGGCCACGGACCCGCCCGTGAACACGCAGCGTGTACAGCTGCACGTTGCCGCGGATCACGTCGGAGAACAGCGTCGCGAACTCGTGCGACCGCAGCTCGAGCTCGATCCCGGCCTCGCCGAGCTGCTGCTGCAGCGCGGCCGCCTGCACCCGGTAGCGCTCGACGGTCGACGTTTTGAGCGTGAGCCGTAAACGGGGCGCCGGGCCGGGGCCATCCGGGTCGGGGTAGCCGGCCTCGTCGAGCAGCTCCCGCGCCCGGTTCAAGTCCCGGTTGAACGCGAAGATATCGTCGGCGTGCGCCCACGACATGGACGGAATGATGCCCGTCGTTTCTCGCGCGAGGTCCCGCTGCAGGTAGCGGACGATGGCCTCACGGTCGATGGCGTAGCCGATGGCGTGGCGCACGCGGCGGTCCTGGAGGATCGGGTCGCGCAGATTCAGCCCGATGTACGCGTAGTCCGTTCCCTCTCCCGTGACGACCGCGAGCCCCGGTTGTTTCGCCAGGCCGTGGACAAGGTCGGGGGCGACGTCGTTGACGACAAGGTCCACGTCGCCCTTGCGCAGCTCCAGGCTGCGCATCGTCTCGTCGGGGACGACCTTGAAGATGAGACCGGCGTTCTTCGGTGTGCCCCGGTAGTACCCGTCGAAGCGTCGCAGCGTCACATGGTCGTCGGCGGCGAGTTCCTGAAACTGGTACGGCCCGCTGCCCACCGGCGACTGCGCCATCGTCGCGCCGGCACCCGCCGGAACGATGCCCATGTTGATGAGATTCGCTGAAAATGAACCGGAGGGACTCTTCAGGCGAAACGCAACCGTGTACCGATCCAGCGTGTCCACCGCCGCGAGATCCTGGTAGGCGCCCTTCCGTCCGGACACCAGCGCGGGATCGAGGAAGCGACGGAACGTGTACGCCACATCCTCGGACGTCATTTCGCGGCCGTCGTGGAACCGGACACCAGGCGGAATCTCGGCGATGTAGGTTTGCGGGTCCTGCATCTCGAAACGCGTCGCGAGATCCGGGACGTTTCGGAGATGATCGTCGATGCGCAGCAGCGAGCTGAACATCAACTGGTGCAGCCGCTGGGAGGACTCGTCGAGTCCCATGGCGGGATCGAGATTGGTGGGGGAGCTGGCGAGCGCGAGCACGATCCAATCGCCACGGGGCGCATCGACGTGGCGGCAACCCCCGACCATGACGGCCATCAGCGCGAACATCGTCGCGACCACCAACGGTCGCCTCACGAGTCGGCCTCACGCTTGAGGGATGCCAGCAGGTTCAGCGCGTCGATCGGCGTCAGTCGATCGAGGTCCAGATCCTTCAGCCTTGTGACGACCGGATGCGTGTCCGCGGGCGCCTGAAAAAGCGCGAGTTGCTGCTGGCGCGTGCTGGTCGCCCCGCTCAGGCTCGGCCGCCCGCCTCGCTGGAGCTCGTCCTGCTCGAGCGACTTGAGAATTTCAGCAGCGCGCCGGACGACCGCCTCCGGCAGGCCGGCCAACCGCGCCACCTGGATCCCGTAGCTTCTATCCGATCGACCCGCGACAATCTTGTGCAGGAACACGATGTCGTCGCGAAATTCCCGCGCGGCGACGTGACAGTTGACGACCGATGGCAGCGCGTCGGCCAGGTCGGTCAGCTCGTGATAGTGCGTTGCGAAAATGGTCTTCGGACGTGCGCGATCGTTCGACGCCAGATGCTCGGCGACCGCCCACGCCAGACTCAAGCCGTCGAACGTCGCGGTCCCGCGTCCGATTTCGTCGAGGATCACCAGGCTTCGCGACGTCGCCGTGCGCAGGATGGAGGCCGTTTCCTGCATCTCGACCATGAACGTCGACTGACCCCGCGCGATGTTGTCGGAGGCGCCGACACGGGCGAAGATGCGGTCCACGAGCGCCAGTTTCGCGCTCCGCGCCGGGACGAATGAGCCGGCCTGGGCGAGGAGCGCCAGCAGGGCGACCTGACGCAGGTAGGTGGACTTGCCGCCCATGTTGGGTCCGGTGAGGATGATGAGCTGCCGGCCGGTCCCGTCGAGGTGAACATCGTTCGGCACGAATGCGCCCGCCAGGTGGCGTTCGACGACGACATGACGCGCGTCGGTGGCCTGGAACTCGTCACCCTCGTGGATGAACGGCTTCGTGAAGTTGGCCGTCGTCGCGGTGTCCCCGAGCGCCGCCAGGACATCGAGCGTCGCCACGGCCCGCGCCGAGTCGAGAATGCGCACGGCCTCCGCGGCAATACGCCGGCACAATGCCTCGAAGAGCTCCAGCTCGCGAACGCTGATTCGCTCGTCGGCGCTGAGGACCTTGTCTTCGTATTCCTTGAGGGCAGGTGTGATGAAACGTTCGCCGCCGGCGACCGTCTGCTTCCGGATGTAGTCGGCCGGCACGCTCGAGAGATTCGATTTCGAGACCTCGAGGTAGTAGCCGAACACGCGGTTGTAGCGGATCTTCAGGGACGAAATGCCCGTCCGGGCGCGCTCGCCCTCCTCCATGGCGGCAATCGCGGACTTGCCCCCGCGGCTGATGACGCGAAGCTCGTCCAGTTCGGGATCGACGCCGTCCCGGATCAGGCCGCCGTCCCGTGCGACGGCCGGCGGCTCGTCGACGAGCGAGCTCGCGATGGCGTCGCGCACGTCCGCCACGTCATCGAGCTCCGACGGCGAGGCTGCGCGTGAGCGGCGCCTGGAGATCCTGGAGGCCGCTCCGAATGCGCGGGATGAGCGCGAGCGACTGGCCAAGCGCGGCGACGTCGCGCGGCCCGGCGGTGCCGAGCGACACGCGCGACACCAGCCGCTCGAGGTCGTGGAGCCCTCGAAGCGTCTCGCGCAGCTTGCCGCGCTCGGTGACGCGGAACGCGAAATCCTCGACCGCGTCGAGCCGATCCTGAATGCGGGCAAGGGCGACGAGCGGCCTGACGAGCCACTGGCGCAGCAGTCGTCCACCCATGGCCGTCACGCGTCCGGTCGATGTCATCCAGCAGCGAACCGGACCGGCCGCCTTCCGAGCCTTCGATCACATTGAGGTGCCGGAGCGTGACCGGATCGATGAGCAGGGCATCGGCGGCCGCATGAAGCGAGATGTCGCGCACATGCCCGAGGTCGGTCCGCTGCGTGTCCTTGAGGTACGTCAGCACGCCGCCGGCCGCGGACACCGCGGCCGTGGCCTGCTCGAGTCCGTACCCCGCCAGCGATGTGGTGCCAAGCTGTTCGCAGAGCACCTCACGCGCCCTGGCTGGATCGAGCGTCCAGCCATCGATTCGCGTCACGCGGCAGGCCGATCCATCGGCCAGCAGGCCGTCGATCGCGGCGCCGTCGGCAGCCAGGAGCTCTTTCGGTCTCAGCAGACTCAGTTCGGCAGAGAGGGAGGACAGCGCCTCGGCGCCGGCGAATTCCGCCGCGGCAAACTGGCCGGTGGAGATGTCCAGAAACGCGAGACCCCAGGTGCCATTGGCCCCCGGGAGCGACACGGCCGCGAGGAACGCCGGCTCCCGCGCTTCGAGATAGCTCGCGTCGGTGAAGGTGCCCGGCGACACGACCCGGGTCACTTCGCGCCGGACGAGGCCCTTGGCCTTGCGCGCGTCCTCGACCTGATCGCAGATCGCCACGCGGTAGCCTTTGCGCACGAGCCTCGCGAGGTACACGTCCAGCGCGTGAAATGGCACGCCGCACATCGGAATGGCCGCGCCCTGCGCGTCCTTCGCGCGGGATGTCAGCGTCAGCTCGAGCACGCGCGAGGCCACGAGCGCGTCCTCGTAGAACAGCTCGTAGAAATCGCCCATCCGGAAGCAAACGATCGCGTCGCGGTGGTGGCGTTTGACCTCGAGGTACTGCCGCATGGCCGGCGTAGCCGTCTCCATCGAGGCCGGCGAGGTGCTGGACGTCGTCACGGTTCGATCAGACAGGCTATAACATTCTGCTGACGATGCTGACCCTCGCGCTGGAGACTGTCACGCGTCGCGGAAGTCTCGCGACGTGTGTGGACGGCCGCGCTCGCGATGCGACGGCGGGTCTCGCCGAAGCGCGGCCAGACTCGGACGGCGCGGAGGCGGGTCGCTGTGAGGGGCGTGTCGGTGACACCACGCGCACCCACGGCGAGCGGCTCCCGGGCGAGATTCTCGAGTGGCTGGCGGCGCGCGGCCACACGCCAGCTGACGTGGATCTGTTTGCGGTCGTGACCGGCCCTGGATCGTTTACGGGGCTGCGTGTCGGCATTGCGGCCATTCAGGGGTTCGCGCTCGCCGGCGATCGACCGGTGGTGAGCGTCCCGACGCTGGACGCGATGATCGCGACCTGGCTGCCCAGCCTGTCGTCGGAAGGGACGGTCGTCGTCGCCTGGCTCGACGGGCAGCGCGGCGAAGTGTTCGCGTCCGCGGTGGATGCCCCTGGCGGGGCTTCACTCGAGGCGTGCACGCCCGCTTCTCGAACCGATGGCCGGCCGGCCCGAAGAGCTTGCCGATCTTCTCGCCCGTCGCTTCGCCGGCCGTCATCTCGTCGTCGTGTGCGACGACCGGCTGCGGTGGACCGACGTGCTGCATCGCGCGCTTCCGGACGCCGCCATCGTGGACATGCCCATTTCGCTCGCCGAATCCGCAGCGCGCATCGCCGCCTCGCGTCCCGAGCGTGCCCGATCGCCGCACGCGATCAAGCCGTTGTACGTCCGAAGGCCAGACGTTGTGCGCGTCAGGGAACGGGTCGTCACGGCCGAGAAGGTCGACGCCCGGCTTCACCATTGGCAGGGCGGGATCTCCGGAAGATCTCGCCGCCGTGGACGCGCTGCAACGTCAGACGTTCACGAATCCCTGGGGTGCCGAAGCGATCCGGTGGGAGCTCGAGAACACCGACGTCTCACGGCTGTACGTGATGCGCGACGCGTCCGGCGTGCTCGTCGCGTATTGCGCGTGCTGGATGGTCTTCGACGAACTGCACATCAACAGTCTGGCCGTCGACGTCGCACGCCGGCGTGAGGGCCTGGCTCGCCGGCTGCTCATCCACGTGCTCGGGGAGGCCGCCGATGCGGGGGCGACCGCCGCGACCCTCGAAGTGCGCCGATCGAACGCCGCGGCTCGCGGGCTCTACGAGGGGCTTGGGTTTAGCGTCGAGGGCATACGGCGCGACTACTACCAGGACCCGCGGGAGGACGCGATTATTTTGTGGAAACGACACCTGACGGCAGGGCAAAGGGCAGAGGGCAAAGGGCAAAAGGGAGGGAAAAAAGAGGAAGGGTAGAGGTGCCGTTCGCGAAGCAGCGAGCGCACCCTCTGACCTCCGACTTTTTCCTCTCTTCTGCCCTTTGCCCTCTGCCCTTTGCCCTGTCGTTGTGTTACCTTGGCCCCGTTAACCAAAGGAGGCGGGCATGGCAGGCGCTCAGCTCTCACCTGATGATCCTGTTCGGGCCGTGTTGCTCGAAAACCACGAAGAATTCAGGCAACTGGTTTCCGAGCATCACCAACTAGACGAACGTATCCACCAACTCTCCAGCCTCGCGTATCTCACCGACCAGCAACAGTTCGAAGAAGTCTCACTGAAGAAAAAGAAACTCGCGCTGAAGGACCGAATTCAGTCGATCCTGCGAGCGCATCACCCCGAATCTCCACCGCAGGCTCGCGCGCAATAGTCCGCCGTCGCGCGACGTGCTCCGGCGACACGTGCGTACATCGCCGAAGCTTGGCGAAGGCGTGCGGGCGTCGCCGAAGCCGCCGAAGCGAAGTCGGGACGAAGCCGTGAAATGATGGAAGTCATCTCGGCGGGTGTGTGTACGCCGATACGATCCGATGACCATCGATCGCGCGGCCACGCCGTTCGTCCTCATTGCTGCGGTACCGGCCGTCGTGTCCCTCTGGGCAGGGCCTCTGACCTGACCGCCGCGCTCGGCGTGTTGCCGGTCCTCATCGCGCTGTTTTTTCGCGATCCCGATCGCACGCCACCGGCCGATCCGGCGAGCATCCTGTCGCCGGCCGACGGTAAGGTCATGCACGCGGGCCCGGCGAGGCCGGCGGAAGCCCCTCCGGGCCACTGGTGTCAGGTCACCATCTTTCTGTCACCGCTCGACGTACACATCAACCGTACGCCGGTGGCCGGCCGGGTCACGAAAGTGACCCATGTTCCGGGCTCCTTTCTGCCCGCGTTCCGCCACGAATCGCATCGGAACGAGCACTCGGAGATCTGGATCAATCATGATGGAGTAGAAGTGGTCACTCGCCAGGTGGTCGGCGCCATGGCCCGGCGGGTCGTCTGCCGAGTCCATCCAGGCGACGTGCTCGGGCCGGGTGAGCGCATCGGCCTGATGAAGTTCGGATCCCGGATGGACGTGTTCATGCCGGAAACCGCGGAGGTGCTCGTGAAGCAGGGAGACCAGGTCCGCGGCGGCGAGACGGTCATCGCGCGGCTCGGAGCGGCTCAATCGTGAGCGGCATCGTGGATCGACCCGACTTCCGGCGAGACAACCGACACTTCCGGCGCGGCATCTACCTTCTGCCGAGCATCTTCACGGTCGGCAACATGTTCTGCGGCTACGCCTGCATCATGTTCGCCATGCGCGACGACCTCGTCAGCGCCGCGCCGTTCGTCGGTTTCGCCGTCGTCCTCGACATGCTCGACGGCCGGATCGCGCGCATGACCAAGACGTCGAGCGCGTTCGGGTTGGAGCTGGATTCGCTCGCCGACATCATCTCGTTCGGCGTGGCGCCCGCCGTTCTGGCGTTCGCGTGGGGACTGTCCGAGCTTGGACGCGTTGGGTGGGCGGCCGGCTTCCTGTACGTCACCGCCGCCGCGGTGCGGCTTGCGCGGTTCAACATCCAGTCCTCGGTCCCACAACTCGACAAGCGCTACTTCGTCGGGATGCCCTCGCCGCCCGCAGCTGGCGTCGTCGCCGCGACGGTCTTCGCGTGGCCCTATCCGCTCGTGGACAAGGCGCAGGCCATTGCCGCGATGCTGGTCGTCCTCGTGCCCGCGGCGCTGATGGTCAGCACCATTCGCTTCCGCAGCTTCAAGACCATCAACTTCGGCTGGAGCCTGTCGTACATCAACGTCGTCGTGATCGCCGGACTTATTGCGCTCATCGCGACCGAGCCTCGCGTGACTCTCGTGATCCTCGCGTACACGTACTTGCTCTCTGCCTTCGTCGAGATGGGCCTCACGCGGTTGCGGGCGCATCGGGACGCGACGCCGCCCGCAGGTTGATCGTCACGGTCGTCCCCGCGCCGGACGCGCTCGTGATTCCGATCGTGCCGCCCTGAAGCTCGATGCTCCGGCGGGCGTTCGCCAGTCCCAGTCCGCTCCCACCGGTCTTGGTCGAGAAGAAGGGTTCAAACGCGCGCGCCAGCGCGGCCTCGTCCATGCCGACCCCGGTGTCAGCCACCGTCACCACGACCTCGTCCCCCGCGGCTTCCGCGGCCACGCGTAGCGCGCCGCCCGTCGGCATCGCCTGAATCGCGTTCTCCACCAGGTTGGTCAACGCTCGTTGAAACATCGTGCGATCCACGGACGCGGCCGGAAGATCCGCGCGGGACGTCCGTACGGACCTCGACGCGATCCGAGAGGCTGAGCCGATAGGGACCAACCACGTCCTCGATCACGCGGCCAACGTCGACGCGCTCCAGCTTCGGTTTCGGCTCAGCGGCGAAGTTGGCGAAGTCAGACGCAATGCGGCGGAGCAGCCGGACCTGCCCGAGGATGGTGTCCACACACTGGTCGAAGACGGTACCGAGCGGGTGGCCCTGATCGATGTGGACTCGTTGCAGGTGCTCCGCGGCGAGCTGAATCGGCGTCAATGGATTCTTGATCTCGTGTGCGACCTGGCGCGCCATCTCGTTCCACGCCTTGAGCTGGTTGGTGCGTGCGAGCTCCGCACGCTGGGCCACGAGCGTCGCGGTCATCGTGTTGAAGTCGTCCACCAGTCGCCCGAGCTCATCAGCCGTGTCGGCGGCGATTCGCACATCGAGGCGGCCAGCCGCGATGAGTCGTGTGGCTCTGGTCAAACGCGAGACCGGGTCGGAGACGCGGCTCGCGAACCATGCGCCGAGGCCAGCCGCGAACAGCACAACCACGACCGATCCCACCAGGACCCCGCGGTACAACTCGTCGCTTTCGAGCTCGATTTCGCGCTGACGCGACGCGAGCGGAACGCTCAAGACGGCTTCGGGGCCACGGGCCGGCAGCGGGCTCGCCGCCGCCAGGAACTGCCGGTCTTCCGCGACGAAGGTGGGTAGCCGCTCGAGCGCGATCCGCCGGTACAGCACCGCCGGCGTGCGGGTCGGCAGCAATCCTGAGTTGTACAGATCGCGCTGGCTGGTGGCGACGAGCTCGGACCCTTCGAACAGGTTGACGTCCTGGTCGATGAGCTGGCGAATCCAGACCATCAGGTCATCGGTCAGCGGAACGAGACGCTGACCGACAGGCTCCTCGGCCGACGCCACCTGCTCGAAGACCCGGCGCGCCGCGGTGACGATGTTTTCGGCTTCGGCTTCGACGTCGGCTCGAAACTTCGCGTCCATGTACGCGCCGAACGCCAGCGTGAACAACAACAGCGGTCCAATCGCCACGAACACGAAGAACAGGAACAGCTTGCGATAGAAGCTCGTGCGAATCTCGTGGAGCAGTACGCGGAGCGGTGCGTTGGGGCGCGCCGCGAGCGGGGCGTACACCATGGCGCCAAGCTGAATGAGCACGAACAGCACCGCGGTGACGGCGACAATCTCCGCCAGCCGCTCCGCGTGCTCGAAGGCCGTGAGCCCCGGGTAGCCGAGCGCGTAGATTCCCGCGCGATTCTGGACGAAGTGCACGTGATAGTGCCGGCCCTCGGCGTCGCGTGTCGCCCAGAACGGGCTGCCGTCCCGGTACAGGCGTGCAAACAGCGTCGGGTCGAGCGACCACGCGATGCCGCTCGACGTGAAGAGCGGCTGCAGGCTCCAGCCGTAGACCACGACTTCCAGTCCGGGCAGCGTCGGCGCGGCCGCGGCCGGCGCCATGCCGAGCACCGCGCCGTACGGATTGGGCGCGGAGACGAAAGGCAGCGCGCGAAAGTCCGTCGGGGCGACGTGCAGCACGACGGCGCCGACCACCCGACCGCTCGCATCGCAGAGGCCGCGTTGGGCGTGGAGCATCGTCCGGTCGGTCGCGCCGAAGCGGGTCACGTCGCCGGAGACTTCCCACAGACAATCCGCGCCCTCCCAGGTGCGCGCGCTCGCGCGATAGAGGTAGTCCGGCAGGTTCAACGTGAACCGGCTGATCAGCGCGCGGTCCGGTCCGTAGAGCTCGATGTCCGACACGACACGGGTCTGCGACAGGCTGGTGTTCGTCCAGACCATGAAGGCCGTTTGGCTCTCAACCGGCTGACCTGCGCTCGACCGTACCTGCGCCGGGAGGTTCGACATCCGATCGATCTGATCCTGAGTTTCGAGGAGCACGCGGCGGATGTCGTCGGACTGACCGGCGGTCAGGGGGGCGTAGTCGCGCTCAATCACGGTGCGAGTGGTGCGTTCGACGAGCACCGCCGTCATCGGATAAACCGCGACGAAGGGTGCCAGAAGAGCCGTGAATCCCAGCACCAGACGCATGGACTGGGTCGCGTGCCGGTAGTAGCGCCGGAGCCAGGTCGCCAGCAGCGCGAACGCCGCGTAGCTCGTCAGGAGCACGGCCGATGGGCCCCGCGGCACCCAGTCCGCGCTTGTCGCGGCGTACACCGCGAATGGCGTGAGCCACAGCAGAATGGCGACGACCGTCGCGGGCCGGCGGACGCCAAGCCGCCATCTCGCCGCGATGCCCCCGAGCGCGGCGGCCGTACTCCACGAAATCGCGAGCACGAGGAGGAGCAGCGTCCAGATCTCGACGAGGCCCGTGAGGTCGAACGGGAAGATGGCGGAGCTCCAACTCGCCAGACGTTCGGGTTGAATTCTGCGGGCGACGAGCCAGGCGGTGGCGCCGATGCTCGCCGCGATCAGGAAGCCGGCAGTCGAACTGCTCGAGGACGAAGCGAACGGGCGCCGCCGCGGGCAGCGTGCGTCCGCCGGCGCGCCACCACCAGCCGCCCGGAACGATCGCGACGGCGACGGTCGTGGCGACGACGAGGATCGTCGCCCGGGCCGTTTCCGGCAGATTGGCAAACGCCGCCAACGTCACGAGCGCCACGCCGGCGGCGGCCACTGCGGACACGGCGGCCAGCGACCAGCCGAGCCACGCCGCCGCTCGGTCGGGCGCGCCGGCGGCGGTCGATCAACGGACCGACCGCGACGAGCAGGCTCAGAGCCAGCGGCAACGCCGCCAGTGCGATCGACCGCCTGCGCATCTCTCGGCGGTCCGCGGCCGGGTCGGCTGGGCGGAAGCGAACCTCGAGCAGCGTGCCTCCCGCCGGTGAGTTCACGACGAACCCGTCCGTTGCCGTGAGGGAGGTCGCTCCGGCGTACGGCGGAGGCACGATCGTCACGTCTCCGTAGGACGTGGGGAAAAGCGCCGCGCCGCCCTGCGCCGCCGAGGCCAGGACGGTTTCGGCGACGGCGACGGCGAGCCGTCGTCCCCCGGTCTCGAGCGGCTGGATGAACATGAGCCGCAGGCCCGCGGAGCCTCTCGCCACGAAGATCGACGCCGCGCCGTTCAGCAGGCCGGGGTCGACGCCGCCGGCCGGTCCGTCGCTCCACGCGAGAACGCGGTGGGTCCCTGGACGGTCGGACACATAAATCGTGACGGTGTCAGGCTCCGGCGCGTCCGCGGGGACGAGCGACGCCAGGCGCGCGAAGAGTGCCGGCAGGGCGTCGCGCGAGGCGACCGCATCGGCGATCAGTTGCGGGTTGGCGACGACACTTTCGGCAAGTGTCTGGACGCGCGCCGCGCGTCGATCGATCTGCTCGCGGACCTCGCGCTGCAGATGCGCGACGGCGGCCGCGTCGCTCGCGCCGAACCGGCTGAGCTCACATGCCGCACCGCCGGCGGCCAGGACACACGCGAACGCCGCTGCGGCGCCGACGAATCGTAGCGGAGGCGACACGTTCAGTGACCGTGGCGACGCATCGACCCGAGAATACACAAAAAGGCCCCGCGGCGCGCCTCTCGGGCCGGACTGCTATACTCGCCGGCCGGTCTCGACCCCTTCGTCAATGGAAACACTTCCGCTCCGCGCGGCGCTCAAGCACGGCGCCGTCGTGGCCATGGCCAACTGGCCGCTGGTCTTGATTCATTTCGCGCTGGACTCCTTCTATCGTGTCGCCCTCGCCGTGCCGATCCTGGGCGGGGCGCTCATGGTGGCGGCCGTGGCCGGCACCGAGCCCGGATCGTTGGTCGGGGAGGGGCTGCAAAGCACGGCCGACCTCGTGATTGGCGCGCTGGCCACGGCCCCCGCCGCGCTGACCTCGTTTTTCGTGGCGATTGGCCTGGTCGGAGTCGGAGGACAGGCGATCGTTTTTGCCTGCCGCATCGGAACGCTGACCGTCGTCGTCACGAGCGACGCACGCTCTGCGGACGCGCACACGCTGCCGATTGGCGCCGAGTCGATTCGAGCCGCGGCGACCTTCAGCGTCGAAAAGGTGTACGAGGGCGCGCGTCATTTTGGGCGTCGCGCGTTCACGTTGGCGCTCTGGCTCGGCGGTCTCTACGTCGTCGTCGGTGGCATGTATCTCGCGGCGGTTGTGTATGGACTGTCGATGGCCGTGAGAGTGACCTGGATTTCCGCCTGGCCGCTGCTCGTGCTCGTGGCCACCGCCGTGGGAGTCGTGACGATTGCCCTCGTGAACCTCGCCTACGACCTCCTGCAAGTCATTATCGTGACGGATGACTGCTCGGTCGGCACCGCGGCCGCACGGCTGCGTACGTTCATCATCAAGGATTCGCGCCAGGTGATCGGAATCTTCGCCGTGATGGGCGGGCTGGTCGTTCTCGCGACGGCCGCCTCGCTCTTCGCCGCGGCCGGTGTCGCGGTCATTGCGTGGCTACCGTTCGTCAGCCTGATTGTCGTTCCGCTTCAAACGGCGGCGTGGCTCGCGCGTGGTCTGGTGTTCCAGTTCATGGAGCTGTCGGCGCTGGCGGCGTACCAGACGCAGTACCGTCGCTTTTCTTCGCTTCGTCACTCTTCGGCGGTTCCTCAGCCTTCTTCGGTTCTTCACTCGCCGGCTTCCGACTGAAGTACACGAGCGAATATCGACCGCCCGCCGAGGTAATCACCAACGCGAGCGCGCTGCCATCGGCCGCGATCGCGGCGGCCCGCGTCGACGGCAATTCGAGCGCTCGCGGAGTCGAGACGCGCGAGGGCTTGAGGCCATCGCGAAGCGCAAGCAGGACGAACTCGCCGGTGACGACGGGCACAATCAAGTAGTCGCTCGTCAGCGTCGGTCCGGCAGCCGGCAGGGAATCCAGTGACGGCGTGAAGTACCGCCGCCCGCTTCGCCGATCGAACACGTGGACCATGTTGTCGAGGAACGCGAAGTAGACCTGGCGCGTGTCGCCCGACTGGCGCGCCGATCGGTTTGACCCGGACCGGAAAACACCAGTCCTGGCGGCCGTGTTCCAGCTTGTAGGCGCACGCCAGGCCCTCGGCGACGCTGGCGTAGACGCGGTCGCCGAGCGCGGTCATGGCCAGGACGGCGAGATCGGTGGTCTCGCGCCAGACCGGGTTCCCCGTCGCCCGGTCGAAGGACGCGAGCGTTCGATCGTCCAGCGCCGCGATCACCAGGGTGTCGCCGACGGCCGGCGGCGCGATGGCGTTCGCGCCCAGACTCGCGGCCCAGAGCGGTGTCCCGTCGGCCGCTCGGCGGGCAGTGAGTGTCGTCCCGGTCGTCAGAAAGACGGCGTCGCCGGCGACGACGGGCGTCTGCACTGCGCCGGTGAATTCCGCGGTCCAGACGTCATGTCCGTTCGCGGCATCGATCGCGACGAGTTGACCGTCCGAGGGCGCGAGCAACAGGTTGCCGGCGACGATCGGCGCAGCGTCCGCCTTGCGCTTGGAGGTCCACAGCACCCTTCCATCGTCCAACGCGCGCGCCTCGGTGGCGATCTGGCTGCCCGCAAGGATGAGATTCGACGCGGTGAACGTGAGGCTCAGCGGGCCATCGCCGGAAAACGGCACGGTCCACGCGGACGCGTACGACGCGGCGGCCGGAGTTTGTGTGGCATCGGGCGCAGGGCCTGGCGCCGGCGTGGACGACGGCGCGGTTTTGGGGAACGGCGCGGGAACGTTGGTGCCCTGATCGGCGGCGACCGCATGCCCGAGGGGTAGCACGAGCCCAACGGCGACCGCGACACCCCAACATCTCGTGGTCCGTCCGAGGGTCACACGCTTATAATAGCGATGTTCTCGCAGAGGTTTTCGGCCTCGTCATTGCAGTCCGGCGTCTCGTGACACATCAAACCATCGTCGTTCTGGATTTCGGCTCGCAGTACACACAGCTCATTGCGCGCCGTCTGCGCGAGCTGGCGGTCTACTCTGAGATTCTGCCGCCGAGCACCTCCGCCGAGGAGATCAAGCGACGGAGTCCGGTCGGCATCATTTTCTCCGGCGGTCCGCGGAGCGTGTCGGAACCAGGCGCACCACGCACCGACCCTGGGATTTTCGCGCTGGGCACCCCCACGCTCGGCATCTGCTACGGCATGCAGCTCATGACCGACGAGCTGGGTGGCCGGGTCGCGAGCGCGCCGCACCGCGAGTTCGGTCTGGCGACGGTCACGCTGGCGGCCGAGGGACGGCTGTTCAAGGGCCTGCCTGGCTCGCTGCGGGTCTGGGCGAGCCACGGGGATTTCGTCGCGGCTGCGCCGGCCGGGTTCGACGTCGTCGCGACCTCCGCCAACGCGCCGGTGGCGGCGATGCAGGACACGGGCCGGGACTTCTACGCGCTCCTGTTCCATCCCGAGGTCGCGCACACGGACAGCGGCACCGACATCCTTCGCAATTTCGCGTACGACGTCTGCGGCTGCACCGGCGACTGGACGATGACGTCGTTCGTGGACGAGAGCATCGGCCGCATTCGCGACACCGTCAAGGACGGGCGCGTCGTGTGCGGGCTGTCAGGCGGCGTGGACTCGACGGTCGCGGCCGTGCTCTTGCACAAGGCGCTCGGTCCTCGCCTGACGTGCATCTTCGTCGACAACGGTCTGCTTCGTCTCAACGAGGCCGAGCAGGTGCGGACCAGATTCTCCCGTCTCGGACTTCAGTTGGAGTTCGTGGACGCGGCCGACCTGTTCCTGGATCGGCTGAAGGACGTCACCGATCCGGAACGCAAGCGGAAGATCATCGGCGCGGCGTTCATCGACGTGTTCGAGAAGCGCGCGAAGGAGCTTGGTGATTTCGATTTCCTCGCGCAGGGCACGCTCTATCCGGACGTCATCGAGAGCGTGTCGGTGGTGGGTCAGTCGGCGACCATCAAGAGCCATCACAATGTTGGCGGGCTGCCCGACCGCATGAGGTTCACGCTGGTCGAGCCGCTGCGAGCGCTGTTCAAGGACGAGGTCCGGGCCGTCGGCGCGACGCTTGGACTCGACGACGAGTTGATCTGGCGGCAGCCGTTCCCGGGCCCGGGCCTCGCCGTGCGAATCGTCGGCCCGCTGACGCGCGAACGGCTCGATCTGTTGCGCCGCGCCGACGCCATCGTCGCCGACGAGGTGCGCAAGGCCGGGTGGTACCGGCGGCTGTGGCAGTCGTTTGCCGTGCTGCTGCCGGTGCAGAGCGTCGGCGTGATGGGCGACGAGCGGACCTACGAGTACACCGTGGCCATTCGGGCGGTCGAGAGCAAGGACGGCATGACCGCGGACTGGGCGCGCTTGCCGCACGACCTGCTCGGCAGCATCTCCTCGCGGATCGTCAACGAGGTTCGCGGCATCAATCGCGTGGTCTACGACATCAGCTCGAAGCCGCCGGCCACGATCGAGTGGGAATAGGGGATGCGCGAGTTCGTCCACCTGCACCTCCACACCGAATTCTCGCTGCTCGACGGCGCGTGCCGAATCGGGGAACTGCTCGATCGCGCGGCCGAGTTGAAGATGCCGGCCGTGGCGGTCACCGAGCACGGCAACATGTTTTCGGCCGTGACGTTCCACGACGCGGCCGAGAAACGGGGCATCAAGCCGATTCTCGGTTGCGAAGTCTACGTCGCGCCGGGCAGCCGGACGGACCGGTCCGGACAGCCGGGTGAAACCGCGAATCACCTCGTCCTCCTCGCGGAAACGAACGAGGGATTCCACAACCTCATCAAGCTCGTGTCGTCCGGCTACACGGACGGCTTCTATTACAAGCCCCGCATCGACAAGGAACTGCTCGCGGCGCACTCCCGCGGGCTGATTGGCCTGAGCAGCTGCCTGAAGGGCGAGGTGGCGACGAGGATCAGGACCGACCAGACACGGAAGGCGATCGAGGCGGCCGCCAGCTATCGCGACATCCTCGGGCCGGGGAACTTCTTCCTCGAGATGCAATACCAGGGCATCGACGAGCAGCGGATCGTGAACACCGGGCTCGTGCCGCTCGCCAAGGAGCTCGACCTGCCGCTCGTGTGCACGAACGACGTGCACTATCTGCGGCAGAGCGACCGGCATCCGCACGACGTTCTGCTCTGCATCGGCACGGGCAAGAGCGTCAGCGACGAGAAGCGGCTCCGGTACCACGGCGACCAGTTCTTCCTGAAGACCGGCGACGAGATGTGGCAGGTCTTCGGCGACTACCCCGACGCGCTCACGAACACGATGCGCATCGCCGAGCGGTGCCACGTGAAGTTGCCGAAGGGCGAGGCGCACCTTCCGAACTTCGCCGTGCCCGCCCGGCTACACGGTCGATTCGTACTTCGAGCACGTGGCGCGCGAAGGATTCGCCGCCCGGCTCCCGCGTCTGCACGAGAGCGACGCCCGCGGCGAGCTCCGTCGCCCGATCAGCGACTACGAAAGCCGCCTCGACCTACGAGATCGAGCTGATCAGGCGGATGAACTACTCCGGGTATTTCCTGATCGTCTGGGACTTCATCCGGCATGCGCGCGAGCAGGGCATTCCGGTCGGCCCGGGCCGCGGGTCGTCGGCGGGCAGCCTGGTCGCCTATTCGATGAAGATCACCGACGTCGATCCGCTGCATTTCGACCTGTACTTCGAGCGGTTCCTGAATCCGGAGCGCGTCTCGCTGCCGGATATCGACATCGACTTCTGCGAGCGCCGCCGCGGCGAGGTCATCACCTACGTCACCGAGAAGTACGGGCGCGAGAACGTCGCGCAGATCATCACGTTCGGCACGATGAAGGCGAAGGCGGCCGTGCGCGACGTCGGCCGCGTCATGGAGATGCCGATCTCCGACGTGAACCGGGTCGCCAACCTGATTCCGAGCCAGCTCGACATGACGCTCGACCTGGCGCTCGAGGACGTGCCGGCGCTCGCCGATCTCGAGAAGAACGACCCGCGCGTCCACGAGCTGCTCGAAGTCGCGAAGCGGCTCGAAGGCATGACGCGTCACGCGTCCGTCCACGCCGCCGGCGTCGTGATCACGCCGAAACCGCTGACCGAGTTCGTGCCCCTCTACCGGAGCCAGAAGGACAACGGCGAGATCACGACGCAGTGGGCGATGAAGGAGATCGAGCGGGTCGGTCTGCTGAAGATGGACTTTCTCGGTCTCAGCACGCTGACGCTGCTCGACGACGCCGTCAAGCACATCCAGGAGACGACCGGCGACATCATCGATCTGATGAACATTCCGCTCGACGATGCGAAGAGCTACCAGATCTTCCAGAACGGCCAGACCCACGGCGTCTTCCAGTTCGAGAGCTCGGGCATGCGCGACACGCTGCGCAAGGCCAAGCCGCAGTGTCTCGAGGACCTCATCGCGCTCAACGCGCTCTATCGTCCGGGTCCGCTGCGCGGCGGGGTCGTCGACGACTACATCGCGCGAAAGCACGGCCGCGTCGAGGTGAAGTACGACCTGCCGCAGATGGAGCCGGTGCTTCAAGGAGACCTACGGCGTCATCGCGTACCAGGAACAGGTCATGCGGCTGGCGAGCGAGCTGGCCGGGTTCACCCTGGGCCAGGCCGACGAGCTGCGCCGCGCGATGGGCAAGAAGGACGCCGCGAAGATGCAGGCGCAGCGCGACACCTTCATCGGCGGCTGCCGCGCGCGAAACATTCCCGAGAAGAAGGCGACGAAGGTCTTCGAGTTCATCGAGTTCTTCGCCGGCTACGGCTTCACCAAGGCGCACTCGACGACCTACGCGCTGCTCGCGTATCAGACCGCGTATCTCAAGGCGAACTACCCGCGCCATTTCATGGCGGCGCTCCTGACGATCGAGTCGCAGAACTCCGACAAGGTGGCGCTGTACCTGGCGGAGTGCCGCGAGCTTGGCGTGCCGGTCCTGCCGCCCGACATCAACGCCAGCCGGCTGGCGTTCGCCGTCGAGCCGGACGGCGTGCGGTTCGGGCTGGGCGCCGTCAAGGGCGCCGGCGAGGGCGCGATTCAGTCGATTCTGGCGGCTCGACAGGCGCTCGGCGGGCGGATTACGTCGCTCTTCGAGCTGACCGAGCACATCGACCTGCGGCTCGTGAACAAGAAGGTCTTCGAGAGCCTGATCAAGGCCGGCGCGTTCGACCGCCTCGCCCCGGGCGGCCGTCCGGCCTATCTGGCGTGGCGGCCGCGGCTGCTCGCCGCGCTCGACCGTGTCCTCGATCACGGCGGCCGGCACCAGCGCGATCGGGATCAGGGGCAGTCGCGTCTGTTCGGTGGAGACGCCGAGGCGGGCGATCGCGCCGACGAGGAGGCCGCGCTGCCCGTCGTGCGACCTGGTCCGAGACCGAGGCGCTCGCGGCCGAGAAGGAAGCGCTGGGGCTGTACATGACGGGGCATCCGCTGCAGCGCTATGCGGAAGCCATCGCGGCGGTGGGCGGACGCAGGTTGGGCGAGCTGACGCAGTCGGACGCCGACTGCGCGATTGCCGGCATCGTGACCGGCCTCCGGCCGCTCAAGACCCGGAAGGGCGACCGCATGGCCGTGTTCATGCTCGAGGACGAGGCCGCCAAGGTCGAGGCCGTGGTGTTCCCCGAGGCGTTCACGCGATTCGGCGGCCTCGTCGTCGACGACGCGATGCTGCTCGTGCGTGGAAAGTACGAGCGCGACGAGGAGTCGAGCCGGCTCGTCGTGAGCGAGATCACGCCGCTCGAGATCGTGCGCGAGAAGGCGGTGCGGGGCGTGGAGATCGTGCTGGCCGGCCGAGGACTCGATCGGCCTGTCATGCGGGAGCTGGCCAACGTGCTCGATCGTCATCCAGGCGACCGCCGGGTGTCGGTGGTCGTGAACGTGAACGGCGGAACGGGAGGGTTGCGCGTGCGCGCGGCAACGGCGCGGCGCATCCGGCCGACTGATGGTTCGTGCGGGACGTCGAGGCGGTCTGCGGCGCGGGAACGGTCGTGCTCAAATGAAGCGCGGTGCCAGCACGAGCGAGACGCTGGACTTCGAGGAGCCGGTCGTCGTCCTGCTGAAGGAGATCGAGGCGCTGCGGATGATGCCGGAGACGCCCGAGCGTCTGGCCTCGATCGCGCAGCTGGACGCGCGAGCGCAGGCGCTTCGCGCCGAGATCTTCGCCGCGCTCAAGCCCTGGCAGTGCGTGCAGGTCGCGCGGCACCCGAACCGGCCGTGCACGCTGGACTACGTCGAGCGGCTGTTCACCGAGTTCACCGAGCTCCACGGCGATCGGCGGTTCGCCGACGACAAGGCCATCATCGCCGGGCTTCGGGTTCTTTCACGGCGAGCCCGTCGCCGTGATCGGCCATCAGAAGGGCCGCGACACCAAGCAGAAGATCTACCGGAACTTCGGCTACGCCAAGCCCGAGGGATATCGGAAGGCGCTTCGCGTCCTGAAGCTGGCCGAGAAGTTCAAACGGCCGGTCATCGTGTTCATCGACACGCCGGCGGCCTATCCGGGCATCGAATCCGAGGAGCGCGGCGTCGCCGAGGCCATCGCGCTGAACCTTCGCGAGATGGCGCTGCTCGACACGCCCATCGTCGTCGTCGTCTGTCGGCGAGGGCGGCAGCGGCGGCGCGCTCGGCATCGCCGTCGGCGACCGCGTCCTGATGCAGGAGTTCAGCGTCTACAGCGTCATCCCGCCCGAAGGCGTGCGCCGCGATTCTGTGGCGCGACTCGAAGCGAAAGGTCGAGGCGGCCGAGGCGCTGAAGATCACCGCGCCCGACCTGCTCGAGCTCGGGCTGATCGACGAGATCGTCAAGGAGCCCGTCGGCGGCGCGCACCTCGACTACGACGGCGCGGCGCGACTCGTCGATGAGGCCATCGCCCGGCATCTTGCCGACGTCGTGGCGATGACCCGGCCGAGCGGCTCGACGCACGCTACGGGAAGTTCCGCGCCATGGGCCGGCTGGGTCAGTCGTTCGAGGACACGAGCTCAGGTACGACCGGTTCGACAGTACGACTGGTCCCAGGAACGAGCTGCCGAGGCCAATTCTTCGAGTCAGGAGAAGTGACGTCGCGGGCGAGCAGCCAGTGAGCGCGCAGGGGGGCCGCGGGGGCGAAGCTCCCCGGAACGAAGTTGATGCAGCGCCGCGTCTGGGAGGACGTGCCCGTTGACGCGCAGGTGGTTCGCGAGGTCGCCGCGGCGGTCGGCGTGCCTGCCGGTCGTCGCGCGGCTGCTGTGCCAGCGCGGGCTGCAACGACCCGGCGGAGGCCCGCCGCTTTCTCTCGCCCGACCTGAGCCAACTCCACGATCCGTTTCTGCTGACCGACATGCGCCCGGCGGTCGACCGGCTGCTGGCGGCGGTCGCGCGAGGCGAGTCGATCGTCATTCACGGCGACTACGACGTGGACGGCATCACCGCCACGGTCATCCTGCGCCGCGCGATCGAGCTCGTCGGCGGCAAGGTCACGCACTTCGTGCCGGACCGCCACAAGGACGGCTACGGTCTGCAGCCGGAGACGGTCGAACGGCTGCACGCGGAGGGCGCCGGGCTGATCGTGTCGGTGGACTGCGGCATCCGCGCCGACGAAGCGGCGGCGCAGGCGCGGGACCTGGGCATCGATCTCATCATCACCGACCATCACGAGCCCGGTGCCGTGCTGCCGCCCGCCTTCGCGGTCATCAATCCCGAAGCGAGCGGACTGCGCGTATCCGGACAAGCATCTGGCCGGCGTCGGCGTCGCGCTGAAGCTCGTGCAGGCGCTGCTCCTCGCGAGCGGACGCGGCCTCTCCGCGTTGCCACACTTCGTCAAGGTCGCGGCGATCGGCACGCTGGCCGACGTCGTGCCGCTCGTCGGCGAGAATCGCGTCATCGCGCACTGCGGCCTCAGCGGTCTGTCGGCCGGTCCGCACGCGGCGGGGCTCGAGGCGCTGCTGGAGGAGTGCGGCCTGCTCGGCCGGCAGCTCGACAGTTTTCACGTCGGCTTCATGCTGGCGCCGCGGCTGAACGCCGCCGGCCGCATGAGGTCGCCCGATCTCGCGCTGGATCTGCTGCTCCTGCGCGGCCGCGATGCCGAGACGCGCACGCGCGCGAAGGATCTGGCGCGGCAACTGTCGGAGGAGAACACCGACCGGCAGGAGCAGGAAGCCGCGATCCTGACCGAGGCGCGACGGATCGTCGACGGCGACCCGTCGATCGGCGCGCAGAACATGCTCGTCGTCGCCGGAGACGGCTGGCACCGCGGCGTCATCGGCATCGTCGCCTCGAAGCTCGTGGACGCGTACCACAAGCCGGCGCTCGTGCTGTCGATCGAGGACGGCGTCGCCACCGGATCGGGCCGGAGCATTCGGGCGTTCGATCTGCTCGCCGGGCTCGAGGCCTGCGCCGACGTGTTCCTGCGCTTCGGCGGGCACAAGCTGGCCGCCGGCGTCACGCTCGAGGCCGGCCGGATCGACGAGCTCAGGCGACGGCTTGTCGGCCTACGCCAACGAGCGGCTCGGGCCCGATGATCTCGTGCCGCGGCTGCGCATCGACGCGCCGCTCGGCCTCGGCGAGATCTCCGGCGACGTCGTGCAGGCGCTCGGCCGGCTCGGTCCGTTCGGCGCGGCGAATCCGAAGCCGGTGTTCCGGGCCTCGCCGGTGGATCTGGCCGCGGCGCCTCGACGTCTGAAGGAGCGTCACCTGTCGCTGGTCTTCCGGCAGGGCAATCGATCGTTTCGCGCGATCGCCTGGCGGGCGGCGGCCGAGCGCGAGGACTACCTGACGACGAACCGGTTCGGGCTCGAGCTGGCGTATTCGCTGGATGCCAGCGAGTACCGGGGAGAGCGCGTGACCGAGCTGACCGTGGCGGACGTCCGAATGCCGCTCGAACCCGTCGCATCCGTCGAGGCGCTCGTATGAGGTGGCAGAAGGCTGCCCGAGTCGTTGTGGCGGCAGTCGGCGTGAGTACCGCCGCGGCGGTCTACTTCCTCATGCACGAGCGGACGCCGCAAGGCCCGCCACCCGTTCTCAATGAGGCCGACCCGGCAGCAAAGATGCAGTCGGGGGAGGGAAAGGACCTGCGCTATCGGGGCGACGAACTGCTGGGGACGGTGACCTACGACAAGCTTCGGAGCTACGAGAACAACCGCGTGGTCTGGGAGAAGTTCGTCTACCGGCTGCAAAACGGCACGACGCTCTCCGCAGGGCGCGTCGAGGCACGTGGCGACTCGATGGGTGGTGGCAAGCCCGACGAGATGACGCTCACGCAAGGCGTGCACTTGAAGACAAAAGACGGAACCGAGCTCAGAGGGCGGTCGGGAACCTACAGCGAGGTGACCGGCCTCGCCAACGTGCCGGGTCGCGTGACGTTCTCGCGCGGACGGCTGTCCGGAACCGGGGACGGCGGCAATTACGAACGGGACACCGGGATCTTCCGGCTCCTCGCCGACGCCAAGGTGAACATCGCGTCGGAGAACGAGAAGGAAGAACCGGTGCGAGCGTCGGCCGCGACGATGACGTACACCCGCGACGCGCAATCCATGCTGTTCGATCAGCACGCCAAGCTCGAGCGATCCGCCGACACCTTGACCGGTGACCGCGCCACGATCTACCTCTCGCCGGATGAGGAGCGAATTCGCCTGATTGAGTTGCGTGGCCATTCGACGGTCGCGCCCGTCAAGGGCAAGACCTCGGACCTTCCGGAGATGCGTGCCGACGACATCGATCTTGGCGTTCTACGACGGCAGCCAGGCACTCGAAGCAGTCCCACCTCATGGGCGGCGCGACGATGCATCAGCCGAGCGGGGAAGGCCGTCGTTCGATCGAGGCGGACCGCATCGATTTCAGGACGGCGCCCGACGGCACGACGCTGACGAAGCTCGATGCCGCGCCGCGCGACAGCAAAGGCCGCGTGGTCGTCCGGTTGCCCGCGGCTCCGGGCGCGCCGGCGCGCAAGATCACGGGCGCGACAATGGCATCGACCGGAGACGACAAGCGTGGGCTGACGGCTGCCGTCTTCGAAGGGGGCGTGGAGTTCGAGGAAACAGGTGGAGGGCGCGGAGGGCGCGGGCGGCGCCGCCGGCAAACGAGTCGGGAAGTCGCGAATCCTGCGACTCGTCATCAAGGGCCAGCTGGACGCCATCGAGGAGGCTCGTTTCGAGCAGGCCGTCGAGATCATCGACGGCGAGATGCATGGTTACGGCGACCTGGGCGTGTACCGCGCCAGCAGCGGCGAGATGGATCTCCAACCCAACCGCCAGACCGCCGGCAAGCGCGCAAGTGTGACCAATGGTGACGCGGGGATGACCGTCGAGGCCCTGGACCTCATCACGGCGTATCTGGACACGGGCAGCTTGTATGCCCGCGGCGAACGTCACGACGGCCTCGTCACCCGCGAAGACGAGCGAGCCAGTCGTCCCAGAACTCGATTTTCAACGCCAAGGACACGATCTATGGGTCGGCCACCGAGTTCCGCTACGATGACGCGGCAAAGGTGGCCACGTACATCGGCAAAGGGACGTCGCTCGCCAGCGTGCAGCAGGGCAAGAGCATCGTGAACGCCGACCACATCGAATACTTCCGCGAACGGCAGGATCTCGTCGCCAAGGGGCACGTGGACTCCACCTTCGACATCGTGCCCACCTCGGCCGAGGGCAAGGATCCGAAGGCCGCGACCGGTGCGTACAACGGCAAGGCCGACACCTTCGTGTACACGGAGAAGACCAGGACCGCGAAGTACACCGGGTCGGCGCGCTTGAAGAGCACCGCCGGGAGCGACACGACCGCTGACGCCATGGATCTGCTGCTCGCCAAGGACGCACGGACACTCGACCGTCTCGAGGCGACCGGTGGCGTGCACGCCTTCCTGAAAGACGCGCGAGAGGCGCGCGGCGACCGTCTGGTGTACGAGGCGCGCGAGGACCTGTACCAGCTGTGGGGCAAGCCGCTGACGCTGACCAATCGCGAGAGCGATGGCACGTGCTACGCGCAGGAAGGCACGATGGCGCGATTCAAGGGCGATCTCGGCGCGCCGGACTTTCCCGCGGATCAGAACGCCGCGGGCGGCGCGCCGCGCCGGTCCATTCCCTGCCCGAGCCCCGCTGCTAAATAGATGGCGACGCTGCGGACCGAAGGCTGACCAAGTCCTACGGCGGCCGCACCGTCGTGCGCGACGTCGACCTCGACGTGGCGTCGGGCGAAGTCGTCGGCCTGCTCGGCCCGAACGGCGCGGGCAAGACGACGACGTTCGGCATGGTCGTCGGCCTGACCGGCCCGGACTCGGGCCGCGTGCTGCTCGACGACCAGGACGTCACCGGCCGATCCGATGTACGTCCGCGCGCGGAAGGGCATCGGCTACCTGCCGCAGGAGCCGTCGATCTTCCGCGGGCTGACGGTCGAGCAGAACATCCTGGCGATTCTCGAGACGCTGCCGATCGATCGCGCCGACGCGCCGCGCGCGGCTGGCCGAGCTGCTCGTCGGAGCTCGGCCTGACGCCGCTGGCGCGCGTCGAGGGCCTACACGCTGTCGGGCGGCGAGCGGCGGCGCGTCGAGATCACGCGCGCGCTTGTCAACCAGCCGAAGTTCATCCTGCTCGACGAGCCGTTCGCCGGCATCGATCCCATCGCGGTCGCCGACATCCAGAAGATCGTCGTACACCTCAAGGACCGGGGCATCGGCGTGCTGGTCACCGATCACAACGTGCGGGAGACGCTGAAGATCACCGACCGCGCCTACATCGTGCACGATGGCGTGATCTTTCGCAGCGGCACGCCGGCGGGCCTGGCCGCCGACGAGGACGTCAAGCGGATTTACCTCGGGGCCGATTTCCGGCTGGACTAAGATTGGACGGCACTGGAGCGTACGTACGTCTGATGGCGATTCAACAGAAACTCCACGCGCGGCTCGTCCAGAAGCTGATTCTGACGCCGTCATTGCAGCAGGCGATCAAGCTGCTGCCGATGACGACGCTCGAGCTGGCCGAGCTGCTGAATCAGGAGATGGTCGAGAACCCGATGCTCGAGGAGGTGCCGACCGAGGACCCCGCGCAGGAAGCCGCCGACCGCCGAGCAGCCGGAAGCGCGAGAAGAAGGACAGAAGACGAAGGACGACACCTGGGACGACCAGGACTACGAGTACTTCTTCGGCGAGTACCTCGACGACGGCTACCGGCCGCGGCAGCCGCAGGAAGTCAAGGAACTGCCGCCGATCGAGAACACGCTCTCGAGCAAGGGCTCGCTGGCCGACCACCTGATGTGGCAGCTGAACCTGCAGGCAGCGCGACGACGGACGTGCGCGAGATCGGCGCGGCCATCATCGGCAACATCGACGACGACGGCTATCTGGTGGCGTCGGTCAACGAGATCGCGGCGCTCGGCGCGTGGGACGTGACCGCCGTCGAGCGCGCGCTCGAGCACGTCCAGACGTTCGATCCGATCGGCGTCGGCGCGCGCGATCTGCAGGAGTGCCTGCTGCTGCAGATTCGGCACCTCGGCCTCGCCGGCACGCCGGTCGAGACGCTCGTGCGCGATCACCTGCGCCTGCTGCAGAACCACCGGATTCCCGAGCTCGCGCGCGCGCTCGGCATCGAGCCCGAAGAGGTCAAGCAGCACATCGAGGTCATCAAGCACCTCGATCCGAAGCCCGGCTCGCGCTACAGCCCGGCCGACTCGCAGTACGTCATTCCCGACGTCTACATCATCAAGACCGACGACGGGTATCGCGCCGTGCTGAACGAGGACGGCCTGCCGCAGCTGCGCATCAGCCCGGTCTACCGGCGGCTGCTCGACAAGGGCGGCGAGGCGTCGGACGAGACGCGCGCGTACGTGAAGGACAAGTTCCGCGCGGCGCTGTGGCTGCTCAAGTCGGTCGATCAGCGGCAGAAGACGATCGTCAAGGTCGCGACGAGCATCATCAATTTCCAGCGCGCGTTCCTCGATCAGGGCATCGAGCACCTGCGTCCGCTCGTGCTGCGCGACGTCGCGAACGACATCGGCATGCACGAGTCGACGGTCTCGCGCGTCGTCAACAACAAGTACATGCACACGCCGCAGGGCGTGTACGAGCTGAAGTTCTTCTTCCACAGCGGCATCAGCAGCTCGTACGGCGAGAGCGTCTCGTCGGTCACGATCAAGCAGCGCATCAGGAAGATCATCGAGGCCGAGGACCAGCGGCGGCCGCTCAGCGACTCGAAGATCATGAACATCCTGCAGAAGGAAGGGCTGGTGCTCGCGCGGCGCACGATCGCGAAGTACCGCGAAGAGCTGAAGATCCCGACCTCGAACCAGCGCAAAGTGCTGTACTGAACCCTCCGTGGCCCCGGCGAGCCCCCACCGAGCCAGAAAGACGCGCGTCAGCCGCAGACCGCCGGGCGCGACCACGCGGGCGTCCGCGCGCGTCGGCCGCGTTCGTCGTCGTCACGGGACTGTCGGGCTCCGGCAAGTCCCACGCGATCCGCGCGCTCGAAGACCTCGGCTACTTCTGCGTCGACAACCTGCCGGTTGCGCTGATCCCGACATTCGCCGATCTCGACGCTTACGCGCGCCCGGCGGCGTGCGGCGCGCGGCGGTCGTCGTGGACGTGCGCGAAGGACGCGCCCTGGCCAGCTTTCCCGCCGCCTACCGGCGGCTCAAGAAGAAGCGCGGGATCCGCACCAGGTGCGGCTCGTGTTTCTCGACGCCGGCCACAGCACGCTGCTCCGGCGGTTCAGCGAAACGCGCCGGCCGCATCCGCTGGCGCTCAACCGGACCGTCGCCGAGGGCCTCCTGGAAGAGCGGCGCCTGCTCGAGCCCATTCGACGGATTGCCGACCAGGTGCTCGACACGAGCGCGCTGACCGTGCACGAACTGCGGCGCCGCATCCTGCGAGACCGTCGGCGGCACCGAGAGGGTCGCGCCCCTCGGCGTGACGCTGCTCAGCTTTGGGTTCCGCCACGGCGTGCCGGAGAACGCGGATCTCGTGTTCGACGTGCGGTTCCTGCCGAATCCGCATTTCGTCCGGTCCCTGCGGCGGTGGAGCGGCCGGCACGCGCGCGTCGCGGAGTACGTGCTGCGCACACGCGCGGCGCGGCGATTCGTGCGGCTGACGACCGACTATCTGAAGTTTCTCGTGCCGCACTACATCGCGGAGGGGAAGACCTATCTCACGATCGCGGTGGGGTGCACCGGCGGACGGCATCGATCGGTGGCAATCGCTGAAGAGCTCGCCAAGCGCCTCCAGCCGCTGTCAGGCGTGGACGTCCGCGTCCGCCACCGGGACGTCGCGGATCTAATTGAGGAGTTGAGTCGATGCACGAAGTCACGCGCGTCGAGAAGCCGTGGGGCTACGAACTGCACTGGGCGAAGACCGACCGCTACGTCGGCAAGGTGATCCACATCAACAAGGGCCACGCCCTGAGCCTGCAGTACCACAACATCAAGGACGAGACGATCTACCTCTGGTCGGGCAAGCTGCTGTTCGAGATCGAAGTGGACGGCGTGCTGACCAAGCGCGAGATGCAGCCCGGCGAAGCGGTGCACGTCACGCCGAAGACCGTGCACCGCATGACGGCGATCGAAGACGCGGACGTCTTCGAAGTCTCGACGCCGGAGCTTCACGACGTCGTCCGGCTGGAGGATCGGTACGGACGGACGGACAAGTGACGATCGCGGATGTGCGATCTGCGATTGATGATCGCATTCGGAGATTGACGATTGAGGATCGCGGATTGAGAGCTCTCAATCCGCAATCGTCAATGGCTCGATCGCGAATGCGATCCACGATCGCAGATCGCAGATGCACGTCGATCTAGAACGGAATATCGTCGTCGTTCGGCGCGTCGACCGGACCGCCGTGTCGCCGCCGCTCGATTCCCCGGCGTCCGCCTGACGATCGCCGGCGCCGGCCGCGGCCGCCGCCGCCACCGCCGCCACCGCCGAGCAGCACGATGCGGTCGGCGCGAATCTCGGTCGTCTTGGCCTGCTTGCCTTCCTTGTCGGTCCACTCGCGCGTCTGGATGCGGCCCTCGACGTAGATCTGCTTGCCCTTCGTCAGGTACTCGTGAAGCGACTCGGCCGTCTTGCCCCAGATGACGATGCGGTGCCACTGCGTGTCTTCCTTCTTCTGGCCGTCGCGGTCGGTGAACTTCTCGGTCGTCGCCAGACTGACGGTCGCGACCGGCGTGCCGCCGGCGGTAAAACGCATCTCGGCGTCGCGGCCGAGATTGCCGACCAGAATGGCCTTGTTCACACTGCCCATCTCACCGATCCTTCGCGGCTGGCGCGGTTGCTATCAGGGGGACAGCCGCTGTTTCGCCATCATACCCGACGATGTTTCCGGGAATTCCTTGGCGACTTGCTGAAAGAGCTTGTTCGCCGCGCGCTTTCTGCCCGAGCTGCATGTAGACGAGCGCCTGCTGGAACAAGGCGTCCGGCACCTGGGCCGATCCCTTGTAGTTCTTGACGACCTTGTCGAACGCGTCGATGGCTTCCTTCCCCTTCTTGTCGTTGAAGTACGACCATGCCGATGTAGAACTGTGCTTCGGCGGCCTTCGGGGACGTCGGGATAGTCGGTGACGTACTGCGTGAATCCCTCGATCGCGAGTGGAAGGCGATTCGCCGTGTAGTCGTTCATCGCCGCCTGGAAAATCGCGGTGGGCGAGTCCGGGAGCTGGACGTTGCCGATCTGACCCGGCGAGGATCCGGGCGGCGCGTTCGGGTCGGTCGGGTTGACCGGGCGGCTGCAACAGACCGACGAGCGTGTTGAGCTGCGTCGCGACCATGCCCAGCCCCGAGCGAATGGCCGGCAGTTCCTGGCCGAGCTGCGAGACGCGCACCGTGTTGTCGTCGACCTTTTCGCGGATGGTGTTCACGGTGTTGGCGAGATTGGTGATCAGCAGCCGGACGTCGGCCACCTGCTTCTGGCTGGCGGAGGACTGATCGTCCATCCGCTTGTTGATGATCTTCAGCTGTTCGGTGAGCTGATTCGTCGCAAGCTGCAGACGGCTGACCTGCTCCTGGATCATCCGCAGGTCCGCGTTCATCTGCAGCTCGGCGCGGTTCTGGGCGGCCGGCGTGCCGGCCAGCGCCAACCACACCATCACGGTGGCGGTGAGAAGTCGTGTTCGCATGGTGCCCTCCGATCGCCTCACTTCGAGGTGAGCATGGAATGCGCGCGCCGGTTCTTCTCCCACGCACTCTCGACGTGCGCGGGGTCGAACGGAAACTCTTCGCCGTAGCTGACGGTGCGAATGCGATCGGCGGGGATGCCGAGCGAGACGAGATAGTTCTTGGCCGCGAGCGCCCGACGGTCGCCCAGCGCGAGATTGTATTCGGCCGTGCCGCGCTCGTCACAGTGGCCTTCGACCGTGATCACCCAGGTACGGTACGTCTTCAGGACCTCGGCGTTGCCGTTCAGCACCTTCCGCGCCGCATCGTCAAGAGAATCGCTGTCGTAGGCAAAAAAGACCGGTTTCAAGCGGCGAGTCCGGGCCGTTGATGACATCGAGCGGCTGTGAATCCCACGGGAGCAGCGAGGTCGAGGAGGCTCCGGCGTCGCTCGATACGGCGGGAGGCGTCGGCGGCTGCCCAGGTGGCCGCGGTGGTGTGTTCGCGCCCGGGAACGCCGCCGGACCGGGAGGAGGCGGCGGTACGGTGTTCGCTACCGGCGGGCGCTTGCCACCGCAGCCCGCGGCGACACTGATAAAGACGGCCAGCAGGAGGACCAGCGCAACGAGCGGAGATGTGGCGCGGATCGGTTCTCGTCGTGTCACGTTGCTCTACCTTTCTCTCGTGATCGGCTGCCAGTTGGGATACGTGTTATTGCCGGCGTCGGTGATCTGACGAAGGTACTGACCCGTGCGATCGATGATCGCGAGTTGCTGCCGGCCCCACCGCGTCGTGAAGAACACGATGTGCCGCCCGTTGGGCGCGACCGACGGGCTCTCGTTCGAGCCGGTTCCATCGGTGAGTTGTCGAACGGCGCCCGGATTCGAGAAGTCGTAGATCCCGATGTCGTGGCCGGAGCTCGACTCCATCGTGAACGCGATGAAGTTCAGCGGCGACCACGTCGGCCGGTCGACCTTCTGGCCGATGAGGAGCTGCACGCCGGTGCCCGTCGCGCCCATGACGTACATCTGATTGGTGCCGGCGCGGTCGGAGATGAACGCGATTTGGGTGCCCGACGGCGACCAGGTCGGCGCGATCTCCTGCGCCGAGCTGTTGGTCAGGTTCTGCAATCCGCTCCCGTCGCGATTGACGACCCAGATATCGAAGTTCCCCGAACGGTTGGACGCGAACGCGACGCGCTCGCCGTCCGGCGACCAGGCCGGTGTCTGGTTGGACACCGTCGCGGCGCCCCGTGCCGGCCGCAGCGGCGGACGGCCCGGCTGCGCCAGGTTCGCGAGAAAGATGTCAGGCGCGCCGCTTCCCGCCGTCCCCACGACACGTACGACAGCATGCCCGCCGACGGCGACCAGGCCGGGCAGCAGTTCAGGCTGCCGTTGACCGTCATGCGCAACTGGTTCGCGCCGTCGTAGTCGGCGATGTAGATCTCTTTGCTGGCGGCCTGCGTCTGCGTCGGGCGGCCCGTCACCCGGCTGCCGTGGCGGTCCGAGACGAACGCCAACTTGGTCTGCGCGACGCCGTCGAGCGCACGGGTGTCTTTGTGAATGTCGTCGGCGATCGTAGTGCGCGCACGCGCGCGGATTCTGGAACCGGCACGTGTAGCGACTTGCCGAACGTCTGCGCGGCCCTCGCTGTCAGCGCGCGTCGCGAGGATTCGAAAGTCGACCTGGAAATCGTTCCCGCGCCGGCGCGCGACGCCGGCGAGCACGAAGTCTGCGCCGACTTCGCGCCACTGCGCGTAGGGCAGGGTCTCGGCCGACGTCGCCGGAATCGACGCGGTCGACCTTCTGCTGAATCATGTAGTACTCGCGCTCGAAGTCGAGGTCCTTCCACAGCACGTCCGTCAGAATCTTGGCCGCCGCGGACACTTCCTGATCCGTGCCCTGCACGACCAGGTCCGGCAGTCCCAGCTTCGGATGGTTCGCCGGGTTCGACATGATGATCGAGACCTCGGTCTGCGAGTCCTGCGCCGGTCCGTCGAGCCGCTCCGCACGGACGGCGTAGTCGGCCACCGGCGGCACGAGCACCGGAATACTCAGCGTCAGGAGCCACAAGAACTCACGCAATGGCTTCGTCATGTCGTCAACGTCCTTCGTAGGGAAATGTCAGGTTCACCGTGAGCTTCTCGGACTTGTACTGAGAGGGGAGCGCCGGTAACTTCGCGGCCAACAGCGCACGCTGCGACGCGCGGTCCAGCAGCGGGCTGCCGCTCGGCTTGATCACCTGGAGGTCGGCAATCGAGCCGTCCCTCAGGATCGAAAAGCGAACGACCGTCGTGCCGCGCTGCGGCTGTGTCTTCGTCCAGTTTTGATCGATTTGCTGGGTCAGCAACGCAATGTATTCCGGACAGCAGAAATCGGCGAGGTTTGTTTCGCCGCCGGTTCCACCGCCGCCGAACGTCAATCCTTGTCCTTGTCCTCGCGCCCCTGTATCGACCGGAGTGTTGCCCTGCGTCACCTGCGGCCCGGTCGTCGGCGGTCGGACGGCCGGCTCGGGTTTGACGGGCTTGGTCGTCGGCGCAGGTTTGGGAATGGGCTTTGCGGCAGCTGGTGGTTTGACCGCTACAGGATCCGGCTTCACCGGCGGCGTCGGCCGAATCGGCTCGGGCCGGCGGGTTGGCGGCGTCACCGCCTCGACCGTGCGTCCACCAATACTGGTCGTGCCTGTCGACCGCGGTCCCGCGGTTCCGCCGAGCGAAATGGTCATCACGCGGCGCGGCGGATCGGCGAACCAGCTGCGCGGCACGACGAGAAACAACACGACGACGCCGACGTGCACACCAAGCGACCAGGCGACCGCGCGGTTCATCGCCCGCATGTCTGCGGGGCCCAGGCTGGAAGGCGGGGTTGGCGCTCCGGCTCACGTCGGTTCACTGCGCTCCAATGGCTGGTTGCGTCTGCAGGCCGACGTTGTCGACGCCGCCTTCGCGCAGCTGGTCCATCACCATGACCAGTTCGCCGTACGTCACGCCGTTGTCGCCGGCGAGCATCACCTGCTTACGATCTCGCTGTCCGATGGCCTGCCGCACGCGTTCGGCGAGCACGTTGAACCCGACGAACTCCTTGTCGACCTGCACGCGGCGATCGCGACGGAAGCTCAGCGGGATCGTGACGAGGACGGGTGCGTCGATCGCGCGTGACTGTCGCGACTGCGGCAGGTTGACCGGGAACCCCTGCTGCATCATCGGCGCGGCGACCATGAAGATCACGAGCAGCACGAGCATGACGTCCACGAGCGGGACGACGTTGATCTCGGCGAGCGAAGACGACACGCGGACCGATCGTGCGCGGCGGCCGCCGCGCGACGATGCGTTCGCCATCGGTTCGAGTTTCGGCATCAGCGGAAGTTCCGCTCCGCGATCGTGAGGAACTCCATCGAGAAGTCGTCCATCTCGTTGGCGAACTTCTTCACGCACACTCGTGATGTCATTGTAGAAATAGACCGCCGGGATTGCGGCGAAGAGTCCGGCGCCGGTCGCGACGAGCGCTTCGGCGATCGGCGGCGCGACGACGGCGAGACTCGTCGATCCGGCGGTCGCGATGCCCTGGAACGCGGCCATGATCCCCCACACGGTTCCGAACAATCCGATGTACGGCGTAATCGTCGCGGTGGTCGCGAGAAACGCCACGCGGAACTCGAGCTTCGAGATCTCCGCGGTCGACGCTCGCAGCAGTGCACGGTCCACGGCGTCGAGACTCTTGAGGGTTGGACGCGGCGCGCCCTCGGCCGGCTTGGCATCGGGCGCCGCGCGCAGCTGCGCGTTCAACTCCGCGTAGCCGGCCTGAAACAGCCCGACCAGCGGGCTTCCCGTGAGCCCGGCGCACGCGGCCTGCACTTCAGAAAAGCGGCTGCTCTTGCGGAAGACGTCGAGGAACTGCGCCGTCTGACGCGTCGCGCGCTTGAGCTGTCGCTGCTTGAAGATGACGATGCCCCACGACATCGCGGAGAAGAACAGCAGCGTCGCGAGCACGATCTGCACGACGAGATCCGCGTTCGCAACGAGCGAAATGATGTCGGTTCTGGGCGCTGTTTCGGAGGGAGCAGCGGCGGGATCCTGCAGAGCCAGGATCACGGGTCCAAGCAGGCGCAACACGACCTCCACACAAACCGTGGTGATGCGCCGCTGGGACAGCGCGGACGCGCAAGCGTAACACGCAGGCCAAATCGCTGTCAAAGGTCTGATACGATGGGAGTTCCGGTTTCGCCATGCTCCGCTTTCTCGGCATCCGCCGCCTGGCGGTCATCGACCAGCTCGACGTCGAATTCGAACCGGGCCTCAACATCCTGACGGGCGAAACGGGAGCGGGGAAGTCCGTGCTCGTCGGCGCCATCGACCTGCTCCTTGGCGGTCGCGCCAGTGCGGACCTCGTTCGCACCGGAGAAGAGACGGCCACCGTGCAGGCGGTCTTCGAACGTGCCGACGGCCGCGAATCAGATCGTGCGCCGCGAGATTTCCTCGCAGGGACGAAGCCGCGCGTTCATCGATGACGCGCTCGCGACGGCGGCGGCGCTCAAGGACCTGGGGCACGGCCTTCTCGAGCTCCACGGTCAGCACGAGCACCAGACGCTCCTCAATCCGGCAGAGCATCTCGTGCATCTCGACGCGTTCCTGAATCGCGGCGATCTCGTCGCGGGCGTGGCATCAGCCTTCGATGCATGGCGTCTCGCCTACGCCGCGCTCGATCACTCGCGCCTCGATGACCGCGAGAAGCGCGCCCGAATCGACATGGCGTCGTTTCAACTCGACGAGATCGCCAAGGTCGCGCCGGCCGCCGGCGAGGACGACCAGCTTGCAAACCGAGCGCGCGGTCCTCGCGAATGCGGATCGTCTCGCGCGATTGTCGAACGAGGCGTTCGCGACGCTCTATGACGGCGACGACGCCGCGCTCGTACGGCTGGCCGGCGTGTGGAAACGCGTCGTCGGAGCTCGCCGCCATCGATCCGCGGTTCAATCCGTATCTCGTCGAGCGCGACACGATCAAATCCAGCCTCGACGACCTCGCGATCTTCCTGCGCTCGTACATCGCGGATCTCGAGGCCTCGCCCGACAGGCTGCAGGCGGTCGAAGATCGTCTCGCCGCGCTCGAGCGCATCAAGCGGAAGTACGGCCCGGCGTTGGACGACGTCCTGCGACGTCGCGAGGAGCTTGCCGCAGAACTGGCCGCGCTCGGCGCGAGCGAAGAACGCGCCGCGGCGCTCACCGTCGCGGAGCGGGAGACGCGCGATACGTTTCTACGCACGCGCGTCGGTGCTGTCGTCCGAGCGTCGCCGTGCGGCGGAGGGCCTGGCGCGGCAGCTCGAAGCCGCGCTCGCCGAGCTGGCCATGCCGAGCTCGCGTGTGATCGTCCAGGTCGAATCGGGCGACCGTTCCGAGACCTGGACGCGCCGCGGGATCGACGCGGCCGAGTTCCTGCTGTCGTCAAACCCTGGCGAGGATCCGCGTCCGCTCGCGCGCATCGCCTCGGGCGGCGAGCTCTCGCGCGTGATGCTGGCCCTTCGGACGATCGTGGAGCGGGACGAAGGGGAGCGAACGCTCGTCTTCGACGAGGTGGACGCGGGCATCGGCGGCGCCGCGGCGGATGCCGTCGGGCTTCGCCTCCAGCGGCTCGGGGCCCGTCAGCAGGTGCTCTGCATCACGCACCTGCCGCAGATCGCCGCCCGACGGGCGACGCATTTTCACGTCTCCAAAGACGTGCGCGCGGGCCGGACGACGACCCGAGTCACACGGCTCGACGCTGGCGGGCGCGAGCAGGAGATCGCCCGGATGATCGCGGGCGCCGAGGTCACGCCACAGGTCCTGGCCTCTGCCAGGGAATTGATCGCGAAGCGGTCAGACAGCGAAACAACGGCAAAAGCGAAACCGTCGGCGCCGTCACAGGCGAAAGCGAAAGGTCGTGCGCGTGGGGCGTAAGTACTTCGTCGAGACGTTCGGGTGTCAGATGAACGTTCACGACTCCGAGCGAATTGCCGGCCTTCTCGAGAAGGACGGCTACGAGCCAGCCGCCGACGAGTTCTCCGCGGACCTTGTCGTCATCAACACCTGCAGCGTGCGCGAGAAGGCCGAAGAGAAGCTGTATGCCCGCCTCGGCGATCTCAAGCGCGCCGCGCCCTCAACGACGATCGCGGTCACGGGTTGCGTGGCGCAGCAGGAAGGCGCCCGCATCCTCGAGCGCGGGCCGCACGTCGATGTCGTTGTCGGCACGCAGCGGCTCAAGGCGCTTCCTGAGATCGTCCGCGAGGTCCGCGAGCGGGCTCGTCCCCGCGTGGACGTGAACGCCCAGGACGACGTGTCCTTTCCGCTGGGTGTCGTGCGCCGCACGGACGCCGTGCGAGCCCTGGTGACCATCATCGAAGGGTGCAACGATTTTTGCGCCTTCTGCGTCGTGCCGTATACCCGCGGTCACGAACGGATGCGCCCGCTCGCGGACATTCTCGCGGAGGTCCAGGAGGCTGCCGGGACCGGACACGTCGAGGTGCAGCTGCTCGGCCAGATCGTGAATCACTATCAGGCGCCAGACGATCCCTCATGCGACTTCGCCGGCCTTCTCGAGCGCGTCAGCGAGATCCAGGGCATCGAGCGGATTCGCTTTGCGAGCCCGCATCCGCGGCACGTCACCGCGCGCCTCATCGGAGCGATTCGCGACCTGCCGAAGGTCAGCAAGCATCTGCACCTGCCTGTGCAGTCCGGATCGAATCGCGTGCTCTCCGCCATGCGCCGTCGTCACACCCGCGAGCAGTACCTCGAGCAGGTCGCGTCCCTTCGGGAGGCCGTGCCCGACATCGACTTGTCGACCGACGTCATCGTCGGGTTTCCGGGAGAAACGGACGAGGACTTTGCCGAGACCTTGGATCTGACGCGGCGGGCTCGCTATCACTCGATGTTCTCGTTCAAGTATTCAGTGCGCCCGAACACCCTGGCGGCGAAGCGCATGCCGGACGATGTGCCGGAAGCGGAGAAGACGCGGCGGATCATGGCGCTCCAGGCGCTCCAGCGAGAGCTGCAGTTCGAGCTGTACCAGGCGCGCATTGGCTCAACCCAGGAAGTGCTGGTTGATACGGTATCGGGAGACGAGGAGCTTGGAGGCCGCACGCGTGGCAACATGGTGGTGAATTTCAGCGGCCCGCGCGCGTGGCTCGGACGCCTGGTCGCGGTTCGCATTCTCAGCGCCACGCCGTTTCAACTCCGGGGGCACCATGTTGATTGAGATGCAGGTCAAGGGGCTGATGATCGACCCCGTGCAGAGCGTCCCGATCATCATCCTGCGTGATGCGGACAACCAGCGGGCTCTGCCGATCTGGGTCGGACCTGTCGAGGCCAATGCGATCGCGCTGCAGATTGAGAACGTCTTGCCGGCGCGACCGATGACCCACGACCTGCTGCGCAACATCCTCGAAGAGCTTGGCGCCACACTCAACCGGGTGATCATCGCGGACCTTCGAGGCGGCACCTTCTACGCGTATCTCGAGCTTCTTCGAAATGGGGACGTCCTCTTTGTGGACGCCCGTCCGAGCGATGCGATCGCGCTCTCGATGCGCGCCAAGGTTCCGATCTTCGTGGACACGAAGGTCCTGGATCAGGTGCGGTCAGTCGAGGTGACCAGCGACCGCACTGAGCGCGAACATCTTCAGAAGTGGCTCGAAAGCTTGGATCCGGACGATCTCGGCTACAAGATGTAGTGCAGCTTTCTTGACACGCCCCAAGTCCGTCCCTACAATGCCCCTGTTCGTTACCAGCTCCGTAATTCAACAGGCAAGGCATGATCATATCGATCGCCAACCAAAAGGGCGGCGTAGGTAAGACGACCACCGCGATCAATCTCGCCGCGGCACTCGCGCTCAGGAAGAAGCGAACCCTCCTCGTCGATCTCGACCCGCAAGCCAACAGCACGATGTCGTACCTGGACATCACGGCTGTCGACCGTTCGGTGTACGACGTGTTCACCGATCCTCAGTTGCGGTTCGCTGACGTCATTCTTCCGTCGACCCAGCCCAATCTCTGGATTGCGCCTTCTCGCATTGCGCTCGCCAAGCTCGAGGCGAGGTTGGTGGGGGAGTTGGACTCGCATTTCAAGCTCAAGGACCACCTTTCGTCGGTCATGAGCGACTTTGATGCGGTCGTGATCGACTGTCCGCCGGCCTTGGGTCTCCTGACGGTCAATGCGCTCGTGGCCTCCACCCACCTGCTCATTCCGATTCAGTCGTCCTACTTCGCGCTCGAGGGCACGGACGACCTGCTCGAGACGATCGAGAAGGTGCGCGCTCGCGCGAACACGAACCTGAGGATTCTGGGCGTCGTGATCACGATGCACGACAAGCGCACGGCCCTGGCTCGCGACATTCGGAGCCAGATCGACAAGGTTTTCGGGACCAAGGTGTTCCGAACCGTCATTACCAAGAGTGTCCGGCTCGAGGAGAGTCCGGCCTATAAGGAGTCGATTTTCAAGTTCGCGCCGGACTCGTCCGGGGCGAGCGAGTACTACCGGCTCTGTGAGGAGGTCATCGATCGTGTCTAAGCGTGGGTTGCCGTTAACGCTGCGGATGAGGCACGACGAGCACTATGTCGACGCGCTGGCCAGTTCGGCCGGCGCTCCCATTGGGCGCATGGTGCCGATCGAGAAGGTCGATCCGAATCCTGACCAGCCTCGTCAGGTCATGGGAGACCTCACGGAGCTGATGCAGTCAATCAGCGAGAAGGGCGTGATCGAGCCACTGGTCGTTCGCCAGCGCGGCGAGCGGTATCAGATTGTCGCTGGCGAGCGTCGCTATCAGGCGGCCAGTCGGGTGGGTCTTCGTGAGCTCCCAGTCGTCATTCGCGAAGTGGACGACACGGAGATCATCGAGGTCGCTCTCGTCGAGAACATCCAAAGAAAGGACCTCGGCCCGTTCGAGGAGGCCGAGGCGATGAGTAGCCTCGCGACGCGGTGCGGCTATACCCACGAAGACCTCGCGCGTCGGCTCGGCAAGTCTCGGACAAGCGTCACCGAGTCCCTGGCGCTGTCGGAAATGCCTTCTGAGGTTCGAAATCTTTGTCGGCTGGCCGACATTTCCTCTAAGTCATTGCTTTTACAGGTAGTTAGGCAGCAGACACCGCAGAAAATGGTGGCGTTTGTCGAACAACTGACTCGAACCGGCGCCGGCGCCGTCACGAGGGAGCACGCGCGGGCCACCGCAGCCAAGAGCCAGCCGAAACTCGGCAGGCCGAAGGCTTACGTATTCCAGTACCGTCCCCAGACCAAGGCGTTCAATCTGAAGCTTCAGTTCAGGAAGTCGGACGTCGACCGTGCCGAGGTCATCGCCGCACTCGAGGCGATCATCTTGGACCTTCGTCAGCAGCACTAGAGAGTCGTTCGAAGCGCGCGCTACGAGTTGCGGGAGTATCGGCGCCTATGCACGCGTGTGAATAGGGATGCATGCCGGGCGTCCGGCCTGGCGTCTGGGCGCGCAGCATGAGCGAGGCGGCATTGGCGAGGCGAGCCGCGGACGGCGCGGAAGGCGTCGAAGGCTACGCCGGCAGGCTCAAGGGGATTCGGGCGGACCGCCAAGGGCGATGTGGGTCGTTAGTAAACATAACACCTCTTATCAGACGTTATCGATCTGCCTCGGAAAAGGTGCCTGTGGATGGTTTGTGGAACCGCAATTCACCCTGAGGCCCAGGGTGACCCTCGACCCCAAGCCTTGAGGTCCTCAGCGTTCCCAGTGCTATCGTGACCTGACGTGAAGCTCCTCGACCGCTACATCATCCGCGAGGTCCTGACACCGTTCCTGTTTGCGCTCGGGATGTTCACGTTCGTCTTCGGGATTCAGCCGGCCCTGCACTATGCACAGAGCCTCCTGGCCAAAGGCGTGGACCTCGGGACTGTCGGATTCCTGCTGCTGACGTTGCTTCCGCAGGCCCTCGGACTGTCGCTGCCCATGGCCTTCCTGGCCGGCCTGCTGATGGGGCTCGGGCGGCTGTCAGGCGACCGCGAGGCGGTGGCGCTCCTGGCGTGCGGCGTGAGCCCGCTCCGGATTCTCCGGCCCGTGCTCCTCCTGGCAGCCGTCGCAGGCCTGGCGGACATGTACGTGCTGATGCAGCTCATCCCTGATGCGAACCAGGCCTTCCGGGTGCGGACGACACAGGTGCTGGCGAGCAAGAGCGAGTCGGACATCCGGCCGGGGATCTTCTATGACGGGTTCCCGGGCAAGGTCCTGTTCATTCAGGAGCAGCGTCCCGAGGGTGGGTGGAAGAACGTGTTCCTCGCAGACACCAGTGAGCCCGGCCGGCCGGTTGTGACGCGCGCCGGTGTTGGCTATCTCGAGGTCGACCAGGCCGAGCGCCAGGTGGCGATCGTGTTGCCCGGCGACTCGGTCCGGTACACGCCTGGCGCGGATCCGGGCGTCTACGACATGTCACGCTCGAAGGACCTCCGGTTCGCCGTCTCGGCCGAGTCGGTCTTCGGCGACGGCAGCATCGTCCAGCGCGGCAATCGCGAGATGCGGATTGCCGAGTTGAAGAAGGAAGAAGCTCGAAAACGCGCCGCCAAGATTTCGCCACATCCCGAGATCATCCAGCGTCACCAGATGTTCGCGTTCCCGGTGGCGTGCCTCGTGTTCGCGTTGGTGGGACTGGCGCTCGGGATTCATTCGAGAAAGGAAGGCAAGTTCGGCGGGTTCACGCTGGGGCTGGCCGTGCTCTTCGCGTACTACGGCATCATGGTGTACTTCGAGGCCAGGACGAAGGGTGGCCGGTTCCCTGCCGAGTGGGCCCGGTGGATGCCGAACATCATTCTCGGGTTCGTCAGTCTCGCGGCCATTCGCTGGCGCATGCGGGCCGTCGGTGGCGATGTTGCGATTCGGCTGCCCGGATTCCTGGCGAAGACGTTCCGGCGATCGGCGTCCAGTGAACCGGCGTCGAAGACGTCGCCACGAGTCGTGGTCGTCATCCGGATCCCGGATATCCAACTCCCCCGTCCGCGCTTGCTGGATCTGTACGTCGAGCCGCCGGTATCTCAACGTCGTGGCGCTCTCGTTCGCGGGATTGCTCGGGCTCTATTACATCGGTACGGTCATCGACAAATCCGAACGGCTGTTCAAGGGTACGGCGGACGGTTGGATGCTGGCGTCGTTTCTCTACTACTCCACGCCGCAATTTCTTGCGTACGTCATCCCGATGGCCATTCTGTTCGCGGTCCTCGCCACGGTCGGCGCCCTGACGCGTAGCGGCGAGCTTGTCGTCATGCGGTCCTGCGGCGTGAGTCTCTACCGGGCCGCCCTCCCGTTGCTCGTCCTCGCGCTCGTCTGGAGCGGCGGACTGTTCCTGCTCGACGACCGCGTGCTGGCGCGGGCGAATCGACGCGCGGAGGAGCTCGATCGGCAGATCAAGGGCGGGCCGGCGCAACAGGTTCAGGTCGCGACGACCAGCAATTGGCTCGTGGATACACGAGGCCGTATCTACCACTACGCGCTGTTCGAGCCGCGCGGGATCCTTCACGGCGTGTCGATCTTCGATCCGGCGCCACGTTCGTTCGAGCTCACGAGCCACACGTGGGCCGCGAAAGCGACGTTTACCGAGGGCGCCTGGCGCGCCGAGCGTGGTTGGGTGCAGAAATTTTCCGCCAACAACCGCGCCACGCAGGAATCGTTCAAGACGCGCCGGCTGGATCTCGATCCGCCGGAGCGCTTTCCTGCCCTGCAGAATCAGGACACCGGCATGATGACGTTCGGCGAACTGCGCCATCACATCAACGAGCGCGCGACGCAGGGGCAGGCCGTCGTCGCGCCTCGGCTGACGCTCCAGGAACGCGTGGCGTTTCCGATGGTCGCGATCGTCATGACGATTCTCGGGGTCCCGTTCGGAGCCAGCACGGGACGCCGGGGATCGCTCTACGGCATTGGCCTCGCTCTGATCCTGGGCGTCGGCTACTGGCTGCTGAACACGTTCTTCCTGGCCGTGGGCGAGGCGGCCCTCATGCCGGCGGCGCTCGCGGCCTGGGCCGCCAACCTGTTGTTCCTCGCGCTCGCGGCGTACATGACGTTGACGGTGCGCACGTGAAGGAACCGGGTTTCCTGGTGCGTTGCAGTGAATCCCGTCGCTACGGCTGCCGAACCCCGAGCGCCACGTTCGAGATCCAGATGACGCCGTCGGTACCGGGCAGCGCGTTCACCGTGTCGACGACCACGAGCAGCGTTTGGATGGGCGAGACGACGGGCCGCTGGGACGTGTAGGGCTCGACGGGATCGAAATCCTGCAGGCTCGCGGTGATGGTCCGCGGCGTCTCATCCAGATACACCGAGCGCCGCCATCGGCGTCCGTCGGGACCGCCGGGCAGGCGCAACTGCAGAGAAACGCGCATCGGCCGTGACGCTCGTCCCTCGAACTGTACGCGGTCGATTCCGGATGCGGTCGTCACGGGCACGGCCAACGCGGCGTACTGTCCCCGCGGCACGCCAGGCGCGAGCGAATAAGAAAATCTGAGAGAGGTGCCGTCCGCGGTCACCGTTCCCGACGAGGTCGGCTCGTGTTCAATCGTCCACGCGCCGGACGTCGTCGGAATCGGCAGGATCTGCCCCGATTGATCGACTGGAGCGGGCGGTGCCGGGAGCGAGGGCGCGACCACGATGGGATTGGACACGATCCACGGCGCGGACGCGCCGGGGAACCCGACCTCGATGCGATAGACACCCGGTTCCCCGGCGGTGTCGTGCTCGAGACTCCCCTGCCCCGTAGCGATGGGCCGTCCGTTTGCCAGCAGCGCGATCCGTGCGCCTGGCGCCTGCGGAACGCTCGCGCGGAACGTCGTCGGCAGGCCCGCGATTGAGAACCGGCCGCCCATGCTCGCTTGTTCGGTGCCGCGGTCGGCGAGAAAGTTGAGCGCCGCGGGCCCCGCGAACGCGCGCACGATCGAAAACGATTGGCCGCGCCTCAACGCGCCGAGTATCGACGCCGCGTCGTCGGTCGCATTCTGCGAGAGCGGCGTGTCGAGCACGACGGCCTGCGCGACCGTACGGAACATCGCCTCGTAGGTCGGCCGCGCAATCAGGGAGTGCTGTCGAGGCTCTTCCGTATCGCGCCAGCCGATGTTTGCGTGCGCGTCGAGCGCCGCCAGCGTGAACGTCGGACGCTGCCGAGCCGCGGCATCGACGCGCGCCAGGCTGGCGGCCGGGCGAGAGAACAATGACGCGATCGCCTCGGGTCCCCGAATGAGCGACCGGATCGCCGTCGCCACGAGACGCGTGGGCGGGTCGTCCCTCCACTCGGAGTCCACGTTGAGCCATTCAATGCCGTCGGCCGACACGTTCTGGCCGCGCCAGCGGAGCTCCGGATTCGGAGAGTCCGGGTGCGCGATCACCGCGGCGCCGCCCAGCCGCCGGATGTCCTCGATGACATCACGCGGATGGCCGGCCAGCGGATATGGCGCGGCTCTCGTGAGACCCAGTGCCACGACGTGGCCGGCCGACGTGTTGAGCTCCACCGCGTCGATGACGAGCACGCCGTGCAGGTACGACGGCGCGTCTGGCGCGCGCGTCCCGTCCCCGTGATCGGTCAGGACGACGAACGAGAGTCCCGCGCGCGAGGCCGCGGCCGCCACCTCATCGACGCTTCCCGTCCCGTCCGAGCGATTCGTGTGGACGTGATAGGCGCCGACGGCGATCGTGTCCGGGAGCGAGTCGTCGAGCGACCACCGCGCGAGGCGGCACAGTGAATGCGACGTACAAGGTGACGGCGGCCGTGAGGGCCGCCGTCGTGAGTGCTGGTATCCCGAGGAGCCGCCGCACGGCCTCGGTCTCGTACTAGATGCCGGCTGCGGCCTTGAGCGCGCTGGCCTTGTCGGTCCGTTCCCAGGTGAACTCGGGTTCGGTGCGGCCGAAATGGCCGAAGGCGGCGGTCTTGCGGTAGATCGGCCTGCGCAGATCGAGGCTCTCGATGATGCCCTTCGGCGTCAGCTTGAAGTGCGCGCGGACGAGGTCGGTCATCTTCTCGTCCGAGACCTTGCCGGTGCCCTGTGTGTCAATGAGCACCGAGACCGGATCGGCGACGCCGATCGCGTACGCCAGCTGCACCATCGCGCGATCCGCGAGACCCGAGGCGACGACGTTCTTCGCGATGTACCGCGCCATGTAACACGCGGACCGGTCGACCTTCGTCGGGTCCTTGCCCGAGAACGCGCCACCGCCGTGCGGCGCATAGCCGCCGTAGGTGTCGACGATGATCTTCCGGCCGGTGACGCCGGCGTCGCCGTGCGGTCCGCCGACCACGAAGCGTCCGGTCGGGTTGACGTAGATCTTCGTGTTCTTGTCCATCATCGCGGCCGGGATGACGTCCTTGATGACGGAACACGTCAGGTCGTCCTTGATGTGCTTCTGGTCGACTTTCTCGCTGTGCTGCGTGGACAGAACGACCGCGTCGATCCGCACCGGCTTGTCGCCGTCGTATTCGACAGTCACCTGCGACTTGCCGTCGGGACGCAGGTAGTCGACCGTGCCTTTACGGCGTCGCTCGGACATCCCGCGGACGAGCTTGTGCGCGAGCATGATCGGCAGGGGCATCAGCTCATCGGTTTCGCGGCAGGCGTAGCCGAACATCAGGCCCTGGTCGCCGGCGCCGCCGGTGTCCACGCCCTGGCCGATGTCGCGCGACTGCTCGTGAATGCGCGGACAGCACCGCGCACGTATCGGCGTCGTAGCCGTATTTGCCGCGGGTGTAGCCGACATCGCGGATCGCACCGCGAACGATTGCCTGCACGTCGAAGTGGGCATTCGTCGTGATCTCGCCGGCGACGACAGCCAGGCCGGTGGTCACCAGCGTTTCGCACGCGACGCGCGCCACGGGGTCCTGGGCGAGAATCGCGTCCAGTATGCCGTCTGAAATTTGATCCGCGATCTTGTCCGGATGCCCTTCGGTGACCGATTCGGACGTGAACAGGTGTCGGCCGCGTGCCATCGAGTGATGCTCCTTACCGGCAGGGGCCTCGTCCACCTGCCAAACAGCTAACGGTACCAGACGCCTCTTGATTGGGTCAATCAGCCGCGAGGGTGGAACGCGTCATAGACCTGCCGGAGACGCGCTTCCAGCACGTGGGTGTAGATCTGGGTCGTCGAGAGGTCGGCGTGGCCCAGCATGACCTGGATCGCCCGGAGGTCCGCGCCCCGCTCGAGCAGGTGCGTCGCAAACGAGTGGCGCAGGACGTGCGGGCTGAGGTGGGCGCGGATGCCGGCCTGACGTCCGTAGCCCTTCAGAATCTTCCAGAAGCCCACGCGCGAGAGCCTGGCGCCACCGCGAGCGTTCGCGAAGACCCACGCCCCGTCGCGGCGCTTCATCAAGGCGCGCCGGGCCTCGCTCAGGTAGCGGCGCAGCCAGGACGCCGCCGTGTCGCCGAGCGGCACGACGCGCTCCTTGCCGCCCTTGCCGAGGCACTGAAGGTATCCCTGCTCCAGATGCAGATCGGTCAGTCGAAGCCCGACGAGCTCGGACACGCGGAAGCCCCGTCGCGTACAGCACTTCAATCAGCGCCCGGTCGCGCAGCCCGCGCGGCGTCGTGACGTCGGGCGCCGCAATCAGTCGGTCCACGTCGTCGAGCGAGAGGAACCGCGGCAGGGCGGCGAAGGCGCGCGGCGCGGCGAGATCGTCGGCGGGATTCTGCGAGACGGTTCCGGCAAGGCGCTGGAAGCGAAAGAAGCCGCGCACGGTCGCCACGAGCCGAGCCGTCGAGGCTGGCGCCAGTCCTTCCGCCATGGTCTCGCGCACGAACGCCTCGAGATCGCCGCGTGTCAGCGCCACGATGTCGAGCCGATGCGCGGCCACGTACCGATCGAGCCGCGCCAGGTCGCGCCGGTACGAGGACAGGGTGTTCGCGGCGACGCGGCGCTCGACATCGAGGTGCCGGAGGTAGCGGACGATCGCGGCGGCCGGCTCACCGCCGGCGGGTTCGTGGCGTTGGCGCGGCGACATCATCGGGCGGCGGCCCGATCATAGCGTCGTTGCGGTCACCTCCCCCGCTGAGTACGCTACGAGGTAGCACGTCACATGTCTCACTCCAAGTGGCAGGACCTGCCGACCGAGAAGATCAACCCCGACACGCTCGGCATCGACACGATGCCGGTGCTCGACATCATCGATCTCATCAGCGCGGAAGACCGTCGCGTGGTCTCGGCTGTCCACAAGGAGCGCGAGCGAATCGCCCACGGCGTGGACATCATCGTGAGCGCGTTGCGGAAGGGCGGCCGCGTGTTTCTCGTCGGCGCCGGAACGAGCGGTCGGCTCGGCATCCTCGAAGCGGCCGAGATGCCGCTGACGTTCGGTACGCCGCCCAAGCTCGTCCAGGCCATCATGGCCGGCGGTCAGGAAGCCGTGTTCAAGACGCGCGAAGGCGTCGAGGACAACTTCGAAGAAGGCGCGCGCGTCGATCGCCCGGCTGCGCGTGTCGAAACGCGATGCGGTGATCGGCGTGTCCGCGAGCGGGATCACGCAGTTCGTCCGCGGCGCGCTCACCGGCGCCCGCAAGAAGGGCGCGCGCATCATCTTCGTCACCTGCTGGCCCGGGACCGAGCTCCAGAACTACGTCGACCTGATCATCGCGCCGGCCGTTGGCCCCGAGGTCATCGCCGGGTCCACACGTCTCAAGGCGGGCACCGCCACCAAGATGGTGCTCAACATGCTGACGACGATCGCGATGATTCGCGTCGGCAAGACCTACGGCAACCTGATGGTGGACGTCCAGACCGGGTCGGAGAAGCTCAAGGACCGCGCCTGCCGCATCGTCGCCATCGTGACCGGCATCGACCCGGATGACGCCGCCCGAGCTCCTTCGGACCGCGCGCTGGAACGTGAAGGCCGCCATCGTCATGAAGAAAGCCGGCGTCACCTACCCGCAGGCGCTTCGTCGCCTGCGCGCCGCCGACGACTCGATCCGCACCGCGCTCGGCGAGGACCTCGAACCCACGCTTCGCAGGCTCCTGGGCCAGCACTGACGTGGACTTCTCCACGGCACGCCAGCTCATGGCCGACGCGATCGATCGGTCGGTCACGCCGGCCGCCGTCATCGAGGTCGGGTCGCTCCGACGCCCCCATCTGGCGCGAGCCGTTTGGACGTCTCACGTACGACGCCACGGCGAGTCCTGCTGGCCTCGACACCATCTTCGATCTCGCGTCGCTGACGAAAGTCATGGCGACCACGTCGCTCGCGATGCGAGCCGTCGCTGAGGAACGGCTCAGCCTCGACACGAAGGTCAGCGCGCTGCTGGAGGACTGGACCGCCGCCGATCGGTCGGAGATTTCCGTTCGCCACCTGCTCGAACACTCCGCCGGGTTTCCGGCTCACCTGCGGTTGTGGGAATTCGCCACCGGGCGGAGCGAGTACGAGGCCGCGCTTCGTGCCGTTCCGTTGGAGCGGCCGCCCGGCGTGGCGTCGGTCTACTCCGATATCGGCTTCCTGGTGCTCGGATTCGTGATCGAGGCCGCCCGGGGCGGGCCGCTCGACAATCAGTTCGACGAGCTCCGGCGCGCGTGGGACGGAACCACCACCTTCAGACCGTCGACAGCGCTTCTCGCGCGCATCGCGCCCACCGAGTACGACGCCGTTCGCGAATGTGTCGTCCACGGCCAAGTGCACGACGAGAACGCGCGCGCGCTCGGTGGCGTGGCTGGTCACGCGGGGCTCTTCGGGACGGCCAGCGACGTCGGTGCCTTCGCGAGGCTCGTGCTGCGGACGTTTCGTGAGCCGACGGACCTCGGGACGCCGTCGCTCGTGACGGACGTTCGCGACCGAGTGTCGCGTGCCGTCGAGCTCGCGCGCCCTCGGGTGGGACACGATGCGGCCGACCTCGTCGTGCGGCTCTTTGATGTCCACCGGCGCGATTGGACACACCGGCTTCACCGGAACGTCCCTCTGGATCGATCACGCGCGCGACTTGTACGTGGTGCTGCTCACGAACCGGATCCATCCGACGCGAACAAACGACGCGCACCTTGCGCTTCGTCCTCGCGTTCACGATGCGATTGTGACGGCGTTCGACGCCGACCGCTGAGGCAAGGCCTACCGGCCGGGTCTGGGCACGGTCGGCAGTCCCCTACCCTGGCTGATGCCACGGCCAGGTCCGGGCTCACCGGCTCGGCCCGCTCCGGGAAAGACCGGTGAGACTTCGTCGCCTGGCCGCGCTGGTCCGCCGATCCCGCCGCGGCGGACGCCGCCTCGTCCGCCTCCGGCATCGCCACCGGGCTGCGGTGAGCCGGCGCCCATGCGCTGAAGCGCCACGATGTAGTCGAACGGAAACTGCGAGTAGGACGTCTGGCCTCGATACACGACGATCGAGGTCGCCGTGCTGGTGCTGCGGACTCCCGATATGCCGGCGCGTGCCCCGAAAGGCGTCTGCCCGGGCGGCGTCTGCCCAGGCGGCCCGGCGGCCGCGCCAAGCCCCCGTCCGCCCGCCGCTGGCGACGTCGATCCCGGCCCGATACCGCCAATGGCCAGAAACTCCTTGTTCGTCATGGGGTCGAGGTATTTCTTGCGCAGGTAGCGCTGCGAGACCAGGATGTCGAAGCTCGATGGCAGCGTCTGATTGTTCTTCCGCCAGTAGAGGGCGATGGCCCGCGCGTACTCCTCGCCGCGGAAGATGAGCTCGGCCTCCTTCTGCCGGACGGTCTGCTGGCGCCAGGCTGGCAACAACGCCCCCATCCAAACTGCGGAGACCGCAATGCCGATAAGAAGCACGACCATGATGTAGCCGCCGTCGTCCAACTTCTGGACTGGCGGGGACGACGGCCGAGCGCCTTGACCGCGTAAATACATGAACGTACTATCCTTATCGGCTCGAATGCTTGACCTCGGTCTCGCCCGTTTCCTCACCGCGAAGGGCGCGTTTCTTGGCGCCCTGGTGCTCGGCGGACTCGCGGCCGGATCGTGCGACAGTGCACCCTTCACGGCCCCGTCCGGCTCCGCGATCACGCTGGTCGCCTCGCCGGGTGCGATTCCCGCCAACGGCGCCTCCGACGTCACGGCGTTCGTGATCGAAGGCGCGCAAGGCGCCGGGTCGGACGACGAACCGGGCCAGGTCGTCCCAGGGAGCGGCACCCCCGTTCACAACGGCACCGAGGTGTTCTTTACGACGACGCTCGGCCGGATTGAGCCGGCCGACGCACGCACGACCTCCGGCCGGGCCACGGCGCGACTCGTCGGGAGCGGAATATCTGGTACGGCGGTCGTGCGGGCGACCTCAGGGGGAGCCACGTCGACCATCGAAGTCGACATCGGTGCCGCGACGGCGACACGGATCGTCGTGACGGCGGCTCCACAGACGTTGCCGATTGGTGGAGGCACGTCGAACGTCCGGGCTCGGGTCGAAGACCAGCAGGGCAACGCCGTGCCCTCCGTCCTCGTCAGCTTCTCCACCACGAAGGGCTCCTTGAACCCAACGTCAGACCTCTCCAACGAACAGGGCGAGGCCACGACCGTGCTTTCGACGACCGAGACGGCGACCGTGACGGCCACGAGCGGCGGTTCGGCCACGGCCCTCACTGGATCGATCGTCGTGATCGTTCCGGGGACGACGATTCCAACCGCGCGCTGAGTCCTTCCCTACCACTCCCCGTACCGGCTGCCGTCGATCGCGGTGTCCGGTGATCCGCTTTTGACATTGATGATGCCGGCCTGAGAAGCCACGGCTCCCGCGTCCCGTTCGGCCTGCTCGGTCTGCCACGTGTCGGTGGACGCGGTGATGGGGTCGCGCGGAATCGCGCGCAGATACCGATCGGTCACGAGCGCATCGAGCGTTTCGGGATACTTGCCCTTGTCCGCGTAGTACTGGTCGATCGCGTCCCGCATCAGGTAGAGGTCGCTCCTGAGCGCCGCTTCCTTCGCGTACTGAACCGAGTTGCGGTACTGCGTGAGGGCCATGGCCGCGAGAATCAGGATGATCGAGAGGTACGACCAGCAGCTCGATCAGAGTCCATCCCGCGTCCTCGCGGCGTGTCAGCGGGCGTCGCGCCATGCTTACCAGTCGCGGTACCGCGTGCCGTCAAGCGCCCGTCCTGGCGCCTTGGAATACACGTCGAACACGCACTGACCACTCCACGTCGTCGCGTCCGGCGCATCGCTGTACGCGCGCAAGCCCCAGTCCGCGCGTGTCGGTGATGGGATCGATCGGAACGCGCCGCAGGAACTTCACCGGCCGGCTGCTGGTATCGTTCGATCGCGGCACGCCTTCGACGAGCGCTTCGAGGCTCGGTGGATAGTTCTCACAGCCCAGTCGGAGTGCGGTCGACGCGATGCCGCCGGTGTCGGCCAGGTCCTTGAAGCGGTCGATCGCGGTGCGCATCGAACGCAGTTCCGTTCGCAGGTAGGTCTCTTTCTGGCGGCGAATGGACACCCGGGCGAGCGGCAGCGCGGCGGAGGCCAGGATCATCATGACGGCCGTCGCGATGATCAGCTCGATGAATGTGTAGCCGGGTGAATTTCGCCCGAGCCAGGCTCGCATCACCATCCCTGCTTACTTCACGACGAGTCGAATGTTCGTGAACTCGAGTGGCACCGGTGTCCCGGACGCGGCCGTGGCCACGCCGCTGATGGTGACGTCGGTCATCCCAGGCGAGCCCGCGACGAACGCGATCGCGCCCAGCAGTCCAGTGGCCGAGACCGTCGCTTGTCCGGGCGGCCGTACGAACGCGAGATCGATCCGGCCGCCGTTCGGATCCACTTGGGGCGCAAACGTTGGCACCGCGCCACCCTGCGACATGAACGATCCCTGCGTGACTGTCGGTGTGCGAAGCACGGACGGGTTGTATGTGATCGTCACCGTGATCGCCGAGAGCGGCGGCGCGCCCGAAATCGTGATCGGCACGGTGTGAGGCCCGCCGCCGGCCGCCAACGTGCCGTCTGGGGACAAGGTCGGCGCAGTCAGCACCACTCGTGCGGGACGTGCCGCTGCGTCCGGGGCCGGCGCGCCACTCGGTACCGCTTCGATCGGCACGACACCTGGCGCCCGTGCGTGAGACGGCGGCACTTCTGCGACGGGCGAGGCAATCGGCGCGATCGAGACCGCGCTAGGACCCGTAGCCGGCGCGGGCTGACCTCCGGCCGTGACAGGCTGTCCGGGCACCGACGGAAACGCTCCGCCGATGGCGTCAGGCGAGATCAGGGACGGCGTCGGCCCTCCCACCGCCTGCCCGGACCCGACGTACTGCGGCCGCAAATCCTCAGGCGTCAATTCGTGCCCGCGCACGATATGCGGCGTGATGATCATGATGATGTCGGTCTGATCGACCTGGTCGTCCGTGCTTCCGAAAAGAGTCCGCAACAACGGAATGCTGCTGATGCCGGGCAAGCCCCGCAGGGTCTTGCGGTCGTCGTCCCGAAGCAACCCGGCCAGGACGTTTGATTCGCCGTCGCGCAGGCGAATCGATCCCTGTGAACGGCGGCGGATAATCGTGGGAAACAACTGGCCTCCCACGAGGATGTTGTTGCCGAGTCCGCTTTTTTCGAGCACGAGACCGTCCAGGATGATCTCGTCCTGATAGGTCACGCGCGGCGTGAACTGCAGGTTGATGCCCACCTCCTGGTAGTTCACGGACGTCGTAGGAATATTCGCCACGCCCCCGGCGGCAACGGAATTGAACGTCGTTTGGGGGATGGGGATGCTGTCGCCGAGGCTCAACGTCATCTGCTGGCCGTCGCGGCCACGACTCTGCGGCTTGGCCAGTACCCTCGTCGTCGAGTTCGACTCCAGCAGTCGTATGAGCGCCGTCGGCGACGTGATGTAGAAATCCGCGGGACTCACGCCGCGTGTGACCGTGTTCGCATTGAAGGGCGGCGGCATCGCCGGAAACGCGTCCGGCACCCCGCCGGTGTTCGGCGGAGCTAGCTCGGGCGAGAACGTCACGCCGAGCGCGAACTGGCTGAGGTCCAGGCCGAGCTTGCGGATGAAGTTGCGGTTGACCTCGAGCACCTCGGCTTCAATCATCACCTCGGGCCGGGGCCGGTCGTTCGCCCGGATCAGCCGCTCGATCTGCAGCATCATCGGCGCCGTCGCGCGCACGGAAAGGGAGTTCGCAGACTTGTTCACGCTGACGCGCGGGGGCACTGGTGCCCCGGTGATGAGCAACTGCTGCAGGATCGGCAGCAGGTCCGCCTGCGGGTCGACGTGCGAGACATAGAACGTCTGCGTGTACTGGTCCTCGTACTTCTGACGGTTCGGGACGGTGTCCTGATAGATGAAGATCGTCTGAGGGTTGATGACCTTGAACGTCAGGCCGTTGGCCTGCATGACCTGCGTCAGCACGTCCTCGAGCGACATCTGACGGATGTCCACCGAATAGGCCTGGTTGAGCGCCTGGGATGTCGCGAGCGGCTGGTCGTAGGTGATGTTGATACCGGTCAGGTTCGAGATCGTCGTCAGCAGGTCGCGCACCGCCGCGGTGGAGCGCAGTTCCGGCACCTGAAGGCGCGGGTCGATTCGCGGGATGGGTGACCCCTGCACGGCCTGCTGTCGCAGGCTGTCGATGGATGGCTGCGGCCGGGAGGCGTCGGACAGCTCGCGGAGGCGTCGCTGGAGCTCGAGGGCCTTGTTCGTGGCAAGGGTGCTCGTCGGGTCGAGGTCCGCGGCAAGCTTGTACTCGGCAAGCGCGCCGGTGAGCTGATCCTGGGCTTCGAAATCCCGAGCGCGTTTGACGTGATCCGCGGCCGCTGTCCGCGTCGCGCGCTCGAGCGCGATACGCAGCTCGATGCGTTCGGGGTCATCGGCTAGAGCCTGGCGGTACAAGGCCACTGCCGTGTCGTGGTCCCCGCGGAGCGTTGCCGACTCGGCATTCTTGATCGCTCGTCCGGTGGTCGCGCACCCGACGGCCATCAGGAGGGCCAGAGTTACGGCGGTCCATCGAAATCGCATCATCAGCAGATCAACGTTCCTTCCCCCCTGGTAGGGGCGGTCTTCAGTCTTCTCGACCGTCAGGCGTCAGTTCCCCAGTCCCAGCGTCCGAATACCGGATCCGTCAACGTAGGATACGACCACCGACTGCGCCCCGACCTTCACCAACCGGTACCGGCCGTCCACGATATCCCCTTCAAACGCGTGAAACAGGGCGCCACTGGCCGGATCCTTCAGCGTCGCCATCGTCCGGTTCGTCCCCGGACCGACCATCAGCCCGGCCAGCCTGAGGCTGATCGGCGGCGGTCCCTGCGGAACCACCGGCGTCTCGGCGACCGGGTCGACCGATCGGCGCAGACCGCACGACCGGCTGCGGCTCGACGAACCTCGTGCCGAAGGTGAACGGGTTGCGGCCAATCGCGATCGCCGGCGGAGCCTGCTCGAGGTCTCCCAGTCTGATCGGCTCGGGCAGCCTGAAGGCCTGAGTCGATGCCTGGGGCCGATCCGTCGGAAGGTTTGACGTCGGAACGACGGGGGCAGCCTGCGGCCACTGATACCACGCCACGATCGCGAGTAACAGCAGCACGACACCCAGCCGGCCCAGTTGCTGCCGGCGCTCAGGCCCCGGTGGTGGCAGCAGCTTCATGACGTGGGTTTCGTCAGAAAGTACGTGGACACGATGAGCGAGACCTCGAGCGCGCCGCTCGCGGTGCCCTGGTCGGCGTGTTGGACGAGCTCGACGCTCTCGACCACCACAAATTCCTCGGCCGTTTCCACGGCGTGGAGGAACCGCCGAATGCTCGCGTAGCTGCCCTGCAGCGTGATCCGGGAGAAGGCGCGCGACAAGGCGCTGTCGCGGACTTCACCCCAATCGAACTGTGAACCCTGGAACTCGAGGCCGGCGTCGCGGGCGGCCTCGGTGACCCACAGGTTCATCGTCTTTTGCGCGGTCGGCAAATCGCGCGGCAGCACGTCGTTGTAGAACCGGCGAAGGTCATTGTCGGCGTTCTCCTTGCTCGAGCGCGCCTGCTCGGCTTCCCGCTGCTGGCGACGCGCTTCGCCGAGCTGGAGCGTCGCCTGCGTGGCTTCCGACTCAGCCGCGGCCACGGCGGTGCGGAGCGGAAATACTCCCAGCACGAGCGTCGCGATGTTGGCGACGACCACCACGAGAAGCGGAAGGAGAACGCCCTTGCGCTCGTCGAAGATCCGTCGTGAGAACTGCGCCAGCGTCATCGGGTCGCTCCGGCCGGGATCGTTCTGGCTGCCGCGGGCTTTGCCGCCTCGGGCGACAGGTACGCCGCGTCAACCTTGGCGTTGAGCGAGCTGTCTTCGCGACGTTGCATGTCAACCGTCGCCGCGTCGTAGAAACGGCCGGTCTGCAGCAAGGCGTCCACGAACCCGGAGACGTCGGCGAGATCACGCGCCACGACCGACATCGACACCTTGAAGACGCCGCGCTCGACACGCGGAGACACCGTGACGAGCCGCACGTCAGCCGGAAGTGTCTTCTCAATCAGATCGAAGAACTCGGTCCACGAAAACGTCCGCTGGCCGATGACGTCGTTGGCTTCGCTCGTCGATGCCGCCAGACGACCGAGGGTCGTGCGATCGACCGTTCGCTGGAGCTCGGTTGTCGCGGTGCGGACCGACGAGGCTTCCGCCAGGTCGCGTGCGATTCGTCCACGAAGTTCGGTGCGCTCGGAGGAACGCGCGATGATTTCGAGCCCGTTGTAGGCCGTGAGCAGGAGCGCGCCGAGGGCAACGGCGCCGATCGCCAGACTGGCGAGGCGCTCGTTGTAGAACGGCCGGGTCGAGAGGTTGCCCTTCAGCATCAGGCCGCCCGCTCGCGAATCAGGATCCCGACCGGCGCGGCCAGCGTGTCGGCGAGGTCAGTGGGCCCGCCACGATCGCGCACGCCCGCCGCGCTGGCAATATCGAACGTGCCGACCGACACGTTCAGCCGGGCGCTGACTTCCGCGCGCGCCGCGTCCGTCGTCGCGCCACCGCCCGACAGCCACACGCGCGCGAACCCGCCGCCGCCCAGCCGATCCTCGTGATACATCGCCGTCTGATGCACGAGCGCGCCGAGCGGCTCTTCGTCGACCGCCGTGCGATGCCGGTAGAACATCAGCTGCGTGACCGCGCAGGATGGCGAGCGTCGTGGCCTCCGCCGCCAGGTGCACGAGGAGCCAGTCGCCGGCGACGTCCGCCGCCCGCGCCGATGACGGCGTTCATGACGTTGAAGCTGGCCAGGTCGACGATGCCCGCGTGGATGCCGGCCGCGGCGGCGACCGCCTCGTATTGCGCGACGACGTCGCGCCGCGCGACGACGGCCGCCATCGTGATCGGCCGGCGCCGATCCGCGCGACGGGAAAGTAGCTGACCTGCGCCTCTTCGATCGGGAACGGCGTCGCCTTCTTCAGCTGCCAGCGCATGAGCTGATCGAGATCGTCCGGCCGCTGCCGGCACCTGCTCGAACGGTCAGGAGCGACACGCGCGCGACGCTGTCGGGGACGACGAGCGCGGCCCGCCGTGCCGACGCGGAGCCCGGCGCGGTCGAGCGCCCGGCGGAGCGCCTCGATGACGCGTCGGGCATGCGGAATGTTGCCGCCCGCGAGCGCCGGCACGACGGCGCCTCCGGCAGCGAGCTCGGTCGCGTGCCCCGCGACGACGGGTCCTGCCGCCGAGTGCTCGACGCTCGACCACCGTGACGCGGCGGCTGGCGATCTCGATGGCGACGGTGGGCGGCGCGGGCGCGAGCCAGCTGGAGGTACGGGCACGCGCATGTTACTCGACGAACGTCACTTTGTTGATTTCGCGCAGCGTCGTCGACGCCGTCGAACACGCGGCCGACCGCGCACTCGCGCAGGAACGTCATGCCGTCCTCCCGCGCCGCGCGTCTTGATTTCCGACGTCGGCCGACGCTCGAGAATCATGTCACGGATGCGATCGGTCAGGTCCATCAGCTCGCAGATCGCCGTGCGGCCCTTGAAGCCGGTGCCGCCGCACTCGATGCAGCCGGCGCCTTCGTAGAACGTGTGCGTGTCGCGCGAGCGCCGGGTCGAGCGCCGACTTCGACGAGCAGCTCCGCGCGACGACCGTCGCCGGCCGCTTGCAGTGCTCGCAGATCCGCCGGACCAGCCGCTGCGCCAGCACGCAGTTGAGCGCCGACGACGAACTGGTAGGCCTCGACGCCCATGTTCAGGAACCGGCCGAGCACGTCGATGACGTTGTTGGCGTGGACGGTCGTGAACACGAGGTGGCCCGTGAGCGCCGACTGAATGGCGATCTGCGCCGTTTCGGGGTCGCGGATCTCGCCGACCATGATCTTGTCGGGGTCGTGGCGCAGGATCGACCGCAGGCCGCGGGCGAACGTCAGGCCCTTCTTCTCGTTGATCGGAATCTGCGTGATGCCCCGCAGCTGATATTCGACCGGGTCTTCGATCGTGATGATCTTGTCTTCGACCGACTTGATCTCGGACAGCGCCGCGTAGAGCGTCGTCGTCTTGCCGCTGCCGGTCGGGCCGGTGACGAGCACCATGCCGTACGGCTCGCGGATGTACTTCCGGAACCGCTTCATCTCGTTCTCCGGCCAGCCGAGGATGTCGAGCCGCAGTTCGGTGAACTGCTCGCTCATCGACTCCTTGTCGAGGATGCGGATGACGGCGTCCTCGCCGTGCACGCTCGGCATGATCGACACGCGGAAGTCGATCGTCTTGCCGCGCACGCGCAGCTTGAAGCGGCCGTCCTGCGGCACGCGCTTCTCGGCGATGTCGAGCTCGGCCATGACCTTGATGCGCGAGATGATCGTGCTGTGGTGCCGCTTGTCGATCGGCTTCATCGCCGGCTGCAGCACGCCGTCGATGCGGTACTTCACGCTGACCGCGTCGTCCTGCGTCTCGATGTGGATGTCCGAGGCGCGGCGCTGCAGCGCCGTGAAGACCATCGAGTCCACGAGCCGGATGACCGGGCTGGCGTCCGACGTGAGCTTCTCGACGGTCAGGTTCTCGTCGCCCGCTCTCGTCCTCGCGGAGGATCTGCATCTGGAAGCCTTCGGTGGCTTCCTCGAGCACGCGCTGCGAGCTCTCGCTCTTCTTCAGAATCGACTGGATCGCCGACGGCGTGCCGACGCAGACGCGGATCGGCGTGCTCGAGCTGGACGCCGACTTCGTCGATCGTCTGCAGGTCGCTCGGATCGGACACGACGATCAGCAGCGTCTGCCCGTCGCGCCGGTACGGCACGAACCCGTAGCGCAGCATCAGGTCGGCCGGGATGCTGCGGAACAGCGCGTGGTCGATGTGGAAGTGCTCGAGGTCGACGAACTCGAGCTGGTAGCGCTCGGCCAGCCGGCGGGCCTCGACGCTCCTCGGCCGCGCGATCGACCGGCGCGGCGTCGGGCTCGGCGTAGAGCGTCTCGGCGGTGCGGCGACGGTTCGGCCATGGATCAGCTGCGTGCAGCGACTCGAGAGTTGGAACAGCGGCATGTAGAGCGACAGCAGCAGTCCGGCGATGACGACGCCCATGACGATCAGCAGGACCGGCTGGATCAGGTTCGAGAACCGCGTCAGGCTGGTCTCGTTCTCCTCGTCGTAGAAGTCCGCGACGCTGTTGAGCATGTCGGCCAGCGCGCCGGTCGACTCGCCGACCTCGACCATCTCGACCGCGACGTGCGGAAACATTCCGCCGCTCGGCCAGCGACTGCGCCAGGCTGCCGCCTTCGCGCACCTGCGCGGCCACGACCGAGAGGTGCTCGCGCGATCGCTCGGTTGCCCGTCGACGCGCGCGGCGATGTCGAGCGCGTTGACGAGCGGGATGCCGCCCGAGAGCAGCGTGGCCAGCGTGCGCGAGACCTGCGCCGTCGCGAGCGTCCGCGCCAGCGGCCCGAAGTACGGCAGCCGCAGGATCGCGGCGTGCAGCCGCCGCCGCTGCGCCGGGCTGGCGGAACCACCAGCATGATGCCGGTCACGGCCGCCGCAACGGCGACAAGAATGACGCCCGCGCTGCTGACGAGGTTGGTCGAGATCGCCACGACGATGCGCGTCGACAGCGGCAGCTGCGCGCCGGCGCCGTACTGCGCGTAGAAGTCGGCGAACTCCGGCACGACCTTGAAGACGATCAGGCCGACGACCACGATCGAGAGCGCGACCAGCACGACCGGATAGATCAGCGCCGAGACCACGTGCGACCGCACCGACGGCCAGCACTTTCATGTGCTGGACGTAGCGGCGGATCACCTGCTCGAGGCTGCCGCTCTTCTCGCCCGCCATCAGCGACGCCGTGTAGACGCCGGAGAACAGCGCCCTGCGCCTCGAACGCGTCGGACAGCGACGAGCCCGAGCGCACGCGTTCGTGGATGTCGTCGAGCGCCGCGCGGAAGGTCGGGATTCGGCACGCGCCTGCGGAGGATGTCGAGCGACTGCACGAGCGGCAGCCCGGCCTTGAGCAGCGTGGCCAGCTCCTGATTGAAGATCAGGAACTCCGTAGTTCGGAACCTTGCGGCGCCGCGGCACGGCCATCCGCAAGCGGCCCAGGCTGACGCCGCCACGGACCGAGAGCAGGTACAGGCCCTTTCTCCTCGAGTTCGTGACGCAGCGCGCTTCGCTTTCGGCGATGTAGGTCGCCTCGGTGATCTGGCCGGTGGCCGTGGCCACCCGGCAGCGGAATTCCACGCCGATGGAGGCGCCTCCCAGCGCCAGTACCGTCCCGGCCAGAATACCCGGCTCAGACCTTACGGCCTCGACCCGAAGACGGCTGACCTTTAGACCTCCGTGGCGCTAGCGAATGGCCGCCAGGATGCGTCGCACGTAGTCCTGGGTCTCGCGATACGGCGGCACGCCGCCGTAGCGCGTCACGGCGCCCTCACCGGCGTTGTAGGCCGCCAGTGCGCGCCGGATGTCGAATCGCTCGAGCAGGCCCGGAGGTGCTTCATGCCGGCCTCGAGGTTGTGGTCGGGATCGAACGGATCGTCCAACCCGTACTGGCGGACGAGGGCCGGCATGATCTGCATCAGACCCATCGCCCCTCGTGGCGAGATCGCGAGCGGCTTGTAGTTCGATTCGGCGTCGACGACCGCGTGGGCCAGCTTGCGGTCCAGGCCGACGCGCTCGGCGACCTGATCGACGAGCCGGCGGATGGCCGGGCCGATCGAGCTGAGGTCGGCGGCCTGAGGGCGACTGCGCCAGCGCACGGACGGCCAAGGTCCTGGCGCAGGTCCCTTCGTCGGGCATCAACTCGTCGAACGATCTCGCGCGCGACGCGAACTTCGCCGCCCCCCGGCATCGACAGGACGACCGACTCGCCCTCGAACGGGCGGCACTCGACCGTCATGGTCCGTCCGTTGGTCAGGAGGACGATTTCAGCGGACGCTGGGGCCGAGAGCAGCGTGGCCGCCACCACACCAGCCAGGCCGAGCTTCAGTACGTGCGGTGGTGTACGCCCGCCCCCAATCAACAGAGATGTCCTCTGCCCTACTTATCGTCCCTCCACGAATACGTGATAGACCCGGATGCCCAGCTCGCGGGCGTCCCTGCCGCCGGCGGGCAGCTTGGCGGGCACGAACGTCTTGTCGAGTTCGATCCGGATATCGGTCATGTCCGCGGCGCCCAGTTGCGCGGCGGTGATCGGCACCCGCACGCAGCGCCGGCTGAGCGCGACTCGGCCGCGAACGTCGTGACGGGCTGGTCGCCGACGGCAATCGTCACCTGCTGTGGCCCGTCGGCGAACAGGTCGGGCCGCGCGTCGTACTCCAGGAACAGCGTGACGTCCTTCGGGGATTGCGGACCGACAGCACGCCGACTTCTGCGTCCATTTCCAGGACATCGACGGGTTGTCCGGCGAGAACTCGTCCGGATGCCAGCCGGTCTTATAGATGACGAAGACGCTCTCGGACGTCGGCAGGAGGTGCAGCGTGCCGACGCGGTACGACTTCGAGAGTGTCTCGCCTTCCGACGGAGCACTCGGCCCCTGCAGCGGCAGCCGCTCGTCCTCCCGGTACAGACCGACTCGACGGTCGCGTCGCCGAGGTACGGAACGACCGGCACGAAGCGCGTGCGGGTGTACTCCACGGCCTGGCCCGGCTTCCACGTGGACGTCGCCTGCGGCGGATCGTGATCGTCCTGCCACAGCACGTCTCCGGACGCGTTCTTCACGTGCACGAGCACGCGGTAGTCGCCGTCGATCGACGCCGACGGCAGCGAGTTCGAAGCGATAGGTGAAGTCGACCGGTGCGCCGAGCGGCAGTCGCGGTTTGCCGAGGCGAGCGAGACTGACGCGACGGGCGGCGCCGGTCGCGCCTCCACCGCAGGCGATCGACGTCAGCGCGATCGCGACGGCGATGATCCGAAGCGCGTGTCGTGAGGTCGCAGTCACAATCCGGCATCGTACTGTATTGCCGCATGCTGTTCAATATGTTAGCCTTGCGGCGTTTTCATCTCCAATCCACATGACTGCAGACGCACTCGGCATGATTGAAACCCGCGGCCTCATCGGCGCCATCGAGGCGGCCGATGCGATGGTCAAGACCGCCAACGTCGCGCTCGATCGGCAAGGAGTACATCGGCGCCGGCTACGTCACCGTGCTCGCGCGCGGCGACGTCGGCGCCATCAAGGCCGCGACCGACGCCGGCGCAGCCGCCGCCCGCCGCGTCGGCGAACTCGTGTCGGTGCACGTGATTCCGCGGCCGCACGCCGAGGTCGAGCGAGTGCTGCCCCACTCGTCGCGCGCGACCACGTAAGACGGACTTCGCCGCCCGACGCCAATGGCCGAGATCGCGGCTTCCACCGACCGACAAGGATCTCGCCTCGGTCCAGGAAGCGCGGCGGCTCGCGCGAGCGCGGCCAAGGCCGCGGCGCCCGCGCTCGCCGAGCTCTCCCAGGAGCAGATCGACGCCATCGTCGACGCGATGGCCGCGGCGGCTCGGCCGCAGCGCCGAGGAGTTCGCGCGCCTGGCCGTCGAGGAAACCGGCTTCGGCGTCGTCGCCGACAAGGTCCAGAAGAACCTGTTCTCGTCCGACCGGGTCTACGCTTCATCCGGCCGATGCGGACCGTCGGCGTCGTCAGCCGCGACGAAACGCGCAAGGTCGTCGAGATCGCCGAGCCGTTCGGCGTCGTCGCGGCCATCGTGCCGTCGACCAATCCGACGTCGACCGCGATCTACAAGATTCTCATCGCGCTCAAGGCGCGGTGCCCGATCGTCATCAGCCCGCACCCCTCGGCCGCCCGGTGCATCACGCGCGTGGCCGAGGTGATGTGCGAAGCCGCCGCCGCGGCCGGCGCGCCTGACGGATCGATCAACTGGATGCAGACGGTCACGCTCGAAGGCACGCAGGAGCTGATGAAGCATCGCGACGTCGCGGTGATTCTCGCGACCGGCGGCATGGGACTGGTGCGCGCCGCCTACAGCGCCGGCAAGCCGGCCTACGGCGTCGGCCCGGGCAACGCGCCGTGCTTCATCGAGCGGACGGCCGACCTGGCGAAGGCCGCTGGCCGACATCATCACCGGCAAGAGCTTCGACAACGGCGTGCTCTGCTCGTCGCCGAACTCGGTCGTCGTCGACGGCGCGGTGGCCGACGAGGTCGAGACGCGAGTTCGTGAGGCAGGGCGCGCACTTTCTCTCGCGGCCGGAGGCCGACCGGCTCGCGGCCGCGCTCGTGACGCCGCAGCGGCTGCCGAATCCGAAGCTCGTCGGCAAATCGGCGCTCGAGATCGCCAGCAAGGTCGGCATCGCCGTCCCGCCTGCGACGCGCGTGCTGATCGCCGAGCTTGCGGGCGTCGGCCGCGACTATCCCGCTGTCGATCGAGAAGCTCTGTCCGGTGCTTTCGTACTACGTCGTGGCGGACTGGCGCGAGGGCTGCGAGCGCTGCATCCAGATCCTGCGCTACGGCGGCATGGGACACACGATGTCCATCCACTCGAGCAACGAGGACGTGATTCTCGAGTTCGGCCTGAAGAAGCCGGCGTTCCGGATCGTCGTCAACACGCCGACGACGCACGGGTCGATCGGGCTGACGACGGGACTGGATCCGGCGATGACGCTCGGCTGCGGCGGCTACGGCGGCAACATCACGTCGGACAACATCTCGCCGCGGCACCTGCTCAACATCAAGCGGCTCGCGTACGAAATACGACCTGTGAACGCGGCGACGACCGGGCGGCCGCTGGAGTCGCCCCGGCCCGCGCCTTTGCCAAAGGTCGCGGTCCTTCCTCCGACTCACGAAGTGGACACGTCTGCGATGAAGCAGCAGGTCGCCTCGTATCTTGCGGGGCCATCGGCCCCGGCCGCCACGCCGCCGCCGGCGTCTGAGACGCAGGCAGTGGCGGCGTTCGTCTGCGAGGACGACGTGAAGGAAGCGATGAAGGCGGGTCGAAAGATTCTGATCGGCGAGCGCACGATCGTGACGCCGTCGGCGCGCGACCTGGGTGAGGCCCGCAAGATTTTTGTGTCCGCGAACTGGCCGCGAACCTAGATCGAGCCGATAGATCCTTCAGCTCTGATATGGCTCACGCTGCCGCTAGTGCAACAAACGCAGGCACTTACAGGTTGACCCCTCCGCGCGAGGGTGCTACCGTGACGCCTGTGACCTGCACGGTGGGCGCTTGGAGCACGCGGCCGTAACACGATGACGTTATCGCCCCGACTGCTGGTCGTTACGTTCGCTGGCCTGCTCGTCGGGTGCTCGTCGCACAAGGCCCCGGCCGTCACCGCCGCGCCTCCCCCATCGCTTCCTGTTCGGTCCATCGTCGAAACTGCCGGCTCTGAAGTTCCGCTGGCGCCCGATCCGATCGCCGCGATCATCGTTCGCGTCGAGAACGCCTTTGCCGCAGGCGAGCGCGAGCTGGCCGCCGGGCGTCTGGTCGCCGCGCGGCAGCAGTTCGACGCCGCCGTCGACGCGATGCTCGCGCTGCCTGATGGCGCGCGCGCCAATCCCCGGCTCGCGGCTCAATTCGAGCAGTTGCTCGATCGCGTCAGCGCCCTCGACGTTCTGGCGCTTCGCGAAGGCGACGGCTTCACCGAGACTCGCTCGGAACCCGCGGCGATCGACGAACTGCTGAACGAGGCGATGTTCGAGCCGCCGAAGCCGGCGGCGACCACCGCCGAGACCGTCATGCTCGACCTCGAGCGGACCCAGTTCGATCTGGATATTCCGGCAAGCGAGAAGGTGCTGTCCTACGTCGAGTTGTTCCAGGGACGCCTGCACGATTTCATGGCGGCCGGTCTCGATCGCAGCCTTCGCTACCTGCCGATGATCCGCGAGGTCTTCGCGGCCGAGGGCGTGCCGCCCGACCTTGCGTTCGTGCCGCTGATCGAGAGTGCGTTCAAGTCCACCGCGCTGTCACGGGCGCGGGCGCGGGGCATGTGGCAGTTCATGCCGGGGACCGGTGTCGAGTACGGACTGCGGCAGACGTGGTTCGTCGACGAACGCGCCGATCCCGAGAAGGCCACGATCGCGGCGGCGCGGTACCTCAAGTCCCTGTACAGGTTCTTCGACGAGGATTGGAACCTCGCGCTCGCCACCTACAACTCCGGCCCCGGCCGCGTGCAGAGCGCCATCCGGCGGGCGAGGACGAGCGACTATTGGAAGCTGACCTCGGGCACGCGGTTCCTGCCGCGCGAGACGCGCGAGTACGTGCCGATGATCATGGCCGCGATGATCGTGGCGAAGAATCCCACGCTCTACGGCTTCGAGGTCGGCACGGCGAATCGGCTGGCGTACGAGCGCGTCACCGTGCCCAACGCGCTCGACCTCAAGATCGTCGCCGAGTGGATCAACGTCTCGGTGGACGAGCTGCGCGAGCTCAATCCGGAGCTTCGACGCACGACCACGCCGATGAGCGAGCATGAGCTGAAGGTGCCGCTCGGCACGGCGCCGACACTTCGCGCGCGTCTCGCCAACATCGACTCGTCGCTGTTCGTCCAGTTCACGTTCCACACGGTGAAGCGCGGCGAGACGATCGCGACAATCGCGCGCCGGCACAAGATCACGCAGGCTGAGTTGCGGCTGGCCAACGATCTCACGCCGCGGTCGCGCATCCGGCTCAACCAGTCGCTGATGATTCCGCAGCGCACGGCAAACGCCCTGCCGTCAGCGACGACGGCGGCTCGCACGGCGGCCGCGCCGGTCGCGACCGAGACCTCGAGTCCGACGACCTACCGCGTGCGGCGCGGCGACACGCTCTTCAGAATCGCTCGCCAGTTCGACACCACCGTGGACGTGCTCAAGCGCCTCAATCGCCTTCGCTCCGACACCATCAACGTCGGCGACCGGCTGACCGTTCGACAGTAGGATTTTCCGCAATCCAGCCGTCGCAGAAATTGCCACGGCGTCGACGAGACTCCGCGCCCAGAAGGCTCTCTCCAGCGGCAGGCTTCTTGCGCCCGTCCGCCGCATGCTCGCGCGTCTGCGCGCCGCCGCGGTCTTCGGCATTCACGCCGTGCCCGTCTCCGTTGAAGTGGACGTCTCCCCGGGTCTGCCCGGCATGACCATGGTCGGCCTGCCGGACACCACGGTCCGCGAAAGCCGCGATCGCGTTCGGACGGCGATTCGCAATGCCGGGTTTCCGTTTCCGTCGGATCGGGTGACCGTGAGCCTCGCGCCGTCCGACGTGCGCAAGATCGGTGCGGCGTTCGATCTGCCGATTGCGCTCGGGATCCTCGCGGCCTCCGGTGCGCTTCCCCACCGCGAAGAATCCCGCTTCACCATCGTCGGCGGCGTGTCACTTGACGGCACGGTTCCACCGATGCGCGGTCTGCTGCCGATCGCGGTCGCGGCGCGCGAGACGACGGGCGCCCTCGTGTTTCCGAGCGCCAACCTGCACGAAGCATCGGTCGTCAACGCGCTGAAGCTCTTCCCGGTCGGATCGTTGATGGAGGCGGCCCGAGTCCTCGTGTCGCCCCAGCCAGTGCCCTCTCCTCCGGTCCCGGCCACGGCCGCGTCCGACCCGCCGCACGCGGAAGATCTCGGTGAAGTTCGCGGACAGCTGGTCGGACGTCGAGCGCTCGAAGTCGCCGCCGCCGGTGCGCATCATCTGTTGTTTGCCGGTCCGCCTGGCGCCGGAAAGACGATGCTCGCGCGCCGGCTGCCCGGCATCCTGCCCCCACTCGATCCGGACGAGGCGCTGACCGTGACCACGATCCACTCGGTGGCCGGCCAGTTGCCGCCCGGCGGCGGTCTCCTTCGTCATCGTCCGTTCCGAAGTCCTCATCACACGTGTTCGGACGTCGCGCTCGTGGGGGGAGGCAGCACACCGCGCCCGGGTGAATTGAGCCTGGCGCACGGCGGCGTGCTCTTTCTGGATGAGTTGCCCGAGTTCAGCCGCCGCGTGCTCGAAACGCTTCGACAGCCGCTCGAGCACGGTCTCGTTCACATCGCCCGCGCGAACCACTCCGTGACGTTTCCCGCGAACGTCATGCTCGTCGGCGCCATGAACCCGTGTCCGTGCGGCTTTCTTGGCAGTCCCCATCGGCCCTGCCGTTGTCCACCGCTGGCCGTCGAGCGCTATCAACGTCGTCTGTCAGGGCCGTTGCGGGACCGTTTCGACCTCTGGCTCGAGATTCCGGCGCTGCCGTGGGCGGACATGCAGGGCGCCGCGGTCACCGGAATCCTCTGTCGTGGTCCGCGAGCGCGTGATCGCGGCGAGGGCCAGACAGCAGGCACGTCAGGGTTGCACCAACGGCCGACTGGACGGGCGAAAGCTTCAACGAGTTTGCGAGCTCGACGGGCCGGAGGCCGATCGGTTGCTCGGCCGCGGCGTGGAGCGCTTCGGGCTGAGCGCCAGGGCGGTCACGCGAGTCCTCAGAGTCGCGAGGACGCTCGCAGATCTCGGTCACGAACCGGTCATCCGGAAGGAGCACATTGCCGAAGCGCTGCAGCTGAGAGGCCCGGATGTGGGCGTCTGACTGGCGATTCCTGTCGGTCCAGCTACAGATGCTGTGGTAAGGTCCTAAAGTTTGCGACGGAGGTGTCGATGGAGCGCTCGTCTGTCGCCTGAGGTCTGATGAAGTCACCGCGTTTTACGGTTCTCATCGCCAACGGCAGCACAGGCGCCATGCGCCGGTTCACGCTGTCGAAACGGGCCGGCGTTGCGGCTCTCATCGGCGTCGTCACCATCCCGCTCCTCATTGGTCTGGGCGCCAGCAGCATCAGTCCCGTCGAGTTCGAGACCCTTCGCCAATCGAACGAAAGCCTTCGGCTCGAGAACGAGAGCTACCGTGCCGCCACCGGTGAGCTGGCGGATCAGATCGCGTCCCTTCAGGGCGCGCTGACGCAGCTCGGCGACCAGGCGCAGCTCGATCCGGGGGCGCGCGAAGCCCTGTCCCGGCTGCCCGCGGTGATCCGGTCTCGGGCGATGGGCGGCGGCGCGGTTGCGTCGGTCCCGCCAATGGACAGCTCGTCACCGGACAGCACCTTCGGGATGTTGAGGAGCCTGCTCGGCGCCGTTGAGGGTCGCCTCGAGTCGCTCAAGACGACGGTGGAGCGTCAGCAGGCGCTGGCCCGTTCGGTGCCGTCCATCTGGCCGCTCGCGGGGTGGCTGTCGTCCACCTACGGCCGGCGGCCCGATCCCTTCGACGGCAGTGCGGACTTTCATCAGGGGCTCGACATCGTCGCCGATCGCGGCACACCGGTTCACGCCACGGCGAACGGCACGATCGATTCAGCCGGGTACAGCGGCAACTACGGCAACCAGGTCCTTGTCGATCACGGCTTTGGCATCGGCACTCGCTTCGGGCATCTCTCGAAGGTGGCCGTGCGCGCGGGTCAGGCCGTGCGTCGTGGCGACATCATCGGTTACGTCGGCGCGACGGGTCGTGCCACGAGCGCGCATCTTCACTACGAAATTCTGCTGAACGGCCAGCCGATCAATCCGCTGCGCCTGCTCGCCCGGCCGTAGCGGCGGGCTCCGACCTGACGGTCGGCGACTCACCTTTGCCCTCTGCGTCGCCATGGCCTAAAATCGTACGAATCCACCTGGCCCCGGTGACGTGGCAGTAGCTCACGTCCCTCGCCGAGGCGGGCAACCCCCCGCAAATGATCAACACGCTGCTCGCCAAGGTCATCGGCACGCAGAACGAACGGGAACTGAAACGGCTTCGGCCGATCGTGGTGCGCGTCAACGAGCTCGAAAGCTCGGTGCGCGGCCTCGATGACGCGGCGCTTCGCGCGAAAACCATCGAGTTCCGCGACCGCGTGACCGGCGGCGCGTCGCTCGATGACGATGCTTCCGGAGGCCTTCGCGGTCGTGCGCGAGGCGGGACGCCGCGTCCTCAACATGCGTCATTTCGACGTGCAGCTCATCGGCGGCATGGTGCTGCACGGTGGACGGATCGCCGAGATGAAGACGGGCGAAGGCAAGACGCTCGTCGCCACCTGCCCGCCTACCTGAACGCTCTCGAAGGCAAGGGCGTTCACGTCGTCACGGTCAACGACTACCTGGCTCGCCGCGACTCGGAGTGGATGGGCAAGATCTATCGCTTCCTCGGCATGTCAGTCGGCGTCATCCAGCACGAGCTGAACGACGCCGAACGCCAGGTGGCCTACGCCTCCGACGTGACCTACGGAACGAACAACGAGTTCGGCTTCGACTACCTGCGCGACAACATGAAGTTCGAGCTGGCGCAGTACGTCCAGCGCGGACATCGCTTCGCGATCGTCGACGAGGTGGACAGCATCCTCATCGACGAGGCGCGAACGCCGCTCATCATTTCCGGTCCCGCGGAGGATTCGACGGACCTCTACTACGAGGTCGATCGAATCATTCCGAAGTTGTCGGCCGGCGCGGTGACGCAGGGGCACACGAAGGCGGAGGATCGAGAGCGGCTCGAGGCCACGGGCGACTACCTCATCGACGAGAAGCACAAGACGGTGCAGCTCACCGAGAGTGGCATGGCCAAGGCCGAGAAGCTGCTCGCCCACCGGATCGCGCCGGGCTCGGGCGGCCTCTACGACCCGGCGAACATGCCGCTGCTCCACCACGTGCACCAGGGACTGCGCGCGCACACGATCTTCCGGCGCGACACCGAGTACATGGTGAAGGACGGCCAGGTCGTCATCGTCGACGAGTTCACGGGACGGTCTGATGCCGGGACGGCGATGGAGCGACGGCCTGCACCAGGCGGTCGAGGCCAAGGAGAAGGTCAAGATCGAGCGCGAGAATCAGACGCTCGCGACGATCACCTTCCAGAACTACTTCCGCAAGTACGCCAAGCTCTCCGGCATGACCGGTACCGCGGAGACGGAAGCCGAGGAGTTCGCGAAGATCTACAAGCTCGACGTCATCGTCGCCCCGCCGAACCGGCCGCTCGCCCGCAAGGAAGAGCCGGACAGCGTCTATCGAACCGAGCGCGAGAAGCTGGAAGCGATTCTCGCGGACATCGTCAGCAAGCAGGAGTCAGGGCGTCCGACGCTCGTCGGCACGGTCTCGATCGAGAAGTCCGAGAAGCTGAGCGGCATGCTCAAGCGGCGCGGCATCAAGCACATCGTCCTGAACGCGAAGTACCACGCGCAGGAAGCCGGAGATCGTCGCGCAGGCCGGCCGGCGGGCCGCCGTGACGATCGCCACGAACATGGCCGGCCGGGGCACCGACATTCTGCTCGGCGGGAACCCGGAGTACATGGCCCGACAGCAGTGCCTGGCGGATCAGGTCGCGGAGCGGCTGCCGAAAGGCCAGGAGAAGTTCGTCGACGACGACGAGTTCGTCTACTTCTACCACCTGGAAAGCTTCTATCGCGTGCCGCGCGCCGACTACGAGCGCATCTCGAACGCGTTCAAGGATCAGACCGGCACCGAGCACGAGGAGGTCGTCGCGCTCGGAGGCCTCCACATCATCGGCACGGAACGTCACGAAGCGCGGCGCATCGACAACCAGCTGCGCGGTCGCGCCGGCCGTCAGGGCGATCCGGGATCCTCGCGTTTCTATCTGTCGCTCGAAGACGACCTGATGCGCATCTTCGGGTCGGAGCGCATCGCGGGCCTGATGCAGCGGCTCGGGATGGAAGAAGGCGTCCCGATCGAGCACGGGATGGTCACCAAGGCGATCGAGCGCGCGCAGCGGCAGGTCGAAGCGCAGAACTTCTCGACCCGCAAACACCTCCTCGAGTACGACGACGTCATGAACAAGCAGCGTGAGAACGTCTATACGCTGCGCCGCGAAATTCTCGACGGCAAGGTCACCTACGAGGAAGAAACGCTCGACACGCGTGAGTACGTGATGGCGCTGGCCGAGACCGCGACAGAGCAGCTCGTCGACGCCCACGCGAACAAGGAGCAGGACGCGGAGGAATGGGACGTAGACGCGATTGTTCGCGGTGCGTCGGAATTGTTCGGACTCGAACCGGAGGCGGTCGACGGACTCTCGTTGAGGGACCAGAACCCCGAGGAAATGGTCGACAGCATCTACGACCTGGCGAAGGTGCGGTACGAGGAGAAGGAAAGACTCCTCCCGGATCCCACGATCCTGCGCCGCGTCGAGCGGGACGTGATGCTGCAGATCGTCGATTCCCAGTGGAAGGACCACCTCTACAGCCTCGACCACCTGAAAGAGGGGATCGGCCTCCGCGGCTACGGTCAGCGGGATCCGCTCGTCGAGTACAAGCGCGAGAGCTTTGATTTGTTTCAGGCGATGAAGGCCCGCATCGACGAAGAAATGGTGCGGTATCTGTGGCGGTTGCGGCCGGTCATCGAGGCCCAGCCCGGCAGCGGCGCGCCGCCACCGGCCGTTCCGCGCCCTGCGCCGAGAAAGCCGTCGCCGATGACGCTGAGCGGTGGGTCGTCCTCGACCGCGCCGGCGCCCTTCTCGGCAAGCGCCGCCCCGCGGCCCGCCCGCACGGGCGGCGACGATGCGGCCGTGACGACCATCCGCCGCGACGACCCGAAGGTTGGCCGCAACGACCCGTGCTGGTGCGGCAGCGGCAAGAAGTTCAAGAAATGCCACGGGGCCTGACCCCTGGTGTGACGCTGATGGAGCCCCATGACGAGTTCCCCTAACGGCGCCGCTCAAATCGGCGCCGGACTTCCCGAAGCATTGACCTTCGACGACGTGCTGCTCGTGCCACGGCACTCTCAGGTGCTGCCCAGTCAAGTGGACGTCGGTTCCCAGCTCACGACCCGCATTCGCCTCAACGTTCCCATCCTCAGCGCGGCCATGGACACCGTCACCGAGAGCCGCCTGGCGATCGCGATGGCGCAGCACGGCGGCCTCGGCGTGATTCACAAGAACCTGTCGATTGAAGAACAGGCCTCGGAAGTGGATCGCGTCAAGCGGTCGGAAAGCGGCATGATCGTCAATCCGATCACCCTCTCCCCCAAGCACCGGATCTACGAGGCGCTCGACCTGATGAAGAAATACCGCATCAGCGGCGTGCCCATCACTGAGGACGGCAGCAAGGAAGGCCGGCTCACCGGCATCCTGACGAACCGCGACCTGCGATTCGAGACCAAAGTCGATCGGCCGATCAGCGAAGTCATGACGCGCGAGAATCTCGTCACCGTGCCGATCGGGACGACGCTGGATCAGGCCCGCGAGATGTTCCACCGGCACAAGGTCGAGAAGCTGCTGGTCGTGGACGCCGACTACCGCCTCAAGGGACTGATCACCGTCAAGGACATCCAGAAGCTCGTGAAGTACCCGAACGCGTGCAAGGACGGCCTCGGACGGCTGCGCGTGGGCGCGGCGGTCGGCGTCAGCCGCGACACAATGGATCGCGCGGAGGCGCTCGTCGGCGCGCACGTCGACATGCTCGTCATCGACACGGCGCACGGGCATTCGCAGGGCGTGCTCGACATGGTGGCGAAGGTGCGCGAGCGCTATCCCGACGTGGACGTGGTCGCCGGCAATGTCGCGACCGCCGGCGCCACGCGCGCGCTCATCGAGCGCGGCGTCAACGCCGTGAAAGTCGGCATCGGCGCCGGATCCATCTGCACGACGCGGGTCGTCGCCGGCATCGGCGTCCCGATGATCACCGCGATTGCCGACTGCGCCCGCGCCGCCGCGGACGCCGGCGTGCCGATCATCGCCGACGGCGGGATCCGATATTCAGGCGACATCGTCAAGAGCCTCGCGGTGGGAGCCAGCTCGACGATGATTGGGAGTCTCTTCGCCGGCACCGACGAAAGCCCGGGCGAGATCATCCTGTATCAGGGGCGGAGCTTCAAAGAGTACCGGGGTATGGGCTCGATCGGCGCGATGCGCGCCGGCAGCCGCGATCGCTACTTCCAGGACGAGTTCGATCTCGAGAGCGGCGGCACCGGCGCCGAGAAGCTCGTGCCGGAAGGCATCGAAGGCCGCGTGGCGCACAAAGGCAGCGTGTCCGCCATGATCCACCAGCTGGTGGGCGGCCTGCGCGCCGGCATGGGCTACTGCGGATGCCGCGACGTGCAGACGCTCCAGCAGGAGGCCACATTGATGCGCGTCACGTCCGCCGGCGTGCGTGAAGGCCACGTGCACGACGTCATCATCACGAAAGAGGCGCCGAACTATCGGGTGGAATCGAGATAGATCGGATCTGCATTGATGATGTGAAATTTGAAATTGCTGGTCCATTGATGGTTGGGGAACGACGATTGGCGATTGAGGATTGAGAGCTTTCGATCATCAATTCCAAGTCCTCAATCACCCGATCATCAATGGATCATCAATTTGCAAATCTCAAATCATCAATGCGAATGATCTGAGATCCGAATCCGTCTCTCATCTCCCCCCGCGTGTTCGATTTCGACCGTGACCGCGTCGGAAGGCCGCCGCGCCCAGCGGTCGGGCCATTCGACGACCAACACACTGTCCTCCCAGAGATCTTCGAGCGCGAGATCGTCCACCTCGGCCGGTGACAACCGGTACAGGTCCACGTGCTGCATTCGCACGCGGCCCGCGTATTCCTGAACGATCGTAAACGTCGGGCTCGAGACCGCGTCGGGATCGCCGCCGAGTCCTTCCGCCAGGCCGCGTGCGAAGGCAGTCTTGCCGGCGCCGAGCGGGCCGACCAACAGGACGGCATCGCCGGGCGCCAGGCTCGCACCCAGCGTTCGGCCGAGCGCAGTCGTCTCGGCTTCGGTGTGGGTCGTGTGGGCGGTCACGACGACTGCGGGGGCGTCTGCCGTCGGCGTGACGTGACCTCGAGAAACGCGTCACCCAGGCGGTCGGCGAGGTCGCCCGCCACGAGCGCCGCCTCGCCCTCGTCGGCGGCCGCCTGATCGCCGGCGACACCGTGCAGATAGACGGCGATGCGGACCGCGGCGTCAGGATCGAGCAACTGCCCCAGCCATGCGCCGATCATGCCGGCGAGCACGTCGCCGGTCCCGCCGGTGGCCATGCCCGGGTTGCCGGTCAGATTGATGGTCGTCTTGCCGTCCGGCGCCGCGATGACCGTGCGGTGGCCTTTCAGCACGACGTGGACACGGTGCGTGGCCGCGAACTCCCGAGCCACCTCCAGCCGGTGTGCCTGGACGTCGTCAATGGACAGTCCCGTGAGCCTGGCCATCTCGCCGGGGTGCGGCGTGATGACAATCGCGGTGCTGTCCCGGCCCTCGAGCCGCGCCGGCTCATCGGCAAACGCGTTGAGCGCGTCCGCGTCGAGGACGAGCGGCACGCCTGACCGCTCGACGAGCGCGTGAACCAGCGCCGCGGTTGAAGGTGAGCGCCCGAGGCCCGGTCCGACCACCAGAACGTCCGCGTTGAAAGCCAGCAGGTGATCGAGCGCGTCGGCTGACAGGGTGCCGTCCGCGGCTTCAGGGAGCGCCAGCGTCATGTATTCGGCGCCGAGCGCGGCGACGATCGGCGCCGACGACCGCGGCGAGGCGACGGTGACGAGGCCGGCGCCCGACCGAAGCGCGCCACGGGCGGCAAGACTTGCGGCGCCCGTGCGTCCAGGCGAACCGGCGACGACGAGCACGTGCCCGTAGTCGCCCTTGTGCGAATCGGGGCTGCGCGGCTCGATGAGCGCGCGCACGCTGTCGCGTGTCAGCAACTCCACCCAGGGCCCGTCCACGCTGCGGATGACGGCCGACGGAATGCCGATGTCCGCGATGACGAGCTTGCCGGTCAACGCTTCGGCCGGTGGCAGGACCAGCGGGAGTTTGGGCGCGGCGAGCGCCACCGTGAGCGTGGCGTTGACGGCAGGCCCAGGCACTTCCGCGGTGTCCGCTGAGAGTCCGCTTGGGAGATCCACGGAGACCACGGGGCGGTCCGACGCGTTCAAATCAGCGACGATCGTCTCCGCGAGCCCCGTCAGCGGGCCGTTGATGCCGGTGCCGAACAGGGCGTCCACGACGAGATCCGATCCGAGAACGTCAGACCCGTGGAGCTCCCACGCCCCGGCGTCGGCAATTTCGACGACGTCGCCGCCGACGTTGCGCAGTACCTCGAGGTTCGTGCGGGCATCGCCCTTCACGTCCGCGGCCTGGCCCAGGAGGTAGACCCCAACCTCGAGCCCACGCTCGAGCAGCGTGCGGGCCACCACGAGACCGTCGCCGCCGTTGTTGCCGCGTCCGCAGAGCACGGCGACGCGCAACGAGTCGAGGTCTTCGAACGATGAGTCCATCACCGCCACGACCTGGCGGCCCGCGTTCTCCATGAGCACGACGGAGGCGATGCCGACGTCCTCAATCGTCCGTCGATCCGCTTCCCTCATCTGTTCGGTGTTGAGTACGCGCATCGTTATCGCGGCTGGTCAGACGATAGACTACCGCAATGGCCGCAGTCGTCCACGTGAACGGGAAGATTCTGACCGAAGAGCACGCGACCGTATCGGTCTTCGACCACGGGTTCTTGTTTGGCGAAGGCATCTACGAAACCCTGCGAACATACCAGCGCAGACCGTTCCTGCTCGACCGGCACCTCGCCCGCCTGCGTCATTCGGCGTCGCTCATGGCACTCGACGTGCCATTCTCGGACGAGGAGCTGGGCCGCCGGGTCGGCGAGACCATGGCCGCGCACCCGGCGCTCGACGAGGCCTATATCCGCATCCTTCTGACGCGTGGCGTCGGGGATCTCTCGTACAGCCTCTCCGCCACTCCCACGCCCTCCCTCGTCATCATCGTCAAACCCTTCGTCCCGCACCCGGAGCGAGCGTTCACGCACGGCATTCCCGTCGTCGTCGTCGGCATCCGGCGCAACCATCCCGACGCGCTGAATCCGATGATCAAATCCAACAATCTCTTGAACAACGCGCTCGCCATGCAGGAAGCGCTGCGCCGGGGCGGCCAGGAAGCGCTGATGCTCAATCAGGCCGGCCAGATCGCCGAGTGCTCGCAGTCGAACGTCTTCCTCGTTCGCCGTGGCGAGGTCGTCACTCCCCCGCTGTCTGCCGGGTTGCTGCCGGGCATCACCCGCGAGTACGTGCTGGAACTGGCGGCCGACCTGAAGATCCCCGCGCGCGAGGCTCAGCTCGGCCTCGACGATCTCGAGGCGGCCGACGAGGCGTTTCTGACGGGCACGACGCGGGAAGTGACACCCGTTGTGACCGTTGATGGGCGTGCGGTCGGTGACGGAAGGCCGGGAACGATTACGCGGCGACTGTTGGAAGCATTCCGCGGGAAATTGATGTAGGACCTACAGGCTTCCACCGAAGGAACGTTCCACACCAAGCAGGAAGACTTTCGCGTCCACGCCGGGATTGCTCGGTGCGGTCTTCGCGTTCGACAAGTGATGGAATTTGTAGCCCACCCGGAGCCACGTGCGGTCGTTCATCCGCAGCCGCACGCCCCCGCCGAAATCGAACGTGAAGTTGAACGACCGCGCGTCCACATCGGGAATGTTTCGCGTGAACCACAGCCCGCCCATCGTGCCCTCGGCGTAGAGTCCGACGGGGCGTGACGCGTCGAACTGCAGCTCGACGGCGAGGGGCGCAATGCCAATGCCGGTCACATTGGAATGGCCATCCTCGACCGTTTCGAGCTCCCCCGTGGCGGCGTTCCGCACCGAGCGATAGTTCGGGTTGTTCGACACGACGACCAGCGGAATCGCTTCGGGTGCGTAGGCAAACGTCCAACGGCGGCCCCGCACAAGTGGGAACACGGCGTGAACACCGACGAGTACGTGATGGCGGTCCGGCGTCAGGCCCCAACGATGGCCAACCGGCGAGTGGCGGGAGACCCCGACGTACGGCGTGATCGTCCAGTGGTGCCGAGGCCGGACCGTCGGCGTGCCCCCGCCCTGAGCGCCGGCCACGGCCGGCAGCGCCGCCAGGGCGACCATCAGGAACAGACCGACGTTACGCCGGTTGTTCGTCGTACGCATCGATCGGCGGACACACGCACATCAGGTTGCGGTCGCCGAAAGGATTGTCGATCCGCGAGACCGGCGGCCAGAATTTCGCGTGGCGCAACCCCGGCACGGGGAACGCCGCCTGTTCGCGCGAATACGCGTGTGGCCACTCGTCAGCCGATACGTCTTCAGCCGTGTGCGGGGCGTTCTTGAGCGGGTTGTCGAGGCGGTCCGAACGCCCCGCGACAATCGCGTCAATCTCGGCTCGAATCGCGAGCATCGCGTCGCAGAATCTGTCCAGCTCGACCTTCGGCTCGCTCTCTGTGGGTTCGACCATGAGCGTGCCAGGCACCGGAAACGACACGGTCGGCGCGTGAAATCCGTAGTCCATCAGCCGCTTGGCGACGTCCTGTTCGTCTACGCCCGACTGCGGCTTGAAGGGACGCAGGTCGAAGATGAGCTCGTGAGCGACACGGCCACGCGATCCACTGTAGAGCACGGGGAAGCTGCGCTCGAGCCGGGCCTTGATGTAGTTCGCGTTGAGCATCGCCACGCGCGTGGCCGACGTGGCGCCCGTGCCGCCGAGCATTCGCAGGTAGCCGTACGAGATCAGCAGGATGCTGGCGCTGCCCCACGGCGCGGCCGAGACCGGGGCGATGGCGCTCGTGCCGCCGATCGGGACGATCGGATGTCCCGGCAGGAACGGCGTCAAGTGGGCGGCGACCGCAATAGGGCCCATGCCCGGGCCGCCGCCGCCGTGCGGAATCGCGAACGTCTTGTGCAGGTTGAGGTGACACACGTCGGCGCCAATCGCCGCGGGACTGGTCAGGCCGACCTGCGCGTTCATGTTCGCCCCGTCCATGTAGACCTGGCCGCCGTGCTCGTGCACGACTGCGCACACCTCTCGGATGCGCGTCTCGAACACACCGTGCGTGCTGGGGTAGGTCACCATCAGGCACGACAACCGGTCACGATGCTGCGTGGCCTTCGCGCGTAGATCGTCCACGTCGATGTTGCCGCGGTCGTCGCAGGCCACGATGACGACGGCCATGCCGGCCATCGACGCACTGGCCGGATTGGTGCCGTGCGCCGATTGCGGAATGAGCGCGATGTCCCGCTTCGCGTCGCCGCGCGAGTGGTGGAAGGCCTGGATCACAAGGAGGCCCGCCAGTTCGCCCTGCGCGCCGGAATTGGGCTGGAGGGACACGCCTTGCAGTCCCGTGATGGTCGCGAGTGCCTGCTCGAGCTCGCCGAAGATTTGCCGGTATCCCCGGGTTTGATCGACCGGCGCGAACGGGTGCATCCGCGCGAATTCCGGCCAGCTCACCGGCATCATCTCGGCCGCCGCGTTCAGCTTCATCGTGCAGGAGCCGAGCGGAATCATCGCGGTGTCGAGCCCGAGGTCCCGGCGCTCGAGCCGCCGGATGTAGCGCATCATCTCGGTCTCGGAATGGTGCGTGTTGAAGACCGCGTGCGTCAGGAACGTGGACGTGCGCGCGAACGGCGCCGCCAGTCGTCCTCGTGCGTCGGCCTCCAGCGTGCCCGGACGACTTCCCGCGTCGCCGAACGCCGCGACGATGTCGGCCAGGTCGTCCTCGCTGACCGTTTCGTTCAGCGAGATCTGGACGGCGTCCGTCCGACGGATAGCGGAAGTTGATGCCGCGAGCCTCGGCCGCGGCTCGCAGTGCGGCGACACGGCCCGGATCACCTTCGAGCCGAAGCGTGTCGAAGTACGCGGCGTTGGTCTGGCGCCACCCGCCCGCGGTCACCGCCCTCTCCAGCCGTCGCGTCTGCTCATGCACGCGGGAGGCGATGGCTCTGATGCCCGCGGGTCCGTGATACACGGCATAGAACGCCGCCATGTTGGCGAGGAGCGCCTGCGCCGTGCAGATGTTCGACGTCGCCTTCTCGCGCCGGATGTGCTGCTCCCGTGTCTGCAACGCCATCCGGTAGGCACGACGGCCCCGCGCATCGACTGAGACGCCGATGATGCGCCCGGGCATCTGGCGCACGAACCGCTCACGCGTCGCAAAGAACGCCGCATGCGGCCCGCCGTACCCGAGCGGCACGCCAAAGCGCTGGGCGTTGCCGACGACCACGTCGGCGCCCGCCTCACCCGGCGGCGCCACAATCGCGAGCGTCAGGAGATCCGTGCCGACGGCGACCAGCGCTCCCGCTTCGTGCGCCCGCGCGACCACCGGCGCAAGATCCACCAGCGCGCCGCGGTCGTCGGGCGACTGCAGGTACGCGCCAAACACGTCGTCGCCGAATTGCATCGCCGCGGGGTCCGACGACGCGCAGCGTGAGCCCGAGCATCTCGGCGCGTGATGCCAGCAACGCGCGGACTTGCGGAAACACATGGTCCGCGATCAGGAGCACCTTCGCCTCGGCCCTCTTGCTCACACGACGCATGAGGCCGATCGCTTCCGCCGCGGCGGTCGCTTCATCGAGGAGCGACGCGTTCGCCACTTCCATCCCCGTCAGGTCGGTGACCATCGTCTGGAAATTGAGGAGCGACTCGAGGCGGCCCTGTGCGATCTCTGCTTGATAGGGCGTGTATGGCGTGTACCAACCGGGATTCTCGAATACGTTCCGCTGAATGACGGCCGGCGTGATCGTGTCGTGGTAGCCGAGTCCGATGTAGCTGCGGCACACGCGGTTCATGCCCGCGATCGTGCGCAGACGGCGGTGATACTCGAACTCCGTCTCGGCGTCCGGCAGGGCCAGCGGCGTGGTCCGGCGGATGTCGGCCGGGACGATCTCGTCCATCAGGACGTCGAGACTCGCGGCGCCGACCGTCGAGAGCATTTCCGGGAGGTCTTCGGCGCCCGGGCCGAGGTGCCGGGATTCGAAGGCGTTCAATTCAGGCTGAGAGGTCTTCGTCGTCAACGTCTTATTGCACCAGTGCGCCGTACGCCGAGGCGTCGAGCAGGGCCGCCGATTCGTCCGGCGCGCTCGGCTTCAGCCGGATCATCCATGTCTCGTGGGGCGTCTTGTTCACGGCCTCCGGATGCGTGTCGAGTTGCTTGTTGACGGCGACGATTTCCCCGGAGACCGGCGAGTACAACTCGGACACGGCCTTGACCGATTCGATCGTGCCGAACGACTCGCCCTGCTTGAGGGTGCGCCCGATTTCGGGCAGCTCGACGAACACCACGTCCCCGAGTTGCCGCTGGGCGAAATCCGTGATGCCGACAAGCACTTCCCCGCCATCCTGCCGCAGCCACTCGTGATCTTTTGTGTACTTCAGGTCTGTTGGAAACATTCCAGCTCCGACAAAGAAACCGAGGGGCTCCGCCCCTGCGGACTTCCGCTCGCTCGTTTCAAAAATCCGGTCAGCGCGGCCTCTTGTAGAACGGCTCCGCCACCACCATGGCACGACATGAGCGACCACGAACATCGATGTCCAGACGAGTACCGACCCCCGTGAGCTCCATCGGGACCATCGCGAAGCCAATCGCCTTCTTGAGGAAAGGCGTTTGGGTCCCGCTGGTCACGACTCCGCAGGGCGCACCGTTCGACATCACGGGATAGCCGTGGCGGGCGATCGCGCGTTCGGTCATCTCGAACGCGACGAGCTTCCGAGTGAGCCCGCCGGCCTTCTGCGCTCTCAACGGAGCGTCGCCGACGAACCGGTCCTTCTTCCAGCCGATGAGCCAGCCGAGGCCGGCTTCGAGGACCGTCGTGTGCTCGTCCATGTCGCTGCCAGAAAGTCGCATGCAGGCTTCGAGGCGCAACGTGTCGCGCGCGCCCAGGCCGCATGGACGAATATCCACGCTCTTGCCAGCGTCGATCAGGGCGCCGCCACACCCGGCTCGCCTCGGCCGGGGGCACGAACAACTCGAAACCGTCTTCGCCGGTATAACCCGTGCGAGAAATTGTCGCGCGCACCGAGGCGACTTCACCCGTGGCGAACCAATAGTACTTGATGCCTGCCAGGTCCACGGTCGTCAACTGCTGCGCGATGTTCGCGGCTTCGGGGCCCTGGACTGCAATCAGGGCATAGCGTGCGCTGGCGTTCACGAGGGCGACGTCGCCGCCCTCTGCGGCCGCTTGACTCTTGATCCAGGCCCAGGCCTTTGCCACGTTTCCTGCGTTGACGACGAGCAGGTAGTGCTCGTCCGCCAGCCGATAAACCAGCACGTCGTCGACAAATGTGCCTTCCGGTGTCGTGAGCGCGGAGTACTGCGCCTGGCCGATGGAGAGCCGCGAGGCATCGTTGGTCGTGATCCACTGGACGAACGAAAGGGCGTCGGCGCCGGCCACCTCAATCTCACCCATGTGGCTGACGTCGAAGAGTCCCGCGCGGGTTCGAACGGCCATGTGCTCGTCGGTGATGCCGGAGTACTCGACGGGCATGTTCCACCCGGCGAACTCGACCATGCGAGCGCCACTGGCGACGTGAACCGCGTGAAGCGGCGTCTTACGCAGTTCGGTTGGAGTGCTTGACGTCATTGGTGGCGGGTCCAGGCGGCCGCGATTTCGGCAACATGCAGGACCAGTCAACGTACTATCCGCCAGTCTGGCGGGTCAAGGACGGCGCGCCGGTATCCTATGCCGCGGAGGGTCGAGTGCCCCGGAGACTGGTACGCACCGGTACGCGTGGGTCCGAGTTGACCCAGAGGGCCGGCCGCAGGTGCCTTAGCTCGCGCGCACCAGCGTGACGCCATCACCGACGCGAACCGTTCCCGATCGCCCCACGTCCGCGTTGAGCGCCAAGCGCCCGCCGAACCGGCGGCCGATGTCACGCAGCACTTCGGGATCCCGGTGCAGCGTGTCCGGATCCACAGTTGTCATTGGACAGCGCGCGCGCAACGAGTCGAGTTGCACGACGAGGTTTCCGATGTGCAGTTCGGCGCCGGGCCAGGTTCGCTCGGCGAGGTCTTCGACGCCGCCAATGAGAATGTTGGGGCGGAGGCGCCGGACATCACGGCCGAACACCGCGACCGCCCCGTCCGTCGCCACGAGCAGCGGGAGGACGTCGAAGCGCTCCGCACCACGAGACTCTTCCAGCCACGCATCGTCGCCCGCGGCGGCTTTCACGAGCGCGAGGGCCTCCGGGCTGTCCCATGGATAGCCGTTGACGAGGGGCCGATGGTCCGGGCCCGTCGTTCCGCGGAGACCCAGCAACCGATAGTGGAGCCGTGACGTGCGGACGCCTTCCGGGCCGCGAACGTGCACCAATCGGTCGCCGAAGACGCCATCCGGGCCAATGCTGGCCGTCGACAGGCGTTCGCCCGCCAGTGTTTTCACGGGATAGCGCCAGAGACCCGCCACGTAGAGCGACATCACCCTCCCTGTGACGCCGGAGGTCTCGCCGGGGTTACACGTCAGACGACGGCATCGCAACGAATGGACAGCGTGTGGCGATCGGGGCTTTCTGGAACTCGCTGCGAGAGGACCTGGTTGAAGGTCAGGTGCGCCTGCAGCGTGTGGTAGCTGATGTCCAGGACTTCACAAGCGCGCCGCTTGTTCCCGCCACAGCGCGCCAGCACGAGGTGCACGTAGCGACTGCTCCACGCTCGCAGGGAATCGTCGGACTGGGGTTCCGCTCCGATTACTTTGCGGCCTGCACTCCGCAGATGATCGGGCAGATCGACAAGCGCGATCTCCGGTCGTGAAGCCAGCGCCACGGCGCGCTCGAGGACGCGGCCCAACTGCCGGACGTTGCCTGGCCAGTCGTAGGCGACGAGGGCCTCGAAGGCATTGGGTGCGACCGTCATCGTGACGGTCGGCGAGTAGATGGACAGAAAGTGGTGGACGAGCAGCGGGATGTCTTCGCGACGTGTCCGGAGCGGCGGTACAACGATCTCCACGCCGGACAGCCGGTAGTACAAATCCGCGCGGAATCGTCCAGCCGAGACCATGTCGTGCAGGCTGCGATTGGTCGCCACGACGACTCGTGTGTCGATCTTGCTCGACGCGTGCCCGCCGATCCGTTCGACCGTCATGTCCTGCAGGACGCGAAGGAGCTTGGCTTGTGCGGCCGGCGACAAGTCCGCGACTTCATCCATGAAGAGCGTGCCTTGATCGGCCTGCTCGAACTTGCCGCGCCGACCCCGTACGCCCGTCGCGATGCGCTCCTCGATGCCGAAGAGCTCCGCCTCGACGAGCGTCTCGACGAGAGCGGCGCAGTTGACCGCGACGAATGGTCCTCGATGCCGAGGACTTCTCGCGTGAATCTCGCGCGCGACCAACTCCTTGCCGGCGCCGCTCTCGCCCTCAACGAGCACCGTGAAGCTCGTTCGTGCCACGCGCAGGACGCGTGCCCGCAGTTCGTTCATGACCCGGCTTTCGCCCACCATCATCGCCACCCCATTCGGCAACAGGGAATCAACTTCGGTACCACACGGAAGTTCTCCGGTTGCTGCGTGGTTGCTCTCAAGGCCGCTGCCGCGCGGGTAGCGACTTCCCGTGGCCGAGCCGACGCCGGCCCGACACGAGTCGTCGCTACCCGCGACCTCAGCGCCAGGTCCGGGATCCCGCGTCGTAGCGGAGCACTCGGGTTCGTCCCGTCACGTTGCCCACGCGGACGACGTACTGCTGCCCGCGGGCCGACCGGAGGTAGACGCTCCCCGCCGTTCCCGAACCCTCCGGCGAGAAACTCGCCATGTCGCTCGCCCCGAACCGGACCGGGTCCGCCAATCCCGGTTCGCCGTCCGGCCCCTTCAGTCCGGGATCGACCGCGACGGTCACACCCTCGAACATCTGGCCGAGGTCGAATGGCCCGTCCGGACATCGATCCACGCCCGCAAGGACATCGGCCCGGCGCAGGCCGTTTCCGTTGCCGTCCTGACAGGCTCGGACCTGCCAGTGGCCGCCCACGGCATCGAACACCAGACCCGACGTCGTCGTCTGGAACACCGCGAGTTGGCGCGCCAGCCGCAGACGCGCGGCCACGAACCCAGCGGCATCCCGTGCGCGGCTGCTGTCAATCGAGTACACGGTGGCAGGTACCGCGAGCGTCAGCAGGATCGAGATCACCGCGAGCCCGACGAGCAGCTCGACGAACGACGAGCCGTCCGACGAGCGCATCACCGCTCCGCGCTCTTCGGCGGAACGACCGTCACGAGTGGTTTGAGCCTGAGGAAGTTGCGCTCGCCGATTCCCTGGACGTTCATGAGCTCTTCGATCTTCTTGAAGCCACCGCTCTTCTGGCGGTACTCGAGGATGCGCGTAGCCATCGCGGCGCCGACGCCAGGCAACTTCTCGAGGTCCGCGGCGGTTGCCGCGTTCAGGTTGAGTGGGGCCGGCGCCGTCGCCGGACCCTTCGCCTCCTGTCCCGCCGCTTCGATTCGTGTTTGTCCTCCGATGCCAAGCATTACCGCGCACGCCAGTGCTCCCACCCACAGTCCGATGCGTACCATGACGTCTCTCCTCCCGTGCGCGGCGTGAATGCCGGCACCTGCTGGCCGTCGCTGCCCTCGCGAACCGCGGGGCGCCGCGTAACGGCCGGTCCGTGGCACCTGCACGCAAACGGCCGGCCAGATCAGGTGTCGTGTGCCGTGTCCGTCGAACTCTCTGTGGGCGCAGGGATTCCGATTCACGCGCTCATGCACGCTGATCGTTGGACCGAGCGAAATGACGCCTTGGGTTAACGTGCGCGACAGCGCGCGCGCCTGAGGGGCAACCAGGCTTTCCGGTGGAACTACTCGATCAGAGGCGGAGGAGCTGTGGCGTCGGAGGAGACGGCGATGATCCGCGGGTTCGCATCTTGAAGAACATCGCGGTATGCGACGGCAAAAATTTCCCAGGAAGTCACGAACAGGCCCGCGAGAATCGGACCGATGATGAAGCCGACCGGTCCGAACGCGAGAATCCCGCCCAGCGTCGAGAACAGGATCATGAGGTCGTGCATCTTCGTGTCGCGGCCAACGAGTCGCGGTCGCAGGAGGTTGTCCACCGACCCAACGATGAGCGCACAGAACGCGGCCAGGAGCACGGCCTTCAGGACCTCGCCGTTCGCCGCGAGGATGATGCAGGCCGGAACCCACACGAGCGCGCCGCCGATCGCTGGCAGGATCGACAGCACGACCATCACCAGCGACCAGAACAGGGCGTCCGGGATGCCCACGACCGCGAACGCGAGACCGGCCAGCCCGCCCTGGACGATTCCGATGATGATCGTGCCTTTGACCGTGGCTCGGGTGACGGACATGAAGCGATGCGTCATCTGTTCCCGGTCGTCCTCGTTGAGCGGTAGATAGCTCAGGAGTGCCTGCAACATGCGCTGCCCGTCGATCAGCAGGAAGAACATCGAGTAGAGCATCAAGAAGAACTGGAACACGAACGTGACCGTGCCGCGCGTGGTGCTCGACAACGAACCCACCAGGAAGGTGCCCACGGCACCCACGACGTCACCGAGCCGCGTGATGATCTGATCGCGGTACGGCTCGAGGCGCGCCAAGCCTGGGATCCGGCGCACCTGTTCGTCGAAGAACGTCGGCTCATTGATCAGCCGCTCGATGAACGGCGCGATGCTGTCGGTGACGCGAAGCGCTTGATTCACGACGACGCCCAGGATTGCGAGCATCGGGACCACAACGAGGACCAACATCAGGAGCAGCGTGAGACCGGAGGCCAGCGGGCGGTTGCCTTTGACGACCGGAAGCATGCGCGCGTACACCGGGTGCGCAAGCCCTGAGAAAATCGCGGCCAACAGGATCGTCGTGAGAAACGGCTCCAGTAGCGCCAGAAAGCCGAGCGAGATGGCGATGACCAGGAGCAGCAGGAACGTCTTGCGGAAGCGGGCTTCGGTCATAGGCGGCTAAGGCCTCGACTACACTATCCGTGCGAAGGAGTACTGGCAAATGACGTTCGGATTCCTGATTTTCCCCGAGGTGGAGGAACTGGACTTCGTGGGCCCGTGGGAGATCGTCGGCACGTGGGGCAAGTTCTACGGTGGTCCCGACACCCGTGTCACGATCGCCGAGACGGCCGGGCCAATCGAATGTGCCAACGGGTTGTCCGTCAACCCGCACGTCACCTTCGAGTCGTGCCCCGCGCTCGACTACCTGCTCGTGCCCGGCGGCCGCGGTTCGCGCCGCGAAGTGGACAATCCCGCGTTCATCGACTTCATTCGGAAGCACGCGGCTGGCTGCCGGGCGGTGCTGTCGGTCTGCACCGGGTCATTCCTGCTCGAGCGGGCCGGCGTGCTCGAGAACAAGCGGGCGACGACGCACTGGGGCGAGTTGCCCAAGCTCCGTAAGCTCAAGAACCTCGACGTGGTCGAGGAACGGTTCGTCAGGACCGGCAACGTCTGGGTCGGTGCAGGCGTGTCCGCGGGGACGGACCTCGCGCTGGCGTTCATCGCGAGCGAAGCCGGCGAGGATGTGGCGAGCCAGGTGCAGTTCTTCGCCGAGTACTACCCGTCACCCAAGCGCTATGGCCGCGCCCACAGGGACGAACAGGCGCCGGCCTACGTCAAGGCCGAGGAAAAAGTGGCCGGGTGAATTTCCGAGCCTCGAATAATTCACCCGGCCACTTTTGCGTGCGACTGGGGCGAGGTCTTGTACCACGCCACTGTTCGGCGCAGCCCCTCCTCCAACGACACTGAGGACGCAAACCCGAGCAGACGCTTCGCTTTGGTGATGTCGGCCTGAGAATCGCGCACGTCGCCCTCGCGCGTGGGACCGAACGTCGGTTCGATCTGGCGGTCGAGAATGCCTTGCAGCGTCCGCACGAGGTCGAGGAGGCTGATACGGCCCCCAGCCGCGACGTTGATCACCTCGCCCGCGACGCCTGGCGCCTCCGCCGCGGCGAGGACGCCCGCGACGACGTCGCCGACGTAGGTGAAGTCGCGCGTCTGCAGTCCATCACCCAGCACGAGCGGCGGACGGCCCTGAACCAGTGCCTCGATGAACAGCGAGATGACGCCCGAGTACGGCGACCCCGGCTGTTGCCGCGGGCCGAACACGTTGAAGTAGCGCGTCGTCACCGTCTCGAACCCGTAGAGACGCGTGAACATCTGGCAGTACTGCTCGGACACCAGTTTCTGAAGCGCGTACGGCGAGAGAGGCTCGGCCGGCATGTCCTCGCGCTTCGGCAACGCCGCCGCGTCGCCGTACACCGACGACGAGCCTGCGAACACGAGCCGCTTGACGCCCGCATCACGCGCGGCGACGAGCAGTTCGACGGTGGCGGTGACGTTGGCCCGGTTCGATCCAATGGGGTCCTGCACCGACCGCGGCACGGACGGCCGGGCGGCCTGATGCAGCACGATCCCGCATCCTGCGACGGCCTTCCGCGCCACTTCGTCGTCCGCGAGATCCCCTTCAACCAGCTCAACGCCGGCCGGGATGTTCTCCCGAAGCCCCGAGGAGAAGTTGTCCGCGACCCGTACCTGGTGACCCCGGCGGACGAGCTCCTGGACGAGATGTGACCCGATGAATCCGGCGCCGCCGGTAACGAGCCATTTGTTATTGGTCATTTGGTATTGGCTATTTGCGGATTGATCATTGGTTATTGAACATTGTTCGGTGTGGCCACTGGCCGTTCAATAACCAATAGCCAACAACCAATCGCAAAATAGAAAATGTTCAACAACCAACAGCAAATGGCTACCGCGGCCAGCCTGCTTGCGGCAGGCCCGGCGTGACTTTCAGCGCGTTCTGGTAGTAGACCTTTTTCAATACGACATCCGGCAGATCCATGCCGTAAAGCTTCCAGAAGGCGTGGTAGTCCCGGTAGTAGTCGAAGTACTCGTCGGCGGTCTCGAACACGCGCCAGTAGTACGGGAACTCATCGGCGGCGAACGAATCCTTTCCGAACAGAATGCGATCCTGGTATTTCAGGAAGAATTCCCGGGCCGCGCGCGGCTGGCGGCCGAAGTCGTAGAGCACGGCGCCCAGTTCGAGCACGAGGTTCGGCTGCGTGTCGAGCTGTTTCGAGGCGCGCGCGAGGTCCGGCCCATACCAGTTGAAGTGCGCGCCGATGTACCGCGTCTTCGGATTGGCTGCGTACATCCGATCGCGCTCACCCATGAGTTCCTCGAACGTCGGGCTGCCCGGCTCGTAGTTGCGGCGATCGGCGAAGAGCGACAGCTCCAGCCACCGCTCGTTGTGCATGTCGAGCGGCGAGAAGAACTCCTGGGGCTCGCCCGTGTGGATGATGACGGGAATATTGAGCCGCGCGCAGAGATCCCACACGGGCTTCAGCGCCGGATCGTCCACTTTGAGCCGGCTCCCATCGAATTTCTTCGCGGTCAGGCCGAGGTTCTTCGCGATCTTGAGCCCGATGGCACCGTGCTTCACGGCGGCCTCGAGATCGGCGACGGCTTTTTCGGCCCATCCAGGACCGCCCGCGCCGTTCCATTCGACGTTCGCGAAGACACGGAAGCGATCGGGATACTTCGAGTTGCGAATGAAGTCCACCTTCTGCTTCACGACGTTCGGATCGGCCCCGCCACTGAGATTCACGAGGAGGCGCAGGTTGTTCGCGTCCATCTGGCGAACCATGTCCTCGATGTTGTCCGCCGTGATGCTCGTGTGGTTGTGGCTGTCGATGACCGGAAACTTCGCCTTCGGCACGAGATGCTTGGGCACGACGAGCGTCGTCCGGGGCCGGTAGTCGAGGATGGTCGGTGCGGCGAACTCAGGCGCCTGGCAGTTGCCGGGACGCGTTTCGGTCGTGCCCGCCGGGCACTCCTGTCCCGGCTGAATCTGGACCCCGCCGCGGCCCCCTCGTCCGCCGCCGCGGCCGCCGCGCCCGCGTCCCGCGCCGAGGCCACCCTGCTCCTGGCCGGCGGGCGCCGGCTGAGGCGCTGCTGGCGCCTGTTCGGCGATGACGTACACGCTCATGAGCGCGGTCGTGAGAAGGACAACGGAGATACGACGTATCCGCATCTGAAACTCCCGAAAAAGTGTTCCGCCGCAGGCGTCCCGTAAGCCGAATTCTGTCCGCCGTCGCTCGCCTTGCGGCGAGTTATTGCGTGACAACCATTCCTCTAGACCCGGCATTGCTGGCGGGTTCAAGCAGCCTACCCGGAGGCTTCGGACGGGCCGTCCTCTGTCACCAACGCACACGATGTGCGCCGGTGCTTGTCGCCTCCCTATTTGGCCTTGCTCCGTGCGGGGTTTTGCCTGCCACCTGCCTTACAGCAGGCGCGGTGCGCTCTTACCGCACCTTTTCACCCTTACCCCGCCTTCGCGGCTTGCGCCGCTTCGGCGAGGCGGTATTTTTTCTGTGCCACTGTCCTTCGAGTTGCCCCGACCGGGAATTACCCGGCGCACTGCCCTCTGGAGTTCGGACTTTCCTCTCGCCTTCGCACTCCGCGCTTCGGGCTTCGCGCTTCGGCGAGGCAGGCTCCTGACTTGCGGGCTTGCCCCACCGTAGCTCGAGGCGCGAAGCGCCGAGAGCGAAGACGGGCGGTTGTCTGGTCCGCTGCGGCGGAACGGGACGATTCTAGCAGGCTGTCCGAGCATTCCCTCGTTCCCGCCAGGGAACGGGGAACCGGGAACGGGGAACGGGGAACGAGTTCTATTGTTCCCCGTCCTGCTTGATGTTGTACTGCTCGAGCTTCTTGTACAGATTGCTGCGCGGCGTGTCGATGACGTCGGCAGTCTTCGAGATGTTCCAGCCGAACTCGCGGAGTTTGTCGACGAGGAACGCGCGCTCGGACCACTCCTTGAACTCGCGCAGCGTCACCGGCCGCTCACCTCGCGTGGCCGCCACGACGGGGGCGCCCGACGCCGCGGCGGGGGTCGGACGCCCTTCGGCAGGTCGAACCACGCGCCGTACGTCCTCGCCCTCGATCAGATCGCGGTCGGTCATGATGAGCAGCCGCTCGACGACGTTGCGCAACTCGCGCACGTTGCCGCGCCAACGCGCCTCGGACAACGCCTCGAGTGCGTTCGGAGAAAACCGGGCCAGGCGCCGATTGCTCTCGCGGCTGAACTGCGCGACGAAGTGCTGCACGAGTTCGGGGATGTCTTCGCGGCGTTCGGCGAGCGGCGGCACCGCAATCGGGATCACGCTGAGTCGGAAATAGAGATCTTCACGAAACCGGTTGGCTTCGATCTCCTCCTCGAGGTCCTTGTTCGTCGCGGCAATCACCCGGACGTCGACCTTGATCGTTCGCGATGAGCCCAGCCGCTCGACCTCGCCCTCCTGGAGAACGCGCAGCACCTTGGCCTGCGTCTTCGGGCTCATGTCGCCGACCTCGTCGAGGAAGATCGTGCCCTTGTCGGCCATCTCGAACTTGCCGACCTGTTTCTCGGTGGCGCCAGTGAACGCCCCACGTTCATGACCGAAGAGCTCCGACTCGATCAGTTCCTCGGGGATGGCCGCGCAGTTGACCTGCACGAACCGCTCGCGCGCGCGCAAGCTGCCCCGATGGATAGACCGCGCGACGAGTTCCTTGCCCACGCCGCTCTCGCCCAGGATGAGCACCGTCGCGTTGGTCGGCGCGGCTCGACGGACCTGATCGAGCACACGCGCGATGGCCGCGCTCTCGCCGACCATCTGATGCCGGCCTTCGAGCGCCGATCGCAGCGTGCGGTTCTCGCGCCGCAGGCTTCCCAACTCGACGCCTTCGCGGTACGGCATCGAGGATGTAGTCCTTCGACAGGGGCTTTTCGATGAAACGAAACGCGCCGAGTCGTCCCGCTTCCAGCGCGGTCGCGGCCGTGCCGTGCGCCGACACCATGACGACGGGAATCGACTCGTTGACGGCACGGAGACGGCTCAGCACCTCCAACCCATCGGCGCCGGGCATCTTGATGTCGAGGAACACGAGGTCAGGCGACTCGCGCTCGGCCACGGTGAGGCCTTCCTGGCCCGACCCCGCGACGAGGACCTCGTGGCCCTCGTACTCGAGAATCATCCGCATCGTGTCGCGGATCGCCGGTTCGTCGTCGACGACGAGGATTCGAGCCTTCATGGCTCCGGATCGGGAGTCACGACGGCGAGCACGCGTTGCCCGGGCGGCGTGCGATCGAACAGGAGCAGCACCGCGGCCTGACCTGTCTCGAGGGTGCCCAGGGCCGACAGGTAGTCCTGGACGGAGTTGATGCGCCTCCGGTTGACCTCGAGGATCACCTGGTTCGTTCGGACGAGCGCGAGTCGGGCCGGCCCCGTCGGATCCACGTCCGCGACGAGCACACCGCGGACGGTGTCTGGAATGCTCAGCCGGTTGGCCGTCTCCTCGTCGAGCTCCCGGACGCGCAGGCCGAGCGGCGATTGCGGCTGCGTGATCGGACGAAGGTCGGGATCCGTCGGGGTTCGGCGCGAGACCGTCCGCGGAAGAGGCCGGTCTCGGAGCTTGACGAACACGCGCTTCAGCTCGCCGTCCCGCCACACTTCCAGCGACGTCAGCGTGCCTGGCTGCCGGCTCGAGACGTGTCGCGTCAGGTCTTCGTCGGAATGGACCGACTGGCCGTCGGCGCCAACCACCACGTCGTACGGACGAAGGCCGGCGCGTTCGGCCGGGGTGTCCGGCGTGACGTCCTCGACGAGCGCGCCCTCTTCCGGCTCGAGCCTCAGGGCGCGCCGCAGTGTGGGCGTGATGTTTCGGAGACCGACACCGATGTAGCCGCGCGCCACGGTGCCGTGCTCGCGCAGTTGCGGCAGCACGGCCACGACCTGGCTGATCGGGACGGCGAACCCGATGTTCGACGCCTGCGCGCTGATGGCCGTCGTGATGCCCACGACCTGCCCTCGCGCATTGATGAGCGGACCGCCGCTGTTGCCGAAGCTGATGGCGGCGTCCGTCTGGATGTAGGCGTCGAGGCCCGAGTCGAACAATTTGCGGCCGAGGAAGCTGATGACTCCGACCGTCACCGAGTGCGTGTAGACCCCAAGCGGATTGCCAATCGCGCACACCCACTCGCCGACGCGAAGCGTTTCGGAGTTGCCGAGCGGCGCCGCCGGCAGCGGGCCTTTCGAGTGCACGCGCAGGAGCGCGACGTCGATTGCCGGATCCACGCCCACGACATCCGCGCGGAAAATCCTGCCGTCACTCAGGGTGACCGTGACGCGGTCCGCGCCGCTGATCACGTGATGATTCGTGAGCACGTAGCCCGAGGGATCGATGATGAACCCGCTGCCGGAGCCCTCGCGCGGGGCCGGGTCGGTGCGTCCTCGGCGGCTGGTCCTCAGCGCGTCCACGGCGCCGCGCGATGCCGTGTCCACGTTGACCACCGCGGCGTTGAGCTTCTCGGCGACTGCGCCGAAATCCGATGGGCCGCCGACGATGGCCGGCCCCGTGGTCGTCGTGTTGGACGGAATCTGAATGGGACTCAGATCGGAGGCGGCACGCGGAACGGGCAGCGCATCGGTCGGACTCGGCGGCCGCGTGCCTGCGACCACGAGCCCGAGCAGGAAGCTCACAACCGCGGTGAGGCCGATGAATGCGACACCCTGCCGATTCATACAGATTTCATTATAAGGGCCAGAAATGCGGACTCATCGAGTGTTGGCACTCCAAGCTCCCTGGCCTTGTCGGCCTTCGAGCCTGGGTCGTGCCCGACGACGACCCAATGGGTCTTTCGGCTGACCGAGCCCACGACTTTTCCCCCACGGGCCTGAATACGCCCGGCGGCATCTTCGCGGCTCAAGCTGTCGAGCGTTCCCGTAATCACAAATGTCTGACCAGCGAGCGTTTGGGCTGGAAGCTCCCCGCCCCTGGCCGCGTCGTCAACCATCCGCACGCCGGCGGCTTGGAGACGATCAATCAGCGCCTGGTTGTGTGGTTCATCGAGAAAGGCCCGAACTGACGAGGCCACGACCTCACCCACGTCCGGCACGGCCTCGAGTTCCGCGGTCGACGCGGCTCGCAGTCTGGCCATCGACCCGAGACCTCGCGCGAGCGCTTGCGCGCCGCCCTCACCCACATGCCGAATCCCCAGGCCGTGCAGCAGTCTCCAGAGCTCCGACTGCCGGCTCCGGTCAATCTCCGCCACGACATTCGCCGCCGACTTCTTGCCCATGCGCTCCAGCGCGGCAAGCGCGTCGACATCGAGCGCGTAGAGGTCGGCGTAGTCACGGACGAGCCCCTTGGTGACGACCTGGTCGATGAGCGACTCTCCCAGGCCTTCGATGTTCATGGCCCGGCGCGACGCGAAGTGCTCGAGGCCGCGACGGATGCGCGCGGGACACGAGATGTTTTCGCAGCGGCGGACGACCTCGTCGGTCTCCCGCACGAGCTCGCTGCCACACGCCGGGCAGGCCGTCGGCATCTTCCAACCGGACCGCCGGGCCTCGTCCGGCTCGTCGGCAAGACCGACGACTTTCGGGATGATGTCACCCGCTTTTTCGACGATGACGTCGTCGCCTTCGTTGAGCCTCAGGCGGACGATTTCGTCTTCGTTGTGAAGCGTCGCCTTGGAGACGGTGGTACCACTCAGGACCACGGGCTCGAGAACCGCGAAGGGCGTCACCGCCCCCGTGCGCCCGACGTTCACGGCAATCTTCAGGAGCTTCGTCCGCGCCCGCTCGGCCGCGAACTTGAACGCGACGGCCCATCGCGGAAACTTCGCGGTGGCGCCGAGCGACTCCCTCATCGCCACGTCGTCCAGCTTCACGACGACCCCATCGGTATCGAAGGGCAGCGATCGGCGTTTCGTGTCCCACTCCCGGCAGTACGCGATCACGGCATCGATGCCCGCGCACCGCTGCCAGTGCGGCTCGACGGGACATCCCCATTCCTTGAGTTGCTGCAGTACGTCGGCGTGGTACGCCGCGGGTACGTCGAGACCCGCGGGTCTGACAATCTGATACGTGAAGGCGCGAAGCCCGCGGCTGGCCACGGCTGCGCTGTCGAGCGTCCGGATCGTGCCGGCCGCCGCGTTGCGGGGGTTGGCAAAACGCGGCTCGCCCGCGGCCTCCCGTTCCGAGTTCACGCGCGCAAACGCGGCGAGAGGGAGGAACACTTCGCCGCGGATCTCCACCAGCGCATCGGGTGCGGTCCCGCGAAGGGTCAGCGGAACCGTTCGGATGACCCGCACATTGGCGGTGACGTCCTCTCCTTCGATGCCGTCTCCTCGCGTCACCGCCCGCGTCAGCCGCCCGCGCTCATAGGTCAGGGCGATGCTGAATCCGTCGATCTTGAGCTCGGCGACGTAGGCCAGTGGTTCTTCGATATCAGGGGCTCAGTGGGCTCTGTGGGCGGTCGACCGAGGCCGCGGCAAATGCGGGCGTGAAACTCACGGAGCTCGTCTTCCGAGTACGCATTGTCCAGGCTCAGCATCGGCGCGAGATGGCGCGCCGTGTCGAAGCCCTCCGCTGGCCGTCCGCCGACGCGCTGTGTGGGCGAATCGGGATCGACGAGCTCCGGATGCGCGGCCTCGATCGCGCGCAGCTCGCGCATCAACGCGTCGAACTCCGCGTCCGAGATCTCGGGCGCGTCGTCGACGTAGTAGCGTTCCTCGTGATGGCGAATGAGATCGCGAAGTGTTGCGGCGCGGTCTGACGGGTTCACACGTGCGTGTCAGCGATCGCGGTTCACGATGTACTCGGCGAGCGCGATCAGGCGATCGCGCTCGACCGATGGTCCAAAGGATGAGAGCAGGTGCTGTGTCGCGCGTCCGACCGCGGACACGGCGCGCTCGAAGGCGGCCTCAATCGCCCCGTGACGAGCGAGCAGGTCTTTGATCTCGCGCCAGCGCTCCGGGGTGACCTGGCCGTCGGCGATGACGCTGTGCACCAGCTCCGCGGCTTCCGGGCCGGCGCGCTGGAGAAGCAGGATGATCGGCAGCGTGACCTTGCCTTCCCGGAGGTCGCCGCCGATCGGCTTCCCGAGCGCGGACTCCTCGGCCATGTAGTCGAGGACGTCATCCACGATCTGGAAGGCGATGCCGAGGTTGAAGCCGGTACTCGCGCAGAGCCGTCAGCTGGTCCGGCGTCGCGTGGCCAAGCAATCCGCCGATTTCCGCGCAGCCCGAGAACAGGTACGCCGTCTTGCGGCGAATGATCTCGAAATGCTCTTCCTCGGTGACGCTGGCGTCGCCGGTCTTGGTCAGCTGATACAGCTCGCCCTCGATCATCCGCAGCGTGCAGTCACACAGCAGCCGCACGACCTCGAGGCTGTCTTGCGTGAGCGCCATCGCCATCGAACGGATGTAGAGGTAATCGCCGAGCAGCACCGTGATGTCGCTGCCCCACCGCGAGTGCGCGGTCAGCCGGCCACGCCTGGTGTCGGCGCCGTCGATGATGTCGTCGTGGACGAGCGTCGCGGTGTGGATGAACTCGACGACCGCGGCATTCAGAATCGCGCGGTCTCCCGTGTATCCGCAGAGGCGGGCGGCCATGATGAGCACCGCCGGCCGCACGCGCTTGCCGCCGCTCATCTGGACGTACTTGCCCATCTCTGGGATGAGCTCGACCCGTGACTCGAGGTGTCGCGCGAACTCGCGCTCGACTCGCTTCAATTCTTCACGGACCGGTTCGAGAATCTGTGCGAGATCCGGAGCCGGATGTCGTGGCGGAATTCACCGGGAGCGGTCTCGCTTGTGGGCTCACTTCCTGAAACCTGCGGGCATCAGACCATAGGTTTTGATCAGGTGTCAACGCAGCGAACGCGTCGGAACGAGCGCGAGGAAGTTTTGGACGACCGTGGCCGCGAGTTCCGTCGCCGGCACGCCACGAACCGTCGCGATCGACCGCAGCGTCTCGACGACCCAGGCCGGCTCGTTCCGCTGGCCGCGGTGCGGCACGGGCGCGAGAAACGGCGCGTCCGTCTCGACGAGCAGCCGGTCGCCGGGGACGAACTTCGCGACCTCCCTCAACGACTCGGCGCGAGGGAACGTCACGATGCCCGACAGCGAAATGTGAAATCCGATATCCAGCGCCTGCCGCGCCTCGTCGAGCGTTCCTGTGAAGCAGTGCATCACGCCCGACACTCCCCGCGCGTTCTTCAGGACCGCCATCGTGTCGTCGGTCGCTTCCCGCGTGTGAACGACGACGGGCAGGCCGCGGGACAGGGCGAGAGCGACCTGCGCCTCGAACACCGCCTGCTGGACCGCGCGCGGGGCGAAATCGTAGTGGTAATCGAGGCCAATCTCGCCCAACGCGACCGCCCCGGCCCGGTCGATCGCCGCCGCGGCCGCAGTGGCGGCGTCGGCCGGCCGTTCGGCGAACCCGCCGGCGCGATGCGGATGGACTCCGGCCGAGAACCGGACCTCCGGCCAGGCCGACAGCGACCACGTCCGTCCGAGCCACCTCGTCCGGCTCGTCGGCCGACAGAATGCACAAGGCTGACGTCAGTCCGGCATCTATCGCCCGGGACACGACCTCGTGGAGGTCGCCGGCGAACTTCTCGTCAGCCAGGTGGCAATGCGAGTCAATCATTCGGTTCAGGGTTTCTGGTTCATCGTTTCGGGTTCTGGTTCAGGGTTCCTGGTTCAGGTCCAGAACGATGAACTAGGAACGCGGAACCAGCACCCGAAACCGGGAACCATGAACCCGGAACCCTCATCGAATCCTCGTCCCCGTCGGAACTTCCCCATCGAAGGCGAGCAGAATCGGCTTTCCACCGTCCGGGCTCGCCGCGAGCAGCATGCCGTTGGACTCGACGCCCATCAGCTTCGCCGGCTTGAGGTTGGCGACGATGGCCACGTGGCGTCCGACGAGCGCATCGGCCTCGTACGCCTCCGCGATTCCGGCGACGATGGTGCGGCGCTCGGCGCCGAGCTCGATTTCGATCTTCATCAGTTTCTTCGAGTTCGGCACACGCTCGGCTGTCAGGATCTTCGCCACGCGCAGGTCGATCTTCATGAACTCGTCGATAGATAGACGGGTGTCGGCGGCGGGAGCTGCCGGCGCCGTTGGACTTGCCGGAGCGGCAGTCGGCACGGCGCAGGGGGCGCCGGTGGAACATCCTTGGGTAGTTCAGTCACTCGTGTCTCCTTGATCGGTTCAGCGGCCGTGAGGGCTTCGAGCCGCGGCCACAACAATGCGCCCTGCGTCACGACCCGCCGGCCGCTCGACTGCCAGACGCCGTCGGTGTCGAGGCGGAGTCCGCCCGGGCCGGGCGGCGAACCGACGCGCGTCAGAATCTCGGCGCCCGCATCCGGCATGAACGGCGTCAGCAGGACGGCCGCGAGGCGCAGGGCTTCGGTCGCGCTCCACAGCACCGCGTCGAGCTCGGCATCCCGTCCGGCCTTGGCCAGCTTCCACGGCTCGGCATCCGCAATCGTCGCGTTGGCGGCGTCGGAGAACGACAGCGCGATGGCGCCCGCCTCGCTCAGCCGGTAGGACTCCATCGCCTCGGCGTACTTCGGAAGCGCGTCGACCGCGGCGCGAAGGTGCGCGCTGTCCGCGACCACCCGGGCCGGTGATCACGCCACCCCGATAGCGGTGCGCCATGGACGTCACGCGGTTCACGAGGTTGCCGAGATTGTTCGCAAGGTCCGCGTTGTACGACTTCTCGAACAGCTCCCACGAGAAGTCGCCGTCCTGCCCGAAACTGATCTCCCGGGTCAGATACCACCGGAGCGGATCGGCACCCAGACGATCCGCCGCCTCGAGCGGGTCGATCATCGTGCCGAGCGACTTGCTCATCTTCTCGCCGCGGAATGTGACCCAGCCGTGGCCGAACACTTCGCGCGGAATGGCGATGCCGGCGCTCATCAGCATCGCCGGCCAGATGACGCAGTGAAACCGCGTGATGTCCTTGCCGATGACGTGCAGGTTCGCCGGCCACCACTCGGCGAACATGTCCTCGTCTGTGCCATAGCCGACGGCGGCCGCGTAGTTGATGAGCGCGTCGTACCACACGTACGCGACGCTCGCCGGGTCGAACGGCAACGGGATGCCCCACGACTGTCCGGCCCGGCTCACTGAAATGTCTTCGAGGCCGGCTTCGACAAGCCGCAGCATCTCGTTGCGGCGCGACTCCGGCTGAATGAAGTCCGGATGGCTCGCGTAGTGCGCGAGCAGGCGGTCGCGATACGCGGAGAGACGAAAGAAGTAGTTGCGTTCCTTGATCCACTCCGGCTTCGTCCGGTGGATCGGACACAGCCCCTCGACGAGGTCCTTGTCCTGCTTGAAGGCCTCGCAGGAGACGCAGTACCAGCCCTCGTACTCGCCCTCGTAGATGTCGCCGGCGTCGTACGAGCGCTGAGCCATCTTCTGGACGGCGCGCGCGTGCCGCGGTTCCGTGGTGCGGATGAAGTCGTCGAACGAGATGTTCAGCCGGCGCCAGACGTCGCGGAATTCCTTCTCCATGCGATCGCAGTAGACGACCGGATCGAGACAGGCTTCGCGCGCCTTCCGGTACACGTTCTGCGAGTGCTCGTCGTTGCCCATGACGAACCGGACATCGAAGCCCGCCAGACGCTTGTAGCGGGCGATGACGTCGGCCGCGACCTTCTCGTAGGCGGTGCCGAGATGCGGCCGGCTGTTGACGTAGTCGATGGCTGTGGTGAGGAAGAAGCGGGACACTGGAAAGAAAAGTCTATGCCAACGAACCCGGGTTCTCCTAAGAAACCCGGTTTCGCCAGCTGGCGACGGCTTCGGCCTGGACGTCCTTCAACGGCCGTCCGGTCGCCTCGGCGATGCGCAGACAGTCCTCGAACTCCGGGACCGCGTTCAGCACGATGCCGGCGCGCTCGGCGATCTTGATCCGCACCGGGCCGCCGCTCGTCGCCACCTCCACCCATCGTCTGTCGAGCGTCTCCCGCGTGACGGACTCGACCCTGACCCCGATGGTCGTCGTGTCGCGAAACAGGACGTCGATGATGGCCTGCCGGCGCGCCTCGGGCGCGAGCACCGTGACGAGCGTACCGGGTCTGCCCTTCTTCATGAGCACGGCGGTCAGAAACACGTCGAGCGCGCCCGCGTCGAAGAGCCGGTCGGTCGCCGGCGCGAACCACTGCGGGTTCATGTCGTCGATCTCGCATTCGATCTTCAGCACGCTTTCGGTTCTCGCGCCCGGCCCGCTCGCCGATCAGGACGCGGACCACGTTGGGCACGCTCGCGAAATCGCGCGATCCGGCGCCGTAGCCGATGCGGTCGATCGTCATCGCGGGCGCCGGACCGTAGTCCTGCGCGTAGTCGGACACGAGCAGCGCGCCGGTCGGCGTGGTCAACTCGACCTGCGGCCCGGCACTGTAGATGGGCACGCCCTTCAGCAGCAGCACGGTCGCCGGCGCCGGCACCGGGAACGTGCCGTGCGCGATCTGGACGGTACCGCCGCCGACGTTCATCGGCGAGGCGACGATGTCGTCGATGCCGAGCCAGTCCATGGCGAACACGACGCCGCAGATGTCGATGATCGAATCGACCGCGCCCACTTCGTGGAAGTGAATCGTGTCGATCGGCACGTTGTGGATGGCGGCCTCCGCCTCGCCGAGCCGCCGGAAGAGCGCCGCCGCTCGCGCTTTTCCCGCGGGTGACAGCGCCGAATGCCCGATGAGATGGACGATCGCACTCAGCGACCGATGAGCCTCGTCGCCATGAGCATGGGCGTGGGGGTGGGGATGTTCATGCGCGTCGTCGTGAACATGCGGGTGGTGACTTGCTGCGTCCGGAAACCGGCACGACCTCGATCCGAGTGGCGGCGATACCCGATCGCATGACGCGCGACTCCGACAGCACGTGGTCCACGCCAAGCGACCCCAGGGCCGTCCGCAGCGCCTCAATCGGTACGCCCGCGTCCACCAGGGCGCCGAGCAGCATGTCGCCGGCCGCGCCCGAAAAACACTCGATGTACATCACCCGCGCCATGGCCCCAGTCTCGACTCCCTCATGGAACAGTACCTCGACATCGGCGAGAACCAGATGGTCGACGAGATCCACCCCGATCAGTTCCCCGGCGGACCGTAAGCGGACGGTCAGAAGCATGTCCTCGATGCTCGGATTGGCGTCGCCCGACGGGTGATTGTGAAACACGACGATCGCCGCCGCCCCGGCGACGAGCGCTTCCCGATAGATCTCGCGCGGGTTGGCGACGCTGGCGTCGAGCGAGCCAACCGATACCAGCCGGGCGGAGATGAGCCGGTGGCGGGTATCCAGCAGCAGCACGCCAAAGCGTTCCACCGGATGGGCGCCGAACTGCGGCAGCAGGTAGGCGGCGATGTCGCCCGGTCCGAGGAACTGCGGGCGTGCCGGCGCCGCCGACAGAAGCGTGCGGCGACCGAGCTCGACGGCGGCCTGCACGCGGCTCGCCTGCACCGGGCCGATGCCCGTCACCTTCCGAAGCCGATCGCGGTGAAGCCGTGTCAGGCCATGCGCGCCGCCGGCCAGCGCGAGGATCTGGTTCGCGAGCGTCAGCGCGCTCGCGCCGGCGGCGCCGTGTCCGATGAGCACGGCGAGCAGCTCGTTGTCGCCGAGCGCACCGACGCCACTCCGTTCCAGCTTCTCGCGCGGCCGATCGCGTGGCGTCAACTCCATCATCAGCGCCCGTCCGCGTTGAAACGGCCTGCTATACTTTTCATGCGAATGCGTCGTCTTGTCTGTGCGGTCGCCCTTGCGGCCGCCGTTGTGGCCTGCTCGGAACCTCCCACGAAGGAACGCGATCAAGCTCAGGGCGCCCTGGAGGCGGCGCGTGCTGCCGGCGCGCCCGCGTACGCGCCCGCGGAGTTGCGTACGGCTGAAAAGGCCCTCGCGGGCTATGAGGCCGCGGTCGGGCAGCGGGACTACCGGCTGGCTCTCAGCCTGGCGATCGATGCCCGTGAAAGTGCCTACGCCGCCGCGCGCCGGGCGACCGACGAAAAGGTCCGCTCACGGGCCGAAGCCGAGCAACTGATCGCCGCGGTTCAAAAGGGCGTGACGGTGATCGAGCAACGGCTGAACGGGAAGAGCGGTCCGCGACCCACCCGGCCGATCGCCACTCGCCTTGCGGCGACGCTCAAGACCTCGATCGCTGCACTGCAAAAAGCGCGCTCACGTCTGGCCGCCGAGGACTATCGGAGTGTCGTCGCCGTGCTCACGCCGGTTCGCGAGGCGCTGGACGGCGATCTTGCGGCGGCGTCGCCGGCCGGGGGCGCGCGGGACGCTGACGACGGGCTCGCCTCGGTGCAGATTCTGCGACCGAACGCCCGGCGAAATATCGAAAAATTGACGTCCAAAAAAACTGCTCGGGTGAGTTTTACGTAAAACGTAAAACTCACCCGAGCAGTTTTTGGGATCGATCATCCCGCCGCTCGTCTCGTCAGGGCGCGATCCACTGGACGGTGCCGATGAGCTCCGCCCAGCCCGTCAGCCAGACGGCGTCGTCGGTCCAGTCCACGTGTTGAGCGCCGCCCGGGGCGATGACCTCCACCGAACGCGACGCGCCGCCGGCAAAAGCGGCGGCAACCGCGGCCGCGCACGAGCCAGTCCCCGACGACTCGGTCGGGCCGACACCGCGTTCCCAGATCAGGATTCGAACCCGCCCCGGTGTCTCGACCGTCGCCAACTCGACGTTCGTGCCCGCGGGAAAGGCCGGATGAACCGCCAGCGCCGCACCGATCGTGTGCAGGCGCGACTCGGTGGCCGGTCCAAGCACGACGCACTGCGGGTTCCCCATGTTCAGCACGACCGCGTCCACGGTTTCGCCGGCGGCCGTCAGGGTTTCGCGCCGCAGGCTGGACGGCTGCCCCATGTCAGCTTTCAGCGTGTGTCGCACGCGGTTGGACTCGAGGAGCTGCAGTCGCCTGGGGCCAGCGGCCGTGTCGATTTCAATCCACTCCCCTGCCCGGATGGACCGGCGGTCGGCAATCCAGGCCGCAGCGCACCGGACGCCGTTGCCCGACAGCTCGGCTTCCCCGCCGTCGGCGTTGAACAATCGCGTTCGAGCACCAGCCGGCGTGTCCTCGACCACCATCAGCCCGTCCGCGCCGATGCCCCGATGGCGGTCGCAAGCCCGTCGCGTGAGCTCGGCGAGGTCGGAATGACCGGCGATGCCGGCGCTCGTCGCCAGCAGGAAGTCGTTGCCGAAGGCGTGAGCTTTGACGAGAGGAACGACGCGTGCGTGCACGCTCATCCGCACGATCCTACTCTCTACGCACGCGGACTACGGGACCGTGAATCCGCGGAACACCCAGGTCACGCCTGCCGTGAAGCCCCAGGAGGGATCGCGCTCGGTCACGCCGATCGCCAGCGCCCCGTCGATTCGAACCGGGCCCTGGGTGAATCGCGCGCCGACGCGCATCGTCGAACGGCTGTCCGTGCCGACCGGGGGCTCGCCCGAGCGCGTGTTCTGGCGGCCGTTGATCTCGCCGACGAGCTCGACGCCCTGACGCACCGCGCGCGCGACCGAGATGCCGTAGTCCAGCACGTCGTTCTGACGATCGCCGCGAACCGGATCGGCCAGGATGCCGAACCCGAGGTTGCCGACCACTCGGACGGACTGGACGGTCTTGCCGATCGCCATCCCGAAGTGAAAATCCGTCGTGTCGAGGCCAAGGCCGCTCTCGTTCCCGGCGTTCGGCAGCCGCGTCCAGAATCGAATGGCCACAGCGGGCCGGCCCTGCGTTTCCGAGACGAACCGGACCTTGGCGCCAATCGACAGGTCCTCGATGTCCCGCGTGGACTCGCCGGTGATGTCCAGCATGCCGGCCGAGCGGCGCGAGCGGGTCGTCGTCCGATGATGGTGAGGCGGTTCATGAGTCCGCCGTCGATCTGCATCTCGGCAATCGAGCTGACGCCGATGCTCAGGCCGAATGTTCCCAGGCGCGTCAGATTGCCGCGCAGTCCCGACGCGGGATAGATCGCATCTCTGTCGTGGTCGAAGCCCGCCTCGAGCAGCAGGTTTCCTGCGGGCACGGTCTCAGGGTCTTCGGTGACCAGAGGCCGGGACTGAGCCAGCGCCGGACGCGCCAGCAGGCAACAGACCAAGAGGATCGCAGCACACCTGAGACACTTCATCGTGAATGACTCCTTCATGCACGAGAGCTTCGCCGCGACCCCCTACGCGCGCACTCGCGGGGCCCAACGCCCGCTCCGTTCGTGCGGCTCACTCGCTTTCGCTGTCGCTTCAAAACGTTCGCCGGCTGTCCACGAGGATCGTCACCGGTCCGTCATTCACGAGGTCGATGACCATGTGCGCGCGGAACCGGCCGGTCTCCACCGGAACGCCGGTCTCGCGCAAGCGCCGGACAACCTCATCGTAGGCCGTCTCCGCTTCGGCGGGCCGTTCGGCCGCATCGAACGCCGGCCGCCGGCCTTTGCGCACGTCGCCGAGCAGCGTGAACTGGGAGATCACGAGGAGCGCGCCGCCGGCGTCCGCCACCGACCGGTTCATCCGGCCGTCGTCGTCCGCAAACACGCGGACCTCGCCACCTTCGACGTGATGTACTCGATATCGGCCGGGCCATCGCCAGCCGCCACCCCGACGAAACACGACGAGGCCGCGATCGATCTGCCCGATCGACCTCGCCGTCGACCGGAAACCGACGCGCGGGAGACGCGCTGCAGGACGGCTCGCACCTCGAGTGTCAGCGCCTGCGACGAGGATCTCGGTCCGTCGGGATTGCAGCCGGGCGTCGAGCAGGTGACTCGGCACGACGTGCCCGAGTGCGGTGATCATCGAGTTCTTGATGTCTGGATGCTCCATCTCGAGCTCGGTGATGAGACGCTTGATGCGCTGCCGCTTCAGGCTGAGGTCGCCGCACGCCGGACAGCAGCAGCCGATGACCGGCAGCCCGACTTCTCTGCGTGTACGCGCGGGCCTCGGCCTCGGTGACGTAGACGAGCGGCCGGATCACGATGTGCTGCTGGTTGTCCGAGACGAGCCGGGCCGGCATGGCCTTGAGCGATCCCTGGAAGAACAGGTTCAGCAGCGCCGTCTCGACGAAGTCGTCGAGGTGGTGGCCGAGCGCGATCTTCGTCGCGCCGACATCCTTGGCCAGCCGGTACAGCACGCCGCGGCGCAGGCGCGCGCAGAGCGAGCACGGCGTGTCGCCGTCGTCGAGGATGTCGTCCATGATCGCGCCGATGGTCGTGTGCTCGACGTGGACTTCCCAGCCCCGCTCGGCGCACGCCGTCGTGACCAGGTCGTGCCGGAAGTCCGTGTAGCCGGAGTTGACGTTGACGGCCACGAGCGAGAAATCGATCGGGGCGCGCTTCTGCAGCGCGTCGAGGATCTGGATGAGCGCCCAGCTGTCCTTGCCGCCGGAGAGGCCGACCATGACGCGGTCGCCGTCCTCGATGAGGCCGTGCTCGATGATGGCGCGGGTGACCTTCTTGGCGATCTTGGCTTCGAGTAAAGAACGGTAGCTCACAGGATGCTCTTGGCCGTAGGATACACGGACATTTCAGGCTTGGCGGCGGGGCAGGGACCGATGCGACGGCGAGACTTTCTTGCAACCACGGCTGCGGTGCTCGCGACGCCCGTGTCGCGGCTGGCGGCGGCGCCGGCCGCCGCGGAGCGGCGCCTGCTGTACATCGCCGTGCCGGGCATCCGGAACTACGTGCAGTACGGCGGCGTGGGCGTGCTCGTCTACGACATCGACGCCGGCTACAAGTTCGTCAAACGCATTCCGACATGGACCGACACCCGCGGGCCAGGAGCCCGAGAACGTCAAGGGTGTCGCGGCCAGCGCGGCGACCGGCCGCCTCTACGTCAGCACGATTCGACGGTTGTGCTGCATCGACTTCGCGACCGAGAAGATGGTCTGGGACGTGACGCCGGACGGTGGGTGCGACCGGCAGACGATTTCGCCCGACGGCAAGATTCTTTACGTGCCCTCGTTCGAGGGACCGCACTGGACCGTCATCGACGCGATGACGGGCGCGACCATCACGAAGCTCGCGATGAATTCGCGCGCGCACAACACGTTGTTCTCCCTCGACGGCGCCGAGGTCTACCTCGCCGGCCTCGCCTCGCCGATGCTGTCGGTGGCCGATCCGCGCACCCACACGGTCATCAGGACCGTCGGTCCGTTCGCCAATTCGATCCGCCCGTTCACCGTGAACGGTTCGCGGACGCTCGCGTACGTGAACGTCAACGAACTGCTCGGATTCGAAGTCGGCGACCTTCGCACCGGCCAGAAGCTTCATCGGGTCGAAGTCCAGGGCTACAAGTACGGTCCGGTCGCGCGCCACGGCTGCCCCAGCCACGGCGTCGGGCCTGACGCCCGATGAGCGCGAGGTCTGGGTGTCGCGACGGCCACAACAGCATGATGCACATCTTCGACAACACGGTGATGCCGCCCAAGCAGATCGCCTCGTTGAAGGTGCGCGATCAGCCCGGCTGGGTCACCTTCAGCATGGACGGCCGGCACGCGTATCCGTCCACCGGCGAGGTCTTCGACGTCAAGACCCGTCAGCGGATCGCCGCGCTCGAAGACGAGGCAGGGACGCCAGGTCGGCAGCGAGAAGCTGGTCGAGGTCGTCCGGGACGGGGCCAAGACGGTCCGCGTCGGCGATCAGTTCGGGATCGGTCAGAAACGGTGACAAAAAGTGGTCGGGTGAATTCTTTGACGTAAGAATTCACCCGACCTGCTTCGGCAGTGAGCAGCCGCTCGACCGTCGCTGGCCACGTGAGCTTGGCCGCGACTTCCCGGCCCGCGGTTCCCATGCGCTCGGCGTCGGTGGGACTGTCCATCAGCGCCGCGAACGCTCGCGCAAGCGATCGCGGCTCGGGCGGCGTGACCAGTCCGTTCTCGCCGTCGCGCACGAGCTCGGCGGGCCCCCCGCTGTCAGTCGCCGTGATGACCGGCCGTCCGCTCGCAAACGCCTCCACGGTCACGAATCCGTAGTCTTCGCTCCTGGGCACGAACACCACCGCGCGGCACCGCGCCAGGTGATCGACGAGTTCGGACTCGTCCAACCGGCCCGTGAACGTCACCCGCGCATCGAGCCCAAGCTCACGCGCCAGGATCCGCAAGCGCGGCAGCTCTTCCCCTTCGCCACCAATGACCATGCGGACGCCCGCGGCCTCGCGTTGCGCCAGCGCGCGAAGCACGAGGTCCGTGCGCTTGAGCGGCGCCAGCCGGGATGCGAAGAACAGGTAGTCGCCGTAGGATTCCGATCGATACAACCGCGGAGGCGGTGGCGGATACAGGACGTCGGACTTCACACGGTTCCATCGCGTCAGACGCTCCTGAATCGTCCGTGATTGCGCGAACACATGCGGTCAACCGGCCGAGCAGGTAGGAATCGGCGCGGTGGATGATCGCGCGCCGAATGGTTTCCTTCAGTCGTCCCTGTGGCGACAACCGGCTCGAGAAATCCTCCCAAAGGTCGTAGTACTCGCGCATCGTGTGGTTGAGCCACGACACGTGCCGCGGGTGTCTGACCGCGTAGCTCGGGAACCGCAACGAGATCACCTGATCCACGTTCTCGCCCGAACCCGTCTGCCGTACCTCCGTCATCCAGTTGGCGAGGTAGGCCGACGCCTGCCGTCCGAACCGGTTCGATGGCGTCGTCACGATGGCCGCGTGATGACCGGCCTCGCGGAGGGCCTGCTCGAGCGCCCGCGCGATGACGAGGTGTCCGCCCTCTACGAGCGGCGGCGCCGACGTGACGACGAGCACATTGGCCATGACGTCAGACGCCCCGAATCTCGCGCGCGAGCCGCGACGCCAGCGCGACGATCGTCAACGTCGGGTTGGCGTAGCCGCCTGTCGGAAACACCGACGAGCCCGCGATGAAGAAGTTCTGATAGCCGTGGACCCGGCAGTTGCGATCGACGACCGAGTTGGACCGATCGGTGCCCATACGCGTCGTGCCCATGATGTGCCCGCCGCCCAGCACGCGACGGTAGATCAGGTCGTTGTCGATCCGGAGCCGCCCGCGATTCTCTCGGATGAGTGTGCTGCCCAGTTCGCGCAGCGTGAGCTCCGCGTTCAGGAAGTCCTCGGCGTCGAGCACGCAGTGCGCGACCGGTTGATGGAGACCGGTCCGATCGCGCTCGGCGCTCAGGACGACCCGATTGTGCGGTGCAGGACGCATCTCGGCCCGGAGGTCCAGGCGGTAGACATACTGTGCGGCGCCCGTCGCAGTTTCAAGGTACGTCCGCATTTCCGGGATACTCGTCGTTCACGGAGAACTCGAGGCTGCAACCGTAGCGTCGGAGCTCGCGAGCGCGCGAGGCGGCCATGACGAGCGCCGGCACGAAACGGCCGAACGTGTCGGGCGGCCGATGGCGATGAATGTTCTCGTCGATGATGCAATGCGCCACGCTCGAGAAATGCGGATGCTCCATCAGGAACTTGCCGACGTGACCGCTTTCGTTGCCGACGGGCACGGCGCCATCCGATCGAGGCTGCAGCAGCAGTTGGGCGTTCCCGATGCCCCCTCCCGCGATGACAAGCGCCTGCTCCGGCCGAATCGTGAGCGATCGCTCGTCGCCGGAATCGTGACGGAAATAACGCAGGCGGGTCACGGCCGAGCGCGACGCGTTCGCGTCGATTCCTACGGCCGTACATCCGAGCGCCACGTCGAGGGTGGACGAACGTCGCAGCACGTCCGCGTACTTCTCGCGAAGCCGTGTGGGTGTCTTCACGGAGAACGGCCGGTACACCCACGTCGGCGAGAGCGACTTCTCGTAGTCGACGATGCTGGGATGCCGATCGAGAACGCCGGCCGACTCGCGATAGTGCGGGAGCAGGTCGTTGCGGCCGATCGGCCAGGAGACGCCGACGGCCGGGTTGTCGAAGTCCTCGTCGCGCAGCGTCGTGCACCACCCGCTCCAGACCGCCGACGTGCCCCCGAGGGCGCGAATCGCGTGGCCGTTCCAGTAGCCGCCCGGATAGTGCCCGTAACCGACCGACGGTGCGCAGTCCTTCCCGCCGTCATCGGTTTCGAGGACGAGCACGCGCCGGCTCGCACTGGCCAGATCGAGCGCGACCGTCAGGCCCGCAGGGCCCGAGCCAACGATCACGCAGTCGGTACTGATTGCCGGCGAGGCGCCGGCCATCGGTGATCAACATGCGGTCACGGAGCCCGGACCCCGACGACCTTCACGTCAACGCCGAGGAAGCGCTCGTCGTCCGAGGCCGGATCGACGAGGTGTGGCACGAACCCGCGGTCGGTCTGGACCGACACGACGAACGCGAATCCGCCGCGGGACAGCTTCGACGTCGCCGGAAGAAACAGCTTCGTGGTCTCGCCGCGTGCGAGCGTCAAGGTCTGGCGGCCCGCGCCGGCGTCGAACCGGACGACGTTCGGCTGCGGCGCGTGGATCGTCAACATCAAGCCGTGCAGGCGCTCGCCGGCGCGCACGACGATTTCCGCATCCGCCGCGCCGGCCACCCAGAAACCCTCCTCGGTTGGCCACGCCGCGTCGTCCATGAAATACAGCAGGATCCGTGGATCGTTGCCGAACACGACATGGCCGCGGCCAGGATCGACCATGACGGGCAGGTCGTTCATCATCGTGAGCTCGATCGGCAGCCATCGATACACGCCGCTCGAACCGGCTTGCCACGGATGAGACGAGCTGAAGTACGGGTTGAAGAGCAGCGGCGCGACGAAGATGAGGCCGGCCCATGACGCGAGGCCCGCGGCCATGGACGCGACCGGCGGCATGACGAAGAACAGCACGGGATACAAGCAGAGGAAGTAGCGGTTGCCTGGCGCGCCTCCCCCACCGGCCCAGGTGAATGGCAGCCAGATCAACATCCCGGCGATGGCCACGGCGACGGCGCCGAGCGTCAGCCATTGCTGCAGCAGCACGCGGCGCCAGAGCACGAGACAACACGCCAGCGCCGTGAACGTCGGCAGGTAGTACGGGAGCAGGCCGGTGTACCGGCCGACCACGAAGTACAAGGCGTTGTCGGCCATGACTCGCGTCGCACCAACCGCATCGTCGCCGAATCCAGTGGTGACGGAGTCGGTGGCGTACGGCGAACAGCGATTCGAGAAGTTGGCGTCGGGCGCATCGAACGGAAACTTGCTGTAGCAGGTCCGGCGCGTCTCGCCACCGCCCTGGTAATTCCAATCGCCGGTCACCGCCGCATTGGCCCCGAAGGCCAGCAGAGTGACGAGTGCGGCGACCGCGCCAAGGCCGATCCCGCGTATCCACTCACGACGCCAGAGGTGGAACACGACGATGGGGCCTACGAGAGCCAGCGGCAACAGCTTCGAGTACGCCGCGATGCCCAGGAGAACCATGGCCGCGACGTCTGACGCCGGACTCCGCAATAGCCGGGCCCACCAACCCGTCGCGGGCGGCGCCACGTACTTGTAGAGCCACAGGAAGTACGCATACGCGACCAGCGCGAAGTTGAACATCTCGGAGGTGAGCCACACGACGTACAACGGCGCGACCGACGCCGCGAGAAAGCCCAGGGCGGCGACGAGCGCAACACCACCGGACGTGCGCGCGGCGATGAAGTGATACGCGGCCAGGAAGGCGCCGGCGAGCAGCAGCACGTTGAAGAACAGCAGACCGTTGATTCCCGCCAGCCGCACGAATGGCGCCGCCGCGACCGAGTACGCCGCCGCCTTGCCGTAGTAGTAGCGGTCGACACGCGGATCGGGGCCGTAGGTCGCGTGCACGAACGGAAATCCGCCACCAACGTCAATCTGGATCGTCCGGCCGGCCTTCAGGAAGATGCCCTCGGGGCCGTCGTTGTAGATGGTGTAGAAACGCTGCAGGTCGCGCCGCTCGAAGGTGAGATCGCCATCGAAGGCCGCGCTGAGCGCCATCGCCACGTACGTCGACTCGTCGCCCTTGACGCCATCGGCGGTGCGGACGATGTCAATGGACAGCGCGGCCACGCCCGCAAAAAGGAGAAAGAAGAGCGCTGCCAGGTTGCCTGGCGCGCGGGAGGGAGCAACACGCGGTGCGATCGGCGCGGCGAGATGCTCCCCGCGTGGCGATGCCGAAAACACGGCTATATAGTAAGGCGTGTTGCGCGTCCTCGTTGTTGCCCCGACGCCGTTCTTCGGCGATCGCGGATGTCACGTGCGGATCTACGAGGAAGTGCGAGCGCTGGCCGCGCGCGGTGTCGCGAGCGAGATCGTCACCTACCCGGTGGGCAACGATCCCGTCGGGCTGACCGTCCGCCGCGCCCCGCGTCTCCCCGGCGTGGGCATCCGCGCTGTAGGGCCGGGCTACACCCGGCCGATTATCGACGCCACGCTGTTGGCGACCGCGCTCTCCGCCGCGCGCCGATTCAAGCCGGACATCATTCACGCGCACCTCCATGAGGGCATCGCGATTGGCGCGGTGTTGCGGCGGCGGCTGCGGATTCCGCTCGTCGCCGATCTGCAGGGCAGCCTCGTTGGTGAGCTCGTGGACCACGGATTTCTCTCCAACGGGTCGATGAGCGCGTCGATCGTCGGTCGCGTGGAGCGGTGGCTCGTGCGTCAGCCTGACGCGATCCTCGCCAGCTCGAGCTCGGCCCTCCGCCTCCTTGAGTCGCAGGGCGCGGACCCCCGACGTCTCGTGTGGTTTCCCGACGGCGCGGATCTGAGCGAGTTTCGCCCGCTGCCGATCGATCGGGCGCTCGAGGCGTCGTTCAAGTTGTCGGGAAAGCGCACCGTCGTCTTTCTCGGACTCCTGACGCCGTATCAAGGCGTCGACCTGCTCATCGACGCTGCGCCGGACGTCGCACGCGCCGTTCCGTCCGCGCATTTTCTGCTGATGGGCTATCCGGACGAAGACCGGTACCGCGCGATCGTGGAGGCGCGCGGCCTTCAGTCGTTCGTGACCGTGCCGGGACGGATTCCGTATACGGATGCCGCGCGCTACCTGTCCCTGGGCCAGGTCGCGGTGTCTCCCAAACTGTCCGCGACAGAGGCGAACGGCAAGCTCCTCAACTACATGGCGTGCGGACTCGCGACGGTGGCCAGCGACACGCCCGTGAACCGCGAGCTTCTCGGTGACGCCGGCGTGTACGTGCCCGTCAACGACGCGCGTGCCCTCGCGGAAGCGATCAGTGGGCTGCTGCTGGATGACGATCGGCGCGCGCGCCTTGGCCGGATACTGCGACAGCGCGCCGAAACGGAGTTCTCGTGGCCGGCGCTGGCCGACCGGCTGATCGGGATCTACAACCGAAGGGTTTGCCTCGTGATGCAGCGCGACCTTGACCGCCTGAGCCGCGACGAGTTCGACCTCCTGATCGTCGGAGGTGGAATTTCCGGCGCATGCCTCGCGCACGATGCGGCGCTGCGCGGACTCTCGGTCGCGCTCATCGAGAAGGGCGACTTTGGCGGCGCGACATCGTCCGCTTCGTCGAAGCTGATCCATGGGGGGATCCGATACCTGCAGCAGGCGCGCATCGACAAGGTGCGCGAGTCTGCGAATGAGCGAGCCGCATTCCAGGCCATTGCCCCTCACCTCTCCCGCTACGTGCCGTTGCTCATTCCGACCTACCCCGGGCTGGCGCGTGGACGCGCGGCCCTCACGACGGGCGTCGCGATCTACGAATGGCTGACCGCTGGCCCGAACGCGGGCATTTCTGACGCGGCGAAGAAGGTCCCCCGGGCGGACCGCGGCCAGATCGCGGCGTGGCTCCGTGAGGTTGACGCGCTCTCGCCGCGTGAGCGGCCGACGGGCGCCTCGGTGATCTACGAATCGCACCTCCACAGCAGCGAGCGCATGACGCTCGCCTTTCTCAAGACCGCCAGCGCGAACGGCGCGGCGGTCGCCAACTACGTCGAGGCCGTAGCGTTCGTCCGGCACGGTGACCGCGTGTCGGGCGTCGACGCGCGCGACGTGCTCACAGGACGCGAGATCAGGATTGGCGCGCGGCTCACGATCAACGCGGCGGGTCCATGGATTGGCGCCCTGGATCAAAAGCTCGGCGTCGGGACGCTGAACCGCCAAATCACGGGCTTCTCGCGAGGCGCGCACATCGTCACGCGGCAGATTCTGCGCGACGTCGCGATTGCGTTGCCGACCGCGCGCCGCGCCCAGGCGGTCGTGACGCGCGGCGGCCGGCACGTGTTCGTGATTCCGTGGCGGGGCTGTTCGCTCATCGGCACCTCGGACCGGCCGCATGCCGGGAGTCCGGACGACGTCCATCCCACGGCCGAAGACGTCGACGATTTGCTCCGCGATGTGAGCGACGGCCTGCCGGGTGCCGGCCTCACGCGTGGCGACGTCCGTCATGCGTTCGCCGGTCTGTATCCGTTGACCGAGTCAACGCTGACCGACGACGTCTATCAGGGAACGGGCGACTATCAGATCGTCGATCACGCGGCCCGCGACCGCGTCGAGGGCTGCATGTCGGTGCTGGGCGCCAAGTTCACGACGGCCCGCCGCCTGGCCGAGCGGGCAACCGACCTGGCACTCCGGAAGCTCGCCCGCCCAGCGGTTCCCTGCGCCACCCGGTCCACGCCGCTCGTCGGGGGAAACATCAGGGACCTGCCAGCACTCACGAGGGCCGTGGAGGGTCGATTGGGCCATCTGGGGCCGGACGTCGTGGCCAACCTCGTGGCCAGTTATGGCGCGGAAGTGGACGAGGTGGTCCCCCCGGGCGCGAGCGCGCCCCACGGGCTCGAACGGCTGACCCCCCAGCGCGAATCCGTGGAATCCGAGGTGATTTTCGCGGTTGAGCGGGAAATGGCCGTCAACCTGGACGACGTGGTCTTCCGGCGGACCGGCCTGGGGACCACCGGACACCCGGGCCTCTCCTGCCTGGAGCGGTGTGCGGATATCATAGGAGTTCGGCTCGGCTGGGGAGCGGACCGCAGGGTTCAGCAGATCCGCCAGACAGAACGTCAGTTTCCGATCAGTGCCGGTCCCGGGGGACCGGTGGCGTGATTCGGCACTCGACGGGTTCCCATGGCTGCCGTGCAACTGGTGCCACACAAACTCCCGCTGTTTGCCCTCCTTGTTGCCGTAGGTCTGGCCGCCGGCTGCGAGTCCCCTGCCGGGATGACGCCTCCGCCACCAGTGACGGGCCCGACGATCGCGTGCCCGACTGATATCGACGTCCCGTCGAACTCAGGCGCGCCGTTGCCCGTGCACTTCGCCCTGCCCTCGTCCACGTCTCAGAACCCGCCGGTGACCGTCAAGTGCTCGCCGGAGCCCGACTCAGAGTTTCCGGTAGGTGCGAACGCTGTCGTCTGCACCGCCGTTGATACCGTCGGCCAGGCGAGCTGCAGTTTTCACGTGGCGGTCTCGTTACCCGAACGGCGACTGAAGTTCACCAAGTTCATGGCCTTCGGCGACAGCACCACGCAGGGTTTCCTCCGCGAGCCGCCGGACTTCACGACGGCCCGTACGCCGCAGTTGCTGGACCCGGTCGAGAACTACCCCTTCAAGCTCGAGCAGATGCTGCGACAGCGGTATGGGTCGAATGACATCGTCGTCATCAACGCAGGCCTTGGCGGTGAGACCATCGACGAGGGTACCGAGCGTATCGTGACCGAGATCGAGGTCAATCAGCCGCAGGTCGTGTTGCTTTTCGAGGGGTACAACGGGCTCCGTGAGACCCCGATCAGTGATGCGCGGTCCGGCTTGCGTGCGATCGCGCGTTGGTCCCAGACCCACGGTGCTGAGGTGGTTCTGGGGACGCTATTTCAGGTGAGCAAGGATCGGGAGGACTCCCGGCCGGGTTCGCAGGCCGCGATCGACGATTTGAACGACGCGATTCGTGGTCTGGCATCGTCGCTCGGACTTGGCGGCGTGGCGGACCTCGAGCAGGCATTCGGGACGGGTGTCGGTCTGCTTGGAACCGACGGGCTGCATCCAAATCCCGCCGGATACCAGCGCGTCGCTGAAACGTTCCGGGACGAGATCATCCGGCGGTTCGAGGAAATTCCCGTAGCCACGCCTCCGCCGGCTCCGGGCAGCAGCCTGACCAGTCAGAGGGCCATGTCTGGCCGCCCTCAGTCGATTCGGAGATCCGGCCACTGATCGTTGCTGGTTGACCAGGTCAGCCGCGTGGCCGATTCGGCCGGCGTGCCGACTCTCCACGCGAAGATTTCGTAGTCCGCGCGATCGTGTTCGTGCCCTTCTGCGGCAGCCCCCCAGATGAGCCAGCGTCCGTCGGGTGTCACCATGGGGAAGTACTCGTGACTATAGGCGCCCGGCAGGTCTATCAGGACCTCCGGCGTGCCGCCTGCCGAGGGCGTGTGCATGACCCGCGTGCCGCCTCGTCCGCTGCCCTCGATCCACACGACGCGGCCCGTCTGGCCAATCCACGCGATCTCGCACGCGCTGGGGTTCGATGACACGCGTTCGAACGTGCGAGCGTCGAGCGACAGGATCCCGACGCCTTGCCGGCCGCGCGAGACACCCTTGAGGGCGAGGGCCAGCCGGTTTCCCGGGCCGAGCATGGGTTCGTCAATTCGGCCCGCGAGCGGCGCGTCCGCGCCGTCGACGATCGTCCGTTCCTGCCCGGAGCCGACGTCCACGGCCATCACTTTGTTGTCTCGCGTGTACGTGATCGACCGGCCATCTGGTGTCCACACCGCGTGGTAGGCCTGCTCAACCAGGCGCCGCTGATTGCTGCCGTCCGCGTTCATGATCATCAGGTCCCAGCCGTCCACCTCGCGAAAGGACACCCATGGCCGCCGGCTGCGCAGAAACGAAATCAGCCGGCCGTCGGGCGAGTACCGCGACAGGTAGTCGACGTGCGGATGGTTGGTCAGGCGGACGACTTGACCGGTCGCGAGATCGGCTCGGTAGAGCTCGTGGTTCCCCTCGCGATTCGACGACCAAATGAGCGTGCCATGGAGATCGCGGCCCAGGGCCTTGAACGCGCCGGCCTCTTTGCCCTGCTCTTCAGCCGTGCCAGCCGCCGGAGCCGATGGCGGCATCCATCGCGTTGACAGCCGCGCCGCCAGCGGATGATCGAAGAGAAAGGCGGCGATTCCGCCAACGAGCAGCACGCCGGTCGCGACGATCGCGGCAATCCCCCAACGCTTCACGATCCCATCTTAGCCATCCCGGGGGGCTTCGCGTAGGCTCGCTGGCGCTCGCTCGACTGCGTCGCGCGAGCTATTGCCTGACGTCAGCGAAATATCGCCTCGATACGAAGATCTTCCGAAATCTCGCGCGTGAAGTCGGGACCGACGTTGGCGACGGGGCTGTCCGTTGACGATCCAGCGATCGAACCGATCGCGCCACGAGCCGGTGACGGCAATGCGGACGGCGGTGTCATCGAAGTACCAGCCCTCATATCCGGCCGTCGAGGCGTTGTCGTCGATGTCAAACGACGCGCCCTCCGGTGCGGCCAGGGTCACGCGGCGACTCTGGCCCTTCGGCAGGTATTCAGGCGCCTGCTTCCGGAGGACGTCGGCCCGGCGCCGCAGGAACTCGGCGAGCACCGGAAGGTACTCCTGGTCAGGCACCTTCAGTGCCTGCGCGATCCGGCCGTAGTGATCAAACCGCTCCATGAGGAAGCGCTGTGTCCATCGGTGGTTGAGCGCGTCACCGAGCGCCTGCTTGAATCGCACGGCGAAACGCGGATCCTCCTCCAGCAATCGCGTCACGAGTCCGGATCGCAACTCGCGCTTGGTGAGGAGCGTGGTGAACGTGTCGTGCTCCCAGGGCTCGGGCGCTTGCTGGTACAGGTCCATGAAACTGTGGTCCATGTCCCAGTTCACCCAGAACCACCGCGGCGGCGAGGCCGTCTCGTCGCGCAGCATCACGCCTTGAAACGCGTCAGTCGTCGCGCAGAACAAGGCCGAGATGAACCAGTTGGTCAGGTTGCGTAGATCGACGACTTCCTCGACGTCGGCGACCGTAAGCCGCGGATGTTCGCGTTGCCACCGCCACATGTCCTCGAGCGCATCAGTGTCGGCGATCGTGAAACCGCGATGGCCGAAGTGCGCGTCCTGGAATCCGCGGCTGGTGACGTGCTCCGTCAGCACGTAGGCGCCGAGCGAGTCGCCGTTCAGAAAGACAAGCGCCGGCTGAGTCTCCGGCACGATCGCGCCCACGGCGCCGGCAATGTCGAACGCCAGCGGATTCATGAAATGCCACCACCGGCCCCGCAAGTCCTGCCGCAAATCGTTGTGAACGACAATCTGGCGGACCGGATCGGAACGGCCGCCGAAGAGCAGGCCGGCGCCGAACGTCGTGGCGCCATATCGGCGCTCGAAGTACAGCCGGAAGCTCTGTACCGGCGAGTTCTCGCGACTCTTGCCGCCGTGCAGACGAAGGCCGACTTCCGACGCGAACCGGAGTTCGCCCTTGTCGAAATAGGAGACGTACGCGGGTCGCTCCCATTCGGCGCCCTTCTCGAGGGGATGCCTCAGGAGTCCAGTCTCGGGACTGTTGAGCGCGTCGTCCTGCGTGGCGAGGGAGAGAATCGGGACGCCGGTTCGCAAGTCGCTTTCCGGCACGAACCGCGTGCTCGGCATCCGAGACGGTGTGCGCTGGATGGCGAACGTCAGGTCCGAGAAGAGATCGAAGCGATCGATGGCGATGCCGGCGCCGATGAGAAGCACGACGCCTAGTGCGGCCGCCAGGCCGGTTTTCAGACGTGAGGATGCCGACGACGTCACGAGCGGGCCCGCGCGAGATGGATCTGAACGGTCGGCGCGATCGCCTGGTTCTCGAGGTCGCCTCGCAGCGCGTCGACGTCCGGCCGGTCGCTGCCCGGGAAGCTGTACGACACGACCACTTCGCCCGAGCGAGTCATCACGCCTTCGAGCCGGCCGCCGCGCAGGTAGCGTTCAACGGCGGCGTTGACGACTGCCCTCTTCGCGCCATATTGGGCGGCCGGCACGGCCACGGTCACCAACTGGCGCCCATCACGCCCCACCATCTTGCGGGCGGCGATGCGTTGCAGCGCCAGCGCCGAAAACGCCGCCGCCAGCAGCACGCCAAGGAACTGCAGCTTGAACGTCGCGCTGGCGATCGCCGCGGCGACGACCACCATGAGGATGCCAATTTCCTCGGGCTCCTTGACCGGCGTGCGAAACCGGACGATGGAGAGCGCGGCGAGCAAACCGATCGAGAGCGGCAGGGAGAACTGAACGGTGACGAAGATCGCGGTGATCGACAGCCCGAACAGTCCAAAGGACCGATAGATTTGACTGCCCGTGGCCGCGCTGGCAAAGAAGTGCTGATACAGCACCGCGATGAGGAGCGAGCTGGTCACGGCCGCAGCCAGCAGCACGAGGAACGGCGCGGCGCCTAACTCGGACATCGTCCTTCGGCGCGCTCAGGACGCCCCGAGTCTGTCGAGGGGCGGCGCGAAATGAATCGCGAGTGTACCACAGGGCTCACACCGCACCCTGCCGGCGGTTGAAGATCCAGATGAGCGCGGCGCCGCCGAGCACGTACTCGATGCCTTGTGTGATCGCGTGTGCCAGCAGACCGGAAATGATCGCGTGGTCGCGCGGGTAGCCAAGCTCCTCGAGCGTCAGCGTCCACGCCGCTTCGTACGTGCCGAAGCCTGCGAGCCCGTGAACCGGGAGCGACGCGGCCACTTCGGCCGCCACACTCCCGAGGAAGATACGGAGGACGCCGAGCTGGGCCATCGAGTAGCCGAGAGGCGCGAGCAGCGACAACACCAGACAATACGCGCTGCCGTACTTGCAGAGCCTGACGACCACCGAGAGGACGAGTGCCGGCAGCAGCAACCGTTCGCGCTTCGCATGGTCGAAGCTCGCGCCGAGGGCGAGGAGCCGGGCCGCGCTCGCCGCTTTCCACCCCGCCGCGCCACCTCGCTTCAGCCACGCGCCGAGACGACGCGCGATCGGGCCAGCAAGCACGACCGCGACGAGGCCTCCAGCAGCGAGGACTCCGCTCGCCGTCCAGGCGATCCACGGCGGCAACGAGCGTGTCGCCGCCGACGACGAGCAACGCCGCGAGCACCAGTGGCGACAGCGCGACGAGGTCGAGAAAGAACGCAATCGCAAGAGTCGCCACGCCGTCCTCGAGCGGCCGCTTCCCTTTCGTCGTCACGAGGTAGACGTACGAGAGCTCACCGAGTCGGGCGGGCAGGAGATCCACCAGCAAATTGCGAACGAGCGTGATGCTGAGGACGGTGCGGAATGGCACCGCCCGTCCGAGCAGAATCCAGAACCTCGTCGTGCGCGCGGCGATCCCGAGGCCAAAGAGTCCGAGGAACGCGAGAAATGGTCCTGGTGATGCGTTCAGGGCCGTGCCGACAATGCGATCGATGTCGACGCCGCGGAGGAAATACGCCAGGAGGCCCGCCGCGACAGCCACGGACGCCGCCCACGCGGCCCAGGAACGTCCCAAGAACGCCCGGCTCATGGAACCCGTCCCTGGGAAGAACGCCGGTGCGGTTCACGACGGCGAGCCTGGCGGAGCCTCGCGCGTGCGCTGAACGACGGCCGGCGTGCCGGCAGCCACACTGAAATCCGGCAGGCTGCGCGTCACGACGGCGTTGGCGCCGACCACGACGCCCCGGCCGATGGTCACACCGTCGAGGACCGTCACGGCCGTGCCAATCCAGGACGCAGGCCCCACGGTGATCCCGACCGATGGCCGCGGCTGATCGAGAATCGGCGTGCCGATTTCATCGAACGCGTGCCCTCCACCCACCAGGTACGCGTACGCGGCGAGGAGCGTTTCTCTCCCGATGCGCACGGTGCTCGCGGAAAACACGGTACAGAACGGACCGATGTTCACCCGGTCCTCGACGACGATGTCCCCATCCTTGGTGTTGAGGCTGCTGTGCCGGCCGATGAACACCCCGTCGCCAATCGTGATGCCCTTGTTGGACGTCCCCTTCGCATCCAGCACGCAACCGTCGTCGATGACGACGTCGCTGCCGATGGCGATCTTGTGGGGGTGGCGCAGGACGACATCGGTCCCGAAGAACACGTTCCGTCCGCACCGCGCGAAGAGACCTGGGTAGAGCCGCGAACGGAGGAACAGGCCGAGCGCGCCCGGCAGGCGGCCCGCCAGGCTGGTCACGAACTCGTAACGAAGCAGCGGGCCCCAGCCAGGGCGTCCCACCATCAGGGCCTGATACTTCTCGCGGGCGCTGCGCGTCCGGTCGAAGATCTCGCGGGGCACGTCGTCGAGCTTGTCGGGCTTGGTGGGCATCGGCGTCGGGTCCGTCTATGTTGTCGGTCGTTGCTGCCTGAGGATAGAGACGTCAAACGCAGCCGGCAAGAGCGTCAGGACGAGCACCGCGTCGACGACGAGCATCGTGGCCACCGCATCGGACCGTCCCATGCCCAGAAGGCCGGACAGATACACGAACGAGGCTTCCTGCACGCCAAAGCCCCCGAGCGACACGGGGAGCCGCGCGACCATCAGAGACACAGGAATGGCCGAGACGAAGAGCCAGAGCGGGGCGTCGAGGTTGAGCCCCCGCGCGACGACGAACGCGACCAGCGCCGGAACGAGCGACTCGACGATCGACAGCGCGAAGAAACCCGTGAGCGCGGCCGGGTGGCGGGCGTACGCCGCGTAGGCTGTGGCCACCTTGCGGAGCAACGACGGCGCGGCCGTGTCGTGCGGCCTATCGGCCCAACGTGACGCGAGCCATAGCGAGGCGGCGAAACCGATCGCGACGGCCAGTCCCACGACGCTGATCGCCAGGACGATGCGACCGAGCGCGACGTTGGCCAGTGTGCCCGCAATGAGCGCACAGCCGCCGAGTGCGACCACCACCACGCTGACGGCGCCGAGGGTGCGCTCCACGACGATCGATGCGGTGATCTCGGCGGCACCGTACTCGACGGCTCGCGACGAGCCGAACGGCGTCGGCGCCCAGCGTGACGGGCAGGAAGAGGCCAGCGAACGAGCTCGCGAAGTACGCGCTGACCGCGACGCCGAGGGGCATGCCGATGTCCCGGGCGCGGAGCAGGACCCACCACTTGAACGCCATCAGGACCCGATCGCCGGCCGTGAGCACAAAGGCGGCGGCCAGCATCGGCGCGCGTATCGCGGACAGGCGCGATGCCAGCTCACGGGGCTCAGCCACCACGAGCCCCAGCAGCGCCAGCAGTCCGAGAGAAACCGTCAGTCGAATCGCGAGCGAGAGGGCGCGCCGGCTCACGTGGTCAGGCCGCGCGGCTCGGCCGGTCCTCGATGAATCGGCGATGCCAGAGCGCCAGGTTCATCAGGGCCCACAGGACGTGGTTGTGGTTGTGTGTCCGCCGGAGATGCTCATCGATGAGACGGTCGATGCACGGCTGATTGAAGTGCTCGCTGCACGAGCGGGGACGTCCTGAGCAGCGTGTCCATGTAGTCGCGCAGATCCGTCCGCAGCCAGTTCTTGATCGGCAGGCTGTAACCCTGCTTGCCGCGATTCAGGACGAAATCCGGCAGGAGGCCTTCCATCGCCTTCCGGTAGAGCGCCTTGGTCCGCAGGCCCGGGAATTTGCGCTCGCTCGGAATGCTGGCGACGAATTCGACGAGCGCGTGATCGAGGAACGGCACGCGTACTTCGAGCGAGTGCGCCATGGACATCTTGTCCACCTTCATCAGGACCGAATCGGGCATCGTCAGACGCAGGTCGACGTAGCATTCCTGCGCGAGGCGATCCGCCGACCCGACGCGGGCGCGCTGGCGGCGAATCGGCTCGAAGGGATCGCGGCCGACGCGCGCGAGGAATTCGGGCCGGAACAGCGCCTGGTCCTGCGCGGCGGACGAGAAGTACTGCCAGCGCATGTGCCCGCCATCCTCCGGCAGCGCGCCGCCTTCGATGAAGCGCCGCAGCATGTTGACGGCGCCCTTCTTCTGCTCCTGGTCGGGAAGCCGTCGTGACGGCGGCCTCGACCGCGCGGCGTACGACGGCGGGCATCCGGCCATAGAGCATGTGGTTCAGCTTCGAGGCGATGAACCGGTCGTAGCCGACGAACACCTCGTCGCCGCCTTCGCCTGACAGGCACACCGTCACGTGCTTGCGCGCCTGCGCCGACAGCACGCCGAACGGGATCGCCGAGAGGTCGGTCATCGGCTCGTCGAGGTGCCATACGGCGTGCTCGATCACGCGCCGGCGTGATCGGCTCGATGACGATTTCGTGGTGTTCGGTCCCGTAGTGCTTGGCCACGCGGCGCGCGTAGTCCCACTCGCTGAACGACGGATCGCGATATCCGATGGTGAATGTCGGAATGGGCAGGGTCGACGCTTCGCGGGCGAACGCGAGCACGGCCGTCGAGTCGAGGCCGCCGGAGACGAACACGCCCAAGCGGCACGTCCGACATCAGCCGTTTGCGGACGGCGTCTCCGAGCAGACGGCGGACGCCGGCGATCTCCTCTTCTTCGGAACGCTCCTGCGGCTCGAACGACACGTCCCAGTACTGGCGGATGGAGAGCGTCGGGCTTCTCCCCGCCAGTCACGATCAGGAGGTGTCCGGCCGGCAGCTTTCGGACGTCGCGGAACATCGTCGCGGGCGCCGGCACGAACTCGTAGCCCACGTAGTGATAGATCGCGTCGAGGTCGGGCTCGCTGTCGCACATAGCCTGAGGCGAGCACCGCTTTGATCTCCGACCCGAAGGCCAGCCGCGATCCGTCCCAGGCGTAGTACACGGGCTTGATGCCCAGCCGGTCGCGGCCGATGACCAGCGTCTCGGTGCGCGCGTCCCAAATCGCGAACCCGAACATGCCCTGAAAGCGGTCGACGAACGACAGTCCCCACTCTTCCCAGGCGTGCACGAGCACTTCGGTATCGCACCGCGTCGTGAAGCGATGGCCCTTCGCCTCGAGCTCCTGGTGCAGCGCGGCGTGGTTGTAGATCTCGCCGTTGTAGACGACCCAGACCGTGCCGTCTTCGTTCGACAGGGGCTGGTGGCCGCCTTCCAGATCGATGATCTTCAGGCGCCGGACACCGAGCACGGCGTGCCCGCCGTCATGAATACCCTGGTCATCCGGCCCGCGATGCACGATCGTGCCGAGCATTCGTCCGACCCGGTCGCTACCGGGGCGCCCCTGCGCCGTCGAAGATTCCAGCAATGCCACACATGAGGGGTCAGAGCCCTTTTCCACAGAAACGGCACATAGGGGGACAGAGCTCGCGAGGAAGGCGAATTGGACAGGCGCCGGCTGAGGGCGAGCTCTGTCCCCTAAAACGCCGTTTCTGTGGAAAAGGGCTCTGACCCCTCATAGGTACCCGTTCTTCTGGTACCACTCGGCGGTGCGGGCGAGGCCGGTGGCGAGATCGACGCGAGGGATCGTAGCCCAGCCCTGTCTTGGCGCGGTCGATCGAGAACGCGCGATTCTGGCGGAACCAGTCGGCACGGCGCCGGAACAACGGCGGCTCGATGCCGAGCGGCGTGCAGACGGCCTCACAGGCGGCCGACGCGAGCCAGAGCGGTGTGAACGGCAGGTGTGTGATCTTGACGTTGACGCCGAGACTGACGCCCACGGCCTTCACCAGGTCGTTGAGGCTGTAGTAGTGCTCGTCGCCGATCAGGTAGACCTCGCCGCGGCCCGGACGCTCGCCCGCGAGCTCGAACGCATCGACGAGATTGTCGATATACAGCGGATGATAGAACGTCTTGCCGTTTCCAAACATCAGGAAGCGGCCTCGCTTCGCGTGACGGAACAGGAACAGAAAGCGTGCGGGATCGCCCGGTCCGTAGATCGCCATCGGCCGCAGGGTCGTCGCCGGAAGTCCCTTGGCGACCAGCTCGCCGACCGCCTGCTCACCCTGATACTTCGTCTCCTGGTAGTAGTCGGCCGGCGTGATCGGCGAGTCTTCGTTTCCGGGCGGCGCGCTGATGTCGCCGTGCACGCCCTGCGTCGAGCAGTACACGAACTGTTTCACGCCGTGTCGAAGCGCCGCCTCCGCCGCGATCTTCGTGCCGGTGACGTTGATGTCGTAGTACACGCGTTTCGGCAGGTTGATCTGCCGGAACACCGCCGCGACGTGGAACACGCGTTCGGTTCCCGCGGTGAGACGATCCACGAGCGGCGCGTCGGTGACGCTGCCGATGGTGAGGTCCGCGCCCTCGCGCCTGAGGTCCTCCGCAAACAGTCCCGGCGACGAATCCAGAACCCTGACGGTATGGCCGCGAGAGAGAAGGCGTCGAACGAGGTGGCTGCCGGTGAAGCCTGTGCCACCGGTGACGAGCGTGATCATGCGATGGTCTGGGCGCTCCTGCTTGGCTGGGCCGGCTGGGCCGATTCGTCGGCCTGCCGGATCTCGCGAATGATGTAGATCGGTTTGCTCTGCGACTCGTGGTACGTGCGCGCCTGAAGCTCGGCGAGGAGCCCAATCGTGATGAACTGAAAGCCCGTGAAGATCAGCAGGATCGCGAGAAGCAACAACGGTCGATCGCCGATCCCCTGCTGCTCGACGATCTTGAGATACGCGAGCCAGAGCGCGACGCCCCCACCGACGAGTCCCATCGTCATGCCGACGAGACCGAAGATCTGCAGGGGTCGCGTCGAGTAGCTGAGCAGGAACTTCACGGTGATGAGGTCGAGAATCACGCGGATCGTGCGCGAGATGCCGTATTTCGACCGGCCATGTTCGCGCGCGCGATGATTCACGGGTTGCTCGGCAATACTGACGCCCATCTCACTCGCGAGCGCGGGCAGAAACCGGTGCAGCTCGCCGTACAGGCGCAACGGCTTGACGACCTCCGCGCGAAACGCTTTCAACGAGCAGCCGTAGTCGTTCAAACGCACGCCGGTCGCCCACGAGATCAGCCGGTTGGCGAGCATCGACGGCAGCCGGCGATTCAGGAACGGATCCTTGCGGTCCTTTCGCCAGCCACACACGATGTCGAACTGGCCGTTGTCGAGCTTGTCGACGAGCCCCGGGATGTCTCGCGGATCGTTCTGCAGATCGCCGTCGGAGGTGACAATGACGCGCCCGCGCGCTTCGGCGAATCCAGCCGCGAACGCCGCCGTTTGACCGAAGTTGCGGCGGAACCGGATCACGCGCAGCCGCGGATCGCGCGCCTGCAGCCGCGACATGATCTCCCACGACTGGTCGCTGCTGCCGTCGTCCACCAGGATCACTTCGTACGGCCGTCCCGAACGGGTCAACGCCTCGGTCAGCTCCCGATGGAGCGGCTCGAGGTTGGGGGCCTCGTTGTAGATGGGGATGACAACTGTCAGGTCCGGGCGGGCTGGCACTAGTGCCTCATTCTACGCTCTGCGACGCCGCCGCCACAGGATGTAGGTCACGCCCCCGAGGGCGACAATCACCGCAGTCCAGATCGAAATGGTCGGGAGGTTGTTGCGAATGTAGGTGCCCGCCTCCTCGCCGTATTCGTAGGCCAGCCAAGCCTCGCCGCCATAGCGAAACGCCCGCCCGATCGTGACCGCAGCCAGGAACCTGCCCGTCGGAATGTTCGCGATCCCCGAGAGCAACACGAACACTTTGAAGGGCATCGGCGGCGGCAGGATCGAAGGGACGACGATCGCCAGCAATCCGAATCGCTGAAACAGGCGAAGCGCCCGGTCGATGTGGTGTCCCTTCATCCGGCGGCGCAGGAAGGCGTCGCCGCCCTTCCGAGCGACCGCAAACAGCGCGTAGCAGCCTGCGACCGAGCCGGCCGTCGTCGCCGCGGCATAGTACGGCCACAGGGCCGGCTCGTGCACGACCGCCAGAACGAGCAGCGCGTCGGCAACTTCGGGGAGTGAGAGGAACGACGAGTCGAAGAACGCCACGAGCGCGAGTCCGGGCGCACCGAGCTGCGCCGCGAAAGGACCGATGGCGTTGGTGAGGTTGTGGAAGAAGCCGGTGACGCGGTCCATCCAATGTACCTCTAGAGGCCCGGCCCCGTGGAACGCGTCGCGAACAACAACCTGCCGATTATATCGGACGCCACAATCAGATGGCGCTCGTCATGGACCTGGGTGGTCCTGGCGGCCACGACGATGGTCGGCGCAGGTGCAGCGGTGTACTACGCGGTCCAGGGTCTGACGCTCAGTCACTACGACGCGCGCGCACACCTCGTCGTGGCTCGCCGTATCGCAGACAGCCTGACGCCCGGATGGCGCCAGTTCGGTACGGTCTGGCTTCCCCTTCCACATGCGCTCAACGCGCCGTTTGCATGGATGGACTGGAACTACCGGACCGGTTTTTCTGGTGTCGTGATCTCGGTACTGGCACTCTCGGTCGGTCTGACGGCCATCACGCGGTTCGTCCATGCGCGAACCGGTTCGCTTGCCGCTGCCCTGTCGGTTCCCGCGATCGTCCTGATGAACCCGAACGTGCTCTATCTCCAGAGCACGCCGATGACCGAGCCACTGCTCTTCGGCCTCTCGCTTCTCGCCGTCGTCATCGTGGACGCGTGGGTGCGACGTCCCTCAACGCGCCTGCATCGGTGGGCTGGCGTCACGCTGGCGGCGCTCGTGATGACGCGCTACGAGGGCTGGTTCATTGCGGCCGCCCTTCTCAGTGTGGCTCTTGTTGCGCGCCGGCATCAGTGGATCGACGTGTTCCGTCTCGCGGTCTACCCGGGAGTCGCGATTGGAATCTTTCTTTTCCTCAGCTGGGCCGCGACGGGTGTCTGGTTCGTCACATCGGGCTTTTTCGTTCCTGACAACCCCGCATTCCATCGGCCCATGGCCGTCCTCGTCGACGTGATCGAAGCAACCGTGACGCTCGGCAGTCGCACGCTCGTCCTCGTCGCCATCGCGGGGGTTGTCGCGTGCGTGCTCGCCAGCCGGCGGACACTGGCGTCGTTGACGCCGCTCGCGCTCCTCGCCGCGGCGTGCCTGCCCATCGTCGCCTTCTACGATGGCCATCCGTACCGCGTGCGGGTACATGGTGCCGCTCGTGGTCGCGGCGGGCGTGCTGTCGGCGTTCGCCCTGGCCCATGTGTCTCGCCCGCTGCGGGGATGGGCGACCGTCGCGTTTCTCGCCACCGTGTGGTTTCAACGTCCTCCGCTCGATCGCCAGGCGCCGATGGTGCTCGAGGCCCAGTGGGAAACGCCGTTCCGGCTCGCGCGGACCGCGGTCAGCCGCCACCTCGATCAGGACTACGATGGCCAGCCGATTCTGGCGAGCATGGGATCGCTCGCGCACTACATGCAGGAAGCCTCGTCGCACGGTCTGCGCCTCGATCACTTCGTGCACGAAGGCAACGGGGATCTCTGGATGGCGGCGCTCGAGGCGCCGCGGCGCCACGTGTCATGGGTCATGATCGAGGAACGCGCCGAGGGCGGGGACCAGCTGGCGGCACGCGCCCAATCGGACGCGAGCTTTCTGACCGGCTTCGTGCGCGCGGCCGACGGCGGCGGGCTCGTCCTCTATCGACGTGTGCCGTAGTCGTCGGCGATAATTCCTCCGTTCATGCGCGCGGCAATTGAGCAGGTTCGATCCGGAGTCCGGGAGCATCTCTCGTCTCCAGCGAACGTGGCTCTGTGGGTGCTGCTCATCGCAGTCGCCGCCGGATTCCGCCTCTGGGGCATCACCTGGGGTTTTCCCCGTCCCGATCTGAACCCGGACGAGTCGCTGGTCCTGCGGACGGCGATGAAGATGACGTGGGCCGATCCCAATCCGCACTTCTACAACTATTGCGGCTTCATCTTTCACGTCAGCTTTCTGTCCAGCGAGTTCTTGAAAGCCTTCGGCGTGGAGCTCGATGAGATCGGCCGGCTCCTCCTGCACCGGCTGTGGACAGTTCTCTGGGGCACCCTGACGGTGCCTGTGGTGTTCGTGCTGGCGCGTCAGGTCGGAGGCTCGGTTCGCGGCGCGTTCCTCGCGGCGGGGCTTCTGGCGATCACTCCCCTGCACGTCTGGGAGTCGCACTTCGGAACGACCGACGCGCCGTTGCTCCTCTTCATGACCTCGTCGCTCGTGGTCAGCATCGGCGCCGCGGAGCGGCCGACCTGGCGGCGCGCGGTTCTCGCCGGGCTGCTGACGGGGTTCGCGACTGGCACGAAGTATCCGGGCGCGTTCGGAGTCGTCCCGTTTGCCGCGGCCATCGCCATCGCGCTGTACGACCGGAGACTGGCCACGTGGAAGGATGCGGTTCGGTTGGTCGCGGTGTTTGGCGCCGGAGCTGTTGCCGGCAGCTTCATGGTGTCGCCGTACCAGTACATCGATGGAATCCAGACCATCAACACGTTCCTGTTCGAGCTCGACAACGTCGAGACCGGCCATTTTGGTTTTGACCTGAATGTGCCGGGCTGGCAATACCGGCCCTACCTATACGAGTTCGTGGCCGCGTTCCCGTTTGGGTTCGGCGTCGCGCTGGCTCTTCTCGTGTACGTGAGCGTCGCCTGGTTCGCGTGGCGTCCGAGCCGTCCCAGGCTCGTGGCGCTCGCGTTCGTCGCGGTGTTCTTCGGCATCACCGGCTCGTGGCTGTTCGTGCCGGTGCGCTACTTCATGCCGCTCTTTCCGGTCTTCCTGGTCGCGGCCGGTCTCTTCTTGGATAGGCTGCTGATCCGCCGACGCTGGCTCGGCATCGCCGTGGCCGCCATCGTCCTGGGCTATACGACCGCCTTCACGGCCACGACGACGCACCGATTCACGTATGACACGAGGAACGAGTCGGGCGAGTGGGTTGAACGAAACGTACCGCCGGGATCCGTGCTGCTTCTCGCCCATTCCATTTTGCGGTCGTACAGCCCGCTGCCCGATCCTGAGCGGGTGCCTTCACGACTCGTCAGGCTCGGCCGGCTCGACCGGACCGTCGAGGAATATCAGAAGGACATGGCCGGCAGCCCGACCGGTGCCAAGGTCTACATTTCGGCCAGCGGCCTCGAATACCTTCGGTACTATCGGACGAGGGAACCCGAGAGCGTGGCGGCCTGGGATCACTTGCGTCAGAACCCGTCCAGATATCGGCTGGTGAAGGTCTTCGAGCGGTGGTACCTGAACAAGAGCTTCTACTCGTCGCTCGACCCGATGTATGCGTCCTATTTCGTCGCGCCTCGGATCGAAATTTACGAAGCGATGATCTCCGACAAATAGGAAATCAGAAGTTGGAAGTCAGAATGGTTCCTTTCTGACTTCTAACTTCGAAGTTCCAACTTGATCTAGAACCGCACCAGAAAGGTGACGTTGAACTGACCGCCGCCGAGGTCGATCTTGTCGGCGACGAACTCGCCGTCGGGCAGGTCGCCGACGCCCCATTGGTAACGGCCCTCGAGACCCAGACCGTAGATGTCGCCGCCGAGCGGAATCCGCACGCCTCCGAGCAGCAACCCGCCGAACGCCGTGCCGGTCTCGACGAACTTCGCCGGAAAGATATCCAGTGTTGCCGGGTCGACGAAATCTCCGAATTCGCTATAACGGAAGCTCAGCGCGCTGATGCCCGCGCCGACGTACGGCTGGAAGTCGCCAGGGCCTCCGAATGGCAGGAAACGGACGAGCGCCGTCAGCGGCACCACACGAAGCTTCAACTCCTGTCGAATCTCGAAGCCGCTGTCGTCGACCACGTCCAAATACACCGTGGGAACGGTGCGCTTGTAGAAGCCCACGCCGGCTCCGAATTCAATGTGGCGGCCGAGTGCGACGTTCCACTCGCCGAAGATCTGGCCGGTCTTGAAGTCGCTGATGCGGAAGGCCAACGCGTCCGTTACCGACGGATCGCCCGGCATCGGTTCGCCAAAGTAGTTTCGAACGAGGATGTCGCCAGTGGCGCGGCTGTCGAGCCCGCGGGGAAACACACCGCCGGCGCCGATTTGCACCGAGTGAACCGTTTGTGCCGATGCCGCGGTCGAGACAAGGACGAAAGCGAGGGCGGGAAACAGCAGGCGGACAGGTATGCGCACCATGATCAGCTCCATACGGCGGCCGGCGTGCGGGCTGCCTGTGTCGTCGTGGATAGCAGGAACGGTGCCAAGCAGTGTCGTAGTGCTTGGGCCGCATGTCTGGCTCGCAGATCCTGTGTTGTCGCCGCAAGGGGGCGATCGCCAAAGCACCCGGTGGCCAGTGCGAAGTCGCTCAGCGGGCGCAACGGAAACCGACGTACAAGTTGTGGCGGCCGTGTCTTGAAAGTGCCGCGCGGCGTGGAAAGCTCCGCGCGGGCGTATCCCACGAACCGCCGGCCACCACGCGGAGCTCGTACGTGGCGGTCGATCGGTTGTGCGTCGACGACGTCCACTCCCAGACGTTGCCAACCATGTCGTACAGGCCGTACCGATTGCGGCCGAACGATCCGACCGGAGCCGAGTGTTCGAATCGGTCCGATCCGCGCACGCCGAGCAGATTGGCTTCGCGCGTCTGCTGGTCGCCCCAGACCGGCGGTTGGTCGCCGGTCGGTTCCAGCGCTGATGCATGATCGAACTCTTCTTCCGTCGGCAGCCGCGCGCCCGCAGCCGCGCAGAACGCCTGCGCCTCGTCCCATGTGACGTTGACGACCGGATGATCGGGCGCGGAGTACCACGACGGCTGCGTTGGCATTCGTTGGTCATGTGCCGCCGCGAACGCGCTGAAGGCCGCGACCGTGACTTCGTGCGTGAGCATCTGAAAGGTCGTCCCGCCGGCCGGCGCGGTGACGGGAACCCATGAAAGCCGATCGGCCGGCTCGGCTGGCGCGGCCGTATCCGCCGGACTCGACGGCCGGCGCGTCTTCGCGCGCGGCTTCCCGCGATAGACCGCTTCCACGAACCTGGGACGCTCGACTCGGAGGCGAAGTGTTCGGTCCGTCCCTTTCGACTCGCCGTCCACTTCCCAGTGTTCGAAATTCTCGCCGTTGGCCTGAAGCGCGATCTCGAGGTCTGGAAAGTACAATCCCTCGAATCCATCCCGTGCCGCTTCCCCGTCGATGGTGATTGACTCGCCGGCCGGCAGGCCGAGCGCCAGTGGTTGGCTTGGGCCCGTGTTCAGCCAGCTCTCGGTCAACTTCCTGAAGAACAGCTGGCCTCCGTTCGATGAACGTCGCGTATTCGCGGAGGTATTTCGTTTCGGTCACCCCGAGTTGTTGGCCGGCGCGGCGGTAATAGTCCAGCCGTCGGTCGAGAAATTCCGGCGTGAGGTGATGATTCATCGCGGCGACGAAGAGCCGCTTGTAGAACGTGCGGAACGCATCATCCTCGGCGAACAGCGTGGTCAGAAGATTGGAGCGCGGTTCCGTGTGGCTTCGGCCCCGTTGCAGCTCGTCCACCCGGTTCAGTAGATCGGCGTAGCTGTCGAGATCGAACGACCGGAAGCTGCCGTCCATGTCCCAGTTGACCCAGAACCAGCGCGGCGGGGTCCGGGACGAATCGAGGTACTGACCCGGGCCTTGATACGCGTCACGCGTGGCCATGAACGCCGTCGCCAGAAACCATCGCGCCAGGCCTTCGACATCCGCCTTCGTCGCGACGTCAGCCATCGTCATCGGCCGGTGTTGCACCGACCACTCCCAGAAGGACTGCATCTCCTCGTCGGTCCAGTCGATGCGGTCGTGTCCCCAGTGCGCCCGGAAATACTGCTCGTCGAAGCGCTCGGTCAGGACGAACACGCCGTAGAACTCGCCGTTCAGAAAAAAGCGTACCGGCGATGTTTCGGCCGTGATGGCACCGACTTCACGCGCGATGTCATAGGCCAGCGGGTTGGCGAAATGCCGCCCGTCCCGCACATCGTTGTGGATGACGAGGTGGCGAACCGGCTGCGCATCCGTGCTGAATAGCACGTCGGGCGGGAGTTGCCGCGCGCCGTACTCGCGGCGGAAGTACAACCGAAACCCTTGTCGAGGCGACGACTTCCGACTGCCACCGCCGTGGATGCGCACGCCGACGCCGGTTGCGAACCGCAGTTGACCGTCGTCGAAATACGCGACCGTGCCTGGGCGCTCCCAGTCCCGACCGTGCTCGAGGACATTCGCCAGGATGCCCCGCTCAGGGTCATGAAGGTCCGCGGCGTCCATGACGAGCGACAGGACGGGATGCCTGGAGGCAATCTCGCCCGGAGGCAGCGCGGACACGGCGGCAGAAATCCGGGGCACCGTATCGGATGGCCACGAGGCCGATGGAAGGCCGGCCAGACGCTCGACCACGGCCAGGCCGCCAGCGAGGCCAGCGACCAGTGCCAGCAGCCGCCAGGAACGCAACGGCTGTGGCCGGGACGTCACAGCGGTCCGGGCCGGTTGAAGAAGACGTTGAACGTCGCGTCGCGCACGGCTTCTCGGATCTCGCCGGGAAGCGCCAGGAGCCCGCTGTCGCTGACGCCACGGAAGCTGAAGGACACCACGGTTTCGCCGCCCGACTGCGACACGCTCTCGAGTCGTGGCCGCGCCACGTGCTTCTTCAGCACCGCCGTCACGGCCGCGGCGTCAACCGGTCCGTGCGTGGAAGGCGCCGCGATGACGATCACGCCGTCACCGGCGCCGCCGCTGAGGACGCGAACCGACGCCTGGACGATCAGCGCCACGAACGCAACCACGAAGATCAGTCCGGCGAACGTGAGCTTGAAGGTCGCGATGGCGATCGACAGCGCGATGACGAGCATGATGAACCCGATCTCTTCCGGTTCCTTGATGGGCGTGCGGAACCGGACGATCGACAGCGCGCCGAGCAAGCCAAGCGAGAGCGGGAGCGAGAACTGGATGCAGACGAAGATCGCGGTAATGGAAATCCCGAGCAGCGGAAATGCGCGGTGGATCTGGCTGCCGGTCGCGCGGTTCGTGAAGAAGTAGAGGTAGAGGTACGAGATCACGAACGACGACGCCAGCGACGCCGCCATCAGCACGACGAAGGCGGCCGGACCGATCTGTTGCGCGCCGGTGGCCCCTGCTCCGCCAAGCGCAGCCATGAGCTCATTCAACTGTTGCGGCATGACGTCGCCAGGCTCCTAGTGAAGCGCGCGGCTGAGTTGCAGAAGCAGCGCCGCGTACTTTGACATCGACTGTTTGCGAAGGCCGAGCGTGATGAGCGGCCGAAGGTGGCCCGGCAGCACGTCAGCCAGTCCCTTGGTTTCGACGACGGCGACGGGAAGCGGGCCGACGTTTCTCGCGAAGAGATACCGGTGATTCACCGAGACGGCCGTGATCTCGCTGTCGAGGCTCACGCGCGACCCGGTGGACACGTCCACGAAGCGGCGCCGGCGATACCGCAGCGCAAGCATCGGATGCCAGTCCGGCCCGAGCAGGAAGCCCTTCGCCGCGAGCCGCTCGGGCAACGCGGCCAACACCGGATCGCTCAGCCGGCGCGGGACGAGCGTGTCGGCCGCCATCGGCAGAAGCACGCGCACTTTGTCGCGTCGATTGCCGACGCGCTGCTTCGCTTCGAGAAATACGGGGCCTTGACCGCTGCCGCCCGGCGGCGAGTACCACCGCACGCGAATCTTCGTCTTCAGATAGTCGCTGTTCAGTTTTTCGTCGAGCGAGTCGAAACCCTGCGAGTCGTAGTAGATCGTCCAGACGTCAGCGTCCGGGTACTGTGAATCCGGCTTGCACAACATGTTGAGGAGACGCGCCGCGATATCCACGCGCGTGGCCGGAAGCACGAATTTCAGTTCACGTTCAAGATCGTCGACGAGCGGTGATGCGGGAGGCGCCGGTCGGTCGATAGTGGCAGCCGTGGCCATTCGTTCGAGCGGCGATTGTATACCAGCGAAGCGCCTCAGGCCTGCAGCGGACCTGTCCGCCGAAGCGCCCTAGGCGCGAAGGCGGAACGGACGAATCACCGACAGCATTGGATCGTGCAGCGGACCGTTCGTCGCGACGACGTGTCCGGCGAACAGATCGAGTGGTCCGCCGTCCATGTCCGTGACCTTCCCGCCGGCTTCCTCGACGAGCAGCACGCCGGCCGCCATGTCCCATGGATGGAGCCGTTCCTCCCAGAAGCCGTCGAGGCGGCCCGCGGCCACGTAGGCGAGATCGAGGGCCGCCGATCCCAGCCGGCGAACCGCGCGCGCTTCGTCGAGAAACGCGGCGAACACATCCACCTGGCGACGGCGTTCTTCGCGCACCGTGTACGGAAAACCCGTGCACAACACTCCGTCCACCAGCTCCGACGCCCGGGTGACGCGGAGGGGCTGGCCGTTGAGGCGGGCGCCGAAACCGCGCTCGGCGGTGAAGAGCTCCTCGCCAATGGGATCGTAGACGACACCGACCTGGATGACGCCGTCGATGCGGAGCGCGATCGAGACGGAGAAGAGCGCCAGGCCGTGCGCGAAGTTCGTGGTACCGTCGACCGGGTCGATGATCCACTGCACCGGACGATCGCGAAGCGCAGGCGCCGGAGCCGCTTCTTCACCGATCACCGCGTGTGTCGGAAAGCGCTGGGCAATGAGCGCGCGGAACGCCTCTTCAGCGGCGAGATCGGCCGCGGTGACGAGATCGATGCGACCCTTCTTGTGGACCTCGAGGCCGCGACGGAAGTACTGCCGGTGAATGCGTCCGCATGCCAGCGCGCCTTCGACGGCCGTGGCCAGGTAGAGGGGGTCGAGATCCAATCAGGCCAGCTTCTTGCTCATCCGCACGTCCATTCCCCCCTCCGGCCGGCGGGTGATGGACACGTCGTCCATGAAGTTGCGCATGAAGAAAATGCCGCGGCCACTGGACTTCAGCATGTTCTCGGGATCGAGCGGGTTGGCGATGTCCGCCGGGTCGAATCCCTCGCCCTCGTCGAGGACGCGGACGACGAATTCCTCAGGACGCGCGCGCGGCCGCAGAATGAACTCCACGACGACGTGCTTGGCGCGGTCCTCGCGGTTGCCGTGCTTGATGGCATTGATGACCGATTCGCGGACGGCCACGCTTACCCAATGCGTCAGATCCTCGTCGAGGCCGGCAATCGACGAGAGTCGATCGCTGAGCACCTGGACCAGGTCGAGCAACTCAAACGAACTGGGCAGCTCGAGGCGGACCAGATGGTCGTCAGTCAGCATGACCGCGGAGTAAGTAACATATTAAGCTGATCGGGTTCAAGGACGGCTCTCCGTCCGACCCGTCGAAGTCGTGACCAGCACCGTGACACAACACCGTCTCGATCTCAAACCTGTGCGCGCCGTCCGTGGCCTGGTGCCCGTCCCCGGCGACAAGTCTATTTCTCATCGCTACGTGATGCTCGGATCGATCGCGCAGGGGGTGACCTCGGTCACACATCTGTCGCCGGGCGCCGACGTCGCCGCCACCGTCGCCTGCATGCGCGCGCTTGGCGTCCGCATCGACGAGACCGGGCCGGGCGCTTTGACCATCCACGGACGCGGACGCGGGGGGCTCCGGGCCTCCCCCACGCCCATCGATGCGGCGAATTCCGGCACGACGATGCGTCTGCTGGCCGGCATCCTGGCGGCCTGTCCGTTCTCGACGACGATGATCGGCGATGCATCCCTGTCGAAGCGGCCGATGCGCCGGATCATCGAACCGCTGAGCGTGATGGGCGGTTCGATCGAGGCGACCGACGGACACGCGCCGCTCATCATCCGCGGCGGGCGGCTTCGGCCCATCACGTGGGAGAGCAAGGTCGCCAGCGCGCAGGTGAAGAGCGCCATCATGCTGGCGGGCCTCGTGCCGCCGGGCGTCACGACCATCGTCGAACCGCTCGCGACACGTGACCATAGCGAGCGCGCGTTCCCGGCGTTCGGCCTGAGCGTGCGGACATCCGCGCCGCCTGACGGCTCGCTCTCACCGCCGTCCGGTCCGGTGACCGTGTCGGTCGAGGGCGGACAGGAGGCACAGGCACCCGGACGAACGCTCGATGTGCCGGGTGACCCGTCGTCGGCGGCCGTCTGGGCGGCAGCCGCGGCCGGGTTGCCGGGTTCGTCGGTGGAGTTGACCGGCGTGTGTCTCAACCCTCACCGTCTCGGTTTCATTCGCGCATTGGAGCGGATGGGCGCCGCGGTGACCATCACGGTGGACGACGAGGTCGCCGGCGAAAAGGTCGGCAGGATCCGCGTTGGCCATGGGCAGCACCTGGACGCGACGATATTGCCCGACGAGGTCCCGAGCCTCATCGACGAACTGCCCGTGCTGGCCGCGCGCGCGGCCCTTGGGGGCCGGCTCGAGGTGTCAGGCGCGTCCGAGCTGCGGGTCAAGGAGAGCGACCGCATCACGGCGCTCGTGACCGGATTTCGCGCCATGGGCGTGACGGCCGACGAACGGCCGGACGGCTTCGTCATCGACGGATTCGAAACGGCCGACCGGCGGCACGGCCGACGCGGCGAGCGATCATCGGCTTGTGATGGCGTTCACGCTCGTCGCGCTCGGATCGACCGGCCCGTCGACGGTCACCGACGCCGGCGCCGTCGCGGTGTCGTACCCCGCGTTCGCCGAAGATCTGCGAAGGCTGACTGAGTGAAGACCGACAAGATCTACCTCGTCGGCTTCATGGCGAGCGGCAAGACGACGATCGCGCGCGCGCTCGCGGCGCGGCTGCGGTTGGCGATCGGAGGACGTCGACGACCTGATCGAGAAGCGCGAGCGGCTCAGCGTGGCCGAGATCTTCGCACGGCACGGCGAGCCGCACTTCCGCGCGGCGGAGCGTGACATCCTCAAGCTCGTGCAGCCGATGCGCAACCTGGTCGTGGCGACTGGCGGCGGTACGTTCGCCGATCCAGACAACCGCACCGCGATTAATCTTGATGGCGTGTCGGTCTGGATCGACCTGCCGCTTGCCGATTTGATCCCGCGGATTCCGATGGACGGACGCCGGCCGCTCGCGTCGGACCGCGCGCAGCTCGAACGTCTGTACGCGCTGCGCGTCGAAGCGTACCGGGCCGCCGTCGCTTCGCGTGGGCGCGTCTCACATGTCCACGTCCAAGATCGTGGACCACATCCTCGAGGCCATTCACCACCTGCCCTCGGTCGTTCACCAGCCGACGCCCCGCGTGTGAGTCCGTGCGCTACCTGATCATCAGCGACATCCACGGCAATCTCCACGCGCTCGAGTCCGTTCTGCGCGACGCGGCCGCCATCGGGTACGACGCCGTCGTGTGCCTCGGGGACCTCGTCGGCTACGGCGCGGACCCGAGCGCCGTGATCCAGCGCGTCCGCGAGCTCGAGCCGGTCAAGATCGTGCGCGGCAACCACGACAAGGTCGCCGCCGGGCTCGAACCGGCCGTGCTCTTCAACGAAGTGGCCCGCCGTTCGATCGAGTGGACCCGGCAAACGGTGAGCGAGGACGAGCTGGCGTATCTGGCGGCCATGCCCGAAGGGCCCGGCCGTCGTCAACGAAACGTTCGAGATCTGCCACGGGTCCCCGTTCGACGAAGATCACTACGTCTTCGATCAGGACGACGCCGCACGATCCATCGAGGCATCGACGTCGCGCGTGTGCCTGTTCGGCCACACCCATTTGCCCGCGGTGTTCACCGCCGCCGACGATCCAGCGACGACCGGCAACGGACTCGCCGAGGACGAAATGCGGCTGCCGGTGAGCGGCCCGGCACTGATCAACGTCGGCTCCGTCGGCCAGCCGCGCGACGGCGACCCACGCGCCGCGTACGGCGTGCATGGATCTGGACAAGGGCACCATCCGACTTCGACGCGCGGTCTATGACGTGCAGGGAGCGCAGAGGAAGATCATGAAGGCGGGGTTGCCGCAATGGCTGGCCCTGCGCCTCGAAAAAGGCCAGTAGCGCAGGACGCTGGCATTGACGGATTTGCGATCGGAGATTGATGGATTGCATTGAACAATTTGCGATTGCGGATTGCGGATTGAGAACTTCGGCAAGCCCGTGGAACCCGGACTCGTGGCACGAAGCCTGCTCCGTGGACGTCTCATGACACCGCAGGAACTTCGAGACAGGACCATGGCGTTTCGGTGCGGAGGCCGTAAGGTTCTGTCGCGAGCTGCGGCAGAACCCGAACGCACGCGACCTCGCCAATCAGCTGAGTGCGTCGGCGACTTCCGTGACGGCGAACTACCGGGCTGCGTGCCCGCGCACGTTCGAAGCGCGAGTTCGTGTCAAAGCTCAGCATCGCGCTCGAAGAGGCCGACGAGACAGTCGGATGGCTGGAGCTTCTCGTGCGGTCAGAGACGGCTACAGGGCGAAGCCGTTGATGGTTTGCTGAAAGAGGCGAAAGAACTCTGTCCTGATTCTCGCCGCCTCGCGCCGGACGGCTGAACGCGAGCCTGAAGTGAGGTCGCGGGCTAGGGGGCGTCTCTACAATCGCCGATTGGTCAATCGACTCAATGCACCCAATCGTCAATCTCAAATCTCAAATCATCGATCGCAGATCCTCTCTAATGAGTACCGCGCGCTTGCCTCTCGTTTCTTCAGTTCAGCGGCGTACGCATCCTTCGCCGCTCGCGACCCCAGAATCCAGCCGATGACGACGCCGATCATGAGCACTGCCGGAATGAACAGGAAGTGGCTCGACGGCATCTCGGCGAAGTTCATGGGCGCCTCGCCGAGAGTTTCGCGGACACATCCTTCAGCTCGCGCTCGACGTTCGTGATCCGCCGCCAGAGCACGAAGACATACCCCACGAGCGCGAGCCACACGACGGAGTAGGCGACGAACACGAGCGGCGCGGCCGGAAGCTGTTCCTGCTCGAGTTCGCCGGGTCTGACGGGAACGAAACCGTCCTGAGCCACCGGCGGCAGAGGCGCCTGCGTGATCGGCGGCTCGGACGCCGGAGCTGCCGGCGGCTGTGCGCCCTGCGCCGCTGGGGCGGCGTCCGCCACGAAGAGCGCAGACACGACCAGTGCGGCAAGCACCACGCGGCGCACGGTCCTAGTCATCAACAGCAAGATAGGCCTCCTCGAGGCGTGTGCGCGCGCGCTCGAGCCGCACGCGAATCAACATCAGCGCGACGAACAGAATCGTGAACGCTGTCCAGCAGAAGTACAGCGGGATGCCCATGTCGACCGGTAGGGTCGGCACCACGCTCGTCAGCGGATGGATCGTGCGCCAGAGGTTGACCGACCAGTAGACGAACGGCACGAGCGCCATGCCGAAGAAGCCGACCGCGGCTGCGAGCACCTCGCTGCCCGCGCCGCCGAAACGCCGCAGCAGCAGGTAGGCGTTGAAGACCATCCACATGATGAACGTGCTCGTGATGCGCGGGTCCCAGATCCACCAGGTGCCCCAGGCCTTGCGCGCCCAGAGCGGCCCGGTGACGAACACGAGCAGCCCGAAGACGACAGAGAGCTCGGCCGCCGCCACGGCGACACGATCGGCCCCCGGCCGGCGCGAGAAGAGAAAGATCGCGCTGGCGACGCCGCACGTGAGCGCCGACACGAGCATCGTCATCGCCGACGGGAAGTGGAAATAGAAGATCTTGTAGACCAGGCCCATCGTGGACTCGTACGGCGCCGAGTCGATGAGGAACGGCGCCATGCCGAACATGACGAAGGCCAGCCCGAGAAGGATTGGAACGAGTCGTTGGGTCACGCGCGTGTCTCTACTCACCCATCACGGGCGCAAACGTCCAGAGCGACAGCGTGATGAAGACGGCATCAAAGAATATCAGCATCGAGAGCCAGGTCTGGGCGAGCGCCAGATTCGGCTCCGCCGCGAAGATCGCCGCGGTGCCCTGCATGCCGCCGACCAGCGCCGGCAGCGTAATCGGGTAGAGCACGACCGGCAGCAGCACGTCGCGCGATTCGGCCCGGCCGAGCATCGCCGCGAAGAGCGTGCCGACGGCGACAAACCCGACGGTGCCGGACGCGAGCAGGGCCAGAAGCAGTCCGGGCGCGCGCTCGAGCGGTGCATTGAACAGGAAGGCCACGAGGGGCACGAGCACGACCTCGATACCGATCAAGAGCGACAGCACGCCCAGAAACTTGCCGAGATAGACGGCCGATCGCTCGACGGGCGCAAGCAACAACGCGCGCAGGGTCTCGGCCTGCCGCTCGCGCTCGAACGTCCGGCCAAGGGCCAGCGTGCCCGAGAACGCAATGGCCACCCACAGGATGCCGGCCGCCGAGTTGTCGATGGCCTCCCCTTCCCGTACGAACGCGAACGAGAAGATGAGGATGCAGGACACGGCGAAAAACAGCGCCGTGTAGACGAGCTCGCGGCTTCGCGACTCAATGCGGAAGTCCTTCCGAGCGATGAGCCACGCGGCTCGAAGGACGTTCGTCATGCCGTCGGCTCTGCGAGTGCCCGGCGATACCGTTCGCGAAGCGGCTCGCGCCCGCCGGGAACGGCCAGCAGACGTCCATCCCGGAGACACACCGGCACGTCGACGATGGCGTCGGCGCTTTCGAAGTCGTGCGTGGCCATCACGACGATGGCGCCCCGCTCCCGCAGCGTTCTCAAACGGGCCACGAGCAGACCGGACGACTCGTCGTCGAGGCCCGTGAACGGCTCGTCGAGCAGCAGGAGCCGCGGACTGTGCAGCAGCGCGCGTTCGAGCGCGAGCCGCTGGCGCAGGCCTCGCGAAAAACTCGCGACCCGATCGTGTGAACGGTCGGTGAGCCGCGCCTCCTGAAGTCCCTCGTCCAGACGCCGGTCGAGGTCCGTCAGACCGTAGAGCCGTCCGAAAAACGCAAGGTTTTCGCGCGCAGAGAGATCGCCGTAAAGAAACAGGTCGTGACCGAGCATGCCGATACGCCCGCGAAGCTGGTCGCCCCAGGTGCGCGCGGGCCGATCGCCGTAGAGCACATCGCCGGCCGAGGGGCGAACGAGTGTCGAGAGCACGCCGAGGAGCGTGGATTTACCGGCGCCGTTCGGCCCGAGCAAACCGACGATCTGGCCCGCACGGCAGTCGATCGACACGCGCGAAAGGGCGCGCCGGCGTCCGAAGTGGCGCGAGACCGCTTGCACGCTGACGACGTCGAAATCGACGCCGGAGTCTGGGGAAGGGGCGCCCGCCATCGGTCGGGAGGTGAGAGTCAGGCAGCCCGGCCGCGCGAGCGCGAGCCGGTGGCGAACAGACCCGCCCAGAGCCCGGCGAACACGATCACGCCCGCGGCCGACAGCGCGACGTATCGTGGCCATCGGGCCTGATATGGCAGGCCGGTGATGTCGAGCGTCAGCGTCTCCCCCACTGCCATCCCAGGGCCCGAGCCGACCACCAGCAGCTGGCCCTGCTCGGTGACGACCCGTTGTCCGCTGAGTTGTGGCGACCGCAGATCGAGATTTCCCGTCTTGAGCGCGAACACGATGAGCTGCTGGAGTGGCGCCGGCCATTTCTGCTCGAGCCGCGCGACCGGCCCGTTGTACGGCAACTCGAACCGCACGGTCACGCGCGTCGTCCCGGGCTGAAACGGTCCCCTGACCACGACGCGCGGCCCGTTGGCCGTCGCCTGAGGGGACGAATCCTCGACCGTCGCGGCGCCAATGGCGCCTTGAGGCAGCTCGAACGTCAGCGGCCCACCGATGTCCACCGGCGAGGAACTGGAGTTGAGAATCGACAGCACGTAGAAGATGAAGAGCTTGTCGTCGCTGAACTGAGCGATGACCCGCGACTCGGGACCGAGGACCACGGGGCCGGAAACGGCTGGCCCCGCCGTCGCCGCGCCCGGAGACGGTGCGGCGGAGGCGGGCCCTGAAGGCGCTCCGGCTGGGGCGGACGTGGACAGGATGAATCGATAGCCGCTCTGCCCGATCGTGACTTCCTGTGTCTCGAGCCGCTCGCCATCGACCACAGCGGAGGCTTTGACGCGTGCTCCCGGGGCGAGGCCCTTGATCTCGGCGCGACCAGCGGCGTCCGTGCGAACCTCCGTGGTCTTCCCGCTCACGTCAAACGTCACCGTCGCGTCCGTCACGTTGTTCGCAAAGCTGCCGCGGACGACACGAACGGAAATGCTGCCCGCCGGCAGGTCGGTCGTCGGAAGTGGAACGCCTGACATCTGCCGAAGATCGGGCGTGTTGACCTGCGCCGCGATCGCATTCGCGAACAGGAACACGCCGGCGATGGCGCCCAGAACGCGTCCGGTCACAACTTCGCTCCGCAGTGCTTGCAAAACCGGGCGTCGGAATCGATGGGTGCATCGCACGATGCGCATGTCGTCCGCTTTGCGGGCGCTGGGGCCTTCTCGACAGGTCCATCGAGCGCCTGCATCAGCTCGAGGGCGCGCGCACGCAGGCGGCCACCGATTTCCGCGAAGTCCTGATCGCTCACCTTCCGCATGGCGCGATCGAACTCGAGCTCCTTGATTGACCGAAGGACGAGGGCTTTCTCTTGTTCCAGAAACTGGCGCGTCCGGCCGAGACGCCACCTTCTCGACGGATCCACCACCGAGGAAGCCGGCGATCGCGGAGTGAAGGGCGGCGCCGACAAGACCCGCCGCGACAATCGACGCGCTCAGCATGATCAGCGCCGCCGGATGTGTATTGCGCGACACGATCACCGCTCCTGTCGCTCCGGCGAGCGACAGGAGGATGTAAAAGTGCCAGGGCTGAAAGCTGGAATCGCGGCGCGTCGCGCCGCGGTCAGTCGAGCTCCCGGAGCTCATCATCAAGACGATCCTGGAGGGCTGAAGGGGCCGTGGCGGCGGCTGGCGCCTCGGGAGTGGTTCCATTGCCGCGACGACGGCTCCAACGCATCGCCACGCCGCCGACGAGCACGATGCCGCCGAGTCCCACGCCATAGGGCAAGAGCCAGGCAAGGCGATTGAAGCCGCGATCGATCGGCTCGGTCAGCACTTCCTGGCTTCCCCACTTCTTGATGAAGAGCTGGACGATCTCGTCGCGGCTGCGACCGCCTGCAACATGCCCCGCGAGCTCCTTGCGCATGTCAGCAGCCAAAGGACACGTGCACTCGCCAATCTTCTTCCGGCCACATCCCCCGCACATGCACACGAGATGACCCTGCAGGTCCTTCTCGAGCTGCGTCTTGGGGACGAGGATCACCGTCTGCGGTTGATCGACGTGCTGAGCCGCAACCCGCGCGCCACCAAGCGCCAGGGCAATGACCAGGATGAGCGCCGTCGGCACGGAACTGGACGGCACGGGCGCCGTCGCGAACGCAAACGCGCGCTCGGGTAGAAGCGCGATGATCGTGCCGAGGACCATCACACTCACGCCGAACCAGACCCAGTTCACCAGCGGGTTGATCGTGATTTGCAGGTGGACTTCCTGGCTTCCGACTTCGAAGTTCGCGAGCACGAGGTGTAGATCGTGCGCAAAGCCCCGCCGCAGCGCGACCTCCGTCGTCGGCTCGCCTTCGCGTCCGACGAAATACCACCGCGCCGGATACATCCGCGCGAAGGGTTGCCCCTCGCGCGTGACGGTCACGTCGGCCGTGATCATCTGTTTCTGCGAGTCCTGGGTGACCTTCAATGCGTTGAAGAGCACCTGGTACGGCCCGACCACCACGTTCTGCCCCGGTTTGAGCCCGACTTCTTCCTGCAGCTTGCCGTTGAGCCCTTCACCGGCGAAGCCCAGGAAGATGAGCACGATACCCAGGTGCACGATGTAGCCCGCGTACCGGCGCCGTGAGCGGGTGAACAAGCCGATGAACGCCGTGAGAACGTCCGTGCCCGTGGCGGACTTCCGCACGAACGCGCCACGGATGAACTCCTGCAGGACTGTCGTCGTCACCCAGGCGCAGAGCGCGAAACACACGCCAGACGCCCAGAGGGGCACGCCAAGCGCGACCATGCCGCCGCCAACGGCCAGAGCGGCCAGCGCCGGCCACATGAATTGCGTCTGCATGTTCGCAATCGAGGACTTGCGCCACGCGAGAAGCGGTCCAACACCGGTCAGAAACAGCAGGACGAAGCCGACCGGCGTCATCCACTTGTTGAAGAACGGTCCGGCGACCGTCAGACGTTCGCCGCGAATCGCTTCACTCAGCGTCGGGAACATCGTCGCGAAGAGCACGAAGAACGCCGCGAACAGAAGAACCCAGTTGTTCGCGAGGAACGCCGCCTCGCGCGACGCCCAGGAGTCGAGCTCGTTGCGCGACCGGAGGAGCGGCATCCGGTAGATGACCAGGCCGAAGCTCACCGCGAGCGTGAAGATCATGAACGCGGTGAACATCAGGGCGAGCTCGCGGTCCTCGCCAAAGGCGTGCACCGACTGCACGACGCCGGAGCGCGTCATGAAGGTGCCGAAAATCGTCAGGAAGAACGTGACGATGACGAGCGAGATGTTCCAGACCTTCAGCATGCCGCGCCGTTCCTGCACCATGACCGAGTGCAGAAACGCCGTGGCGGTGAACCACGGCAGCAGGCCCGCGTTCTCGACCGGATCCCAGCCCCAGTAGCCGCCCCAGCCCAGCTCTTCGTACGCCCACATCGCGCCGAGCGTCAGGCCGACCGTGAGGAACAGCCACGGCACCATCGTCCAGCGGCGAACCGCGCGGAGCCACGAATCGTCCAGCTGCCCGCTCGCGAGCGCCGCGATGCCGAACGCGAACGGAATGGTCATGCCGACGAAGCCGATGTAGAGCATCGGCGGGTGGATGGCCATGTAGTAGTTCTGCAGCAGCGGGTTCAGGCCCTCGCCATCCGCATGGATTGTCGCGAGGAACGTCGAAAACGGGTTGTTGTGGATCACCATCAGGAAGAGGAAGAACATCTCCACGACGGCGATCGTTGCGACGACCCAGGGCACGAGCAGCCGGTAACGCTCGCGATTCACGTGCACGGCCACGCTCCCGAAGGCCGAGAGCAGCGTGACCCAGAACATGATGGAGCCGTCGAGCCCGCCCCAGTACGACGCGAGCTTGTAGAAGAGCGGCTGCGCGGAGTTCGAGTAGTGCTGAACGTAGCGAATGGTGAAGTCGCCGGTGACGAAGGCGTGCACCATGATCGCCGACGCGACGAGCATGATCGCCGTGACGACGTGGAAGAGACCGAGGCCGCCGAGGATCAGGGCGTTGTGACGGCGACGGGCGCCCGCGAAGGACGCCGCGAATGCCCCGCTCGCGATGACGAACGCCGCGAGCAGAAGGAACGAGCCGAGGCTGGCCACTAGTAACTCACGGGTCGCGCGGAGGCGGCCTTCTGGTCCGGGTCGTACCGCGACGGACACTTGGCCGTGACGCCGTTGCGCTTGACCTGGAATCCTCCGGGCTCGAGCGTGCCGGTCAGCACCACCTCAGCGCCGTCCTTGAACGTGTCCGGCACGGTGCCTGTGTAGGTCGCGGTGACCGTGTGGTCGCCGTTCTTGACCTTGAACCGGTAGTCGAGGCTGTTCGGTCGCTTCTCGATCGAGCCGTCGACGACGAAGCCATGGAGATTCATGTTCTTGCCGTACCACTGCTCCGGGCTCGGCATGACCTCGTGCACTTCCTTGTAGTACGCGGCGCTCTCGGCCATCGTGGTGAACAGCAGCGCGCCGAGCGCGGTGCCGACGATCAGCACAGAGAGAATGGCCCGAGAGGTCCTGGTACTCATTAATCGTGGCTCCGTCACCGATCAGGATACGGCCCGGAGGCGGCTGAATCAACTGCCATCCACCAGATCGGCCAGGGCGGCAAGCGGCAAGCCGACGACGTTCGAGTAGGAACCATCGATTCTCGGGATGAACCGAGCCGCGAGTCCCTGAATCGCGTAGCCGCCGGCCTTGTCCATGGGCTCTCCGGACGTGGCGTACCACTCGATTTCCGCCGCGGACAGCGTCCGGAACCAGACGGTCGTCCGCTCCACGTGGGTTCGCACGCGTCCGGCTGCCGCCACGGCGATGCCCGTCATCACCTCATGCGAGCGGCCGCTCAACTGGCCCAGCATCTCGCGCGCGTCCGCCTCGTCTCGCGGCTTGCCGAGCACCGCATCCCCGAGGACGACCACCGTGTCGGCCGCGACGACGATCCGCTGCGGATGACGTCCGGCGCCCGTCGAGGCCTTCAGGCGAGCGACGCGGTCGACATACATCGTCGGCGGTTCGCCGTGGAGCCGCGACTCGTCGACGTCCACCGGATCGACGTCGAACGCGAACCCCGCGGCGGTGAGCAGCTCGGCGCGTCGCGGTGAGGCCGACGCGAGAACGAGGCGAGTTGCGCCTGGCATCGGGGGATTTGAAATTTGAGATTGATGATCCATTGGGGATCGGGGATCCGGGAATTGTTGATTGGGTCGAGCTCTCGATGCGCAATCATCAATCATCAATCCCCAATCATCAATCATCAATGGATCATCAATTTCAAATCTCAAATCCCCCGATGCACGTATCATTGAGATTCCCATGAAGCGTCTTGATCAAGCGGCGATCGCCGCTCTCAAGTCGATCCTCGAAACCCAACCGACGACCGAAGCCAAGGTGTCGTTTGCCTGGACGATTGCGGCCGGTCCGACGCTGGCGCGGGCGGCGACCGTCACGTGGTCCGAAACCGGAACCCTCCGCGTCGTGGCGCGTACGGAGGCCTGGCGTCAGGAGCTCGCGCGCGCGCGCCCCCTCATCGCGCGGCGCATCGCCGATCTCGTCGGTGAGGACGTCGTGCGTCGCATCGCCATCGACGTCGTGAGGGACGAGCGTCTGGTGTCGAACGTCGTGCCCCCTTCGCGCAGATGAGGGACCACATGCGCGAGGCCGTCATTGTCAGCGCCACACGCACACCGACCGGGAAATTTCTCGGCTCGCTGAAAGGCTTCAGCGCGACCGACCTCGGCGCCATGGCCGTGCGCGAGGCCGTCAGCCGCGCCGGCGTCGACCCTGCCTCGATTGACGAGTGCATCCTCGGCAACGTCGTCAGCGCCGGCCTCGGCCAGGCGCCTGCGCGCCAGGCGGCCCTCCGAGGCGGTCTTGACCCCAAAGTGGCAGCGCTGACGATCAACAAGGTCTGCGGATCCGGGCTCAAGGCCGTGATGCTCGCCACCCAGGCCATCGCGCTCGGCGATGCGGACATCGTCGTCGCCGGCGGCATGGAGTCGATGAGCAATTGCCCGTACCTCCTGCCTGGCGCGCGCGATGGGCTGCGCATGGGCGACGCGAAGCTGGTCGACTCGATGGTCCACGACGGTCTCTGGGATTCATTTCACGACATCCACATGGGCCTGACCGGCGAGCACGTGGCGGAGCGCTACAAGGTCACGCGCGAGGAGCAGGACCGATACGCCGTCGAGTCGCATCGGCGAGCCGCGGCCGCCACGCGTGCGGGCTGGTTCAAGGACGAGATCCTGCCGGTGTCCATTCCCGGAAAGCCAGGTCCGACGATCTTCGATCGCGACGAGTCGATCCGCGAGGACACGAGCACGGAAGCGTTGGCGCGCCTGAAGCCCGCGTTCAAGAAAGACGGCACGGTGACGGCCGGAAACGCGCCGGGTGTGAACGACGCGGCAGCCGCGCTCGTGGTGATGGGCGCTGATGTGGCCGAACGACTGAAGGTGAAGCCGATCGCCCGCATCGTCGGCTACGCGACGTCGGGGCTCGAGCCGAAGCTCGTGATGATGACGCCTGTCGAGGCCGTGCGCGCCCTCGTTCGGAAAATCGGGTGGTCCCTTGGCGGACGTGGATCTCGTCGAGCTGAACGAAGCGTTCTCGGTGCAGGCCGTCGCCGTGACGCGTGAGCTCGGTCTCGACCCGGGCCGGGTCAACGTTCAGGGCGGCGCCGTCGCGTTGGGGCACCCGATTGGCGCCAGTGGCGCGCGCATCCTGACCACTTTGATCTACGCGCTCGGCCGCGCCGGCAAGTCACGAGGCATCGCGACCTTGTGTCTCGGCGGGGGAAACGGCGTGGCACTGGCCGTCGAGCGCGCATGATTCACACGATCGCCGTGGCGGGCGCCGGGACCATGGGCGGCGGCATCGCGCAGACGTTCGCGCAAGCGGGACACGACGTGCTGCTCTACGATGAGTCCGCGGCGGCGATCGATCGCGCTCGTCGCGCCGTCGAGAAGAGCCTCGCGAAGTTCGTCGAGAAGGGCGAGATCTCGGACGATGACCGGGACGCGGCGCTGGCGTGCCTGAGGCCGGCGGCCACGGTCGGCCAGCTCGTCACCGCGGATTTCTTCATCGAGGCCATCGTCGAGTCCGAGAACGCGAAGCGCGCGCTGCTCAAATCGGTCGACGCGCTGCTTCGCCCGACCGTGATTCTCGCCTCGAACACCTCGTCGATTTCGATTTCAACGCTCGCGGCGGCGACCAGCCGTCCCGACCGCGTGGTCGGCATGCACTTCATGAACCCTGTTCCCCTCATGCCGCTCGTGGAGATCGTGCGCGGCGCCGCCACGTCGGACGAGACGGTCGCCACGACGGTGATGCTGTGCCAGGCGCTTGGCAAGACGCCGGTCGAATCCGCCGACCGCCCCGGCTTCATCGCCAATCGCGTGCTGATGCCGATGATCAACGAGGCCGTTCACGCGCTGGCCGAAGGCGTGGCGTCGGCCGAATCGATCGACACCGTGATGAAGCTCGGCATGCGCCATCCCATGGGCCCATTGGCACTCGCCGACCTCATCGGCCTCGACGTGTGCGTGGCAATCATGGACGTGATGGCCGCGGGACTCGGCGACCGCAAATACGCGCCGGCCGCGTTGCTACGTGAAAAGGTTGCCGCGGGTGAGCTTGGCAGGAAATCGGGCAAGGGGTTCTACGAATACGCGAATTGATGATCTGCGATCGGTGATTGCGGATTGCATTGACGGATTGGGGATCGATGGGGATTGAGGATTGAAAATCCTCGATCCGCAATCCTCAGATGACCCGATCATCGATCATCGCAATCGCCGATCACAAATCCTCAATGTCATGTGTCTTCGCCGAATCCACCACGTGCCGACGAAGATGGGCACGAGAATCAGCATCTCCCTCACAAACGACGTGATGTTCTGGTGCCAGAAGTTCTGGCGATCCCAATGGCGTTCGATCGCGCCAAAGACGTTCAATCCGGTATGCCAGTGCTCGGATGAGAACGGCCAGAACAGCATCACGCCAATGGGCGGCCCAGGTCGAACGAGCTCGCGTCGAAGAGCGGGTGACTGAACCAGGCGACGAATGCGACGAGCCAGATGCGCGCGCGGGCCATGCGCGATCGGCCAGCGTCGCCACGCGGCGATGGTGGCGACGATCAGGGCGGCGCCGATGCTGTGTGTTTCCTGACTGTGCCGGCCGATGAGGAGATCGAGATCCGGCGCCATGCCGAGCGCCGCGAGGATGGCGGTCTGACGGATGAGATCGCGCCGTGACGATTCCGGGCGCGACAGCGACCATCCGGCCGCGGTCGCGCCCAGGGCGTGTGCAATCGGTGAGGGCAAACGTTCCGGACGTTCCGCCTACATCACTGGCGTCGAACCGGTGTCGGGCAGCAGCGGCAGCATCGGTTCAGCCACCGGAGCAGGCGCGACCGGCTTCGGCGCGGGCTTCCGTGCGGGGGCCGCCTTCCTCACGGGCGCGGCCTTCTTCGCGACAACCTTCTTCTTCACTGCCGCCTTCTTCGGTGCGGCCTTTCTCGCGGCCGCCTTTTTCTTCGGCGCGGCCTTTTTCTTCGCGGTGCGCTTCGCCGCTTTGCCTTTGGCCCGCCCCGCCTTCTTCTTCGAGCGCGCAGTCTTTTTTGCCATTGACGACCTCCCGATCGGACACGCGACACGCGCGCCGAAAATTCGCGTCATTGTGACACAAGAAACTGTGGGCGAAAGGTTCGAACGGTTCGAAAGTTCGAAGGTTCGAAGGTTGGTACGGCTGTTCGAAGGTCGGTTCGAAGGTTCGAGGTTGGTTCGAGGTGCGAAGAATTTCGAAGTCGCGTCGGATCCGTCGAACCGAGTACCGTCCTTCGAACCTGCGAACCGTCCATCGAACCCTCGAACCGTCCTTCGAACCGTCGTCGAACCTGACCTGTCGAACCTTCGCACCTTCGAACCTCCGCACCTTCGAACCGTCGGTTCAGGTTCGGCACTTCCCAGCGTCTCTGTCCCCGTCTGTGTCCTGCCCTGTCATAGCCCCATTGCAGAATCCGAAACGTGACGTTGCACGCCGCGATTGGAAATGCTGATCGTTCGGATCTTGAGGCGAAAGTGACTATTCGTGTAACTTGTTCATTTAGCTAAGGATGTCGGCTCATGGAGAGCTATTTTCGCTTGACACCCGGCTGGCACGTCCCTAGAATCCCGACCAGTCCGGCCCGCGTCGCACCTTTCGGCGGTGCCATATCGAGGAGTCCCATGGCAGTACCTGAACGCATCGAGAGACACGAAGACCGGACCGACAAAGAGCGCGCGAAAGCGCTCGAGATCGCCGTCAGCCAGATCGAGAAGCAGTTCGGCAAGGGCTCGATCATGCGGCTGGGGGGCAAGGACACGATCGGCCCCATCGCGGTCATCTCCACCGGTTCGATCAGTGTGGACTGGGCGCTTGGCGTGGGTGGTCTTCCCCGCGGGCGCGTGATCGAGATTTTCGGACCGGAGTCGTCGGGCAAGACCACGCTGGCGTTACAAACGATCGCGCAAGCGCAGAAGCTCGGCGGCGTGGCGGCGTTCGTCGACGCCGAGCACGCGCTCGACGCGCAATACGCGCAGAAACTCGGCATCGACCTCGAGAACCTGCTCGTGTCTCAGCCGGACAATGGCGAGCAGGCCCTCGAGATCGTCGAGGTCCTCGTGCGCTCGAACGGCGTGGACGTCGTGGTCGTGGACTCGGTGGCGGCGCTCGTCCCGCGCGCCGAAATCGAGGGCGAGATGGGCGAAGCGCAGATGGGCTTGCAGGCTCGTCTCATGTCCCAGGCCCTGCGCAAGCTCACGGGCGTCGTCTCGAAGTCGAAGACGTCCCTCATCTTCATCAACCAGCTCCGCGAGAAGATTGGCGTGATGTTCGGCAATCCGGAAACGACGACCGGTGGCCGCGCGTTGAAGTTCTACTCGTCGGTGCGCGTGGATATCCGCCGCATCGGCGCCATCAAGGATGGCGAGACGACGGTCGGCGGCCGGACGCGGGTCAAAGTGGTGAAGAACAAGCTCGCTCCGCCCTTCCGCGAGGCCGAGTTCGACGTGATGTACGGCGAAGGCATCTCGCGCGAGGGCGACCTGGTCGACCAGGGCGTCGAGCACAAGATCATCGACAAGAGCGGCACGTGGTTCTCGTATGGCGGCGAGCGGCTCGGTCAGGGACGCGAGAACGCCAAGTCGTTCCTGAAGCAGAACCCCGAGATGGCGTCAGCGATCGAGCAGAAGCTGCGACACGCCATGGGACTGCCTACGCCGGTAACCGAGACGGCGTAGGCATTGCGGATCTGTGATTTGTGATTGAGGATGGCATTGGCGATTGAGTGATCGCGGATTGCGGATTGAAAATCGTCAATCCACAATTCTCCGATGGCCAAATGCAATCCTCAATCGCCGATCACAGATCCGCAATGACTTTGCATCGCCTGTTCGTCGTTCTCGCCGCATTCATTCTTCTTGCGGCGCCGGTTCGCACGCAAAGCGGCGCGTTCTTCTTCATTCAGCTGAGCGATCCGCAGTTCGGCATGTACAGCGCCGACAAGGAATTCGCTCAGGAAACCGCCAATTTCGAGTTTGCCGTCGCGACGGTCAATCGCCTGAAGCCGGCGTTCGTCGTCATCACCGGCGATCTCGTCAACAGGGCCGGTGATGCAGCGCAAATCGCGGAATACGAACGGATCAAGGCGAAGGTGTCGCGTGGCATTCCGGTCTACGACATGCCGGGCAACCACGACGTCGAGAACGCGCCGACGCCGGAAAGCCTCGCGGCCTATCGCAAGCGCAGTCGCGATCACTACGTCTTCAGCCACGGCGGCTTCACGGGCGTCGTCCTGAACTCGTCGCTGATCCACACGCCGGACAAAGCGGCGGCTGAAGCGTCAGAGCAGATCGAGTGGCTTCACGAGACGCTCGCAAGCGCCCGCGACGCCGGTGCCCGGCGCATCGTCGTGTTCCAGCACCATCCCTGGTTTCTGAAAAGCGCGGACGAGCCGGATCAGTACTTCAACATCCCGATCGTGCGGCGCACTCCCCTGCTCCGGCTCTTCCGCGAGTCAGGTGTTCGGTTGGTGGTCTCCGGCCACCTGCACCAGAACGCTGGCGCCGTCGTCAACGGCCTCGAGGCCGTCGTGACCGGTCCCGTCGGCAAGCCGCTCGGCGATGCGCGTTCGGGCCTTCGGATTTTTCTGGTGGCCGACGCGGGAATCACGCACAAGTACTACGACCTGGGTAGCCTGCCGACGGCGATCGACGTCGGGTCAGGGAAACTGCCGTAGCTCCTACTGCGGGCGCATCGTAATTTCGACGAGCTTCCGGTACTTCACCGGTTGACCGGCGCGTTGCGCCGGCTTGAAGCGCCAGCTGCGGGCGGCCTCGAGCAGCCCGGCGTCGTAGAAGTCCGCCAGCGACTCGACCATCCTGGAGGTCTCCACGTTGCCGCTCTCGTCAACGACGACCTCGACGACGCCGCGGAACGAGCGCCAGACGAGCTGGGCGGGCGGGTTCCATGGCGGGATGTTCCGTTCGAGCTCGACGGGTGGGATGACCGCGACGTCGAGCGCCGAGTAGACCACCCGGCTCGATGCGGCGAGCTCCGCCTCGGTCAGCCGCAGGGAACCCTCGGCGAGCTGCTGCAGGTTCGCGAGAACGGGATCCCCGGACGCGGTTTCCGCTCTGAGCACGATCAAGAGGTCGCGAAGCTGATCGGCGGCCGCCGCGTAGTCCTTCAGATCGAAGCTGGTCTTGGCCTTGGCGTAGGCCTTGTTGGCCGCCATCGGCAACACTCGTTTTCGAATCGACGCGAACCGGGCGAGGAACGCCGGGGACGCCGCATTCGGCGCCACGCGGAATTGCGGCGACCGGATCACGATGCGCTCGAGCGCCTGGTCGGCGTCGGTGTCTCGTCCGAGACCCAGGAGGCAGAGCGCGCGGTACTGATCGAGCGCGTTTGGATCGGACCGACCGTCGAGCAGCGATATGCGCGTGAGCGCGTCTTCGTACGCCGCCGTCGCGTAGAGTCGCTTGACGGTGTCGAGCTCGGGGTCTGCCACGGCGGGGCCGGCGCTTTGCGCGAGCGCGAGGAGCGCCGTGAGGAAGACGGCGCTGGTCGTCATTGGGTCCAGTCGACGCCGAGCCGGACAGCCTGCGAGCCCACGAGCACTGTTTGGCGGCGCTCGCCATGCTCCGGGTGCCGCCAGACGATCTCGTGCGTCCCGAGCGACACCGACAGATTGCCAATCGGCGTCTGACCGATGGGCCGGCCGTCGACGGAGACTTCAGCCCACGGTAAGGCAGAGATCGAGAGCGTTCCCCTCGGCATCGGCACGTTGAGGGCGGCGGAACGTCCGGCGATCACGTTGACGGTGGATTCCATGCGAAAAGCGAGCGGGCGATTGACCAGCTCGAGCGTGTGCCGGCCGGCGGGCAGCGCGATTCGCGCCGCGCGGCCGGTGGCGAGATGCTGGCCGGCCTCGAACACCTCCAGATCGACCGGCGCGTCGATCTCGACCCAGCCGCTCTGCACGGTCACGGGCACCGAGACGACGACCGTCGCCGTGGCGCCGGCCGTGACCTCAACCGTGCGATTGACGGAGGTCCGGCCGCTCGAAACCGTGATGCGATGTGCGCCAGGCGCCATCTCCGGGACTTTCAGCGGCGTCACGCCGCGGAGCGTGCCGTCGATCGACACCTGTGCGCCTGCCGGCTCGGAGCTGACCTGCAGCTCTCCTGTGGCGGCCACTCCGCCGAAGTCCACGTGCTGCGTCGCGATCTTGCCCGCCTCGACACTGAGCGGCGTGCGCCGAGACGTCGTGCCGCTCCGCAGTTCGGCGACGTGCATCCCCACGGGCAAGCTGAGGCTGAGCGGAGTCTGACCGGCATGTTTGCCGTCGATGTACACGTCGGCGCCATTCGGCACGGAGGTCATCGTGACCGTCGACTCGCGGATCACGACGGGAGCAGCGGCCGCACCGGGAATCGCGCGGGACACGGCTCCGGCCAGGTACGTGATCGCAATCCCAGCGAGCAGGCCGACGCCGATCGCGATCACGGTGAAGGAGCGAGCTCGCTGGGGCGCGACCTCGGTTTCGACGGGCGGCATGCTTTCGCGGTGTTCAGCCAGGAGCTCCTGAAACGAGGTTGGCCGTCGTTTCTGGAACCCGGCCTCGCTCGGCGACTCCGGCAAGAACTCCATCAACGAATCTGGGGATTGCTTCGGGGAAGGAGCCGACGAGTCAAAGCGTTTGAACAGCCGAGAGGGAGCCATGGCCCGAGGCAGCATGCGAACGCCGGGCCAGCTATCGCTGACATTTTTGCCCACGACGGGAAGACTAGACCCACAAACGCTCCTTCCCGGCGAATTTTTGTCGCCCGTCAGGCCGACAACTTCGTGCTGCGGTATCCCGCCCAAAGAAACGCGTGGAGGTCTCTCATGCCTTCTGACACCCGAGCAGCCTGCCGCTCGCGAGGTCTCTGGTGGCGGTGACACGGCGCCCGCAGCAGCCTTCGTTGCCGGGCGACCGTGTGCGGGCGGGCGACCACTTCGCGATCGAATTCCACGCCGGCCGTCCGGTCGAGACGATTGAGGCAGACGCGGCGCGGTGGGCTCGTCACGGACCGGCTGAACTGCGTCGTCTGGGTCCGTTCTTTCGCGTGGGTGAATCGCCGGGCCGCTCAGAGTGTCGGGATTTGCGGCTGGTCGCGGGCCCGGTTATGATCGCGAGGTTCTACCGCCCCGCTGCGACCCTGCCGTGCCGAGGTAGCTCAGTTGGTAGAGCACGTGACTGAAAATCACGGTGTCGGCAGTTCGATTCTGCCCCTCGGCACCATTTAAAATCAACAACTTACAGCTGACTTACCGGAAGCGCGACGAGCGTCATGGTAAGTCAGTGGTAAGCAAACGACGCGGCGTGCCCTAGATTGCTGGAGCTTCGGCCGGAGCCGGCCCGCGCCGGCCACCAAAAGCAAAGGCCCGCGCGATGGCGGGCCTCTGCACTTCTCGCGACGTTCGTGCTGCTACGTGCGTTTGCGGAACCGTCGCACGGCTGCGCCCGCGAGGCCGACGCCGAGCAGCGGAGAGCGGCAGCGCAACGGCAACCTTTAGCGGCGACTAAAGAATCAACCAATGCGACTCCGAAGTGCAGTCCACGGGCGGCACCGTACAAATGAAGCTCGCGTTGAGGCTGGCGGAGCAGTAGCTGATGAGTCCATTCATACGACGACCGCTGCAGAACTGCGGGCCTCTTGGCTTCGTGACCTTCAGACCGTCGACATCTTCCGCTGCAGCGGCTGAGGTCAGGCTGATGACGGCACGCGGTCACGCTCCGCCTCCATGCGCTCAAGAGGTCTCGCGCCAGTCGTCCTCCGTGCGGAAGCTTTTGCTGTTCATGGCGTGCTCATACGCTCACGGCTTACGGCATCGTCGAATACTTCACGAGCGTTCGGCGCAGCAGCGAACGCCACGGAGGCGTAGGAGTTTGAAATAGCCGACCAAGTTCTGTTGATACAGCGACACCAGGACCGTGCTGGCCGTCGCGGACTGGTCGGCGACGGCCTATCTACATCGCCGTCGGGAACACGTCGACTTCCAGGCCGCCATCGGGAGAACATTCGCGCTCGGGTCCACGATGACGATGTTGTTCATCGCGGCTTCACTCGCGACGACCTCAAGGCCGAAGCCGGGCACCTGGCCGCGAATCGCCGCCGCATAGGTGCCATTGGCAATAGGACGGGCGCTTCCGCGCCAGGCCGCGCAGCGAAGAAGGCGGCGATTAAGGCTTTGACCGACGCGACCACATCGGCCGTGCCGACGAGTGGCGCCCCGGCCATCGAGGTAATTGAGCCGGGGCGTTGGCCGATGATGAGCGTCGAGGCCGGGTCGAGAAACGACTTGTCGACGAACGCATTGAGGCCGGAGGTCATCGCCCGTTGCAACGCGGGCGCGGTGCCGGTATTCGCCAGCATCGCCAGCTCTTCACTCAGGACGATGATGCCGAGAATTTTCGACGGCGGCAAGGTGAGGCCGTCACTAAACGCCAACTTGGAAACCGGCGTCGGCGTTGTTTCACTCACCCACACGAAATTCGCCTCGGCGGTCTGATACGGCACTTTCGCGTTGGAACGGAATTTGTTGCAGCGGGAGGCGACCGAGCAAATTTTTCGAATGCGCGACTTCGAGGAACCCGCCCGCCCATGACTCAATCCCGACGAGCGGCTTCGCCCATGCGGCGTCGGTGCGACGTGCCCGGCGCAGTCACCGTTTTGGTGACCAAGTCGAGGGTGCCCGACTCTAACCATGTTTTTAGCTGGCCTCCCCCGTAGGTGCGCCCAAAACGGCTCACGAACAGTTCCGCCGCGTCCTGCTGACTGCCGTAAGTGTGGGCGAGACAACTTAAAGATTTTGTGAAATCCAACGCATTCTGCGTTCGGATTTCGTCGCGGGTCGATTCGCGCAGTCGCAGCGGCGGGCTGATGTCCAGTGGTAAGCAAGCGACGCGGCGTGCTCTAGGTTGCTGGAAGTGTTCGCCCCGGAGCCGGCCCCCAAAAGCAAAGGCCCGCGCGATGGCGGGCCTCTGCACGTCTCGCGACGTTCGTGCTACGTGCGCTTCCGGAACCGTCGCACGGCCGCGCCTGCGAGACCGACGCCGAGCAACCTTACTTTCTTACGGTGGTCCAGCCGCCGGTGCAAGGGACGAGGTTCATCGTCCCAATCGCTTGAGACGTCGAGACGATCCTGCCAGATACGAAGGCGTCGTCATCTCGAAAAGAAGAAAACGCGCCGTTCCTGACCGGCACCGGAGGTGAGAACGTCACTATCGGAGACCGAGTTGCACGAGATACGGGTCAGCCCGTTGCTCTCGATGGTGAACTCGACCGAGTTGTCCGCGCTGTCACTGCCCCACCATGTTCCGTTGAAATCAAACGATGCGGCCGAAGCGAACGTGTAACCGGCAGCCAGCCTACTAGTCTGCGCGTCTGGGTTGGTTACGACCGCATCCACTGTTCCTGCAGCGTGGATTGGGCTCTCGAAATACAGGATGGTGCCAGCTGGATCTCGTCCGTCGGAGCTCGCTGGAACGTAGTTTCCCCCGAGCGTCACCGTCGCGGCAGCATGGAATCCGCATACCAGCAATGATCAGCGAATGTGCCGCCACCGGTCGATCCGGAACTCGGGGAGACCGTAGTAATCGACGGTGCTGCACTTGGTGGCGCAGGCTGTGAAGGTTGTGAAGGCTGTGAAGGGGAGAGCCCTTCGCAGCCAAGACTCGACTCCTGGCGACATCGAGCGAGCCCACCCGAAAGCGAACTACGGTTGAACTGTAGCGACTCCCGCTTCCGACTGTAAGGGCTTTGGAAGCTGTCGGCGCGTGCGATCGCGCCTGTCCGAACGGCAGAACAGACCGGTTGAATCGGGCGGAAGGCCTGTTCGGTATCGAACACCTCCCGTATGGTGCAGGCGGGTACACGCTTTCCGGCGAAGGGCTCCTAAGATCGGTCCTAGTGCCGCGGTGCGCGCCCGGAGTATGCCGCTCCGGACGTCGTGAGATGCAGGACGGCGAACTCGATCCGCTCGACGCGCGCCCGCATCCACCGACCGTCCACTTCAACCCACACGAGCGTGCCCGCCGGCATCGATGGCGCGCGGCAGTGAATCTTCCGCGCGGTTGATCGCGACTCGCCGGCCAGCGTGACGGGCATGACGATTGGTTTCTCGCGCATGACACACGCGCATCATGCGGTCGTGTTGTGTCGAAGCGGGTCACGCTGCTGGAAGAAGTGTGAGTCTCGACGCTCTGGAAAGCACCCGCATGATCACGAAAGGTCCCTAGGTTTCTCCTGCTTCATCCTGAGTCGCAGCTCAGCCGCCCGTCGCCGGCGGCTCACTTCACCTAGGGGTGAAACATGCAGTTCGCAGCCGCACTGGTGCCACTGGCGACGCCGCTCCCCTGGTCGAGGTACCGGAATCGGAAGCCGATCACGGGCGTGACGCTGACGAAGCCGAAATTCATCAATGCCTCTCCCGAGGCGTTGACCCCGATTGTGACCATGAGGCGTCCACGTCGCCGTTCCGTTGGCACACGCCTCGATCGGCGCTTCGTCTACATGCGTGATATCGTCCTTAGGACGTCCGTTGAGCGAGCAGTATTCGAAAATCACCGTGCCCGTCTTCGCTGGAAGTCCGGAGCCATCCTTCACCTGCGCTCTGAGGATCAATTCCTCGCGAAAGGGCACGCTAGAAACAGGTTCAGCGCCCGCCTTCCCTAAAAAAAGCGAGCTGATACGTCGGGGGACCGGGGGGAGCCTGACTAGGTTCCACCGGCGACTTGTCCGAGCATGCAACCAATCCGAAACCGATCGCTACAACAGTGAGAAGACAGGTTGCGTGACATGGCGACACTCTATGGCATGGTGACCTCTTGGGATAGGACGGATTAACAGCGTTCTTCCTTCGAGTTTGCCGGCTTTTACGAGCGGCTCAAGCAACCAGCCCATTCAGCAACCCGGTCTCTTTGGCGAATTCAAGGTTTTCCGGTAGCACCAGCGGTCCCAAGGCAACGCGAAGGCGCGAGCCTCGCTGAATCAACCGGAGTCGCCGGCCATCTTCGGTTGCTCCTGCTGCAATCTGAGCCGGAGTTCCACGGCTTGACGTCGAAGGTGGCCATCGAGCGCCTCGGCCGCCATCTCCGGTCGCTCCACCTCCACGGGCATGACGTGGAGCCACTGAACCGTCTGCCGTTCGTTGATGCCAGCCAGTAACCGCGCGAGCGTGCAGGACGACGGCAGCGCCGACTTCGGCAGACCAACTGCGATCTCATGAACGAGGTTGGCCAGCAATCAAGAAGAATGTCTACGAAAATCTCATGGGCGGTCTGTTCTCAGTGCGCGACTGAAGTCGAACGGCCGTCTGTTCACGTTTCTGGCGATGGCGGATGGTCGGAGTTCTACTGGACGTTCAACGCGACGCTCAGAGAGAACGGAAGCCCAGTCGTAAGCCGTGGTCGAGAGTCACAAATTTACCGGCGCGAGAACGGCCAATGGCGCATCGTGCATGTTCATTACTCGAGCACGCCAGAGACTCGCGCAGGTCCCGGGCTCTCGCCCTGCGCGAAGATGCTGGGGGCTCGCAGAGATCCGCTAGACCTCGCTCAGAGCGCCTTGACGCCTCGAAACTGCCGCGCCTATCATCCGGCCGCTTGCACCACTCGCCGGAGGCCCGATTGACTTGTCCTTCCGTGAAGCGTTTCGTCGCGCTCTGTCTTGCGTTCGTGCTCGCTTTCACAGGACTTATTAGCACGGCCTGCAACTCGGGCAGTGACAACGGGGTGGTGTCTCCCTCTCCTCTCACCTCGCAGCCGTCAGGTCGCTATTTCGCGTTTCAAACGGACAACTCCAAGGTGCCCGCCATGGCGATCGATGCCGAGGAAGGAGTCCTACTCGGCGTCGTGACAGGAAATGGACCGGACTCCGGCGGCGCAGTGTTTGTACACAACGGCCAGCCAATTACCGTCTTCCGGAACGCCAGTGGTTTGCCAGGGCGCATGGTCGTCGGCACCACCGTCTTTCTGTTCGAGAACTACACGGACACGACAGTCGATATTGCGTCGGCGTCGGGAAACCAGTTTGAGATCGCTAGGCGATAACCGATCGACTCAGCGAAACTGGCCTCGCTTCGTGGTTCCATGTCCTTGCCTTTCGATTTGGTCGGCGCCCTGCTGCCTTGTCTCGTGAATGGAGCAAGTTCTGGTTGCCACGGCGCTACTGGTGAATATCGCCGCTTGTGCAGTAGCCATAGCATTTCCGCCAGCCGGGGCACTTGCCGGCCTCATATTGGCTTGCTCTTCTGCAGTGATTGGCCTGCTGACGCTCCCTGGCGTCCTCGACGATCCCAACATCAAAGATGCACTTGAAGTTGTCGACGGTCTGAAGGCTATCAGCGAGGACGTGGGTTGTGTCTTGGGATCGCCCGTCGCCGTCCTGATCCAGTGCTTCGCAGCCGCCATCGATACGTTCAAGCTCGCCGCGCCGGGAATTTCTGACCTGACCGACTCGCTCGCGGAGGCTCTGGAAGAACTCCTGAAGCCCGATCCCGCAGAACCGAATCCGGCTACGGGATTGTTTCGCGGGTCCTTCGTCGCCACCGGGAGTTTTTCTTCCGGCCCATGCGTATGGAGCGTGAAAGAAGACTGGAAAGATGTCCAACTGTCGATCACTCCAGATCGTGGAGGATACAGAGGCTACATGTGGGCCGCCCTGAGGTTTGAGCGAGGTACGCTGGTTAGCGGTCCTTCAAGTTGTCCGATACCGCTTTGGTCCAGGAGCGGACCACGTATCGGTTTTTGAACGTGACGGGAACGGAGGGAAACTGGCGATTCGAGGCGGTCGGCGGAGCGCCTCCCGGCCAAGACGTTGTAACGTTCGACGGAACGGCCAGCCGCAGCAATGCCTCAGGGAGCTACTCGCGGACAAATACCGGTCTCAGCGTCAGTGGCGACTTCGGGTTGAGTCGCTGACTACTCGGGCTCGGCCGCGCGAGCGACTATTCAGTTTTCAAGGAGCTTCGCCAAATCTTGTGCGGCCAAGAAGATGGCATCGCTGGTGAAACCTCCGCGATCACCGCTCACGGAGCGGCGGCCCAACGTGTACCCGACATCGGTCCTCCGACACCCAATTCCAACGAACTTGCTGAAAGAAAACAGGCCGGATTTGTTGGGAATCCGGCCTGTTTTCGAACCGCCTGAGAGACTGAAAATCACGGTGTCGGCAGTTCGATTCTGCCCCTCGGCACCAATCAAGAACTTCAAGATCAACAACTTCGACGGACCGCAGACGGACGAGCGCGGTCTGTGACGCGAGATAATGGCCCTTATTTCTACAGCTCGCTAATGGTTCTTATCGTTGATAGGAGTCAGTGTGATCAAGCGGCGACTCGGGTCTACGGCAATGGAAATCACGTCGATCGGCATCGGCACGTGGGCGATCGGCGGACACCTGTGGGGCGGCCAGGATGACGCGCTGAGCATCGCGGCGATTCATGCGGCGGTCGATCACGGCGTCAACTGGATCGACACCGCGCCCATTTACGGATCGGGTCACTCCGAGACGGTCGTCGGCCGCGCGATCAAGGCGCTGCCCTCGTCGCGCCGGCCGCTCATCTTCACGAAGTGCGGGTTGGGTCAGAACAGCGACGCGGCCACCAAATCCGCGAGCGCCGCGGAGGTCATCGAAGAGTGCGACGCGAGCCTGCGGCGGCTCGGCATCGACGCGATCGATTTGTATCAGCTCCACTGGCCCGTGCCGCAGCCAATCGCCGAAACCGCCGGAGCCTTCGCAAAGCTCCTCGCGGCCGGCAAGATCCGCGCGATCGGCGTGTCGAACTTCTCAGTGCCTCAGCTCGAGGAATGGCGCGCGACGGGCGTACCGTTGCACTCCGATCAGCCGCCGTTCAGTGTGCTGCGGCCGGCCGCCGGCAAGGACGTGCTGCCATGGTGCGCGGCGAACGGCGTGGGCGCGATCTCGTACTCGCCGCTTCTGCGCGGCATGCTGTTCGGCACCTGGACGCGTGACAAGACGTTTCCGCCCGATGACGGTCGCAGCACCCACAAGGACTACTCCGGCCGCCGGTTTCAACGCCACCTCGACGCGATCGACGAGCTGCAGGCGCTCGCGCGCCAGGGCGGCCTGAGCTGCGGTCAACTCTCGGTCGGCGTGCTGCTCCGCCACCCGGGACTCACCGGCTGCATCGTCGGCGCGCGCAACGCGCGACAGGCCGCGCTCATCGCGGGCCTTGGCGTGACCGTCACCAACGAACAGGACGCTGAAGTCTGGAAGATCGTCGGGCGGCTGCAGAAGGATCTGGAAACCATGTACTGAACTACGGCCGGTCTGAAGACCGGCCGCTCCATCGCAGCACTCACGTCCAGGGCAGCTGGCCGCGACGCGTCCAGTACTGATCGGCCGGCTCCGCGATCGCGCCGAGCGCCTCCAGGTGCGAAGGCTCGAGGGGCACACGCAGACTTTGCACGTTGCTGGCCAGCTGCGCTTCGGTCACCGCCCCCGACAAGACGACGTCGGCCCACGGTTGGGCGAGCACCGCCGCGAGCGCGACGGCGTCTGCGCTTGCATCGAGTCGATCGGCGACGTCCCGAAGCGCCGTCGGACAGGCGCTTTCCGAGCGGCTCGCCAGTCTCCCGTTCGCGAGGCCTTCCTTCACGATCACGCCCCAACCAAGCCGGTGCGCCTCGTCCAGCGCGGAGGCCGCCGACGGCTCCAGCAGGTTCCACGTCGCTTGCACGCATCGAAACGGATTGACGCCCTCAACCTCCGCGTCGAATGCCCGGCGAATGGTTTCGGCCTGGCGCGGACCGCTGACCGTCAGACCGATCACGAGTCCGTCATCCGCCAGTCGCACGAGCTTCGCGAGCACACGCCGATCCTCGAGCACGCCGCTGTCGAGCGTCGCCGAATGGATTTGATAGAGGGCCAACCGGTCGCCCAGCTGGGCTCGAGTTTCCGCGATCTGCCGCTCGAGCGTCTCGAGCGAGAGGTCCTTCACTTCGTGCACGCGGGCGTCCGGCTGCCAGTCCGCCGTGTACGTGTAGCCCCATTTCGATCCGACGGTCGCGTCGGTCCGCGACAGTTGGCGCGCGTGCAACCAGTGACCCAGGAACTCTTCGGCGAGGCCGTATGAGCGCGCCGCATCGAAATAACGAATCCCTGCCGCATACGCCGCGTCGAGCACCGCGTGACAACGGCGTTCCATCACGTCCACGTCCCGGTCGGCGGGCAGGTCCGCGCCTCTGCCGAGATTGATGTACGACGGCCGGCCGAGCGCCGCCAGTCCGAGTCCGAGGCGCGTCACCGGCAGCCCGGTCCTTCCAAGCAGTCGCATTCCCGTTACTTTAGAGGACCGAGGGGCTCCGCCCCTGGACTCTCCGCAGTGGCCTGGACGCTTGATGCCACGGGCGCAACCGGATAGGCTGTGCGCCGCCACCATGACTCCATTCCTTGCGGAACTTGTCGGTACCATGCTGCTCGTCCTCTTCGGCGACGGCGTCGTCGCCAACGTCGTGCTCGGAAAATCCAAGGGCCAGAACTCCGGCTGGATCGTCATCGCGGCCGGCTGGGCGGCGGCCGTCACGATTGCCGTCTACGCGGTGAACGCGCTGAGCGGCGCGCACCTGAACCCGGCGGTGACGATCGGGATGGCTGTCATCGGCAAGTTCCCGTGGGCGAACGTGCCCTCGTACGTGCTGGCGCAGACCATCGGCGCGTTCATCGGCGGTGTGCTGGTGTGGCTGACGTATCTGCCGCACTGGGCGCATACCAGCGACGCCGGCGCGAAGCTCGCGGTGTTCTCCACCGGCCCCGCCGTTCGGAACCTGGCGTCGAACGTGATCACCGAGGCCATCGCAACCGCGGCGCTCGTCATCGGGATCCTCAGCGTGCTCACGCCGAAGAACCTCGTCCCGAACACGGGATTCGACACCGGCCTCGCGCCGCTGCTCGTCGGCGTGATCGTGTTCGGCATCGGTTTGTCACTTGGCGGACCGACGGGTTACGCAATCAATCCCGCCCGCGACCTCGGCCCACGCATCGCGCACGCGCTGCTGCCTATTCCTGGCAAGGGATCGTCGGACTGGGGCTACGCGCTGGTGCCAGTCGTCGGCCCGATCCTCGGCGGCGTTGCGGGCGCGCTCCTGTACTCGATGCTCTGGGGGGCGTGAGGCAGGCGCGACCTACCCAGGGAGCCCCTCCCTAGCCATCACACGACCGGCGGCCACGTTTAGGTTGGCACCACGTGGCTCAGTGCCAATTCCAGTCGTCGTTGCGCGACAAATCGGCCGAGCCACCGAGGACGCCGATCGAGATGTTCGCGAACGTGAACACCTTCGTTCCGGGCTCGAGGTGGCCGCCGACGACCTGGCGTGGGTTCGCCAGGGTGATGTGCGGATGCACGCGGCCGTTCATGATGAGGCCACTGACGTTCAGCAGATCGTATGGACCATTGCCTTTCACGTAGACGTCTTTCGGCGGGAAGAACGTGTTGTCTACGACGTGCACATGGTAAGACGTCACCGATCCGAAGGCACTGAGAATGACCCCGTTCGTGATCTTCTCGCGCGCGACGGCCTGTTTTAGCGCCTCGAGCAAGTCAGTCCCATTCTTCAGTCGAACAACGACGACGCGCTCGATGTCGGCCGACGTGGTGTGAACATCGGGCGCGGCCGTGGCAGTGGCCTGCGGTTGGGCGGACACGACCGTCGCAGACACGCCGATCGCGAGCGCGAGACACAGAAGTCGTCGCATGGATCCTCCAGCGCTGCACTCTACAATCAAACGCTGGACAGAAGATCGTCAGCTCGTTCGCCGCCGGCCGCACCGGCCACACTCAAGGGATCGAGTGCGGTAACACCGTAGGGGAAGGTCTCCATATGACCATGCCGGTCGCATGCATAGACATGCACTGGTTGTGTCTCTCCAGATATTCCGCGATTCTAGGCGGCCAGAAGGAGTGCCCATGACCACCGCGCGTTTCACGTGGATCGCGACAGCGCTCGCGTTGCTCATTGCCACGACGCCCGCTCGCGCGCAGACGACGTCGCCCTCGGCCGAGATCAGCCAAGAGGGCCGGACCACCTTCCGTGTCCATGCGCCCGAGGCCACCGATGTTCGCGTCACCGGCAACTGGCCTGGCGGGGGGCCCGTGGCGATGACGAAGGACGCCGGTGGCGTCTGGTCCGCGACCGTGGGTCCGCTCACGCCGGAGCTGTGGTCGTATCGCTTTATCGTCAACGGCGTCCCGACCGTGGACCCGCAGAACAACAACGTCATCCGCGACGGGTTGCGCGTGGACAACCTGCTGCTCGTGCCGGGCGCCGAGTCCGCCCTGTACCAGAACCGTGATGTTCCGCACGGCACGCTGGCGGCCACGTGGTACGACTCGCCTTCCCTCAAGCTCAAGCGGCGGATGCTCGTGTACACACCGCCCGGCTACGAGACGTCGTCGGCACGGTTTCCAGTGCTCTACCTGCTCCACGGCTACGGCGGCGACGAAGGTGAATGGGTTGGGCTTGGCCGGACGGTGCAGATCATGGACAACCTGATCGCGCAGGGGCGCGCCAGGCCGATGATCGTGGTGATGCCCAACGGCCACGCCGCCGAACGAATGGCGCCGGGCAGCGGACCGGTGGAGGGTCAGACGCCGCGTCCCCAGCCGGCCGTCGGCCCGCCGTCGCCACCTCCGCCCGCTCCAGCCGCTCCGCTCACCGCCGCCACGCGCGGGATGGTCCTTGGCGGAACCTATCCGGATAGCTTCATGACGGACGTTGTCTCGTTCGTCGAACGCACGTACCGTGTCGCGCCCGGCGCCGGCAATCACGCGGTCGCCGGCCTCTCGATGGGCGGCATGCACACGTTGGCCATCGCCACCGCCAATCCCGGTACGTTCGACTACGTCGGCATCTTCAGCCACGCCTCTCGCATCGATGATGGCGTCAACGGACGGCTGGCGGCGCTCAAGGCCAGGAGCCCGAAACTGCTCTACGTGGCCGTGGGGGTAGACGATTTTCTTCTCGAGAACTCGCGGGCGTTGTTGGAACGGATGAAAGCCGCTGGCCTCGCGCCGGCCTATCAGGAGACACCGGGCGCGCACACGTGGTTCGTCTGGCGCCGGTACCTGGGCGACTTCGCGCCGCGGCTCTTCCGTTGACGGAGGCCCGAAACGGCAACCGCTTCCGAGGCGTATCGCCGTTGTCGGGTCAGTCTTGATGTTGTTGGCCGGCTTCTTCCGGCTGGTCGAGAGCTATTTTTCGTTTGAAGGCTGGAGGGCCTGAGCCCTAAGCCGTGAGCCCTAAGCCCAGCGCCGGAAGACGGTGCTAGACTTCGCCTTTCAGCCCAGTTCCCCGGGAGAGGAATCGACTCATGCGTCTCATTTCTCAACGAGCGTTGGTGTACACGGCAGTTGGCGTCGTCGCAATGGGCTTGTGGGCGACCGGGCTCGTCGCGCGGCAGCGCGCCGCGGCGGCGATGGCGACGGCGGCCACGGCCTATGTGAACAGCCTGACGCCGGAACAGAAACAGAAGGGCGTCTTCCCGATGCCCGACAAGGCGTGTCTCGACGCGGAGACCTCGACCTGCGAGTGGACAAAATGGGCGTTCATCCCCGCGAGCATGTCGCCGAGAAACGGCGTGCCCCTCAAAGACATGACCGAGCAGCAGCGCCAGCGCGCGCACGACCTGATGAAAGCGAGCATGAGCCAGGCCGGGTACACCACCGCGACGACGATCATGAGTCTCGAGCTGGTGATGCGCGTCACGGAGGGCGCCGACGAGACCGGTCGCTCGGGCGGCCAGCCGGTCGGACAGTTCGTCATGACGACGCCCGCGCCAACGCTCGGCGCGGCGTGCGGTCTTGGTGACATGAGCGCCGTCGTCCCCGCGCCGGGCGTCCCGACGGGTCGCCGCGGTGGCGGCGCGCGTGCTGGCGGTCAGCCGGGTGGCGCAGCAGGCGGCGGTCAGGCTGCGGGTGGCGCGGCGCAGCCTGGCGGCGGTCAGGCTGCAGCTGGTGCTGGTCAGCCTGGCGGCGGTGGCGGTCGTGCAGGTGGCGGCGGTCGTGCCGGCGGCGGCGCGCCGATCATCCGCGATCCCGGGCTCTACTACTTCAGCGTGTTCGGCGAGCCCTCCACGAAGACGGCCTGGGGCTGGCGCGTGGAAGGCCATCACGTCTCGTTCCGTTTCGCCGTGGACGGCGCGAAGATGACCGTGGCGACGACGCCGAACTTCCTCGGCGCGAATCCGGCCCGTGTGCCCGATGGCGCGCCGAATCCGGGCCTGCGCGCGCTTGCGCTGCAGGAAGACTCCGCGCGAGCGCTCATGCAGTCGATGACGCCGGCGCAGTGCTCCGTCGCGCTCGTTTCCGGCACGCCGATTGGCGATGTCGGGAGCGGGACTCGGCTCAAGGTCGATCCCGCCAACCCCCTCGGCATACCCGCGGCGCAGATGACGCCGGCGCAGCGCGACCTGCTCCTGAAGCTGCTCGAGAGCTACACGAACGTGATGGCCGCCGACATCGCGGCCGATCGGGTGAACAAGATCAAGGCCGCCGGCATCGAGAAGATCTCGTTCGCGTGGTCCGGTTCCAGCGAGCCGCGCCAGCCCTACTTCTACCAGGTGCAGGGGCCGACGTTCGTGCTCGAGCACAACAACACGCAGAACAACGCCAACCACATCCACTCGGTGTGGCGTGACTACAACGGGGACTTCGGCCGCGACCTCCTCGCCGAGCACCTCGCGGCGGTACCGCATTAAACAAGTTCGAAGTAAGAAGTGAGAAGTCAGAATTCATACTTCTGACTTCTTACTTTCTGACTTCTCACTTACTGGGAGCCGCTTGAAAGTCCATCACCACCCTGAGTCCTCCTAGCGGCGACTCTCCAAGAGACGTGCGCCCACCGTACGCCTGGACGAGGTCCTGGGCAATCGACAACCCGAGGCCGCTGCCTGGTGCTGCCTCGTCGGCTCGAATTCCTCGCGCCGGCACGCGGTCTCGCACCTCCGCCGGAATGCCGGGCCCGTCGTCGTCGATGACGACGATGACGCGGCCGGCCTCGACGCGGGCGTCGACACGACATGACGAGCGTGCCCATTTGCACGCGTTCTCGAGGATGTTGCCGAGAATCTCGTCGAGATCCTCCCTCGAGGCCATCACCTCGATGCCCTCGGACACGCGGACGTCGAAGGCAATCCCGCGCTCGCTGTACAGCCGCTCCAGCGTGCGGACCACGCCCTCGATCGATTCCAGTAACGGCACCGGCGCGACGACGCGATGGCGCGACACGTCGATGCGCGCGCGTGTCAGATGAGCGTCCACCTGCCGACGCATGCGATCCACCTGCGCCACGATGCTCGCCGCGAGTTGCGCGTGTCCGTCGCGCGCGGCGCGCTCCCCATCCAGCGCGAGAATGGCCAGCGGCGTCTTGAGGCCGTGCGCCAGATCACCCGCCGCCAGGTTCGCGCGTGCGACCATCGCGTCACGCTGATCGAGGAGGCGGTTCACGTCCGCCGCCAGTGGCGCGATCTCGGCGGGATAGCGCCCGGCCAAACGTCCCTCCGGCCTCTCATGGATGTCGGCGAGATGGCCGCGAACCTGGTCGATCGATCGCCAGCCGCGCTGCACCTGCGATACGCCAACCACCATGCAGGCCAGGCATACGATCCCGAACAGGTGTGCGTGGCTCAGGAGCGCGAAGAACATCGACGGCGGCTCCTGATGGCCGAGCGTGATGTGCCACAGAATGATCGACCCGCCGAACAACCCAACCATCAGGAAGACAGCGCCGATCATCAGGTGCGCGCGAAGCGACAGCGGCCGCATCAGTCGTGAGTCCGCCTCAATGCTACAGAACTCGCGGGGTTACGGCTTGACCAGCAGAAAGTAGGTCGTCACGGGACGCGTGCCCTCTTCGCGGACCTCGAATCCCGATTTCGTGGCGGCGTCGCGCCACCAGTCCGCGCCGTAGGTGCCGCCGTGGGAAAGCAGTGGACCGAAAGCCAGCTTGGCCCACCCGTCGTTGGCCACCAGCATGAGGAGGAAATCGCCGCGCGGTTTGAGTACGCGATGCGCCTCCGCCAACGCCGTTCGTGCGCCGGCGCGGCCGAGGTGGTCCATGGCGTACGCGCTCACGAGGGCGTCGAAGCTGTCGTCTCCAAACGGCAGCTTCAGCATGTCGGCCGTCTCAATCGTGGCCCGTCCGTCCACGCCGGCCGCCCTCAAATTGGCGAGCAGTCGATCCTGCGGCCGCTCGCCAGGGCCGAAATGATGCGTGAAGGAATCGCCGAAGAGGTCGGACGCGACGAGCGTGGCCTGGGGCCGTTCCGTGAGCACCATGATCGACGACCGGCCTGTCCCGGCGCCCAGATCGAGCACACGACCGCTACCCGAGCTCAGGAATGCTTGGGTCGGGAGCGGCGGGACGGTGTTGATGCCGAACAGGTGCACGAGCAGCGCCACGCTGCCGGCCCAGAGAGACAACACGCCCAGCGGAATCGTCACCCATCGTGAGGCGCCGGCTGCACGCGCCGCGAGCACCGCCGCCAGCAACACCCCGAACAGGGCGAGATGTCCGTAGTTCAGCCACCAGGGATAGCCAAAATCGATTGCGGTCTGTGACACGCCGCCATTCTGAGCGGTCGAGAGCTGAATGGGGGCTGAACGGACGCGAGGCAGCTCAGTTCACCGGCACCCGCGCTTTCAGCTCCTCGAACCAGTTCTGCACCAGCACCATGCTCGAGGCGCTGACCAGCGGCTGCTCCTTCTGCTGGACCATCAGGAATCGACGGCCATCGGCAGTGACGTCGTACGGGCGGATGACTGGCCGTGGCGCCGTAGACGCCTTTGAAGAGTACGCGCGGCATACCAGCAGAGAATGTCGAGCCGACGGTGATCGGCACGACCATCATGGTGGTCGGCGTCGCCTGTCCACCTATCGTTTGTGTGTTCGTGAAGAACATCTCGCGCGAGTCGCGCGACCAGGCGGGCGCGGTGCCGCCGTCCGTGGACACCTGGTGGCGGGGGCCCGGACCGGGATAGGGCTGCACGTACACCTCGAAGCGGCCTGACTCATTCGACGCATATGCGAGCCAGCGCCCGTCCGGTGAGAACTCCGGGTAGGCGTCGTTGAGGGGCCCCTCGATGACCGGACGAGGCTGGCCGCCACCAGACAGGGAATGCACCCAGATGTCGAGAGTCCTGTCCGGCCGTTGGGACGTGCTACGCGAGCGTCTCTCCGTCGGGGGACCAGGCAGAAGGTGCCTGCTGATGGTCGCTCGTCGAGAGCGGCTCAGCGGGACCGCTTCCGTCCGCCGGCCTCCAGAAGAGGGTTTCCACACCGCGTGAAGCGGCCCCGTACGTGACGCGTGCGCCGTCGGGCGTCCAGATGGCGCGCGCGTTTCTCGCCTCGGACGTGAGCCGGGTCATCGTGCCGCGTGCAAGGTCGTGTATCCACACGTTCCGTATCGCCTTGCGTCCACACAGCACACGCGCGGCCGTCGGGTGAAAGTCGCGGTGACGCGACGACGCGTGCGGGCAGCGCCAGCGGCTGCACGCGCGCCAGTCCATCGACCCAGGCGACGGATCGTTCCGGATCGGGAAAGATGCCGCCAGGCACATAGAGCAACGATCCCGATTCGGGAGATACTGAACTGTCCGGCGCCGCTCGCGAGGCCTCGTTGGGCGTGTTCGCTGCCTGCATCACGTCGGCAATCAATCCGACCGCACCACCCACAACTTCGAGTCGTTCGAGATCGAACGGGCACCGCCATCAAGGTTCCGCGGCGGAGGTAAACGAGATGACCCGATGAGGTGTACCGCCCATCCGCGCCCCCGCGGATGAGCACTTTTCGTTCGCCGCTCACGAGCGACTGCACGACGATCTCCGTGTCTTCCCAGGTCGGAAACGGTGTGCGGCCCACGGTGAACAGCACGACCCGGCCCCCGGGGAGAATCTGCGGAAGCAGGAACTTCACTTCTCCCTGTTTCCTGTCCGGCTTCGTGACGACTTCTGGCGTCCCGTCCGTTCGGCGGAGACGCGCCACACACCTTCCGTCATGAGCGAGAAGAAGATCGTGCCGTCCGCTCCCCAACTCGCGCCGAACATGCTGGCGATATGTCACAGATCGTCGTCGCGGGACCGCTGCCATCGGCGGCGATCTTCTTCAGCTGCCCGTCGCTCCAGAACCCTACCCATTGTCCGTCGGGCGAGAAGAACGGATTCGCCGCACCATCGGTGCCGAGAATCGGCACCGCGACGAGCTGATTGAGGGCGCGCCGATACAACTGCTGCCGGCCGAGCTTGCAGGCGCTGAAATGACGATGATCGTCCGGCGACCAGGCCATCGTGTACGGCACGGGCGTCTTCGACGGTGGCGCGGTCCGCGGGGAGCGACGCAGATACGGCCGGGCAATGTTGACGAGGACCCGCGCGACGCTCGAGATCGGCGCGGCCGTTCGACCTGTTCCCAACCGGCTGACCAACACCGTCCCTGCGATACCGACGACAAGCGCCGCGGGCGCCGCCGCAACGCCAGTGACCAGCGTCCGCGTCGTTGAGGGGGACGCTCGAGAGCAGCGGCGCGGCACGACGGCCGCCATCATGAATCCAACGCAACTCACGCGTGAGATCAGCCGCGCTTTGCCATCGCTCGTCGGGATCCTTCGCGAGGCAACGCGTGACGATGTGGTCGAGCAGCGGGTGGCGTCAGCGGCTGAAGCTCGACGATGGGGCGCGGCTCGTCCTCGAGAATCGAGGAGATGAGGCTCGCCGTGCGTCTTCCCGGTCAAACGCCTTGCTTTCCGGTCACCATCTCGTAGAGCACGGCTCCGAACGCAAAGATGTCCGTACGCGCATCCGCCTCGTCGCCCTTCGATCTGCTCCGGCGCCATGTACTGGAACGTTCCGAGAATGGTTCCCTGCGCCGGTCAGGTTCGGCGGCGTCGTCGGCAACGCCGAGAGTCCAAGCGGTGGTCCGCCACCGGCGCGCTCGATCTTCGCCAGACCCGAAGTCCAGGAGCTTCGCGCCGGTCTTCGTCAGCATGATGTTGCCGGGCTTCAGGTCGCGGTGGACGATGCCGGCGCGGTGCGCCTTGTCGAGGGCCGTCCGCGACCTCGGATCGCAATCGTGCAGCGCCTGATCGAGCGGCAGCGCACCCTGCGGCGAGCCGGTCCGCCAGCGTCTCGCCTTCGAGGAACTGCATGACGAGGAACGCCGTGCCGTCCTGGTCGCCGACGTCGTACAGCGCGCAGATGTGCGGATGATCGAGCTGCGAGATCGCGCGCGCTTCGCGGTCGAAGCGATCGCGGAACTGAGGATCGGCGGCAAACTGTTCGGGAAGGACCTTGATGGCGACGGTGCGATCGAGCCGCGTGTCGCGCGCCCGATAGACTTCACCCATCCCGCCGGCCCCGAGCGCGGAGCCGACCTCATAGGGACCGAGGCGAACGCCTGATTTCAGCTGCAAGTCGGCGGGATTAACTCTGTCCCTCCGAAGTTCTGGATAACTGGCGCCCGAGCGTTACTTCTTCCCGTCGGGATTCCAGTTCATCAGCAGCGTGATCGGCGCGGTGTCGTTCTCCAGCTCCCTGTTGATCAGGAAGCGCCCGTCGGGCGCGACGTTGTACTGCCGCCCCTGCTGCACGTCCTCGCCGCCGCCGAGAATGCGCGCGGGAAAGAGCTCCACGGTACGCCAGGCTCGACCGTGGCGCCCGTGACAGCGATTGGCGCTGCCATCATGGCGCCCGCCTGGTTGAGGTGGAAGATTAAGATGCCGGCCTGGGAGTTCAGCCGGTTCCGCGCGATCGCCGAACGCGGCACGTCGAAGCTCGCGACGCCCCTGCCGGCAGGCAAGACCGCTGGCCAGCAGAAAATCGAAGACCTCGACACGTGCGTGCGGGGCCGTGGGAAAATAGTGACGGTACGGGCTCTTGTGGCGGACACACGCATCAGGGGACTGTTTCCACTGGTGGTAACAGGATGATGCTGTCGGCACTCCACGTCTCGCTGAACGTGTTGAACGTCGGAGCCAGAGTTTGCGGAGAGCTTGTGGAGGTCGAGTTGCATGAGCGCGTTTTTGGTAAAAAAAATGACTGAGTGGTTGTCAGGTGACTAGAAGGGATTCATGGTGTTGTCGGTGCTTGTTAATGGTTGCTCACTCGTGGTGGTTATTGACCGCAGCCACAAGCGCGACACGCGATCACTCACGATCACGAAGACAATCTGGTGAGCGTCTGGTGACAGCGCAAACGACGTGGGCTGGTTGGTGGCGGGCGTGACGTTCACGAATGTATCTCGAACTCGGGCACTTCGTTGAGAAGCCGCACGGCGTGTATCGCCAACGCGCCGGCCAGGAGCCCTGCGGCGGTGCCAGGGTCCGCGCGAGCGCACGCGAGCACGCCGATCGCGACGCCGGGGCTGCTGAGGCAGGCATGACGACGCCGTTAGGCCAGCAGAATCGATCCAGACGATCTCGACACGTGCCTCGCCGATGTACACGCGGGAGCTGTCTCCGGCGCATGTGAAACCGAACAGCGCGGCGGCACTTTTCACCAGCAGCTGTGAACGTAGCAGCCGGCCTGGATGACGATCTACCCCTTGACGTGTCTGTCGAGAAAATCAATCACCGTCTGCCACGTCGGCACGGCCGGCGTCGGATTGACCACCGTCGTGCAGTCGGCCGACGTCGATCGCATCGTCGCAGCCTCCCGCAACCCATCGTCGGTGAGGAATCCGTTCCAGTTGCCGTGCGGGGCCTTCGGCAAGCTGATGAAGATGGACGCCTTGCAGGCTTTGTTCAGCGCCATGTAGAACTGCTCGCCCTGATTGTGCGGCACGAGCTGGTCCGAACCGCCATGCAGGATCATGATTGGCGGATCGGCTGGGGTGATGTAGCGCAGCGGATTGGCGGCGCGCGTTTTCTCCGGGCACGACTGGATCGCGCAACCGATGAGCTGCGATTCCGGCGAGCTCGCCGCGTCGTGACAGAAGCTGCCGCTCGCGCACGGCCGGAGCATCCACGCATCCATCTCGAGAAAATCAGTGGGCGGATAGAACGCCACCGCCGCGCGCACAGTGCTCGGCACGCCGGTCGTGCCAATCATTCCCTCCAGATCGGGAACATCGCCGGTGACGGCCGCCATGGCCGACGTCCACCCGCCGGAGCTGTCGCCGATGATGGCCACGCGGGCCGGATCGAGACGGTACATGCCGGCGTTCGCGCGCAACCAGCGGATCGCCGCCTTGATGTCGTGTAACTGCCCCGGGAACCTGATCTGCGAGCTCGAGCGAATTGAAACACCAGCGACCGCGTACCCGGCAGGGTTCAATCTAACGGCCACGCCGCCCGCGAGGTTCTTGCCGGTGTCAGCCCTCCACGCCGAGCCGCCGGTCCACACGACAACGGGGAACGGCCCCGCGCCCGAGGGGATGTAGAGATCGAGCTTGTGTCCGTTGCTCGTCGCCGGTTCGGGCGCGGGTGTACTCGAGATTCGCGTGCGTCGGTGCCGGGCCCTGCAGTGCTGACGTTGCCGTCAGTGCCGTGCCCAACGCCAGTCCGACCATCAATCGGCCCATGCATCACCTCGTCCGAGACAGGTTGATTATCGTTCTAACTTCCGACTTCTCACTTCCAACTTGGCGAAGCTGGATTGCGCACCGGCCGGCGCGTGATGGTATCTTGGCCAGTCATGAAGAAACTGATCAACGGCCCGTTGGACGTGATGCGGGAATCGCTGGAAGGGTTCGCCGCAGCCCACTCCGACATTCTCAAGGCCTCTTTCGATCCGGTGTACGTGGTCCGGGCGGACGCCCCCGTCAAAGGCAAGGTCGGCATCATCTCTGGCGGAGGGAGCGGTCACGAACCGATGCACGGCGGATTCGTGGGCAAGGGCATGCTCGACGCCGCCTGTCCGGGCCAGGTCTTCACGTCCCCGAGTCCCGATCAGATGGAAGCCGCTACCGCCGCCGTCGATGGCGGCGCCGGCGTGCTTCACATCGTCAAGAACTACACCGGCGACGTCATGAATTTCGAAATGGCCGCCGAGCTCTGCCAGGCCAATGGCATCCAGGTGGAGTCCGTCGTCATCAATGACGACGTCGCGGTGAAAGACAGCCTGTATACGGCGGGCCGGCGCGGCGTCGGAACGACCGTGCTCGCGGAGAAGATCTGCGGCGCGGCGGCCGAGCGCGGCTACGATCTCGCCCGCGTGACCGCGCTGGGCAAGAAAGTGAACGACCACGGCCGTTCGATGGGCATGGCGTTGACCGCAGGCACCGTGCCCGCCGCCGGCAAACCGGGTTTCGAGCTGGGCGGCGGCGACATCGAAATGGGCGTCGGCATTCACGGCGAGCCAGGCCGCGAGCGCATGCCGCTCAAGCCGGTCAAGGACCTGGTCGCCTACATGGCGGAGGCCGTCCTCGGCGACCTGCCGTTTCGCGGCGGCGACCGCGTCATTGCCATGGTCAGCGGCATGGGTGGGACGCCTCCGATCGAGCTTTACATCGTCTACCGGGAACTGGAGCTGATCCTGCGCGAACGGAAAATCACGGCCTCGCGCCGCCTGGTCGGCAACTACATCACCAGCCTCGACATGGCCGGCTGCGCGATCACCCTGTTGAAGGCCGACGACGAGCTGCTGTCGCTCTGGGACGACCCCGTGCTGACGCCGGCCCTGCGCTGGGGGATCTGAGCATGGCCGTGAACAAGCAGGACGTCCTGCGCTGGCTGGACGCGCTGCAGAAGCTCTTCCTCGAGAAACGGCAGGAGCTGACCGACCTGGACTCCGCCGTCGGCGACGGCGATTTCGGCATCAGTCTGGAGCGCGGTTTCACGGCGGTGCAGAGTGAGTTGACCGCGAAGCCTCCCGCTGACCTCAAGGCCGTCTTTCAGAACACGGCGACGGTGCTCATCAAGTCCATGGGAGGCAGCTCCGGGCCGCTCCTGGGGACTTTTTTTTTGAGAGCCGGCGCGACCGTGGCGGACAAGTCCGAGCTCGCGCCCGCCGACGTGGTGGCGCTGTTCCAGGCCGGCGTCGAAGGCATGCAACAGCGAGGTAAAGCCGCGCCCGGCGACAAGACGATGATGGACGCGTGGTTTCCCGCCGTGGATGCCATGCGAGGTGCGCTCGAGGGTGGAGGCGGCCTGACCGAGGTCCTCGATCGGGGCACGGCGGCCGCCGAAGCGGGCGCGGAGGCAACCAAAGCCATGTCGGCACGCAAAGGCCGGGCGAGCTACATCGGAGAACGCAGCGTCGGGCACCCGGACCCCGGCGCCATCGCCGTTGCCATGATGCTGAAAGCTGCCGCCGACGCGTGGCGGTCGTGATCGGTCTGGCCTTCGTCGCGCCCCGGTGTTAAATTCTGCACTGTTTCCGAGGTGTCCAATGAAAAGACGTCCCCTTAGTTTGGTGGCGGCGGCGCTCGCGCTGTCTGGCACCGTGTTCGCCCAGGGCCAGGCCCCTGGTGCTGGTGCTGGCGCCCAGGCTCCGGTGACCGCCCCAGGCGGCGTCGTCCTGACGCCCGCCGCGGCGAGACTGCTGCCCAAGGCCATCGACGCGTCCGATATCAAGTACGAAGTCGTGAAGGACTTCATGAAGATGCCGCCCAACGTGTACATGGGCGAAGGCATCGGTGTCGCCAGCAACTCCAAGGGGCACATCTTCGTCAACACCTGCGCCCAGCAGACCCGCAATTTCGAGTTCGACCAGAACGGCAACTTCGTGCGGGAGATCGGGAAGGACTCCTACGGCAACGTGTTCTGTCACGGCATTCGCGTTGATGCCCAGGACAACATCTGGGTGATCGACGAGGGTGCCAACTCGATCATCAAGTACAACCCCGCGGGTCGCGCGGTGATGATCCTGGGTCGCCGGCTCGGGTTCCCCTACACCGGGATGGAGCCCCCCGTGAAGGAGATGAGTCCGGCGCCGCCGTATATTTTCAATCGCCCCACGGACGTCGCCTGGGACGCGGCCGGCAACATCTTCGTCGCCGACGGCTACGTCAATTCACGCATCGTCAAGTACGACAAGGACGGCAAGTTCATCAAGCAGGTCGGCACGCGCGGATCCCAGGGCCCGCAGTTCAATCTGATCCACGCGATTGCCGTGGATGCCCAGGGCAATGTGTACGGTGGCAGCCGCAGCGACATGCGCATCGTGGTGTTCGACAACGATCTGAACTACAAGACCACGTTCGACCACGTCGGCGCGCCGTGGTCGCTGTGCATCACCCCCGGCCCAGGGAAGCAGTATCTCTACACCTCCAATTCCAACCCTGACTCGCAGGACACCGAGCTGCACAAGGCCAGCGGCCAGATTTTCAAGATGGAGCTGGACGGCAAGGTTCTCGGCAAATTCGGCGTCCCCGGCAAAGAGCAGGGACAGTTCAGCACGGTGCACGGCATCGATTGCCGCGTCGAGAATCAGCTGCTGATCACCGAGATCGTCGAATGGCGACTGCAGAAATTCATCCTGCACCCCACTGCCGCCCAGGGGGGCAAGTAATGAAATCCTCACGCATCGCATTCACACTGGTATTCGCCGGCGCGCTCGCGGCCGGATCGCTTCTGGGCGGCCCGGTCGTTGCTGAGCGGGCTCAGCCGGCCCAGCAGAAAGAAATCCCGTTCGAAACGGCCGGTGATTTTCTGAAGCTGCCGGACGACATCCATCTCGGTGAAGTGGCCGGCGCGGCCACCACTCAGAAGGGCAACCTGTTCGTGTACTACCAGGGCGGCGGGCCGAACGCCACGATTGGCGCATCGCGCGTGTACATCAACGGCGGCGCGCGCCTGCTGGAGTTCGATCGCACCGGAAAGTTCCTCCGCGAGATCGGCAACAGCGAAAACGATCGTCCGTACGCGTTCCTGTTCGCGCAGGGCGTCCGGGTCGATCCGCAGGACAACATCTGGATCGTGGACCGCGCCTCCAGAATGGTCGTCAAGTTCGACCAGACCGGCAAAGTCCTGCTGACGCTCGGCCGCAGGCTCGAGGCGGTTGGTGAGCTCGGCAGCAGCGGCGTGTTCGGCCGCGCGTCCGGCCCTCCGGGATCCGGTGTCCCCGGCGACAACTTCAACCAGCCCCTTGACGTGGCCTTTGACGCGGCCGGGAACATCTTCATCCCCGACGGCTACGGCAACGCCCGCGTCGCCAAGTTCGACAAGAACGGGAAGTTCGTGAAGTCCTGGGGCGCGACCGGTGCCGAGCAGGGCCAGTTCAACACGCCGCACTCCGTCGCCGTCGATGCCGCCGGCAACGTCTACGTCGCGGATATGGGCAACAAGCGCATCCAGGTGTTCGACAACAACGGCACGTTCAAGACTCAGTTCGCGAACGTGGGCGCGCCGCGCGCCCTCTGCATCTCGCCGGGCCCGCAGCAGTTCCTCTACAGCTCGAACTCGAACACGACCGAGGATCCGTTCCTCGGCGGCGAGATTTACAAGATGCAGCTCGACGGGACCGTGGTCGGCCGTTTCGGCAAGGCGGGCAAGCAGATGAAAGAGTTCGGCATGGTCAACCAGATCGACTGCCGCGAGCCCAACACGTTGTACGTCGCCGAGATGATGAACTGGCGCGTGCAGAAGCTCACGCTGAAGTAGCGCGTCGACGCACGTCGGAACATCGAGATCGTCACCGAGGGCCTGGAGGCATCACCTCCAGGCCCTCGCGTCTGTACGCCCAGTTTGCGATTGAACTGTCGTCCGGCCGCCTCTGCGGAGATGCCGCTCGAACGCGCTCGCTCCATCCGCGCAGCGTGCGACCTGGCGCAGTCGGGCCGCTTCGCAAGTGTGCGAAGACGGCCCTCGCACGCTCGCGCTCCTTCCGCGGCGCGTTCATGGACCGACGTCGCGGCACTCCGAAGTCGGCCGCCGGACGACACTTCAACCGCAAACTGGGCGGCGATCAGACTGACTGACCGCCCAATCCCGGCGGGCGCTTGTGTTGGCGGCACGGCCGCCTCGGCGGGCCGCGATGGGCGACAGGTCGAAGCGGCGCCGCAGGGAGCGAAGCGGGTCGAGCGTCGCTCCGTGGCTGCGAAGCCAGAAGTGTAGGAGCGACGCGAATCGAGGGTATGACCCGCGAGCGGACGGAGGTGCCGCTTCGAGCGGCCTCGCCGCGAAGGCCGGGACGTCAATGCAAGCGCCCGCCGGGATTAGTAGCCGGCTCCGCGGAGGCCGCCGGACGACACTCCAATCGCAACCTGGGCTCACGTCCGCGCGAGTCAAGAAACAAGAGGGCCCTATAATTCGCTGGTGCTGCGGCTGAACGTGATCCTCGGGCCTGCTCTCGCTGCCTTCATCGTCAGCGCGCCTGTCGTCTCGTCATCCCAAGCTCCCGCTGCGCTCGTGGCCGAGATCGCGCCGACGGGCAGGCTGCGTGCGGGCATCAACTACAACAACCCGGTGCTGGCCCGACGCGATGCGGCGACCGGCGAAGTCAGCGGCATCGCCGCCGATCTGTCTCGAGAGCTCGGACGCCGCCTCGGCGTGCCCGTCGACGTCATTGCCTATGACGCGACGGGAAAGATGGCGACAGCCGCGACGACCGGCGCCTGGGACATCGCGTACCTCGGCATCGACCCGGCGCGGGCGAAGGAGATCGACTTCACGGCCGCGTACATCAATCTGGAAGGCACGTATCTGGTGCCGGCAGGCTCACCGCTTCAGACGGTCGACGATGTGGACCGCGACGGCATTCGCGTGGCCGTCACCGCGAAGAGCGCCTACGATCTGTTCCTGAGCCGCGAGCTCAAACGGGCGAGCATTGTTCGAGCCGACAGCACGCCTGGTTCGATCAGGATGATGGTCGATCAGAAACTCGACGCCGTGGCCGGTGTGAGAACGGCTCTTGTCGCCGAATCACGCCGCACGCAGGGTTCACGGGTCATGAGCGGACACTTCATGACGATCCCACAGGCGGCCGGAATTCCTAAGGGCCGACCTGCGGCGGCGCGTTACGTGCGGCAGTTCATTGAGGAGATGAAAGCCTCGGGATTCGTCGCGACATCGCTCGCGCGGCACGGGCTAGGACCGGATGATGCCGTTGTGGCGCCGGCCGCCTCGGCGCAGTAGCATCCCGATCCGAGAAACGAGCACCTGGCAGGCAAGGGCACGAGTGGCGAGCGCTCATGCCTGCGTGCTATTCCCGATGATGGGGTCGATGACCCCCTGACCAACGGGGTCATTGAACCCACCCCAAACCGGGATGAAACCAGACTGACTGACTCAAGCCGCGAGGCCGGACGTGTGCGCCTCGGTGAGAGAACCCATGAACGCCTCGACGAGGTCGCGGCGTCGCCAGCCCTTTCTCATTTCATCCATGAGCGTTTCGCATGCCGTGGCGTGCGACCGCGCCGCCTTGTAGGGGCGCGCGCTCGTGAGCGCGTCGTACACATCCGCGATGCCGATGAGCTGCGCGAGGAGCGGGATTCGGTCGCCCTTCAAGCCATCCGGATATCCGGTCCCGTCGAGCCGCTCGTGGTGCCACCGGACAATCGGACGAACCCGATGGAGCAACGGCAATGCCCGGCAGAGCGCGTCGCCGATCACGGGATGGAGCTTCATCGTGGCGAATTCCTTCGGCGTCAAATGGCCTGGCTTGCGGAGGATGCGGTCCGGAATGGCAATCTTGCCCAGGTCGTGCAGGTACCCGCCTTGGTGCAGGGTACGAAGGTCGTCGACGGCCAGCCCGAGTCTCGCGCCGGTGGCGGCCGCGTGCGCGGCGAGCCGCTGGCAATGTCCCAGCGTGTTCCTGTCCCGCATTTTCACGAGAGCGCCGAGCGCAAGAACGACGGCGTCCGTCAGCACAGGCTCGTCCACGCGACGATGCGCGCGAGCACGATCGCCGATCGACGCAACCTGATGGGCGTACGTGAACTGCATGGCGCCTCCAGGGCGCTTACACCGCAGGTTTGGTGCCAGCGCCCCCACGCGAAGAACGGCGTGCGGCGGGTTGACGGTTTCAAAACTGTACGGGCGCCGGGAGGTGTTGAGGTGCGACCGCCCGGCAGTTCTTACAGCCACCGGGCGTTTTTTACGTTCTTCCGCGTTCCAGCTTCTGCGTTCCAGTCGGTGCGCTGAACCTGACGACTTAGGTCAAACCCCGACGGTGGCGTGCGCCTCGGCCACGGTCGCCTCGGCCATCAGGGCGAGCACCCGTCGGAGATTTTCGGCCGGCTGTGGCAGGAACTCGAAGCCCGCGGCGTACCGCGGCGCGCGATTCGAATGCCCCTGATTCGAAGGATCGACGCGTTGAATGTGGCGGCACACGGCCACGATGGTCGTCGGCCGGCCGCCGACGGCCTGAAACCGGAAGCTGTGTTCCGAACCGACAGGAAATGGGCATTCACTCTCGATTCGGAATCCCCCGCGGCTCGCGTCGCGCACGAGCACCGGAAGATCCAGCGCGACGACACACCCGTATAAATCCGACAACAACTCGACGCGCGGGTTCTTGCGTCGCTCTTCGACCATCGGCTCCGGTTTCGCACGGCGGCGCTTGGTGTTTCTCATGTTCCCTCCCGTCAGCTCGGGGTGAGTGCGCAAACCCTGTGCCGCAGCTGGCAGGCGGAAGCCGTTGAGTCAGACCGTCTTGACGTTTGCCCGGAACTGGCGAGGGTGGCCACGAGATTACAGAAACGCACAGGGATGCATTCAGGTCCGCCCTCGAGCGTCACGAGTTTCATGGCGCGTGGCGTCGATTGTTCCCACTGGCGTGCGGGTCTTTCAGTCGTGAACCAGGGCGGCGAGGTGCATACGTTCACCGAGGTCGATGACTTCGGTGGTGGCATTGTGCCCGAGCTCAACGCGCTTTCCGGAACGCCGGTGGTTGCGCCCGAATGTCTGGCTCTGGGCGCAGGCGATTTCATCGCGCCGGGAGGGCAAACGTCACACACGTTTGAACGCGGCGAGGCGGACAAGTACCAGTGCTGCATCCATCCGTGGATGCGTGCTCGACTCGATAGAGTCGGTACTCGAACCGCACTCCGATCCTGAGCGTGCGCGGGGGCTGGACGGCCGTGATCCGCCGGAAGCCGGGTCCGGCGATCGGGTCCTCCTCCACCTCGTTGCCGCTGTTGAGCAGGTTGAACACGTCCACCCTGAACGCCGCCCGGCCACGCTTCACCGCGAACCCCTTCTCGAATCGCGTGTCGAGCGTCGTGGCGAACGTGAACCGGGTGGTACCGAGCTCGTCGGCTGAGATCGCTTCCGCACCTTGCGCGAGGTCGGGCACGAGCACCAGGCGGGAGAACGGCTGACCGTCCTGGTAGCGAGCCGTGACGCCAACCAGGAAGTCGTTCTGCGTGCGGAAACTCGTGGACCAGTTCAGCACGTACGCGCAATCGAAGAACAGGCGGCCGCTCGAGAACGTGGTCGCGTTCGGATCCTCGTAGATCTCCCCGATCACGCCCGGGTCGTTCTCGTTGACGTGGAAGCCCCGGTTGCCGCCCGATCCTTTCGCGCGGTACGCCGCGATGCCGGCCATCGAGTACCACCGGGGCGTTTCGAGCCCCCAATCCACCTCGAGGCCGTCGTACGCCGATTCGTCATTCGGCACGTTCGTGAGCAGATAACGATCCTGCCCGAACGTCGAGGGCAGCCGATCGTACACGGTCAGCAAGCCATCCGATCCCTGCGTCGTGTCGCCATCCGGTACGAGCACGACGGCGTAGCCGGACGTCGGCACGCCGACGTCGACCGAGCGTGGGATGTTGCGGCTGCGACGCACGACCGCCGTGACGCGCACGAACGTGTGGCTGAAACGATGCTCGGCCGACAGGGCGTATTCGTCCACTCGCGGCGGCTTCAGGTCCGGGTCGATGCTGGCGATCGCGGGACCACGGCCCGTGAGGGCCACGAGCGTACCGGTTTCGCCCGCGTCGAGCCGACCGTCGTCGTCCGAATCCTGCCACCGGTGCACGTTCACCACGGGTTCGCCAGGGTCGCCGAACGCCAGCAGATCCGGTGAGAGACGTGGCTGATACCGGCTGAACCCGCCGAAGAAGGTCACGCCCTTCGGCGCCCACCGGAAGGACACGCGGGGTGACAGTGTCCCCCACGTAGATGCCGGCCTCCGCGCCGGCAGCCTCTCCGTTCGAGATCTCAGCCCGCAGGCCGAGGTCGAGCGTGAAGCGGCTGGCGATCGGCATCGTGCTCTGGATAGCCGCGCTCGCTTCGGTCACCCGGCGATCAGAGTTCGAGATCGGCGCCTCGGGGATCCACACACGCGCCGGCACACCGGCCACCAGCTCGGCAACGGCCGGCAACGCGAGCACCTCGGAGGATTGCGACGTGCGCGCGGCGGCCACGACGACCCGGACGTCGCCCAGCCGGCGCGAGACGCGCGGGTTGAGCTCCAGGCGCGCGTCCAAGCGCGACCGGACCGCGTGGGATGCCACCGCCGGAATCACGCCGTCGTAGATCCGGTCGACCGTACCGCCCACGGTCGATCCCGGTACAGGCGTGAAGGTGGCCCGCTGCACACCGAACGAAATCTCCCGCTGCGATCCATTCGCGCTGACATGGTCCCAGGCGAGCTCTCCCTGCCCAAACGTGTTCGTTTCCGTCGCGCTGCGATCGGCAAACTGCGCGCGGCCGTCGAAGGCGTGGGCCAACCATTGGATCGCGCCGAGGACGCGGACCTCGTCGCGGTCGCCGGGACGCGAGACCACGTGCGTGAACACACTGGTCGCGTCGGCCTCGACAGGGGGTTCGTCGCCGCGCTCGGTTAACGTTGCGCGCGACGCCGAGACCGAGACCAGCACGCCCGTGGTCTTCCGCACGGGACCACCCACCTGCACGTTCACGTTCGCCCAGTCGTTCACGGCGGCGATTGGCGTCAGGCCCGGATCGGCGCTCGACGTGCTCACCATGCCTGGCGTGGTGAACGACGCGTCCACGGCCGTTCGCAGGCGCGTTCCAGGGCGCTTCGGCACGAGCGCAATCGCAACGCCGGACGCCGCCATGTCCGGCGGCATCAGGCCCGACGAGATCGTCACGGCGGCGGCGGCCGAAAGGTCGGGATAAAGCGCGAACGCCCCTGAGGTGGTCGGTGAGCCGGCGTCGAGTCCACCCATCGACAAGGAGGTCGTCGTCCAGGAGGCTCCGCGCATGTCCAGGCGCGGCGACGTCGCGGTGCCCACGCCGCCGTTGTCGATGCGGTCAGCCGCGACGAGGGGGGCGGCCGTGTCGATGAACGCCCACAGATCTCCGCCCGATGGCAGGCCCTCCAGTTGCGCGGCGCTGAAGCTGGTGCCGTGACTGAACTGGCTTCTGTCGACGATCACGAGTCGAGGCACATCGGGCGGCTGTCCGAAGGTGGCCTCGAGCCACACGATCGTGCCCGCCGCCAGCGCAACCTCGATGGTCGCCGGCGCGGCGCCGTTGGGTGCGGGAATGGTGACCGTGTAGGTCGCCGGGGGAAGGCGGTGAACCGTGGAGACCTGGCCGCTCGCAATCGGCGTAGACCACCGGCGCAGCGGGTCGCCGCCCGAAACGTCCACCGAGGTCGCAAGCCCCGCCGGGCCCACGAGCCTCACGTGAAGCGTTGCCGATGTCGATTGGCCGGCGTGCGCGTCGCCTGGGGCGAACGCCATCAAAAGGGCCGCGAGCGCGACCGAGCGCCGAAGAGCCGGAATCCCGTCGTTCAATACCACATCGCTCTGCGGACACGAGGCATGCCCCATACTTTATCGGACGCCTTGAAGATCGTGTGACGAATTGGGGCATCGGCCTCAGAGGAGCTCTGATGTTCGTGGTTCGTTTGATCCTGGCGATGCTCGTGGTGTTCCTGATTCTCACAGCGATCCGGATGTACCTCGGTTCTAGAAACCGCTAGCCAGAGCAGGCCTAACCGTTAGCTCTGCCAGCGATCGCGCCAGCATTCTTGCGCTGGTGGATGGTCTGAGATGTGTCAGAATCCGCCCTTCCACCGAGGGAGCACATCATGAAGCGACTGGGATTCATCACCGGGATCTGCTTCGTCCTCTCCATGGCCGTGGGCTGGCCTACCGCACAGACGCCGGCGCCGGCCGGTCAAGGTCAGGAAGGCGCCGCGCGCGGTGGCGGCGGCGGGACTCAATACAACTGGCAATACGGTAGCGTGACGCCCGCGACGCCCGATGCCCGTGGCTGGGGCTGGCAGGCCAAATCGTACGTCAGCGCGGGCGCAACGCGGCCGTTCTACAACATCGCCAAGGAACTGCTCTTCCAGGACAAGCAGATCACGAGCTACACGATTTCCACGTTCAGCCCGGAGCTGTACTGCGAGGTCGGCAAGCATTTCGACTACATCTGGTTCGAGATGCAGCACAGCACGATGTCATTCGACGAGGTGCGCCGGATGATCCTGACGTGCCCCAGGGTTGGCGCCGCGCCGATGATTCGGATGCCCGACGCGCTCGAAGCCAATATCCAGAAGGCGACCGATCTCGGAGTGCTTGGCATCATCGTGCCGACCGTGGACGACGCGCTCGAGGCAAGGGATGCGGCGCGCTTCTCGCGCTTCCCGCCGTTTGGCCGCCGGAGCGCCGGCGGCGGCGCGGCGTCCCAGCTCTGGACGCAGCCCGGCGTGAACTACCGCGCCACCATCAACGACAACATGCTCGTCGTCGTGATGATCGAGACACTCGAGGGCGTCGCCAATGCCAGCGAAATCGCGGCGACCCAGGGTGTGGACGCGGTGATCATCGGCAACAACGACCTGTCGAGTTTCTCGGGCTGGGCGCAGACCGACCCTCGATATCAGGACGCCATCACGCTGGTCCACAACGCGACGCTCAAGGCCGGCAAGTACTTCGGGAACGCGGGCGCGCAATACCTCACGGGCAATCGACTGAGCGCGAACACCCGCATCGTCCAGAACGGCCCCGCTCGAGATGGATGGACACCGCCCGCTCGCGGACGCGGCCGGGGTCCCGAGGAAGAGCCGGTCATCGGCATGCCGGGGAGCGAAGGCGGTGCGCGCGGAGGACGGAGAGGCGGTGGCGCGCAGTAGGAGATTTCCACTCTCAGGTGTCGACGTACTCATCGCGAAACCCGCGCATTGCAATTCGGTCGCATCGTGTTGGCAAAGAACTCGCACTCGGAGACGGTCACTTTTAGAGGAGTCCGACCATGTCCACAACCGTGCTCAACCCATCGCGCGTTTCACCTCCCGTCCCTCCTGGCGTCGCGACCGAGATCCCGGCCCTTCCGACGGTTCCGGATCCGGTGAGCCAGGTGGAGAGCCGGCAGCCTCAGCGCTCCCGATTGAAGAAGTTCAAGCCGAGGCCTATCGGCTCTATCTCGAACGCGGCGGCGAAGACGGCCACGATGTCGAGGATTGGCTGGCAGCCGAAGCGCTCGTACGGGCGAAGATGCTTTAGCTCACGGCACCTGCGGTTCAGGGTTTCGGGTTCCAGGTTTCGGGTTCTGGTTCAGAGTTCCGAGGTTCAGGGTTCTGTCATTGAGCCATGAACCTGGCAACTCGGAACCAGAACCTGAAACCAGGAACTCTGAGGAACCAGAACCCGAAACCCGGAACCCGAAACCAGGAACCCGAAGTCCAGGTGAGCGTCTGACCCGCTGCTCGCCTGCTGATAGCATTCGGCGGCAGGAGCCCAACCATGCCCCTGTTGCTCGTTAGAAGTGCCGCCGTTGCCGCCATCCTGATTGCCGGCGGTACGCTCGCCGCCCAGCAGGACGTCTACAAGTCCGCCAACCACGACTACCGCGTCGTGACCGTCGTCGACGCGCTCGTGCAGCCGTGGTCGATCGCGTTTCTCCCGAACGGGGACTGGCTGATCACGGAGCGCCCGGGGCGCTTGCGGATCGTTCGCAACGGCAAGCTGCTTCCGCAAGCCGTCGAGGGAACGCCGAAGGTGTTCACTTCGACCCAGGCGGGTCTCCTCGAGGTCGCGCTTCACCCGGACTTCGCGACCAACCGGTTCCTCTACTTGACCTACTCAAAACCGGGCGTGGGTGATGAATCCACGACGGCCCTGGTCAGGGGCCGCTTTGAGAACGACCGGCTGACCGACGTCGAAGGAGTTGTTCGCGTCGGTGTCATCGGGGCTCAACCACTACGGTGGCAAGATCGCGTTCGACCGTAACGGCTATCTCTGGCTGACGCTCGGCGACCGGCAGGTTCCACCCCAGGGGAACCTGGAGGCGCACCCTGCCCAGGACCTGTCGAATCACCACGGCAAACTGATTCGGTTGCACGACGATGGCCGGGTGCCTGCGGACAACCCGTTCGTCGGCCGTGCCGGCGCGAAGCCCGAGATTTGGAGCTACGGCCACCGGAACATGCAGGGCATCGCGATTCATCCGGTGACGGGCGACGTCTGGACCAACGAGCACGGCCCGCAAGGTGGCGATGAGCTGAATCTCGAGCTTCCCGGACGCAACTATGGCTGGCCGGTCATTGGATTCGGCGTGAACTACACGACCGGTGCGGCCATCCATTCAGGCACGATGCGCGAGGGCATGGAGCAGCCCCGCCAGGTCTGGGTGCCGTCGATCGGGATCTCCGGCGCGATGTTCTACACCGGCGATCGCTTTCCGGAGTGGCGCGGGAACCTTTTCGTCGGCGGCATGGCCGGACAACAGCTTGTGCGGCTCACGCTCGACGGCCAGCGTGTCACGGGTCGAGAGGACCTGGTGCCGCAGCGAGGCCGGATCCGCGACGTGCGCCAGGGGCCGGACGGGTTGATCTACCTCGTCACGGACAACCGGGAGGGTCAGCCGACGCCGATCTATCGCCTGGAACCTGTCGTCCGCCAGGCCGCGAGGTAACACGCGTGCTGTCGCCAAAAGAATTCACCCGGACACTTTTCACTGTCGTCGTGATTGGGTTCGGCGCACTGTCGGCGTCCTTCGGGGCTCAAAGCAAGTCCACGACGGTGCAGATTGACCTTCGCGTCGGCGGCGCCGCCTACACGGTCAGCGGTCCTGGCGAGTGCCACGCGACCGATGACGCCAGCATCTTCAACGCACCGGCCGGGATGAAGGGTGCGCAGCAGTCCGACGCGAGCCGCAGCCTGAACTTCACGATGTGGCGGCTCGTGAAAGGCGGCGACATGATCACACTCGACATCACGCTCGGAGCCAAACGGCATCGGGTCAATACGCTGACGGTCGCCCCTGCGGCCGAGCGGCGTGGCTCCGGCAGCGTGACGTTCCAGGCCCGCGGCGCCGGCGGCGTGTTCACGTTCGACGCCACGGCTGATACAGGCGCTCGGATCACCGGCCAGGTCAGCTGCTCCGCCTTCGCCAAGCCAGAAGAGAACGGCTGAGCCGCCGGATGCGGACTGCTCCGGGCGATCATCGCCAAACCCTGACGTGAAGCTGCTTCTCGTTGTCGTGTGGGCCGCCGTGGTCGTCTGGACGGCATGGGCATCCGACGACGCGTTCATCACGCTTCGGACGGTGGACAACGCGCTGAACGGGTACGGGCTTCGATTCAATGTCGCCGAGCGCGTTCAGGCGTACACCCATCCCCTGTGGATGTTCGTGACGCTTGCCGCGACATGGGTCGCCGGATCGGCATACCTCGGCGCGATGTGGGTCTCGATCGCGGCGTCCGTCGCCTCAGTCGTCGTGTTCCTCCGGCGAATCGCCGCCGGAACGTTTGGCGCCGTTCTCGCTGTCACGTTGCTTCTCAGCTCGCGGGCGTTCACCGACTACTCGACGTCCGGGCTCGAAAACCCTCTGACGCACCTGTTGCTCGCGTCCTTCGTTGCGACCTGGTGGTCGCTCGCCGCTGGCCCGAGGCGGACGTTCTGGCTCGCCCTGCTGGTCGCGGCCATCATGATCAACAGGATCGACGCCGGCGTGCTCGTGTTGCCCGCGTTCGCCGTCGCGGCGTGGCAGCGTCCGATGAGACCCCATCTGATCGCGGCTCTGGCCGGCTTCCTGCCGTTGGCTCTCTGGGAAGCGTTCTCCCTCATCTACTACGGCTTTCTCTTTCCGAACACGGCCTACGCCAAGCTCTCAACCGGGGTGCCGCAACTCGACCTGATGGCGCAGGCCGTGCACTACTACACGAACTCTCTCCAGACGGACGCCCCGACGCTTCTGACGATTGCCGCCGCCCTCGTCCTGGCCGCCACGAGGCGGAAGGCCGACACGTGGCCTCTCGCGGTTGGCATCCTGCTCTATCTCGTCTACATCGTGCGGATCGGCGGCGATTTCATGGCGGGCCGATTCTTTGCCGCGCCGTTCTTCGTCGCCGTCATGGTGGTGTGCCACGGTCCTCTGCCGGCCCGCTGGACGGTTCGCGGCGGAATTGTGGCGACCCTCCTTGTGGCTCGCGCACTGCTCCTGTCGATACCGTTCGACATCTCAATGCGTCATGGCATCACCGATCAGCGACGTCTGGTACTCCGATGGGACGCGATTGGTGACGCAACGCACTTATCCGCTCGAAGGACGGCCGGAGGCCATTCGCGGGCGGGTGATCCGCGATACCCGCCCTGGCGTGGTCGAGTGGGGGATGATCGGGATCACTGGCTACTTTGCCGGGCCTGACGTGCACATTCTCGATACCTACGCGCTCTCGGATCCGCTCCTGGCGCGAAGGCCCGCCAACGCCAAGTGGCGCATCGGGCACTTCGAACGGCGCGTGCCCGCCGGGTACGCGCGCTCGCTTCGGACGGGACAGAATCATCTCGAGAGCAAGATGCTGGCGGCGCTCTACGACGACATCCTTCTTGCAACCCGGGGTCCGCTGTGGACCCGTGACCGGTGGGGGGCGATTCTGCGCCTGAACCTTCAATAACGACGCCTGAACCTTCAATAACCAATGACCAATAGCCAATCCAATAACCAATAACAAATAATCAATAGGAAATGTCCTGGCGCCCGTCCATCCTCTGCCCGGTCGACTTCTCCGACTCGGCGCGCGTCGCGCTCCGGTATGCCGTCGCCGTCGGGTCGCATTTCGGCGCCACCGTCACGCTCGTCACGGTGAACGACCCGATTCTCGCCGAGAGCGCCGATCTCAAACTCGGACCCGACTGGCTGACCAGGCAGTGCCAGACCGAGTTGCAGTCGGAGGTCGCCAAGACCTTTGCCGGCCGGACGCTCGAGAACGTCGAGATGAAGTACGTGATCGCGACGGGCGAGGCCGCGCCTGAGATTCTGCGTGCCGCCCGGGAGTGCCGCTGCGACCTCATCGTGATGAGCAGCCGCGGGCTGAGCGGCGTCAGAAAGCTGTTCTTCGGCGCGACGACCGAGCGTGTCCTTCGAGAGACCTCGGTTCCGATGCTCGTCACTCCACCGTCGGGCGCGGCGCCGTTCACGCTCGAAGAGATGGCCGCGGAAATCCGGCGTGTGCTCGTCCCAGTGGACCTCGTGACGTCGCCGACGCGTCAGGTGCGGGTCGCGTCGGGGATCGCCGCGGCGCTTGGCGCTCCGCTGCTCCTTCTTCACGTGCTGGAGCCCCTCAGGACGCCGGTGCCTATGCAGATGCCGTTGCCGAACGTCGATGTCGAGCGGCGTGCCCAGGCGGATCAGACACTCGCGGAGTTGAGCGCGAAAATCGGATCGGGCGTCAAAGTCGAGGCGCTGACCGCGTTTGGCGACTCGGCCGAGGAAATCGCCAAGATTGCGGCCGATCGCCAGGTCGGGCTGCTCGTGATGGGCCTTCACGCGTCGCCGCTGGCGGGCACGCGCATGGGGTCGGTCACGTACCGCGTGCTGTGCCTCGCCCACACGCTCGTGCTCGCCCTGCCGCCCACGCCCCCTGAGGTTCGGCCCGCCTGAACGTGGCCGTGAGCGCTTCGGTGCCTAACGTCTCCGCGACGATTACCGCCTACTACCTCTTCGAGGTGTCCGAGAGCATCCGGCTCGATGCCCTTCAATCGTCGCTCGGGCCGGCGGCCGCGCGGGCCACTGTGTACGACAAGGCGCCTGGCGCTCCCCACGTGCGGTACATCCAGCCGCCGGTGATCATCGATGGTGACGCGCTTGGCGAAGCGGCGATCGGGGACTTTCGAGTTCGCGTCAAGTTCTATGACTACGGCGTGGTGTCGCTTGCGCTCGCCCGACCGGTCTCGTGCGCCTGGCCCGAGCTCGTCGCCCTTTCCCAGGAGCTCGTCGAGAACGAGGCTCTGCAGGCGCAGGCGGAAGCGGCCTTCCGCCGAATCCTCACGAGGGTTGAACCGTCGGTCGAGGGCAAGCACGCCGGGATTCTCGACGAGGAGTACCTCGTTGTCGGCGTCACGTCGTGCGACCCGCCGCTGTCGGCCATCGACATGCTCGAGCAGCATGGCGCCGACATCGCCCAGATCCTTCGCGGCGAACGGCAGGCTCTCAGCACCCAGGAGCGCGAGGAGGTGCTGCGCCATCGGCTCTCCTACCTTGCAGACGACCTCGTCGTCGCCGCATGGAACGCCGCGTTCGTCTACGACTCGGAAGCGGCGATGTCGGGAGCCGCCGAGGTGCTCGAGTTCGCGAATTCGCAGCTGCTCGAGTTCCGGTATCACGACGAGCGCCTGGAGGCGGCTCTCGGCCGCATCTACGGCGCGCTGCAGCATCCCCGGTGGATCGACAATCTGATCGGCCGTCGATATCTTCGGGCGACTCGGGAGCTCCACTCGCTGTTCATCGACGTGAATGAGCTGACCGACCGAACCGAGAACGCGCTGAAGCTCGTCGGGGACGTGTATGCCGCCCGGCTGTTCACGATTGTGGCGGCGCGGCTGGGGCTCGATCACTGGAAACGGAACGTCGAGGACAAACTCAAGACGCTCGACGATATTTACCGGTTCGCTGTGGAGCAAACCCGCGTGTCCCAGGGGAACATTCTCGAGCTTGTCATTGTTCTCATTCTGGTCTTCGAGCTTGGCAGGAGCCTCCTGGGGTGGTGAGAGTCCCGGCGGCCCGGCTATACTTTCCGCGCGAGGTTTCCCATGTCGCATCGCTTCCTGAAGTTAACGGTCGGGGTGTTCATGGTCGGCGCGGGCGTGGCGTTCAGCCCCGCCGCCAACCTGGCTGGTCAAGCGCTCACACGTACGGTTCATGTCGCGGTCACCGACAAGGCGGGCGCGACCGTGACCGACATGCGAGCGGACGAATTCGAGCTGAAGTACGCGGGCAAGGCGGCGCCCATCACCGATGTGAAGATCGCCACGACGCCCGTTCGCGTGGCGTTGATCATCGCGGACCGCGGGGCAGGGATATTCCAGGCGGGCACGTTGAATTTCGTGAATGCTCTGCTCAGCAAGGGCGAGTTCTCGATTACCAGCGTCGTCACACAGCCGGAACGCTTCGCCGACTATTCCAGTGACGTGAGCGTGCTCAAGCCGGCGGTGATACAGCTGCAGCGGCGCAACTCCAATCAGGGTGGCGCGCAGCTCGTCGATGCGATCCTGGCCGCGGCGAAAGAGGTCAAGAAAGAAGGCTTCCGTCCGGCTATCGTCGTGATGCGCGCCGGTGGCGAAGCGCCGACAGCGACTCGCTCGGAGACCGTTCGTGAGGAGATTCGCAAGAGCGGCGCCGTGCTGTACGCGATCTCGCGCACCGGGACTCAGAGCATGGGCGGCGGCCAGAGTGCCACGACCGCGCCAACGGCCGCGAGCGTTTCGCGTGACAACGCCGAGTCGGAAATCCGTGAGGGGCAACTCACCCTCGGGACGATTCTCGGCGAGGGCAGCAGGGAGTCCGGCGGTCGCCACGTGCAGACCGTGGCGCCGAGCATCGAGGATCTCGTGAAGCAGATCGCCAGCGAGATCGGGAACCGTTACGAGATTACCTACACCATTCCTCAGGCGGGCCGTCCGAACGACAAGCTCGAGGTATCCACCAAGCGGAAAGACGTGACCGTGCTCGCGCCGATCCGCGTGCCGAACTAACAGATGAAATCACTCGTGCCCGTTGCGGTCCTCGGGCTGACACTTGCAACAGCTACACGCGTCGGCCTGGCGGATCGCCAGCAGGCGCCCGCGCCTGCGCCGGCCGCACAGGACAATCCCGCGGCCCGCGGTGGTCCGCCGCCCCAGGGCCGTGGCGGACGCGGTGGCCGGGCGACGTTCCCCGCGCAGCAGCGAGAGCTCGCGGATCCCGCGGTCATCGAACGCGGCCGCGGCATCTACAGCGCGACCTGCTCGGCGTGTCACGGCGGCGATCTTCGAGGCGGGCAGCTCGGCGGCCCCAACCTGCTGCGCTCCCCCGTCGTGCTCGCCGACGACATCGCCGTCCAGCTCGAGCCCATCCTGAAGGGCTCGCGCGCCGAGCGCGGCATGCCGGCCTTCCCGCTTCCGGCTGACGATGTCGCGGCGATTGGCGCGTTCCTGCACAGTGTCGTCGCGACGATGCGCGGACAGGGATCACCGCCGCCGGGGCCGACCGTCGAGCTGCAGGTGGTGGTGGGTGACGCAAAGGCCGGCGCGGCCTACTTTTCCGCGAAATGCGGCTCGTGCCACTCGGCCGACGGTGACCTGCGCGGGCTGGCGACCCGCGTGACCGAGCCGCGAGCGCTGCAGAACATGTGGGTCGCGGGCGGCGGACGAGGCAGCGCGCCCAGCGATCGACGAATCGTGACCGCCGTCGTGACGGAGCCCTCGGGCCAACGCACCCAGGGGCGGCTCGTTCGCTACGACGACTTCACGGTGACGCTGGCGTTGGCGGACGGCACCATGCGGTCGTTCGCCCGTACCGGCGATGTGCCGAAGCTCGAGATCAACGATCCGATGGCTGGTCATCGTGCGCTCCTCCCCACCCTCACCAATAAAGACATGCACGACGTGACCGCGTATCTGGTGACCTTGAAATGAGATTTGCGACCTTTCTCTGTGGATCCATCCTGCTGGCGCCCGCGCTCCTTGCGGGTCAGGGCCAGGGGGTCGCGCCCGCCGACCTCAAGAAGCCGCTCGGCGAATCCTGGACCACGCACAACGGCGACTACAGCGGCCGGCGATACAGCTCGCTCAAGGACATCAACCGAGAGACGGTGAAGCACCTGTCGCTCGCCTGGATTGCGAACCTGCCTGCCGGCATGGGCGGGGGCGGCCGGGGCGGCGGGGCGGGCGCCGGCGTGCAGGTGGGTGGCCACGGCACCGGCGACTTTCCCGGCGGCAACACCGCGAGCGTCAAAGGGACGCCGCTCATGGTGGACGGTACGATCTACATGTCCGCGCCCGACAATGCGTGGGCGATCGACGCGCGTGATGGACGCGTGCTCTGGCGGTACTTCTGGAAGACGCGCGGCGGCACGCACATCGCCAACCGCGGCCTGGGCATGTGGAACAACTACCTCTACATGATCACGCCCGACAACTACCTGGTCTCGCTTGACGCGAAGACGGGCCGCGAGCGCTGGAACGTCGTCCACGCCGATTTCAATCAGCAGTACTTCTCGACGAGCGCGCCGATCGTCGTCGGCAACACCGTGCTCGTCGGCACTGGCAACGACCTCGACTCGCCGGGCTACATGCAGGCGTTCGACGCCGAAACCGGCAAGGTCCTCTGGCGCACGTATCTCGTGCCAATGAAGGACGGCGACCCGGGGCTCGAGACCTGGCCGAACCTCACCGCCGCGAGAAACGGCGGCGCGCATCCGTGGCTGCCCGGCGCCTACGATCCCGAAACGAACCTGTACATCTTCGGCACGGGGAATCCGACGCCGGCGTACACCCCGGGACGTGGCGACGGCGACAACCTGTACACGTGCTCTCTCGTCGCGCTCAACGTCGCGACGGGCAAGATGGCGTGGCATCTCCAGACGTCGCCGCACGACACGCACGACTGGGACTCGGCGCAGACGCCCGTCCTCTTCGACGCGGTGGTCAACGGCCGCGCGCGGAAACTCGTGTCCACGGCCGCGCGCAACGGCTACTTCTTCACCGCCGATCGCGTGACTGGCGAGCCGGTGGCGACGAGCAAGTACGGCATCTCGACCAACTGGGGCGTCAGCGTGGACGCGAAGGGCACGGTTCGGCGCGACCCCGACAAGGACCCGATCATTCCCGGCGCGATCGTCTCGCCGAACGCGTCGGGCACGATCAATTGGGAGCCGCCGGCGTACAACCCGGACACGAAACTCTTCTACGTCTCGGAAAAGAACGTCTACTCGATTTTCTATCTGACCGATCCGGATCCCCGCGGCTCGATGGGCCTCGGAGGCCACGAGAAAGTCGACGTCGGCTCCGGCGGGAACTTCCTGACCGCCATCGACCCGACCACCGGCCGCATCGCATGGCGACGTCCGTATCCCGGCGCCACGGGGCTGGCGGGTGGTGGAGGCGGCATCCTGACGACCGCCGGGAATCTCGTCTTCACCGGCGACGCCGGCCAGAACCTCGTGGCCTACGACGCCACGAACGGCACGCCGCTCTGGCACACGAAGATCGGCACGCCCACCAACCCTCCCATCACGTACATGCTCGATGGGCGGCAATACCTCCTCGTCGCGACGGGAGATACGACTCTTCTCGTTTGTTCTGTACTGAGGACGATGTCGTCGCGCGTCGTACGACAGCTGCGACTGGTACGACAGGTCCAAGGAACCTTCTGACGCTCGTCATCCTCTCTAGTTCGCAAGAACTAAAGAAGATGACTGCGTCAGTTCGTTCCTGGGACCTGTCGCACCCGTCGCACCTGTCGTACCTGCCGAACGACCCGAGCCCTACTTTCTTCGAAAGAACACCCAAGTGCCGCGGGTCGTCGCCGCCATGATGTCGAGCAGGCCGTCCTTGTTGAGGTCGGCCGTCTGGATCATGGAGCCCACGCCGGAGCGGTTGTGCACGAGCTCGGGCACGAACTCGGCGCCGCCTGGCGCCGCAGCGCGCCGAACCGTCTTGTAGATGTACAGCACCGCTGCTCCTTGCGGGTCGGGGTCGGTGTAGCTGTCGAGGTGCGCGTAGTGACGCTTGCCGACGACGATGTCCTGGATGCCGTCTCCGTCCATGTCCGCGGCGGACATGCCGTGGAGCTCCGAGAACGTCACGTTGCCGGCGTTCTTCGTCGAGTAGTCACCCATGATCATGTGCTCGACCCAGGTGGACTCGGCGCCCGCCGCGCCGCGTTTCTGTTCGTACCACGCGAGGCCGAACCCGTGCGCGGCGTGGCTCGTGACGACGTCGGTCACCTTGTCGCCGTTCACGTCGAAGGCGACGATTTCCGCTCCGCCACCGGCGCGCCCGAAGGCCGCCGGGTGGTACGTCCACGTCGTCGTTGGCGTCACCGTGGCCGGTTGTTCCCACCACCCGTACGGCAGCAGCAAATCCACGCGGCCGTCGCCGTTGATGTCGCCGGCGCCGACGCCGTGCACGCCCCACGGGCCCTGCTCGGACACGACGTATCGCGTCCACATGCCGGTCGGGTTGGCCGGATCAGGCTTGATGTACTGGAGGACTCCGCCGCCGACCGAGATGACCTCGGGTTTCTTGTCGTTGTCGATGTCTCGGAACACGATGTTCTCGGACGTCACGGCCGGAGAAATCGTGTAGCGATCCCAGCGCCGTGAGACGCCCTTCGGATTGACGTACAGCACGGTCGGCCGGCTTTCGACCACGAGCACGTCATCCCAGCCGTCGCCCGTGTAGTCGAAGGCGAAGTTGACCATCGCGGGCGTGAAATCCTTCGCCGGATTGAACATCTGTGCGAGATAGATCTCGCGCGACTCGGTGAAGTTCGGGCCGAAGTAGATCTTGTTGCCGGCCGTGACGTCCATCACGCCGTCGTGATTGAAGTCACCGGCGGCCGCCGACCAGGCGGTGTAGAAATCGTCGATGCGCTGCGCGCGGAATCGCGCGGACACCACTTCCACCGGTTCAATGCGGCGCGCCAGATCCTTGACCGCGATCTCGCGATATCGGACTTCGCCCGTGCCGCCCGCGTACAGGGCGATGCCGCCGAAGCGACCGGCCTCATCGTTTGCCACACCACCCGCGCCGGCACCGCCGCCACCATTAAAGGAGACGCGCAAGATGTTCGCGTCAAGGAGCGCCTCGACCGTGTTCCAGTCGTCCGGGCGAACTGCCGTGGACGGCGCCGGTGGAAACGGCGACGCGACTCCGCCCGGCAAGCCCGCGCCACGACCGCGCCCGCCCCCACCGGCGGCACCGGCCGGCGCACCGCCGCCGGCACGTCCAGCAGGCGCGGCGGCTCCACCACCGCGCGCCGCGCCCGGCGCGCCCGCCGGCGGAGCGGCGGCTGGCGGCGGCGCGATTCGAATCATTCCGCCGCCGCCCGGAAGCCGCTCACGTCCGACTTCGCGTCCCTGGCTGTCGAGCCGCACGGCGTAGGCGCCAGCCTCGCCGCCGATAGCGCTCACGAACACGCCCTTGATGCCGTCGGCGGTCTTCTCGGCGCGCACCATCACCCCGGCCGTGCAACCCGTCATGCACTTGAATCCGGTGGCGAGTTGTACGTCCTGGTACTGCTGCTCGAGGACGAGCCACCCGCCCTCTGGCGACTTGGGCTTTCCGACGATCTCGCCGTTTTCGACGCGCCAGTCGGCCTGGCCAATCGCCTGCCATCCAGTCAACGCGTTACCCGAGAACGTCCAGTCGGGCACGAAGCTCCGTGGGCCACCAGCCAGCGGCACCGTGAACAGGCCGCCGACGATGGCCGTGACAATCACCACACCGATTCGTCGAATCATGTGTTCCCCCCAGCGAATTGAAACGCTGAAAATCGTGTGGCGCATGATGCCACGCTTTTCGCGGAATTGCTCGAAGTCGCCCACTTCGGCCTGTCGACAAAGACTCATCACCCAGCCACAAACGTGAGGCTCTCCACATTTGTGTAAGGGATCCGCGGATCCCCCTCGGGCAGTCCACGCACGAAAAACGTGCGCGGCTGCTGGACCGGAACTTGCCTAGTTGGACCCCGGAAGTCTGTCGCCATGAGCCTATTCGTGCCCCAGCAACCCAACGCACCCACGACGCCTGATCAGGCGCCGAATTCTCAAGCCAAGGCCCGGCCCGGATTTTCCGACGCGCTGGGCGACCGTCAGCTCTCGATGGACAACACCATCGGGACGACGGTCGAGGTACTGAAATTCAAGAAGGAGTTCGGCGACGCCACGCCGTTCGAAGCCGCGCTGCGCAAGCGCGTCGACGACCTGCGCAAGATGCTGCACCCTTCGCTGCCAACGCTTCGGGGGGTGGACCGGCTACCTGACGGAGAGCTTGCGCTCATCTCGGACCACGTACCGGGGCGACGACTTTCCGAAATTCTTCAAACGGCCCGTGGGCCCGTGTTCGCGGTCGAGTTGATTCGCCAGCTCACGCCCGCGCTCGCCACGATTCAGCGTCCGAATCCGGACCTCTCGCACGGCCTCGTCACCGCGGATCGCGTGATCGTCACGCGCGAAGGCCGACTGGTGATCGTCGAGCACGCTATCGGATCGGCGATCGAGTCGCTGAAGTATCCAGCGGCCAAACTGCGCTCGCAGTTCGGTCTCGCGATCCACGAGACCGGCGGCCCGGTTCGCCTCGACCAGCGCATGGACGTGATTCAGCTCGGCTTCGTGGCGTTGACGCTGCTGCTCGGCCGGCGGGTCGACCCGAGCGCCTTCCGCACCGGCATTCCCGCGCTGCTCGACGAGTTCACGCAGGCCGCGCCACGTGATGCAGCCGCGCTTCGGCCGTGGTTCGAACGCGCGCTTCAGATTGGCGAGCGGCCGTTCGAGACCGCGGAGGACGCGCTCGATGCGCTCGAAGAGCTGCCGGAGAACGACGAGCTGGGTCACAAGGGGCCCCAGCGATCGATCCTGATGTTCAAATCCCAGGGCGCCGAACAAACGGCACCGCCCCTTCGCGCCGTGCCGGCTCCGGAGCGCGCGGAATCGACCGAGAAACCGGCGGGTTCGTCTGGAGAGAAAGACGCGGCGAAGGTTCACCCCCAACCACCCATCGCCGCTCACGCGGCTGTGGAAACAACAATTGACGAGGACGACGATCGTTTCGATGAGACGGAGACCGACGACATGGCAATCACCGCTCGTACGAGCCGCAAGATGATGTGGGTCGCAGCAGGGTTCGCCGTGTTGAGCGCGGCGCAGGCCGCGGTCATCGTGATGCTGGTCATGAGGCAATCTCCCAGCCTGATTCCCGCGGCTGCCGCGGCGCCGCTCGCCCCGGTCGTCTCGGCGCCCGCGTCGCCGGCCATGGTTCTTCCGCCGGTCGCACCACCCCCGGCCACGACGACGACGGCGGCTGCCGCACTAGCGACCGCCAAGCCGGCCGAGCCCGTGCCCGCCGAGACGCCGCTTCTCGGCCGCATCGGTGGCGTGCGCGTCACCACGGCTGGCGTCGAGTTGCAGGTCTTCCAGGACGGTTCGCTGCTTGGCACGACCGCCGGCCCCATCGCGCTTCCCGAAGGCTCGCACACGCTCGACTTCGTCAACGAACAGCTGGGCTACCGCAGCCGCCAGACCGTGGCCGTAAAGGCCGGACAGCTCGCGGCGCTCAAACTGACACTGCCGCAGGGCCGGATCAACATCAACGCGACACCCTGGGCCAACGTGTGGATCAACGGCAATGCCGCCGGTGAAACGCCGATCGCGAACCTGACGCTGCCGATCGGCAACCACGAGATCGTGTTCCGTCACCCGCAGCTCGGTGAACAGCGTCTGACGGCGACGGTGAAGGCCGACGGCGTCGCACGCATCAGTGCGAGTTTCCAGCGATGACCCGGAGAGCGATCACCATGAACCCTGAACCTTCGGCCCTGTCGGTTCTGCGACATCGTGTTGGCGTGCTCGTCACGAGCACGCTCATGCTGGCGGCCCTGCCGGCGCCGGTCTTCGCGCAGCAGGACGTCATCGCGCGCGTGAAGGACTACTACGCCAACGCGTCATACGAGGAAGCGCTGCAGACGCTGCGATCGGCGTCGCCGTCCAGCCCGACATCAGGGGTGACGGACGCGGCGGCCTATCAGGTCTTCTGCCTCGTCGCCCTCGGCCGCGAGCAGGAAGCCACCGAAGCCATCGCGGCGATCGTTCGGGTCGATCCGCTCTACCATCCGACCGAGACCGACGTCTCGCCGCGAATCCGGACCTTCTTCGAGAACGTCCGGAAGCCGCTGCTGCCGGGGATCGTCCGCCAGTTGTACGCGGGAGCGAAAGACCGGCTCGAACGCAAGGAAGCGGCCGAAGCCAAGAAGGACCTCGATCGGGTTGTCGCGATCCTCGACGAGATGAAGGCCTCGGAGGATCAGGACCTCGCCGACCTGCGGACACTGGCTCTGGGCTTCCGTGACCTGAGCGTGATCGCGGCCGCGCGTGAAGCCGCGCCGCCGCCACCGCCGATCGTCGCGCCGCCGGTGTTGCGGCCAGCGACTCCGCCGCCACCGAAAGACCCCGTGGTCTATTCCCCGTCAGACACCGGGGTGGTGATGCCCGTGGTCGTGTCGCGGTCCCTGCCGCCCTGGCGCGCGGTCTCGGCTGTCGAGCGGATGCAGACGTTCCGCGGCCAGCTCGAGCTGCTGATCGACGAAAACGGCAAGGTGTTGTCGACGAAGATGCTGAAGGGCCTTCGTCCCGACTACGACCCGACGCTTCTGAAGGCCGCGTCGGCGTGGACCTTCCGTCCGGCCACGAAGGACGGTCAGCCCGTCCGGTACCGCTACGTGATGGACATGCAGCTGGGCGGAGCTCAGGACTAGGAAAACAGAGACAAGGTCGAAGTTAGAAGTCAGAAGTCAGAAGCAATTGGGCGCGTGCCCGACAGGTGGACGCCTTTCTGACTTCGACCTTCTGACTTCTTACTTGTCGCGGTTCTCCCTGATCGCTCTCCAGATCCGCTCCGGCGTCAGCGGGAGCTCTCGGATCTCGGTTCCCGCCGCTTGATTGATCGCGGCGCCGACGGCTGCGGCGATTGCCAGGATGCCGCCTTCACCCGCGCCCTTCGCGCCGTACGGGCCAGGGCCGTCCTGGTTCTCAATCAGAATTGACTGCAGCTCGAGCGGGACATCCTGCGTGGTAGGAATCCGATAGTCCAACGCGCCGAGATTCAGGATGCGCCCCTGTTCGTCCAGAATGAGATGCTCCATCAGGGAGTGTCCCAGCCCCATCACGGCCGCGCCCTCGTCCTGTGCCTCGACCTGGAGCGGATTCAGGGCCTTGCCGATGTCGCTCGCGAGCACGAGCCTCGTGATCTCGACCATCCCGACTTCGGGGTCCACCCGCACCTCGGCCGCGGTACACATGAACTCCCAGAACTCCGGACTGCCCCCGAGCGGGTGCTCGGGACGATAGCCGCCGCCGCGTTCCTCGCCGATGCCGATCACCTCGCCGCGCGGCGGGCCGTAGGCGGCTTTCAGCGTATCGAGGTAGGTCACTTCCTTGCCGGGGATACGCACCAGTCCGGGGATCACCTCGACCTCATCCTCGGCCACCCGAAAGGCCTTGGCCGCCAGTCCCCGCAGCTTGGCTTTGACGTCGGCGCAGGCCTTGATCACGGCGTTGCCCATGAAGACCGTGGAACGGCTCGCTGACGTCGAGGAGTCGTAGGGAACGACCGAGGTGTCCCCCATCACGATGGCCACCCGATTCGAGTTCGATGCCCGAGCTCGCGCGCGGCAATCTGCGAGAGCACGGTACGCGCGCCCTGCCCCATGTCGGACGTCCCCGAGAGCACCGAGACGCTGCCGTCGTAGTGAAGTCGGACGATGGCCAGCGAGGCGGAGGCCGTCGACGAGCTCTTCAGGCCGAGCGAGATGCCGCGTCCTCGGTTCGGGCCGAGCGGCTTGCCCCAATCGAGCGCCTTGGCCGCGCGCTGGATCGCCTGCCGCCAGTCGCCGTCGGACGGCGTGTCGTTCGGGATGAACGCTTCGCCCTTGGCAGGAACGTTACGGAGTCGAATCTCGACCGGATCGATCCCGAGCAGGCGCGCGGCTTCGGTCATCTGCGATTCGACCGCCCAGGACGCCTGCGGCGTCCCGAATCCGCGAAACGCGGTGGTCGGCGTCGTGTGAGAAAGAAGAGCGCGCGCGAGGACGCGCGCGTTGGGCGTCTTGTACGGCCCGCACGCCGCGTAGCTCGCCTTGCTGACCACACGGACGCCGATGTCCGCGTACGCGCCCAGCAGGAAGTTCGTCTCGAGGTCCTGAAAGGCGATGAGGCCGTCGCGCGTGAAGCCCGTGCGCGCCCGCACCGTGGCAGATGTTCGGCGCACCTGCTGAAACGTCTCCTCGAGCGTCAGCACGAGGCGGACGGGCCGGCCGAGCCGCAGTGCGAGGTACGCCACGAGCGGCTCGAATTTCGGCCAGCCCTTGCCCCCGAAGCCGCCGCCGGAATCGGGCGCGATGATGCGGACCTTCGAGAGCGGCCAGTTGAGTGAGGCGGCCACGACGCGCTGCAGCACAAAGGGGTGCTGAATCGGACTCCAGATCGTGACGCCGTTCTCGTCGGGCGCCGCCATGAAGACGTGCGGCTCGATCGCGAAGTGCGTGACCATCGGGAACTCGTAGTCGTGCTCGATGACGAGATCCGCCTTCGCGTTCGCGACGTCGCCCCATCCGAACGTCCATTCCTGGAAGCGGTTCGTGTCCTTGAGCGGATGCGTCGGTCTGAGCGACGGATCCTGGACGAGTGGAAGCGACGGGTCGAGAGCCTGCGTGACGGTGATCACCGCCGGCAGTTCCTCGTATTCGACGCGGACGAGCCGCGCGGCTTCCTCGGCGGCATCTTCCGTCTCGGCCGCCACGGCCGCCACGGGCTCGCCGAAGAACTTGGTCTCCCCGACGGCCAGCACCGGCCGGTCCGCGAACGCGGGCCCGTAGCGGGGAACGGGCTGCGGCAGGTCCGCGGCGGTGAAGACGATGCGCACGCCTTCGACCGCCATGGCGGCGGTCGCGTCGATCGACACGATCCGCGCGTGCGCGATCGGCAGGTGGACGAGCTTCACGTGCAGGACGTGGTCGAGATGGATGTCGGCAATGAAGTGCTGGGCGCCGGTGACGCGGTCTCGCCCGCCGACGCGCTCGTGCGACCGTCCGATCCACTTGTCGTTGCTCAGCGGGCTCGGCGGGCTTGCCGGGCCGGAGGGTTCGCTCATCACTTCTTTCCGACGGCCGCGTGCACGGCCTCGAAGATGCGGAGGTATCCGCCGCACCGGCAGAGATTGCCGACGAGCGCTTCCTTGATGTCCGCCTCCGTCGGTTGCGGATTCGTCAGGAGCAGGTACTTCGCCGACATCACCATGCCCGGAATGCAGAAGCCGCACTGCACGGCGCCCTTGGCGACAAACGCCTCTTGCAGAGGATCGAGCCGGCCGTCGACAGCCAGGCCTTCGATCGTGGTGACCGTGTCGCCGTCGGCCTCGGCGGCGAGCATGAGGCAGGAGCAGATCGCGCGGCCGTTCAACAGCACCGTGCACGCGCCGCACTCGCCGCACGAACAGCATTCCTTCGTGCCCGTGAGGTGCATCTGATCGCGAAGGACCTCGAGCAGGGTGTGATGCGGCTGGACCTCGAGCGTTTCCGTGCGGCCGTTGACCTCGAGCGTGAGTGGAACAGCGGGCGGCTTCATGCGCGAACGTCCTTCTTGCGCGCGGCGTCCAGGCGATCCATCGCGACGTTCCAGGTCCGCTCGCTCACGACCTCGAGCATGGCCTGTCGATAGTCGCGTCCGCCTCTGACGTCGGTGATTGGACTGGTGCTGGCCAGCAGGCGTGTCCACGCCGCGCGCACGTGCGGCCGGATCTGCGGATCGGGTCGAGAGCGCGCCGCTCGCATCCACGACGAGCACAGGTCGCGGCGCTACCGCGCCGAAGGCGCAACGCGCCTCACCCGCCGACGTCACGACGATCGCCAGGTTGATGGTCGCCAGATCGACGCCCCAGCGCCGCGTCACGCGACCGAACGCGCCGCCCGTCGGCCCGTTGGGCTTCCGGATGTCGATCGACTCGACGAGCTCTCCGCGATCGAGCACCGTCCGGCCCGGCCCCGTGAAGAAGTCTTCGAGCGCGACGTGTCGCTTGCCTGTGGGACCGACGAGATTCACAGTCGCGCCGTACGCGAGGAGCGCAGGCGCCGTGTCGGCGGCAGGCGAGGCGTTGCACACGTTGCCGGCGAGCGTCGCCCGGTTCCGAATCTGCACGCTGCCGACGACACTCGCCGCTTCGACGAGCGCTGGATAGTCGCGGCGAATCCGCTCGTCCGCGATGAGATCGGTCATGACGGCGCGCGCGCCGATGCGAAGCGCGCCGTCGGCTTCGGTGACGTCGGACGTCAGGCCGGCGACGCGTTTCAGATCCACGACCACGGCAGGCTTGGTGTGGCCGCTTCGCAGGCGGACGAGCAGGTCGGTGCCACCCGCGAGGAGCCGCGCGTTCGGTCCGTGCTCGGCGAGAACGCTCACGACCTCATCGATCGAGCGCGGCCGCAGGTAGCTGAACGCCATCAGGCCAGCTCCATCTCCAGCGCGCGCAGCCGGTCGAGCGCGCGATCGGCCATGGGCGCTGCGAGGGCACGCAGGTGCGGGATACGGATGCGATCGCGTGCGAGCTCGAACTTCGCGCGGACGTCCGGCAAGGAGAAACGTCCCGATCGCACGAAGCCCAGGAACAGATCGACGTTCACCTCGAGAATGCTGAGACTGTCGGCCGCCTGCACAAGATCGGCTTCCGGCCATCCGCCCACTTCGTGCGCGACGATCAGTCGCTCGACGTCCGCGACAAACGACGCGTCGGTGTCCTGGTCGCGCAGCCAGTCGCCGACAATGCGCGCGCTGCGCTCCGAGTGCAGACGCTCATAGGTCGCGTCAACCATTTTCGTGCTGTGAGGCTGGTCCGGTCCGGGAAAGGCGCGTTCCATGTCGTGCGTCAACGTGGCAAGCCGTACCGCTTCGTTCTGGCCTGGCGCGATGCGATCGAGCCACTCGAGCGATCGCAACAGATGCTCTCGATTGTATGGATAACGATCGATCACCCACTGCCGCGCCGCGGCCATCAGTTCCGACTCGCTCACGGCCGCTCCATCATGCGACGCCTGTGGTAACGTGCTGGCCAAGCTGGACCATATCATGGCAGAAACGCGTGCGCGGACGGGCGTCGCATCGACCCCGGCGATAGTTGTCATGGGCGCTCTTGATACCAAGGGCGCCGAAATCGAATTCGTCAAAGACCAAATCGAACAACACGGCAAGCGCGTCCTCGTCATCGATACGGGCGTGCTCGGCCAGGCCGCGTTCGCGGCAGACATCACGCGCGACGAAGTGGCCGCGGCCGGCGGCACGACCATCGCGGCGCTCGTCGCCGAGTCGGATCGCGGCCACGCCGTCACGGCGATGATGGAAGGCACGCGCGCCGTGGTCCTCAGGCTGCACGCGGAAGGTCGGATCGCCGGCATGCTCGGCCTGGGCGGCGGTGCGGGCACGGCGGTAGGGACCGCCGCGATGCGCGCGCTCCCACTCGGCATTCCGAAGCTCATGGTGTCCACGCTCGCGAGCAGCGACGTGCGCGGGTTCGTCGGCGTGAAAGACATCACGATGATGCCGACGATCGTGGACGTCAGCGGTCTGAACCGGATCAGCCGCCGGATCTTTGTCCAGGCGGCCGGTGCCATCTGCGGGATGGTTGACGCGCGGGTGCCGGACGCGGTCGACAAGCCGCTCATTGCGGCGTCGATGTTCGGGAACACGACGAAGTGTGTCGAGGCGGCGCGCGCGATGATCGAGGCCGACGGCTTCGAAGTGCTCGTGTTTCACGCCACCGGCTCGGGCGGGTTGACGATGGAAGGCCTCGTCGAGGCCGGCCAGATCGCCGGCGTGCTCGACGTGACGCTCACCGAATGGGCCGACGAGCTGATGGGCGGCGTGATGTCCGCCGGTCCGACGCGGCTCGACGCCGCCGCGCTGAGCGGGACGCCCGCGGTCGTGGCCCCGGGATGTCTCGACATGGTGTGTTTCTGGGCGCCCCCCACCGTGCCCGAGAAGTACCGCGGCCGCAACATCTACCATCACAACGCGAACATCACGCTGGTCCGGACGAACATCGAGGAAAACGAAGAGCTCGGCCGAATCGTCGCCGGCAAACTGAACCAGTCGGTCGGACCTGTGGCGGTCTATTTTCCGACTCGCGGGCTCTCGGTGGTCTCGTCTCCGGGCGGCCCGTATCATTGGCCCGAAGCCGACGCGGCGCTCCTCGCGTCGCTGAAAACAGAATCTCAGGAAAGACATTCCCGTGCATGTGTTCGAAACCACCATCAACGATCCGGTCTTTGCCGATGCGATGGCCAAGGGCCTGCTGGAGATGGTGGCCGCAAACGGGGTCAGGTCTTGAATTGACGTACGGTGACGTTACTGTCATGACAGCTTGGACGTAGTACGTCAATTCAAGACCTGACCCCATCTTCCGGAAGGCAATCATCCATATGGAACGTCGTCGCGCACGTATCACCTTCTTCGTCATTGCCACGATGCTGACCGCTGTCGTCGCCTCGGGCGCGCTCGTTGCCGCCCGCAGCGACAAATGGTGGTGGGACAACCTGGGTGGACCGGACAGTTCGCATTTCTCGAACCTGGACCAGATCCGGAAGTCCAACCTGAACCAGCTCGAGGTCGCGTGGTTCTACCCGCACGCCAATCTCGGGTTCAATCCGATTGCCGCCGAGGATCTCGTGTTCGTCTCGGGACGAGGCAGCTCGCTCGTCGCGCTCGACGCTTCCACCGGCAAGGAAGTGTGGATCCACGAGAACATCCCGAACCTGTCGGGACGCGGCACCAACTACTGGCAGAGCGCCGACGGCCGCGATCGCCGCTTGCTCGTGGTGACCGGCCCATTCCTTCAGGCGATCGACGCGCGGACCGGTAAGGTCGTCCTGACGTTTGGCACCAACGGCTACGTCGATCTTCGTGAGGGTCTCGACCGCGGCGCAACTCGGCGTGCGCGTGCCCGGGCCCGGCAAGGTGTTCGGCAACCTGCTGATCCTCGGATCCGCGCCGGGCGAAGGCTGGATGTCGCCGCCCGGGGATATCCGCGCGTTCGACGTCGTGACCGGGAAGCTGGCCTGGCAGTTCCACACCGTCCCTCGGCCCGGTGAATTCGGCTACGAGACGTGGCCGAAGGACGCGTACAAGTACGTCGGCGGCGCCAACACCTGGGGCGAGATGTCCGTCGACGAGGAACGGGGCATCGTCTATCTCCCGACCGGTTCGGGCACGTACGACTTCTACGGCGGCGACCGTCACGGCGCGAACCTGTTCGCGAATTGCATCCTCGCCCTCGACGCGCGGACGGGCAAGCGTCTCTGGCACTTCCAGACGATTCATCACGACCTCTGGGATCTCGACAACGTCTCGGCGCCGCAGCTCATCACCGTGCGGCACAACGGCCGGCGGATCGACGCCGTCGCGCACGCCGGCAAGACCGGGTTTCTCTACGTCTTCAATCGCGTGACCGGCGAACCGCTCTGGCCGATCGAGGAACGTCCGGTCATGCAGAGCGACGCGCCCGGTGAGAAGTCGTGGCCCACGCAGCCCTTCCCCACCAAGCCCGCGCCGTTCGCGCGTCAGTCGTTCACGGTCGAGGACGTGAATCAGTGGCTGTTGAAGCCCGACGAGTACCAGGCGATGCGCGCGCGCGTGGCCAAGGCGCGCAACGGCACCGGGCCGTTCGGCGGCCTGTTCGTGCCGCCTGCCGTCGATCAGGATTCGATCTCGATGCCGGGCAACCAGGGCGGGTCGAACTGGGGCACGACGGCGGCCAATCCCGAGAAGGGCCTCGTGTACGTGCTGAACATGGACGCCGTGGCGATCCTGCGGCTCGAGGACGTCAAGACAAAGATTGGCGGATTCCAGTCCGCGGGCAATCCGGCCGTGGCCGGCGCCGCGGTCTTCGAGAACCACTGCGCGGCGTGCCACGGCGCGAAGATGCAGAACCCGATCGCGGGCGTGCCGTCGCTCGCGGGCGTCACGAACCGGTTGAGCGAAGACGTGATCGCCGGGATCATTACCGGCGGCCGCGGCGCGATGCGGCCGATCCCGGGCTTGTCGAACGTGGACGTCACCGCGGTCATTGCCTACTTGTCCACGAACAACGGAGGCGGCGGCTTCGGCGGCCGCCGCGGCGGTGGACCGCCGGCATTTCCCCCAGGGCCGGTCGTCGCGTCCGGCGGCGCGGCCACGCCGCCGCAGCCGGCCATGTTCGGCGGACCGCCGCCGTCCGGACCCCGCTATCCCGGCAACGGTGGCAACGGCGGCACCGAGCCGTATCCGGACGGCGTCGAGGTGCCCGCGACGCGCTACGTCAGCGAATGGGGCGTCATGGCGAATGCGACCAAGCCGCCGTACACCACGCTGACCGCGTACGACCTCAACACCGGTGAGATCAGGTGGCAGGTGCCCGTGGGCGACGACCCGGCCACGATCGCGGCGGGTGGTCCGAAGAACACCGGTTCGCCCGCGCTGCGCAACGGCATCATGCCGACGAAGGCCGGGCTCGTGTTCATGGCGGGCAACGACGGCAAGCTGCGCGCCTACGACGAGGACACGGGCAAGGAACTGTGGGCCGGCACGCTGTCGGGACCGTCGCGCGGCGTCCCGGTCATGTACGAGGCGAAGGGCCGTCAGTATCTGGTCGTCGCAGCGACGCCCGGAGGGGCACAGCTGTTCGGTGCTCCGCCCGTGGACGTCGGCGACGTGCCGCCGAACACGCCGCGCGGGCTCATCGCGTTCGCGTTGCCGCGAAGGTGACACACCGTGGGACACCGTGCTTAAATTTGGCGGATCTCGGACGAACAAGGAGCTCGCGATGAGGATCACCTCGCTTCTCGCCCTGACGTGTGCGGCGGCCGTGTCGATCGGCGCGCCGATGTCTGCGCAGGGTCCGCATTCGGACACGTCCCCGCTGTTCAATGGCACGAGCCTGACCGGCTGGAAGCCGGTTGGCGCCGCCCAGTGGCGCGCGGCGAACGGCCAGATCGTCGGGACGGCGACCGGCACGCCGGGCCTGCTCGCGCTCGAGAAGAGCTACCAGGACGTCATCCTGCGCTTCTCGTATCAGTGCACCGGATGTGATGCGGGCGTGCTCCTCCGCAACGCGGCCTCGTCTCTGTCGGCGCCGGGCACGACGAGCGCGCTGTACGTCGCCTTGTCCGGGCCGGATGCCATGACCCTCTGGCGCGTCACGCTCGACGCGCAGGGCAAGGAGCTCAATCGGCAGAACCTCTACAAGTGGGCCGGCCGTCAGAACCCGCCAGGCATGCAGTTGCGCGTGGAGGATGGCGCGGATGGCTGGAAGCACGTTCGCGTGCAGGTGCGCGGGGACGTCGGCGCGCCGCCGGCACCAGCGGGCCGTGGCGCGGGCGCCGCTCCGGCTGGTCCGCCGGCCGAGAAGTTCGCCGACTACGGCCCTGCGGCCCTGCGCGTGAACAACGGCGAAGTCCGGATCAAGGAAGTGCTCCTGACGGATCTGCTCCGCCCGGCCGCGGGCGTCGCGGCCGAGGTGACATCGCCGAACTTCCGCCGGATTCAGCTGACGGACCGGTTCTACTCCGAGGGCATTTCGGTCGGGGACATCAACCGCGACGGCAACATGGATGCGCTGTCGGGCCCTCACGCGTATCTGGGACCGGACTTCAAGCGCGCCGTCGAGATTTACCGGCCGCAGGTGTACGCGATCGCCAACCCGACGTTCGGCGGTCTCTACACCGACAACTTCCTGAACTACGTGCACGACTTCACGGGCGACGGCTGGCCCGACTACCTGAAGATCAATTTCAATGGCGCCTATCTGTACGTGAACCCGCAGACGGAGTCGCGTTACTGGGCGGTGAATCAGGTCACCGAGGGCGGCGTGTCCTCCGAGACGACGCAGCTTGGCGATCTCGACGGCGACGGAAAGCCTGAACTGCTGGGTTCGATCGGCAGCGGCGCGGCACGCGTCATCGGCTACTGGAAGCCCGGCGCGGACGTCACGAAGCAGTGGCAATTCGTTCCCATCTCCGACAAGGGTGACTGGGGCGGACACGGTTACGGCTACGGCGACGTCAACGGCGACGGCCGCGTCGACGTGATTCAGGGGAGCGGCTGGTGGGAACAGCCCGCCGCGGGGACGGCGGGCAACTGGAAGTTCAACGCGGTGCCGTTCCGCCGAGGCGAGGATCCGTTCCTCGCGGGCGCCGACATGTTCGCGTATGACCTCAACGGCGACAAGCTGCCGGACATCGTCACGAGCCTCTTCGCGCACGGTCCGGGCCTCGTCTGGTACGAGCAGCAGAAGAACGCGCAGGGCGCGATCACGTGGAAGATGCACATGATCATGGACGACCCGGAGGCGCCGGCCGCGGCCAAGGCCGGATGGGAGCTCACCGACAAGGACGCGGCGTTCACCGAGCTTCACGCGATCGAGCTCGTGGACATGGATGGCGACGGCGTGAAGGACATCGTCACGGGCAAGCGCTGGTTCTCGCACGGGATGGAATATCCCGAGAACGACCGCGACGATCCGGCGGTGATGGCCTGGTTCAAGACGGTGCGAAAGTCTGGCGGCGCGGTCGAGTTCGTGCCGCACATCATCAACAACTACGCCGGCCTCGGCACGCAGATCAAAGTGGCCGACATGAACAACGACAAGCGTCCCGACGTGCTGACCGCCGCACGCAAGGGCGCGTACATCTTCTTGAACGTCAAGTAGTCAGAGTGTCTTCGCTGAACCCGGTTTCCCCATCACACATGAGCGCTGAAGCCCGAGTTCACGAGCTCCGTCTGGAGCTGCCTCCCGCCCCCAAACCTCTCGCGGTCTACAAGCCGCTCGTGGTCCTGGGCAATGTCGCGTACGTCTCCGGTCACGGCCCCGTCCGAACGGACGGCAGCCTGATCGTGGGGCGCGTCGGCGAAACGATGGATCTCGACGGTGGACGAGCCGCGGCCCGGCAGGTGGGCCTCGCGATCCTGTCCACCCTCCGGTCCGAGCTCGGCAGCCTCGATCGCGTCTCGCGCGTGATCAAACTGCTTGGCATGGTGAACTGCACGCCGGATTTCCCGGACCATCCGAAGGTCATCAACGGCTGCAGTGAGCTCTTCGCGGACGTGTTTGGACGCGAGCGCGGCATCGGCGCACGAAGCGCCGTCGGGATGGGCTCATTGCCGGGCCAGATCGCTGTCGAGATTGAAGCGATTTTCGAGCTGACGTAGGACCCGGCACGGCCGGCGGAGAGAAACATATGCCGACACCGTGGTACGCCATCCAGAACGCCGATGAGGTGCCGTCGCCCTCCCTCCTCGCTCTACCCCGACCGCGTCGAAGAGAACATCCGGCGGATGATCGCGCTGGCGGGAGGCGTCGATCGCCTCCGGCCCCACATGAAGACCAGCAAGATCCCGGAAGTGGTCCGCATGCACCTGGACCAGGGGATCACCCGGTACAAAGTCGCCACGATCGCGGAGGCGGAGATGGCGGCCGCGGCCGGCGCGCCGGACGTGCTTCTCGCCTATCAGCCCGTCGGACCCAACATCGGCGCGGCTGATCCGTTTGATCAGCGCGTTTCCCGGCACCGCGTTCTCCGCGCTCGTTGACGATGAGATGAACGCGCGGTTGCTGTCGCAGGCCGCAGTCGAGGCCGACGTGGTCGTGCACCTTTTCCTCGATCTGGATATCGGGATGCATCGGTCTGGCATCGATCCGGGTCCCGCCGGCGGCGCGCTCTACCGGCTCCTGACCGAGCTGCCGCATGTCCACGCGGCGGGCCTCCACGCCTACGATGGCCACATTCACGACACGGATCTCCGCGGTCCGAAAGAAGCGGTGCGAAGACGGCTTCGCGCTCGTCCGCCGCCTTCGCGGAACATCTGGTGGCTCAGGGCGTCAGTGTGCCGACCGTGGTCGCCGGTGGAACGCCGACGTTCCCGTTTCACGCGAGCCGTCCTGACGTTGAGTGCAGTCCCGGCACGACGGTGTTCTGGGACCTGAACTACTCCACCAACCTGCCCGATCTCGATTTTCTGCCGGCCGTGATGCTGCTCACGCGTGTCATCAGCAAGCCGGGACCGAACCGAATCTGCGTCGATCTCGGGCACAAAGCCGTGGCGTCGGAAAGCCCGCATCCACGCGCGCTCTTCATGGACGCGCCGGACGCTGAGGCGCTTGGGCACAGCGAAGAGCACCTGCCGCTCGAGACCGAGCACGCCGGCCGCCTCGCGGTCGGCACCGCGCTCTACGCGATGCCGTGGCACGTCTGTCCGACCGTGGCCCTTCACAACGAGGCCGTCGTCGTCCGCGACGGACGCGCCGCCGAGCGATGGAAAGTCGTCGCACGGGCGCGAACGATCACGATCTAGCCATTGGTATTTGTTATTGGCTATTTGTAGGGGATTGGTTATTGGTCATTGGTTATTGATCGTGGCTTCTGGAAGCCGTCGCCCATCGCCAGGCCGGCAGCGAGCGGCGCAATGACCAATAACAAATGGATTAATTAGCAAATAGCCAATGACCAATAACCAATAGCAAATGGAGCCCGCCTGCTCTACGCGCTCGTCCGTCATCGGGCTCGTCGTCCTCATTGCGCGTTTCAAGCTCAATTCCTTCATCGCGCTCGATCGTGGCGTCGCTCTTCGTGGGCGTGACGTCCGGGATGGAGTTCCGCGCGATTGCCGACGGCGTTCCAGGACGGCATGGGCGCGGTTCTAGGCTCGATCGCCGCGGTGGTCGGCCTCGGCATCGTTCTCGGCAAGATGCTGGAGGTGTCGGGCGGGGCCGGCGTCGTGGCGTCGACACTGATCCGCGCGCTCGGCGAGCATCGGCTGCCGTGGGCGATGCTCGTGATCGCGCTCATCGTCGGGCTGCCCGTGTTCTTCACCGTCGGTCTCGTCCTGCTGGCGCCGATCCTCTTCGCGGTCGCGAGAGAGACTCGAACGCCGCTCCTCAGCCTGGGCATTCCGCTGCTCGCCGGTTTGTCCGTGATGCACGGGCTCGTGCCGCCGCATCCGGGCCCGATGGTCGCCGCGGAGATGTTCAAGGCCGACATCGGCCTGACGATCATCTATTCGCTCATCGTCGGCATCCCGACCGGCATCGTCGCCGGGCCGGTGTTCGGCGCCTACATCGCGCGCCGGATCCACGTGGCGGTGCCTGATGCCGCTCCCGAGGCGTCACTGAGCAGCCGCCGGAGCCTGCCGGGTTTCGGGATCACGCTGCTGACGATCGTTCTTCCGGTGGCGCTGATGCTGCTCGCGACGGTGGCCGATGTGCTGCTGCCGCCGACCGATCGACTGCGGCAGATCGCCGACTTCGTCGGCCACCCGATCGTCGCGCTCGTCGTGGCTGTGCTCTTCTCGTTCTACACGTTCGGGGCCGCGCGGGGATTCGATCGTGACGCCATTCACCGGTTCAGCAACGAGTGCCTGGCGCCGGCGGCGGCGATTCTGCTCGTCGTTGGCGCCGGCGGCGGCTTCAACCGCGTGCTCGTGACGAGCGGTGTCGGCCCCGCGATCGCGTCGCTTGCGACCTCCGCGCATATCTCGATTCTGATTCTCGGGTGGCTGGTCGCTGCGCTGATTCGCCTGGCGACCGGATCGGCCACGGTGGCGATCACGACGGCTGCCGGAATCATCGCGCCGATCGCGGCGACGCAGACCGTCAACGCCGAACTGCTCGTGCTGGCCATGGGCGCCGGATCGCTCATCGCCTCGCACGTGAACGACGCAGGATTCTGGTTCGTGAAGGAGTACTACGGCATGACCGTGCCGCAGACGCTCCGCACGTGGACCGTGCTGGAAACGATCATCGCCGTCGTCGCGCTGGTGTTTGTGTTGCTGTTAGATCTCGTTCGCTCGTGACAGATCTGCTGCCATGCTCATCGTTGACGCACACCTCGACTTGTCCATGAACGCCCTCGAGTGGAACCGGGACTATCGGCGGCCACTCCCGGAGATCCGCGAACGCGAGCGCGCGAAGACGGACAAACCTGACCGCGGGCGGGGTGTCATCTCATTCGAGGAGATGCGCAAGGGCGGCATCGGCCTGTGTGTCGCGACGCAGATTGCGCGCTACGTGAGCCCGGACAATCCCCTGCCGGGCTGGCACAGTCCGCAGCAGGCCTGGGCGCAGACCCAGGGGCAGCTCGCGTGGTATCGCGCGATGGAGGAGGCTGGCGAGCTGGTGCAGATTGTGGACGTTCGCGGTCTCGACGCTCAGCTCGCACGTTGGGGCGACGGCGGCGCGGCCGGTACACCCATCGGATATGTTCTGAGCCTCGAAGGCGCGGATTCGATCCTGACGCCGGCCCACGTCGAGCGGGCGTATGAACAGGGACTCCGTGCAATCGGGCCGGCGCACTACGGCCCCGGCCGGTACGCGCAGGGCACGGACGCCACCGGCGGCCTGCGGCCGGGCGGCCGTGAGCTTCTCGCCGAAATGGAGCGGCTGAACATCATCCTCGACGCGACGCACCTGGCCGACGAGAGCTTCTTCGAGGCGCTCGACCATTTCCGCGGGCGCGTCTGGGCCAGTCATAACAATTGCCGCGCCCTCGTCCCGCACAACCGCCAGTTCACGGACGAACAGATCGCGCGCCTCATCGAGCGGGACGCGATCATCGGCATGCCGCTGGACGCGTGGATGATGGTGCCCGGCTGGGTCCGCGGAACGTCCACGCCCGAGAACACGGGCGTGACGCTGCAGACGATGATTGACCACCTCGACCATATCTGCCAGATTGCGGGCAACGCGCGACACGTGGCGATTGGATCGGATCTGGACGGCGGGTTCGGCACTGAGCAGACGGCGGCCGACCTCGATTCCATCGCCGACCTCGCGCGCGTCCCGTCACTGCTGAAGGGACGCGGCTACAGCGGTGACGACATCGAGCTCGTTGCCCACGGGAACGTCATCCGCTTTCTTCGGGAGACATGGAGCTGAGCGATGCGGAACGCATGGGTTGCCGTCGTCCTGGCGCTGGTCCTCGTGCCCGCTGCTGTCAGGCAATCAGGCGCCGGCACGCCGGGTGGCGATCACGATTGACGACGGTCCGGTCGTCGGCGAGTCGAGCGACCTCGGGAACTTTCAGCGAGTGACGAACGGTCTGATTGAGGCGTTCCAGGCCGAAAAGGTTCCCGTCACGATCTTCATCAACGAACAGCAACTGAACGTCCCCGGTCAGCGTGATGCCCGCGCGGCGGTCGTCGAGCAGTGGCTCGAGCGCCGGATTCGACGTGGGCAATCACACGTATTCACACCGCAGCGCCAACAACGTGCCGGTGGACGAGTTCCTGGACGACGTCATCAAGGGCGAAGTGATCATGGAGCCGCTGCTCAAGCAGCACGGAAAGGCGCTGACCTGGTTGCGCTATCCGTACCTGCACTCGGGCACGACGGCGGAGGTCCACGACATCATCGTCACCTTCCTCGATCGGCGCGGCTATCGGGTCGCGCCGGTGACCGTGGACTACGCGGACTACTCGTTCGCCGGCGTCTATCGGCGCGAGCTTCGCGCCGGCAACGTCGACGTCGCCGAGCGGATCAAACAGGCGTATCTCGACCAGGTGGACGTCGGATTCGACCGCGCTGAACGCGCGTCGGTCGAGGTGTTCGGCCGGGAGATCGCGCAGATCCTGCTGATTCACTGCAACGAGCTGAACTCGGTGTCGCTCGCCGAGAGCATCGGGCGGATGCGCAAGCGCGGCTATCAGTTCATCAGCCTCGAGGAGGCGATGCGCGACGAGGCTTACAGCAGGCCCGACACGTTCGCGGGCTCCGGCGGCTCGTGGATCTCTCGCAGCGCCCGTGCCCTCGGCAAGGAACTGACGCTCGGCGGGCAACCGCCGTTACCCCAGTGGATTCAGGACGCTACAGAAGCAATAGAAAAGTGGTCGGGTGAATTATTTGCGAATAATTCACCCGACCACTTTTTTTCGGTTGCTCGAGATAGAACGGCACCCCCAGCAGGAGCAGGCCGAGGCCCATCACCGAGCTGTCGGGAGCCTCGAACAGCGTGTTCAGCACGAACACCGACGACACCAGCACGAACACGATGACGGGCAGTGGATATGCCGTGACCTTGTACGGGCGCTTCCATTCCGGGTGGCGGCGCCGCAGGACGACGACCGAGAGCACCACCATCGTGAAAAAGAGCCAGTTCGCGAACTGCGACATCGTGATGAGGTGTTCGTAGCCGCCAGTCAGCGTCAGCAGACCCGACCATGCCGCGAGCGCCCAGATGGCATTGGACGGCGTGCCGTGCTCGGCATGGACGTTCGACAACTGCCTGAAGAACACACCGTCGCGCGCCATCGCGAAGAACACCCGCGGTCCCGCCAGAATATTGGCGGACATGGCGCCGAACGTCGAGCACAGGATCGTGACCGTGATGAACGTCGCGCCAGCCGGTCCGACCATCGCGGACATCGCGTCGGCGGCGACCCGTTGGGAAGTCGCGATGCGATCCTGTCCCAGGACGTAGATGTAGGCCAGGTTGGCGCTGACGTAGATCACCATCACGATGAGCACGCCGAGGACGATGCTGCGCGGGATATTGCGCTGCGGATCCCGGATCTCGCCGGCGACGAGGCTGACGAACTGCCAGCCGTCGTAGGCAAAGAGCGTCGAGATCATCGAGAGGCCGATCGCGGTCAAGAGGCTCGTCGATACCGACGGCGGCGCGATCGGCAGAAAATTGCCGGCATTGCCCTCGAGCGTGATCACCGCGAGAACGACGAGCGCCGCGAGGCCGGATACTTTCAGGATCGTGAAGAGGTTCTGCACGCCGGCACCCTGCCTGACGCCCCGCACGTTGATCCAGGCGAGACCAAGGAGGATCGCGATCCCCAGCGCCTTGGCGACCCACCAACTCATCGGAATGAATAGCTGGAGATACAGCAGGAACGCGGTGACGAGCGCCGCCACCGATCCGGGGATGACCACGAGCATGATCGTCCAGCCATACAGGAAGGCCCAGAACGTCCCGTACGCCTCGCGCATGTAGACGTAGAGTCCGCCCGACTCGGGCAGCATCGTGCCGAGCTCGGACAGCGTCAAGGCGCCGCAGAGGACGAGAATGCCCGAAAAGATCCAGATCCCGATGACGAGCCCGGGCTCCGGAACCCGCTGGGCGATGAGACTCGGGACGACGAAAATTCCCGACCCGATGACGGAACCGACGAGAAGCGCGGCGCCGTCGAAAAATGTCAGGCTACGGCGTAATTCTGTGGACTCTGTTGGCATTGAGGATCTGTGATTTGTGATTGAGGATTGGATTGAGGAATTGGGTGATTGAGGATTGCGGATTGAAGGGCTTCAGTCCGCAATCCTCCGATCCGCAATCGCCGATGCAATCCTCAATCGCAGATCACAGATCCGCAATCGGCTCTATTTCTCAGTCGGACTATTTCTCAGCTGGAATTTCACGACTTTCGACGTCGTGTCCTTCCCTGTCTCCATGTGGAACGGTGCGCGAGTACTGACCGTCGCCCAGAGCCCACGTCCCTTCCAGCCGGTCTTGGGATCGTCGATCCGGGCGTCGAGCCACTTGGTGAAGAAGCCCGTCGGGTACGGCACGCGCAGGATGACCCACTGGCCGTCCTTGAGGGCGAGAAGCCCCTCGGACGCGTTGCCGGTGTTGATCGGAAGATTCTCGCCAAGGCCGAGCACGCCGAACTGATCAACCCACGTGTAGTAGCTCGCCTCCGCGCTGCCAGAATCAGTCACGCCCTTGAGCTGTGGCAACGGCTCCGGATACATCGTCCAGCCTTCCGGACAATGCGCGCCGGTGGCCGTCGGGCCGTTCATGACCTTGCACTTCCGGCGATCGAAACTGGCCATGTGACCGCTGGCGAGCGGCACCCAGGCGATACCGTTGCGATCGACGTCCATTCCGCGCGGCGAATACCCGCGGTTCTTCACGTCGGGGTTGTCGTACGGCACCTGATAGACCTCGGCGAGCGCGGTCTCAGACGGGTTCGCGCCTGGGACCAGCCGAACGATCGCGCCCGGGAATCCGAGCTGCGAGCCCCACACCGAGCCGTCCGGCGCGGGCGAGACGGCGTAGAACGCGCCGTTGTGCCGCTTGTCCTTCGTGGGATCGACCGGCTGGTTCGGCTCGACGAACGCATCGCGCTTGCCGTTGCCGTTCGTGTCCATGATGAGCGGCGTCCAGCCCTGCGATTTCTCCTCGTCGCCGGTCTCGTCGTACATCTTCGTGTTCAGCCAGCCCACGACCTGCCCGCCACCGCTCGTCCACAGCGTGTTGTTCGCGTCCTCCGCGAACATGAGGTGGTGCGTGCCGAAGCAGGTGCTGATGTGCTTGAGCTCGCGCGTCTTCGGATCCCACATCGCGAGATGCCGTCCCGCGTTGTTCACTGGGAACGCCTTGGCGGACGGGTGATCGGAGCCTTCACGGCAGAAGGCGGGGTTCGCGGACGGGCCGGATTGCCGCCGTCAGCCAGAGCCGCCCCCGCTCGTCGAGCATCGGGTTGTGGACGTTCGTCTGGCTCGTCCAGAGCACTTCGTTGCCGTAGTACGGCGACGGCTGAATCATGAGCGGCGACGGCGACGGCGTCTTCGGATCGCGCGGCGTCAATCGAATCTCGCTGATCGCGTTCTTGACCGGATCGAGGACCGGCACGTAATCGTCGGCGAGCTCGAGCGCGCCGTAGATCGGTCCGTTCGGATTCACCGTCGGGTTGCGCCGATCGGTCGAGACGAGATCGTGCAGATAGACCTTCGAATCCGCCCAGTCCCACGTCGTCACGACGACGTTGCGCTCGACACCCTTCGGGCGCGGCGGCTGCGGTGGAACTTCCCCGGCCGCGATGCGATCGGTCCAGTCGGCGAACATGTTCAGTGCGCGCTCGCGGCCGAAGGTGTTCAACTGGTTGGTCATCTGTGCGCCGGCCTGCCCCGACTGGAGCCGGCGCTCCCACGCGGCGACTGACGTCGTGAACGTTCCGAGGTCGGGTGAGATCCGCCGAGTCCCGCGCGTCCCGAGCTGATGGCAGGCCGTGCAGCCGCCTGACTTGACCTGGCGCACCCAGTCGCCCTGATGCTGGAGCGCCGGATTGATGCCCTTCCGTGCGTCGCCGGTCGCCTCGAACTCGCTCTGCGGCGGCACTTGAATCAGCGACAGCCAATAGCCGGCCGGGTAGTACTCGGCGGCGGCACGCGCGGTCGGCGCCGGGACGGCCTTCAATGCGAGCCGCTGCCCCGGCGTGGCCGCGGTCTTCGGGGAGTCCACCAGGCCGTAGCCTCGGACCCACACCTCATACTTCGCTTTTGGCAGGTCGGGGACCAGGTAGCGACCGTTGTCATCGGTGACCACGATGCGCGCGAACTTGGTCGGCAGGTCGGATGTTTCGGCAATGACCCAGACACCAGCTTCGGGCCCCTTGGGGCCGGTAACGACACCCCCGATGTCGTCGGGGTCGATCGCGACAGCCTGTGTCGGACTATTCGCCTGGCGTGCGCTGAGGGTCACGAGAGTGCCGAGGAACACAACAGCGGCGAGGCCAAGAACACGCAATGCCGTGCGGCTCGTCATGCCTGACATAGGGTCCGTCCTGTTCTACGGAAAGTCACTTGACGTGACGTGGCATTCACACGCCTCAGCCGGGAGGCTACCACGCCAACTCACGGGCTTTCCTAGAAGAGAAATGCAGGCGTTCAGGGTAGCGCAGCGTACGGAGGGGCGCAATACAAAGCAGGGTTCGAAGGGGCCGAGGGGGCAGGGGTCGAAGGGGTCGAGGGGTTCGAGGGGGTAACGCAGTCGAGAGGTTCGGGTGGTCAGCCTCGATGCTCAGCGAGCCGGCGTCCGTGGTGCACGACGACCGGTGAACCGACGGCCAGGAACGCGGACGTCGGGGGCGGCGCGAGGAGTGCGCCAAGCGCAGGTCCGTACAGCGCGGCCGCCGGCCCTGAAAACCAACTTTCCGCGGCCGTCCACACGCGCCATCTGGGGTGTTCTACCTGGTACTCGAGCGTGCCACCGTCTCTCTGCCGGGTGTAGCCCCAGTAGTGCTCCGTGACGAACTCGGCCTCCGAGCCCACCGTGAGCGGTCGTGCTGGTCCTGTTGCCCGCGCGCCGAGTTCGAACTCGGCACCTTCGTGGTTCCATCCGTAGCTGACCTCACCTCCCTCTCCGGTTGTCAGCGACCATCGATGGCGCATGGCGAGCGCCAGATACGGTTCGTTGTAAACACGCCTGGCGACTGCAGCAATTGCCCGTCGAGGAACGAGCTCGCGAATGAAGACGACGGCGCGCCGGTGATCAGGCGCAGGTCCGCGAACGTAAAATCGCAGATTGACTTCTTCAAAGGTGCGGTGGAAAGGGACAGGTACGCCAAGAACACGGGTGTCGGAAAAAGGAAGCCAACCAGACTGACAAGCGTTTCCCCTTGCCAGGTGTCCAACTCCGTCCCCGCAGGCACCAGGGGCTCGAGCAAAGTCGGCGGGCAGAGATAGTTGAGGAGAACGAGATGCTCCCAACGAGCGGTCAGAAAACGCATGCGAGCAACAGAACGACGATACCAGCGACGGACCCGAGGTAGACTCCCGCCAATCGGTCAATGCGGAGGATGTGATGAGACTGTTGAGGGCCACGGCTGCGTTTAGTGGGTTGCTCGTTTCCGGACTTGCGGTGGGCGGGAGTGCGGCCCAGGCCGAGAACGGCGTGACGGCCGGGCAGTTCGTAGTCGAGCCCGCCACGCTGATCAATCTTGGCTTCGAGTGGGCGATCTCCGGCGATGCGAATCGCAATGCGACGGTCGAGGTTGCGTATCGGAAAGCCGGCGACACCGCCTGGTCTGAGGCATTGCCGCTCCTGCGCATGGGTGGCGAACGAATCTTTCGAGCGCCTTACACCGTGCCCGACCGGTTCGCGGGGAGCGTGCTCGACCTCGCGCCGGACACGTCCTATGAAGTCCGGTTGACGATGAAGGACCCGGATGGCGTCCGGGGGCAGGCGGTGCAGACGCCCACGGTTCGCACGCGCGCCGAGCCAAAGACGCCGGCAGGCGGCCGCGTGCTGCACGTGTATCCGCTGACATGGAAAGGTGCGAAGCAGGAACCGAACTTCACGGGCTTGATGGCGGCATACAACGGCTACGTCGGCACCGGCGATTGGAACGTCGTTGCGCTTCACAAAGCGGAGCCGGGCGACACCTACCTCGTACACGCGGGACTCTACAAGGGCAACCGGCGCAACTACGTCGATGAGTACGGGTTGACGTTCGACGGTACGTACCTGCTGACTGCCAAGGGCACGCCCGAGAAACCGATCACGATCAAAGCCGCAGGCGACGGCGAGGTCATCTTCGACGGCGATGGGGCGTTCCGGCTGTTCGACGTCATGGCCGCCGACTACCACATCTTCGAAGGTCTCACGATTCGCAATGCCGAAGTGGCGTTCTGGGCCGGCGTCAAGGACGTGGCGGGCGCGAAGGGCTTGACCGTGCGCAACAATCGGATCGAAGGCGTCGGCGTCGGCGTCACTACGCAGTTCGCCGGCTCGAAGGATTTCTACATCGCCGATAACGTCTTCATCGGTCGCGACGACCCGCGTCGCGTGCTCGGTTGGGCTGGGCCTGCCAACTACGGCGCGCACCCGATCAACAGCTACTACGCGATCAAGGTGTACGGCTCAGGCCACGTCATCGCGCACAACGCCGTCGCGTACTTCCACGACGGCATTTCCGTGTGCACGCACGGCGTGCCGGACGAGAACCCGAACGATCGGGCCGTGGCGATCGACATCTACAACAACGACATCCACGTCACCGGCGACGACTTCATCGAGGCTGATGGCGGCGTCCACAACATCCGCGTGATGCGCAACCGCGGGGTCAACGCCGCGCATACGGGCCTCAGCGCGCAGCCGATCTTCGGCGGGCCGGCGTACTACATCCGCAACATCGTGTACAACACGCCCGTCGCGCTCAAGTTCAGCAACCCGGCCGGCGTCATCGTGTACCACAACACGATCATCGCGGAGAATCGGACGGCCCAGCGCGTGTCGAACGCACACTTCCGCAACAACCTGTTCCTCGGCACGGACGCGCCAATGGGAATTTCGGTGCTCGGCGGCCCGACGGCGTACTCGACCTACGACTACGACGGGTTCCGGCCGAACCCGGGCGCGAAGGCGCAGTACACCTGGCTCGGACCGAAACCCGGCGTGATGGTGGACTACGACGCGCCGCAGAACCAGGGACAGGACTTCGCGACGCTCGCCGGATCTGGCCAAGGCGACCGGCGCTGAAACGCACGGCATCGAAGTGGACTACGACATCTTCGAGTCGCTGCCGCGTCCGCCGCGTCCGGACTCATCCCAGCCCGGCCGGCCGTTCGAGGCCGTGAACCTGAACTTCCGTCTGAAGGCGGGCGGCAAGGCCGTCGACGCCGGCGCGCGTCTGCCGAACGTCAACGATGGCTTCTCGGGCAAGGCGCCGGACCTCGGCGCGCTCGAAGTCGGCGCGGCCGGCGCCGGTCTATGGGCCACAGATGGCTGAAGGACGCACCCTTCTATAGATAGGCATCAAGTTCGAACTTAGAAGTTAGAAGTCAGAAGCTACTGGGCGCTTGCCCTGTCCGAGCACGCGTACAGTTGCTTCTGACTTCTAACTTCTACCTTCAAACTTGTCTAGTATCCGAGCGCAATGCCGTCCTTGCGCGAGTCAGACGCTCCCAGCAGCGCTCCCGTCGCCAGGTCCACCATGACGGCCTGTCCACCGCCCATGAAGATACGGTGGCGGAGGCCGCTGGGCGGTAAGGCGCGCACGTGGCCGAGCTTGACCAGCCCGTCGATCACCGCCGGCGTCAGCTCGTCTTCCATCATCACTTCCTTGCCGGTGATGTACCGCACGCGCGGCGCGTCGATCGATTCCTGCAGGTTCAGGCCGCGCTCGATCATGTTCAGCAGCACCTGCACGTGTCCCTGCGTCTGGATGTCGCCGCCCATGACGCCGTAGGACAGCATCAGTTGACCGTCCTTGGTCACCATCGCCGGCACGAGCGTCGTGAACGGCCGCTTGCCGGGCGCGTAGATGTTCGGGATGGCCGGTCGCGAGCGAGAATCCCGTGCCGCGGTTGTGCAGCATGATGCCGGTGTCGCCCGCGACGATGCCCGATCCGAAGGCGTTGAAGATGCTGTTGATGAACGACACGGCGTTCCGGTCCTTGTCGATGACCGTGAAGTACGTCGTGTCCGCGCCGAGGTTGAACTCGCCGTACGACGGCGGATCGATCGCCTGCTGCGGATTGATGAGCGCGCGGCGTTTCGCGGCGTAGTCCTTCGACGAGAAGCTGCGGCAGCGGCGCCTTCGAGAACGCCGGATCCGCGATGTAGCGATTTCGATCGGAGAACGCGATCTTCGAGGCCTCGATCAGCGTGTGGTAGTAGCGGACCGGGTCGTTCTTCATCGACGCGAGGTCGATGCCCTCGAGAATGTTCAGAAGGATGAGCGCCGTCAGCCCCTGGTTGTTCGGGGGCATCTCGTGGAGCGTGTAGCCCTTGTAGGTCGTCGAAATCGGCTGCACCCATTCCGACGTGTGCTCGGCGAAGTCCTGCATCGAGAGGAACCCGCCGTTCGCCTTGCAGTAGTCGACGATGGCCTGAGCGAGCGGGCCCTTGTAGAACGCGTCGCGGCCGCCCTGCGCGAGGGTGCGCAGCGACTTCGCCAGATTCTTCTGGACGAAAATCGTGCCCGGGGGCGGCGCGCCGCCGTTGACGAGGTAGGTCGACGCCGCGGCCGGCGTCTCCTTGAGCTTGCCGACTTCGGGAATCCAGTCTTCCGCGATCTTCTCGGCGACCGGAAATCCGTTCTCGGCGAGCCCGATGGCCGGCTGCGAGCAGCTCGGCGAACTTCATCGTGCCGTATTTGTCGCGCAGCGTGATCCAGGCGTCCACGGCGCCAGGCACCGTGATCGACGCCATGCCCGTCGTCGGCATCCGCGTCATGTTCTTCGACGAGAAGTAGTCGAGCGTGAGCGCGTGCGGCGCGCGGCCGGTCGAGTTGAGCGCCTCGAGCGTCTTCGTCTTCGACCAGTACACCATCGCGAAGGCGTCGCCGCCGATGCCGGTCATGTTCGGCTCGGTGACGTTGAGGGCGGCCGCCATCGCAATGGCCGCGTCCGCGGCGTTGCCGCCGCGCTTCAGGACCTCGAGCCCGATCTGTGACGCGAGCGGCTGGCTCGACGCCACCATGCCGTGGGTCGAGCGCACGACCGACCGGCCGGCGCGGAATCCCGAATACCAGTCGCTGCTCGGCCGGCCCGGCGCCGTCGTCGCGGCCGGAGGCGCATTTCCGGGCGTCTGACGGCACGCCTCCCCGGCAATCATCGCCACCATCACCGCCACCGCAAACGGCACCACCGTCGCGACCTGGTTTTTCATCGGTTTCCTCGGCGCCTATTTTATAGAGGCTTCGCATTTTATGGATGCTTCGCCGGGCGGTGCGAACGTTCTGGGGTTCGAAGGTTCGGAGGCGACAGGAACGCTCTTACGCACGTCGACTTCCAAAGGGGAAGCCGGCCAGCGGAGGTGGTTCCTGTCGCCTGCGAACCTCCGCACCTCGAACCTTCGAACCGCCGCGTGCTACAGTTTCGGTCCGCTTACCCAAGGAGCACCCGATGCCTCTCGCAAGAATCTTGTCTCTCGCCGCCGTCACGATTGCGCTCGCTGGCGGATTCACTGTGCATCAGTTCGCCGCGGCGCCGACGGTCCAGGCGCAGGCGGCCGGTCGCGTGTACGAGCTCCGCACCTACACCGCCGCGCCGGGCAAGTTCGACGCGCTGAACACCCGCTTCCGCGACCACACGGTCCGCATCTTCGCGAAGCATGGCGTGAAGAACGTCGTCTACTGGATCCCGACCGAAGGCCCGCTCGTGGGCAACACGATCATCTACGTGATCCCGCACGCGAGCCGTGAGGCCGCGAAGAAGTTCTGGAGCGCCTTCCTGGCCGATCCGGAATGGGTCAAAGCCAAGGCCGCGTCGGAAGCGAACGGCCCGCTCACGACCAAGGTCGAAGCGGTGTTCTGACGACGACGGACTATTCGGGAAAATAAGCGACGAGGCTTAGGGCTCGGGGCTTGAGGCTTGGGACCGCTGTCCTGGCCTTAAGCCCTAAGCCTTGAGCCCTGAGCCCTACTTCAGCGTCGCGAGATACTCCAGCAGGTCCGCGATCTGCTGCAGCGACAGCGCGTCGAGCAGTCCTTCGGGCATCGGCGACACGCGGCTCTCCTGGCGCGACTTGACGTCGGCCGCTGCGGATGCGCGTTGCTGGTCGCGCCGATCCGCAGCGTGATCTGGCCACCCGACTCTCCGGCGACGAGGCCGATCAGCTCTTCGCCGTTCGCCATCGTGAACGTCGTCTGGATGTACTCGAACTGGATGGCGTCGTTCGGGTTCACGATGTTGTCGAGCATCGCCTGCTTGCCGAACTTGGCGCCGATCTTCGAAAGGTCCGGGTCCAATCTTTCGGGCGCCGCCGAGGCTGTGGCACGCGGCGCAGCCGGCGTCGATGTCGAACACCTTCTTGCCGTCCTCCGCTTTGCCCGCGTAGTTCAGGTCGAGCGCGAAGGCTGTCGGAATGCGCCGCGCGCTGGGCATCGGCAGAATCGTTCGCGGCGCGAGTGCGAATCGCGACGTAGGCCGGATCCGTCGGCATGGTCGGATCCGCACGCATCGTCACCGGCGACTGTGCCTGGCCGCGTCGGCCTGGCGCCGGCGGCGGCGCCGCGTTGTTGGCGAGGTTGCGCGCGACCGACACGAGCTCGGGCGGCACCTGCCCCTTCTCGGCCAGGTCCAGCATGGCGTTCAGGCCGGGCACCGACTGGCCCATCACTCGCAGCGCCTCGACGCGCACCTCGTTCGGCGCATTGCTGAGCGCGATTCCCTGTGCCCACGACACGAGCACCGACGACGGATCGACGGCCGCGGGCGCCGGCGGCTGACCCTGCGCCGGCGGCGGTCCCGGCCGGCCGAGCAGGCCGACGGCGCGAATCGCCGCCACGCGCACGGCGGGGACGCCAGCGGCCGCAAGCTGCCTGGAACTGTGACAGGTACTGCGCATCGCGCGACTGCGCGACGGATTCAATCGCCAGGGCGCGAGCGTCCGGGTTGGCCGATTCCTGACTCGCGAAACGCCAGAAGCTCAGGCAGGTACCGGCGATCGCCCAGCGCGTCGGCGACGGTCACCGCCGCGCTCTGTGTTCCCGGCAGCGAGAAGCCCTTCTTCATGACATCGGGCAGCGCGGGGGTGGTGCGCGCGTCGATCCACCAGCTGAAGAGCTGGTGGCTGTAGAGATTGAACGCACGCTCGACGAGCGGCGCCGGCACACTCGGCGCGAGGATGAACGCCTCGAGAGCGCGAGCGGCCTCAGGCCACTGCATCTGGCCGAGCGTGTCGAGCGCCATCAAGCGGTCCGCCTGCGGCAGCGACTGATCCTTGATCCGCGCGATGAGGTCTGGCAGCGCGGTTCGCGGGCGGAGTTCCCAGATGATGCCCGCCTGCGCCGCGGTGAGCGGCGTGCCCTGGCTCTTCATTCGCGCGTAGATGGCGTCCTCGCGTCCGCGTGCGGCAATGCCGAGCGCTTCGAGGTACCAGCGATCGCGACCGTCGTACTGCGAGATCAGGCCGCTCATCGCCTCGAGCCACTCGGCCGGCGGCTCGACCTGCCTCGGATACTGATAGACGGGCAGCATCGTGGCCGGGTCCTGCATCATCAGCGCGATCTCGCGGCGCACCTGCGGCGACGCGTCACGGACGAGCGGGCGCGCCGTCGCGAGCATGTTGGCGCCGTTCAGGCGCGCGACGCGCAAGTCCAAGGATGCGGAAGCGCTCGTCGGAGTCCTTCAACGCTTCTTGAATCGCCTGAGATCCATCGGCGCCGAGTCCGCCGAGCAGCCACAGCGCGCGCGCGCGCGTCGACGGCGTCGCTGCTGACGCCACGCCGCCTGGAGCATCGGCACGGCCGCCTGGCCCTTGGCCTTGATCGCTTGATAGGCCATGAACTGGCGCGTTGCATTCGGCGACCCGAGCGCTGCGGTCAGGCCCGCGTCGGTCGTTAGATCGAACGCGGGAACGGTGGGACGGTTGCCCGTCGGCGCCAGGCGATAGATGCGGCCTCGATTGCCTTCGAGGTCGCCCATGTTGTGACCGCCGACACCCGGGTCGTACCAATCGGCGACGAACACGGCGCCGTCCGGCGCGACCGCGGCGTCCGACGGACGCGACCACGTGTCGGCGCCCATGTTGAGCACGTCTTCGCTGACGGCACGGTAGCCGGCGCCCTCGGTCGTGATCGTGTACATCGCGAGGATGCGCTTGCCCGCCTCGGCGTGGAAGACCTGTCCGCGGTACTTCGCGGGCAGCAGCGTGCCTTCGTAGACGAGCAGGCCGCACGGGGAACCGGCGCCGAGCCTGAGCAGGTTCGGGAAGACGCCCGGCAGCTCTTGATGCCAGTGCGTGCCGCGATCTTCCAGCCATGTGCGATTCAGCGGTCCACGGAACCCGTAGTTGCCGCCCTCGACCAGATACTTCAGCCGCACCATCTCGTTGCCGTCATCGTCGTTGTCGGTCTGGTAGACGTTGCCGAACGAATCGACGGCCAGCTCGTACGGATTCCGGAAGTTCTGCGACAGGATCTCGAGGCCTGTGCCATCCAGGTTCATGCGAAGCGCGACGCCCTGGAAGTAGCCTTCGCGATTGCCATCCTGCGCCGTGCCTTGCGACACGAAGCGCTTGCCCGACTTGTCGGTGATGTCGAAGCCCGTGTTGCCGTGGTTGAAGTAGAGCTTGCCGTCCGGTCCGAAGACGACCGCGTGCAGGCCGTGGTCGTGATCGATGCCGCCGAAGCCGGTCAGCAGGACTTCCTTCTTCAGGATGTTGTCGTTCTGATCCTTCGTGTAGACCGTGATGTCCGGCGATTGCGAGACGTAGACCTTGTCACCGAGCACGGCGATGCCGAGCGGCACGCGGATGTGCGGTCCCTGATCGAACACCTTGGTCCGATCCGACTTCCCGTCGTTGTCGGTGTCTTCGAGGATGACGATGCGGTCACCCTCGGGCCGGAGGTCCGGCTGCATGCGCGACTGGCGCCGGTAGTTCACGCCCTCGAGCACCCACACCCGGCCGCGCTCGTCCACGGTCAGATCGGTCGGGTTCTGCACGTCGGGTTCGGCGGCGAACAGTGTGACGGCCAGGCCGGGCGCCGGCTTGAGACCGGCGAGGGTCTCCGTGGGTCCCTGCTGTCCACTGACAGCTACAGCCAGAAGGAGGACGAATACGAACACCAGTCGTGTCATGACAAGTCTCCGCCCGCAAGCGGTATTCAGGGCCTTACTCAAGAGGTGTAACATCCTACAACGCTTTCAAGGAGCCTTCACGATGAGACGAGTTGCTCTCGCCTGTGCCGCCGCTGTACTCCTGCTCGCATCGCCATCCGTTACCGAGGCCCAGACCATGAGGCTTGGACAGGTGATGGTGTTCTACATTCCGGAGTTGCAGAAGGGCGCCGATGCCAAGGCGTTCGAAGCGCACCTGAACGGGCACATCCTGCCGGCCTGGAACAAGGCGACGCCCGGCATGATCGGCCGGCTCGTCCGCAAGGATCGCGGCAACAAGCAGGGACAGTACATGGTCGTGTGGACGACCGATACGCTCGCGCGGCACAAGGAGTACGCCTCGCCCTCCGGGGACTTCCCTTTCTCGACCGCCATCACCGCGAAGGCCGGTGACTTCCGGCCGATGCTCACGTCGTTCGTGAGCGGCCCCGGAAAATTCGTGGAGTATCACCTCGTGGCGCCGGAAACGGTGAAGGCGCCAATGCCTGAAGTGGACGTGCTTGGCTTGCACTACGCGCGCGTACGGCCAGACCGCCGTGAGGCCTTCGACAAGTTCCTGGCGGACAAGCTCCACCCGGTCGTGGGCAACCTGCGGCCCGATCTTCGGTTGCTGTATTACCGTCCGATTCGCGGCGAGGAACCCGGCGCCTACGTCACCAACTTTGCGCTGACGAGCGGGTCCCGGGACAAGTACTGGCCGAAGGGCGCTGATTCGGACGTCCTCCGCGAGACCTTCTCGCCTCCGGTGAAGGCGCTCGCTGAGGAACTCCGGCCATACCTCGTCGAGGGCGCCTACAACGGTACCCCGACGCTCGCCGCCGCCGTCTACGAGGCCAAGGAATGGGCGGACTGGGTCATCGTTCCGTAGGGTTCGAAGGGTTCCAGGGGGCCAGGGTCCCAAGGTTCGGGTTCGAAGTTCTTGAACCTTGGGACCCTGGCCCCTGGACCCATCGAACCTTGTATATTTAGTCGCAATCAGACGCTAAGGGGCCGGGCGAATCGACCCCGATAACTGTTTTGTGAGGGATCTCCTATGAAATCCACAGCTCGGCGCGCAGGCGCGTCGATTGGTTTCGCAGCACTGTTCGTCGCCGTCTTCGTCGCGACCTCGCCGGTCTCCGCCCAGGGTCCCTGGAAGGTGCTCTTCGACGGGAAGAACCTGGACAGCTTCAATATCGCGGCCGGAGGCCGCCGCGGCGCGCCGCCGCCGGCAGCGGATGCGCCAGCCGGCTGGCACATCGAGAACGGCGTCGTCATCGGCGGCGAGCAGAAGCCGGGCGAGCGATCGGGTGCGCTCCAGACGAAAGAGAAGTACTACGACTTCGAGATCGAGATGGACTTCATGCTCGGAGAGGTTCCGAACGTGAAGTGCTCGGAGGAGCTGGGACCGAAGCAGGAGAATCTCAGCGACGCCGCGTGCCTCGGCAATAGCGGCGTCAGCTACCGCAGCGGCTACCAGCTGAACATCGGCCGTCGCGAAGGCGGCGAGTACGTCGGCCTCGTCATTCACCGCGAGGACCCGAAGGCCATCCGCGGCAACATCCTGTGGCTCAGCCACGGCGACAAGGCGTTCGCGAACCTGCGCAAGAAGCAGGACTGGAACACGCTGCGCATTGCCGTCAAGGGCGACAAGCACGAGGCCTGGATGAACGGCACGAAGATCGTGGACGTCACCGACAAGTCCACGCTCCCCGGCGAAGCCGCCTGGCGCGAACCTCAGCCGGTCACGATCCAGATGCCGTACACGCCGGGCGTCTCGGCGAAGTTCCGGAACATTCGGATTCGGACGCTGTAGGGATTCAACGTTTCCCGTTCCCCGTTCCCCGTTCCTCGTTCCGGGTTCTGGTTCAGGGTTCTGAACCTGGAACCAGAACCAGGAACCCTGGAACGGGGAACGAGGAACGAAGTCCCTCAGCTCCGCATAGCTAAGCGTCTTCAGGTACGCCGCCCCCTTCACCATCGCGTCCCAGCCGTTCTGCTGTTCCTGCTCGATGAAGAAGTTCTTCAGGCCGCCAATCTTGGCGGCGGCGAAGACGCGCGGCCAGTCGACGCTGTCCTCGCCGATCGCGATGCCGGGGACGCCGGGGCCACGTCCGCCGGCGCGGCCGGGACCCGGCCTCGGCCGCGCCAGGCGCCGGCTTGGCCGGGAGCACCATGCCTCGGGCCGGCGGCATCGGCGCGTCGAAGTTCACGCCGTGGACGTGCGCCGAGATGAAGCGGCCCGGGTAGTTCGTGAAATACATGATCGGATCGCCGATCGTCCGCATCGACGACATCTGGAACTGCATCTTCACAAGTTCAGGATCGAGCTCGGACAAGAGCACCGGGTACGTCAGCCGGCCGTCGTCGAGCTTCGAGTTCTCGAAGCCTTCGTTGTGAAGGAAGAGCTGCAGCCCGGCGCGCTTCACGAGGTTGCCGATGCGGTTGTACTCGCCGGCCGAGTACTGGATCTGACTCTGCGACGTCACACCGTTGACCATGCTGCCGCCGAGACCGGCCGTGCCGATTTGCGTCATGCCGATCGCCTGCGCCCATTCAATCGCCGCCGGTAGACCCTGGCGGAACTCGTTGAAGCTGAAGTGGGCGCTGGGACACTTGAGACCGGCATCCTCAATCAGCTTCCGGGTCTGCTTGCCGTCGGCCAGGCTCTTGAACTGCGCGTAGCCCGGTGAGCAGAGCTCGATCTGCCGGATGCCGGCGCCATACATGTTCTTGAGCAGCTCGACGAACTTCCCGTCGGCGACCATCTGGCGTTCGGGATACGTCTGGCTCCCAATCGGAATGCCGAGCGGGTCCGCGCCCAGGCCGATCGGCTTCGCCGCGACGAGGCCCGCAATCGCGGTCCCCATGCCGGCCTTCTCGATGAATCGCCGCCGTGTGATTGGTCTTGAGTCTTGGGTCTTGAGTCTTGGGTCTTGTGGTCATCTCAAATCTCCAAAGGCCTTACCAAATAGCAAATAACCAATAACTCAATGCAATAACCAATAACCAATAACCAATAGCAAATGGCTAGACCGTCAGCGCCTTGAGGTACGGAACGCTCGCCTTCATCAGGTCGATGTTCATCTCGACGAAATAGTTCTGGACGCCGCCGACCTTGGCGGCCTTGAACGTGCTCACCCAGTCGATGCTGCCCTGCCCGATGGGCCGGGCCGGCGGACCACCGGCTCGGCCGGTCGCCGATGGCGGTGTGGGAGGCGCTTTGAGATCCAGATCCTGCACGTGCATCGAGATGAATCGTCCGGGGTGCTTCGTGAAGTACTCGGCGGCGACCATGCCATTGCGGATCGTGGAGACCTGGAACTGGAACTTCACGTTCGCCGGATCGAGCAACTCGAACAGCACATCGAATACGCGCCGGTCGCCCACCATCGAGTTCTCGAAGCCTTCGTGGTGGAGGCCCTGCGTGAGCCCGGCCTTCCTCGACGCGGCGCCGATCGCGTTGTACTCGTCGGCGAGCTTCTTGACCTGATCCATCGTCGGATTGCGCGGCCCGTCGAGGCTCGGCACCATGATTTGCGTGAGGCCGCGATCCTTCGCCCACTGAATGATCCACGGCAGCTTCTCGCCGCGCAGCTCCGTCATGTCCACGTGCGAGCTGAAGCACTTCAGCCCGGCGTCGCTCAGCACCTTGTTGAACTCGGCCGCGCTGATCTTGTTCAGGCTGCCGAAGCCGAAGTTGTGCTCCGAGTACCAGGGTGAGCAGAGCTCGATCGACTGGAATCCCGCGTCGGCCAGCATCTTCATCGTCCCGGGAAAGTCCTGGTCGATGAGCTTGCCGAGCGGAAACGTCTGGCAGCCGATCGGCCAGCCGTAGGGGCTGGCCTTCAGGGCGGCAGCCGCGCGCGAGGCGATGAGGCCACCGAGCGCCGCGCCAGTGGTCGTGGAGAGAAACGATCGTCGTGAGATGGACGCCATCGCGTGATTGCTCCTCAAACGACGAGGGCGGACCGTCGGGCCCGCCCTCGTCCGGGATACCAGGAAACCGGGTTTCTTCGATCTTAAGAAACCCGGTTTCCTTACACCTGCAGCGCCTTCAAGTACGCCACGCTGAGCTGCGTCAGCGGCCAGCTCTGCTCGACGAAGAAGTTTTGAAGGCCGCCGATCTTGCCCGCTTCGAAAATGCGACCCCATTCGAGGTCATCCGAGCCGGCGGCCGACTGGCCACCGCCACGGCCTGCACCGCCCGCGCGTCCCCCTGCCGGCGCGCCGCTGCCGCGGCCGCCGCGGCCGGTGAGACGTACGCCGGCGGCGGATTCAGATTCACACCCTGCACGTGGAGCGAGATGACACGCCCCGGGTAGGTGTGGAACAGCTGAATCGGGTTGATGTCCATCGAGCGCATCGACGACATCTGGAACTGCATGAACACGAGCTTCGGATCGAAGTGCTCCATCAGCGCGAAGTACGTGCGGCGGCCGTCCGGCAAGCAGCGAGTTCTCGAAGCCTTCGTTGTGCAGCGCCTGCTTGAGCCCGTTCTTCGCCGCGAGCGCGCCCATCTTGTTGTATTCGTCCGCCGCCTGCTTCACTTCGTCGAGTGTCGTGACGTTGTCCTTCACGGCCCCCTGAAGGCTGGCCGTGCTCATCTGCGTCATGCCCAGCGCGAGCGCCCAGTCGATCTCCTGCTGTTGCTGTTTGCGCAGCGTCGCGATGTTGAAGTGCGCGCTCAGGGCGCGGATGCCGTTGTCATCGAGCATCTTGCGCGTCGTCTTCACGTCGGCGAGCGCGGCGAAATCCTTGTAGCCGTTCGCGTTGCAGAGTTCGACGGCCTCGATGCCGATGGCCTTCATGTCCTTCAGAAGTGCATCGAAGCCCTTGAGGCCGTCGGCCTGGATCCGCGCGCGATGCGGATAGGTCTGGCTGCCAATCGGCAGACCGAGCGGATTCGCCTTCAGCTTGATGCCGTTGGCGGCCATGAAGGCGAGCGCCGCGCTGGCGCCGCCTGCCTCCAGAAAATTGCGCCGTGAGAGACCAGCCATTCCTATCCCCTCTCTACGCGACGTTGAGTGTCTTGAGATACGCGGCGCTCTTGACCGTCAGGTCCCACGCCTGCTCGATGAAGAAGTTCTTCAAGCCGCCGATCTTCGCCGCGGTGAAGACCGCTTCCCAGTTCACCGAGTCCTCGCCGACCGACAGACCGCCTCGGCCACCGCCACCGGCCGGTGCGCCCATCGCGGGGCCCGCTGGCGCCGCGCCGCCCGCCGCCGGCGCGCCGGCCGCCGGGGCCGCCGCCGGAGGCGCGCCGCCGCCACGGCGTCCCTGCGGAGCGTTCTTGTCCGGAAGCGTCTGAGGTGCCGCTCCCCGCACGCCCTGGCTCGCGTCCACGCCCTGCATGTGAGCCGACCAGAACCGGCCGGGATAGACCGTGAAGTAGGTGATCGGATTGCCCATGGTCGTCATCGACGACATCTGGAACTGCAGCCCGACGAGGGCCGGATCGAGCGCTTCGATCAGCAGCGGATACGTCAGCCGGCCATCGGCTGTCCGCGAGTTGCAGAAGCCCTCGTTGTGCAGCACGGTCAGGAGACCCGCCTTCTTGGTCACCGCCGCGATCGCGTTGTACTCGTCGGCGGCTTCCTTGATCCAGAAGGGCGTTGTCACGCCGCCGGCTCAGACGGCTCTTGCCGTCCCTGGTCGTTCCGCCGAGATCCGCCGTGGACAACTGCGTGAGGCCGACGACCTTCGCCCAGTCGAGGACGGTCTGGTGCTGCTTGCGGTAGATGCCCATCCCCACGTGGCAGCTGATCGCCTTGATGCCGGCATCGTCGAGCATCTTCCTGGTCGTCTTCGCGTCCTGGAGCGCGGCGAACTCCTTGTAGTTCCACGGATCGCACAGCTCGATGACGTCGATGCCGATCGACTTCATGTCCTTGAGCAGCGCCGGGAACTCGCCCGAGGCGATCCGCGCGCGATGCGGATAGGTCTGGCTGCCGATCGGCAGGCCCAGCGGGTTGGCCTTCAGCTTGACGCCGTTGGCGGCCATGAATGCGAGCGCGGCAGACGACGCCGCCTGCTTCGAGAAAGCTCCGTCGTGAAATCCCAGCCATGCCAGTCCTCCTAAGTCCGGGGGGCTTGCCCCCGCGGTCCCCCAGCGCGCTCACTCGCGGGGCCCCAATGCCCCACTCCGTTCGCGCGGGCTCGCGTTCGCTCGCGCCTACTTGACGTTCAATGTCTTCAGGAACGCCACGCTGCGAGTCGTGACGTCGAAAGCCTGCTCGACGAAATAGAACTTGAGGCCGCCGATCTTGGCCGCCTCGAAGACCTTGACCCAGTCGACCGAGTCTTCTCCGACGGCCAGACCCTGGCCGCCGCCACCGCCAGCTGGCGCACCGCCCGCACGCGCGCCTCCGGCGCGGCCGGCACCCTCGGCCTGAGGCGGAGCCTTGACTGTCAGGCGGCCGGGGCCCGCGACGTTCACGCCCGCGGCCGCGTCCACACCCTGCAGGTGGGCCGATTCAAATCGCCCCGGATACATCGTGAAGTACATGACCGGATCGCCGATCGTCCGCATCGACGACATCTGGAACTGCATCTTCATCAGAGCCGGATCGAGGTACTCGAGCAGCACCGGATACGTCAGTCGCCCATCGTCGAGTCGCGAGTTCTCGAAGCCCTCGTTGTGGGTCATGAGCTGGAGACCCGACTTCTTCGTGATCGCGCCGATCTTGTTGTATTCGTCGCACGTCCGCTTGACCGTCTCGAGCGTCGTGACGCCGTTCACGACCTGGCCCCCCATGCTGGCCATGTTCATGTGCGTCATGCCGATCGCGTTGCCCCACTCGATGAGCGTCGGCAGATTGCCGGCCGTCCGGACGCCCCGGAAATGCGCGCTCGGGCTCTTGAGGCCGTGGTCGTCGAGAATCTTTCGGACCTGCTTGCCGTCGGTCAGCGCCTTGAACTCGCCGCTCGGCGAGATCATTTCGACGATCTCCACGCCGATCGACTTCAGGTCCTTCAGGACGGCCGCCAGGCCGGCGTAGCCATCGGTGCCGATGCGCGCGCGATGCGGCCACATCTGGCTGCCAATCGGCAGGCCGAGAGGGTTGGCGTTGAGCTTGATGCCGTTCGCCGCCATGAACGCCAGGGCGGCGGACGCGCCGCCAGCAGTGTTCAGGAACTCTCGTCTCGTCACTCCAGCCATTGGCAGATGCTCCTCCCGGCGAACCGGCGACTATCGGGTCTGTCCGGCGCCCGGCGCCGGTGTTTCCTTGACGAAGATGTTGCGGAACCGTATCTCGGAGCCGTGCGTCTGGAGCTCAATCGGTCCGCGCGCCACGACGGGCACCGAGCGGTTGAAATAGTTGTCCATGACCTGGTTGTCCACGGTCTGCTGGCCGTTCATCCAGATCGACGCGCGGTTGCCGGTCATGACGATGCGCAGGGTGTTCCACTGGCCGATGGGTTTGTCGGTCTTCACGAGCGGGAAGCGGCCGGCGTTGTCGGGGTTGTTGTTCCAGAGCGCACCGGAGCCCTTGTCCGCGCCGTTCTTCAACTCCCGTTCATTCGACGGGTCCCAAATCTGCACTTGCGGATACCCGCGAAGATAGATCCCCGAGTCGCCGTTCGCGCTGACCATGAGCCAGTCCACCCACAGCTCGAAGTCGCCGTAGCTCTGCTCGGTCGCAAGATGCGGGTTGTTGCCGTCGGAGACGATCTCGCCCTTCGCGACGTCGACCTTCCAGTGCGCGTCGCGCTCGGTGTTCCAGAGCGCCTGCAGCGCGTTGAGCTCGGGCTTCGTCAGCTGACGTTCCACCGCCGGATCGAAGTTCGGCTTGCGTCCGCGCCAGCCCGAGAGATCCTTGCCGTTGAAGAGTGCCGTGAAGCCCGCGGGAGGTTGATTGAGGGGACGTTCCTGAGTGGCGGCGACGACAACCGAGGCCGCAAGTAGTGCAACTGCCGCAACGCCACACCGTTTCATCCGCCAGTCTCCCTTTGGAACGCGCCGATTGTGCCATAGTTTTGTCACAGTAAGGAAAAGGGTCGGGACGACTTTTTACGTTGAGCGTAAAAAGCACCCGACCCCTTTTCTTACAGCAAGCTGGCGGGATCGGCCGACGCGGCCAGGAAGCCTGGGACAGCTGCCGGCTCGCTGAACGCCTGATCCCGCCATACTCTCAGGCGGTACATGGTGCCGAAGGCGAAGTCGGGCGCGGCCTTGCCCTGGCCGCCCACCCACTCGCCGCCGCGCCGGACGTTGTCCATCATCCAGCCGGGCAGCGTCACATGGTAAGGATTCCGCTGGACTTCGCCAACATGGAAACTCAGCGCCGTGATCAGGGCCGCCAGGTCCGCCAGGCGCGGACTCGACGAGCGCGTTCGGCGACGGCATCTGCCCCCAGAACTCGGTCTCGACGGCGCTGCACGTGAACGCGGGCGGCATCATGCGCAGCGCGTCCGCCACAAGGTAGTGCGTGCCGATGTGCGTCGAGTTCCAGTCGGTCTCGTGCGGGTAGAAGATCGCCCGCGGACGATGACGGTCGAGGATGCCGCGGACGACGTCGACCATGCCCTGCCAGCGGCCCGGCTCCGATGACCGCGTCTTGGCGTTCACGCCCTCGAGGCCCGTCGATGTCGGTCGCCTCGAGACCGAATCCGATGCACTTGCAGCAGTTCTGAAGCTCGGCCCAGCGCGCCGCCTGGCGTTCGCGATTGCTTCCCAGCGTGACGGCGATGTTGATCGACGCGCCAGTTGCTTCTGGCGCAGCAACCTCAACGCCCATCCCCCGATGATCACTTCGTCGTCGGGGTGCGGCGAAAAGATCAGCGCGACCGGTGCGTCCTTGGCGAGCGGCTGGCGCGGGTAGTCCGGAAATCCGCCGAGCGGCAGCGCGCGCGCGCCGGCGAGCAGATTCGAAAGCGTCTGGATGTACGTGTCGTAGGGATTCATGTCGATGAGGTAAGAAACCGGGTTCTTGAATCTTCAGCAACCCGGTTTCATGCGCACGGCCGGCAGACTGGCGGCCGCGATCGCCTGGCCGTGGCGCTTGTTCTTCTCGTCTGGCATGTGGAACGACAGTCGATCGGCCAGCTCGGGGAAATCCGTCTCGAGCACCTGCCGCGCGCGTTCCAGCATCAGATCGCCGCCGCTGCCGGTCGTCACGCGCCCGAGCACGAGCGCGTGCCGCATGGGATAGAACCGCGCGTAATGCGCGAGGCCGTAGCCGAGATACGCGCCGAGCGTGCGGTAGATGCTGACCGCGCGCTGGTCGCCTCGGGCCATGAGCGCCTGCACTTCCTTCAGCTGCTCGGGCAGCGGCATCTCTTTCGGAAACGAGAGGCCCGCCTTCGGCACGAGCCGTCCGACCGCCTGTTGCGAGAAGTACTGCACGCCGCATCCGACGTCCTTCGACCACTCGTCGGCAGGCGCGTCCGGCTGATAGTCGACCGGCGCGAACGCCAGCTCGTTCAGCCACGGCGTGATGTTGCCCTCGGGCGTGACGTAGCCGCGCGGCCTGGCTCGAGCCCAGCGCGACGCCGAGCACGGCGTTGTCGCCGAGCGACATCGATCCGGCGAGCGCCGTGACTTCCCCGTCGTTGACGATCTCGAACGGGATGCCGCCCCACGCCGCCTTGATCTCGAGAAACAGCCCCTTCACGCGGCGCTCGAACTCGTCCGGCGGCACGCCGCGGAACAAGCGTGGCCAACTTGACGTGATTCTGGACAAACACGCCGGCCGAGCTGCCGCCAATCGCATCCACGCGCGGCAGGTGCGCCGCCGCGCGCTTCAGCGAGTCCATGATCTGGTCGAAGTGCCACTGCGGGTTCGACTGGGGCACCGGGTTCCAATCGACTTCCTCGCTGAAGACGACTTCCCCGTCGACGACCGCCGCGGCCTTGCGATCGCTTGCGCCGAGATCGAAGCCGATCCGGCACCCGTTCAGATGCCGGCCCAAGCGGCACCGAGCCGCACCTTCTCCGCCGGCAGGTCGCCGGGTCCGACCGCCAGAATCTCGAACGGCCGCTCGAAGACGCGCCGGCCCATGATGTCCTGGTCGAACGCGCCGGTCTCGGTCTGGGCGAAGTGCTGCTGGAGTCGCGTCGTGAGATCGCCGGGCGCCTGCACGTAGATGCGATAGGCCGCCGCTGGACCAGAGCAGGAACTTCACCTGCCGCTCGAGGTTCAGGAAGTTGTGGCGGGCGTCGGGATGTCCGGCCGGCAGCGCGCCGGTCGTCCAGCGGTAGACCGAGCCGTCGGCATGCTCGAGCGCGATACCCACGGCCGCTCCGCCAGAAGAGGCCACCGCCGCATCGAACGCGCGGTGAAACAACGCGGCCGGCGCGAAGTCCGGGTCGAGGTCGGGGACGACGCCCGGCTTCCCGCCGGGCATTCCGTGGAGCGCATGGCGTTCAATCCTAAGCCTCCCGCGGCGGGATGGCCTTGAACGTCGCCTCGATGTTCTCGAGGCACGCAATCGTCGAGCGCACGCCCGCTTCGATGAACCGCTCGCCTTTCTCGGCGTGGACTGCCGCGCATCGCCCCACGTGCCGGACTTCGTCGCCCGATACACGGACCCGGGCTGGGAGAAGAAGAACGCCGCGTGCACGGCGCCGGGATTGACCTTCCACGCCGGGAAATTCGGCATCTCGGCGTTGGCTCGATCCATGTCCACGAGATTCGGGTTGATCGCGAGCACGGCGGACGTCTCGGCTTCGTTGGCGTGCAGCCCGGTCTTCAGCGTCATGAACTCCGTCACCTCGTCGGCCGCGAAGCCCTCCCAGTAGTTCAGCGGGAACGCCATGACGCCCTTCGGCATTCGGGCCGCCGCGTTCGCGCACGCGTAGGCGATCGCCAGCGTGTTGTCGTAGTGGCCGTTCAGGAACACGATGCGCTTGAATCCGACCGACGCAAACGAGGCGCACAGATCCTCGACGAGCGCCATGAACGTCGGGATCCGGATGTGGCACGAGACCCGTGAACCCGACGTGCGGGTACGACAGCGCGTAGTTGATCGGCGGCGCGACGACGGCGCCAATCTTCGGCGCGACCCGCCGCGCGATTTCCTGCGGAATCAGGACGTCGGTCAGGAGCGGCCCATGCGGGCCGTGCTGCTCGGCCGCGCCCGTCGGGACGATCACGGTGTGGTGGCTCTTGAGAAAGGCTTCGACCTCGAGAGTCGTCATCTCGCCGAGGAAGACGGTAGGCGGTTTCATCGTGGCCGGGATTATACAGTCGTCCATGTTCCGATTCCGAGTTCCGTTCAGACTTCGACGTCCGAACTCTGAACCGAACGCCGACGGCAACGTCGGGTACGCTCGTAGCTGTAATTCGTCATGCCGCATGGTCGTCGCTGGCCGTTGTCGCCGCTGACGCTGTCGTGCCATGGCCGCGCCGACGCCGACAGCGCGCCGGAGCCGCGCCGTCCGGAGGCCGACGGCCATCGCCGGGCTTCGACCTCGCCCGCCTGAACTCGCGCATCGACGCCGTCGTCAACGACGCGATCGCCGAGCACAGATGCCTGGCGCCGTGGTCGTCGTCGGCCGCGGCGACACGGTCGTGTTCCGCAAGGCGTACGGCCAGCCGCGCGCTGGCGCCGATCGCAGAGCCGATGACGCTCGACACGATCTTCGATCTCGCGTCGCTCACCAAGGTCGTCGCGACGACGACGGCCGTGATGATGCTGGTCGAAGAGGGCCGGATCCGGCTGACGGATCCGGTGGCGACGTTCATTCCGGAGTTCGGCGAAGTACGGCAAGGACCGCGTCACCGTGCGCGATCTGATGACGCACATGTCCGGCCTGCGGCCGGACGTCGATCTGGGCGACGCGTGGGACGGCCACGACGCGGCCATCGGGCTCGCGACCGAAGAGGTCCTGACGGCGCCGCCGGGCCGGCGGTTCATCTACAGCGACATCAACTACTTCCTGCTGGCCGAGATCGTCGAGCGGGTCAGCAAGCAGCCGTTCGACGAGTTCGTGCAGCAGCGCGTGTTTCACGCCGCTCGGCATGCGCGACACGATGTTCAATGCCGCCGCGGCGCGCTCTATCGGCCACGCATCTGCGCCGACCGCAGCCGGCCGACGCTGCTGCGCGGCGTCGTGCACGATCCGACGGCGCGGCGCATGGGCGGCGTCGCCGGGCACGCGGGGCTCTTCAGCACGGCCGCCGACCTCGCGATCTTCTGCCGCATGCTGCTCGGCGGCGGCGCCGTCGGCGCCGACGCGCGTGCTCTCGCCGCTCGACGGTCGGCGCGCATGACGTCGCCGGCGACGCCGGCGGGCGAAGCCGAACGTGCGCGGCCTCGGCTGGGACATCGACTCGTCGTACTCGGCCAATCGCGGCGAGTTGCTGCCGCTCGGATCGTTCGGCCACACCGGATTCACCGGCACGTCGCTCTGGATCGATCCGGCGACGCGCGTGTTCGTCGTGTTCCTGTCGAACCGCGTGCATCCCGACGGCCGCGGCGACGTCACGCCGCTGCGCGCGCGCGTCGCGACCATCGTCGGCGTCCGCGCTGACCGACGTGCCGCGCGACGTCGCCGCGCGACGCGCGTCTGGACCCGGCAGGTGTTCGAGTCGCAGATTCCCGCCGTGCGCCGCGCCGCCCGATCAGCCGGTGCTGACCGGCATCGACGTGCTGCGCGCCGACGGACTTCGCGGCGCTCGCCGGGCCTGCGCGTCGGCCTGGTGACCAATCACACGGCCGCGCGCGCGACGGCGCCGCGACGATCGATCTGCTGGCCGCGGCGCCCGGCGTGAAGCTCGTCGCGCTCTTCAGCCCCGAGCACGGCATCCGCGGCATCCTCGACGCGGCGGTGCCGTCGTCGACGGACGAGAAGACCGGCCTGCCGATCCACTCGCTCTACGGCGCGACGCAGCGGCCCGACGCGCCGAGATGCTGACCGGCCTCGACGCGATCGTGATCGACCTGCAGGACATCGGCACGCGCTTCTACACGTACATGACGACGATGGCGTACGTGATGGAGGAGGCGGCGACGCAGAAAGATCAAAGTCTTCGTGCTCGACCGGCCGAATCCGATCGGCGGCGTGCAGATCGAAGGGCCCGGCGCTCGACGACAGCCGCGGTCGGGCTTCACCGGCTATCTGCCGCCGATGCCGATCCGGCACGGCCTGACGATGGGCGAGCTCGGCGAAGCTGTTCAACGGCGAGAAGAAGATCGGCGCGGATCTCACCGTGGTCGCGATGCGGAACTGGCGGCGCGACGCGTGGTTCGACGAGACCGGCCTGCCGTGGATCAATCCGTCGCCGAACATGCGCAACCTGTATCCGGCGACGCTCTATCCGGGCATCGGCGCGTTCGAGTCCACGAACCTCTCGGTCGGCCGCGGCACCGACACGCCGTTCGAGCACGTCGGCGCGCCCTGGATCGACGGCGTCCGGCCTGGCCGACGCGCTGAACGCGCGCCAGATTCCCGGCGTGCGGTTCTATCCCGTGCGCTTCACGCCGACGTCCAGCAAGTTCGCCAACGAGGAGTGCCAGGGCGTGTTCATCGTCATCACCGACCGCGAGGCGGTGCGGCCGGTGCGCGTCGGGCGTGGAGATCGCGTCGGCGCTCGTGAAGCTGTTCCCGGGCAAGTTGGAGATCGATCTGGCCGCGCGGCTGTTCGGGTCGATCGACGGTCTCGCGCGGCTCAAGGCCGGCGACGATCCGGCCGCGATCGCGGCGTCGTGGTCGGCCGCCGAAGCGCGTTGGCGGCTTCTCCGCGCGAAGTACGTCATCTACCGGTGAACATGAAATCCGAATCGAAGTGGCAGAAGCTCCCGACCGAAGCGATCAACCGCCGCACACTCGACATCGACACGATGCCGATCGATCGCATCGTGGCCTTGATCAACCGTGAGGATCGGCGGACGGTGTCGGCCGTCGAGAAGGTGCGGCCGCAGATCGTGACCGCCGTCAGGCTCATTGTCGCGTCGCTCGCCGAGGGCGGGCGCGTGTTCTTTGTCGGTGCCGGCACGAGCGGGCGGCTTGGCGTCCTCGAAGCGGCCGAAGTGCCGCCGACGTTCGGCACGCCGCCCACGCTGGTGCGGGCGGTGATTGCCGGCGGCGAAGAGTCGGTATTCCGCGCCCGCGAAGGCGCTGAGGACAACTACGCGGACGGCGTGCATCAGATGGAGCGCGCCAAGGTCTCGAAGCGGGATGTCGTGATCGGCGTGTCGGCCAGCGGTGTCACGGAGTTCGTGCGCGGCGCGCTGACTCGCGCGCGTCGTGTGCGGGCCCGGCGCGTTCTCGTCACCTGCCGCCCGGGAACGGACCGCGCGCTCGCGGACGTCACGATCGCGCCCGAGGTGGGACCGGAGGTCATCGCCGGTTCGACGCGGATGAAGGCAGGCACGGCCACCAAACTCGTGCTGAACATGCTGACGACCATCCCGATGGTCCGGATTGGCAAGACCTACGGCAACCTGATGGTGGACGTGCGGACCGGCTCCGCGAAGCTCAAGGACCGGGCGACGCGCATGGTGTCGATGGTGACGGGCCTGGCACGTCCCGACGCCGCGGCCCTTCTCACCCGAGCACGCTGGAACGTCAAGACCGCGATCGTCATGGCGAAGACCGGCGGGTCGGACGCTGCGGCGCGCAAACGCCTCCGCAACGCCGGCGACTCCATGCGCGTGGCGCTCGGCGAAGACCTGGCGGCAGTCCTTCGGAGACAGAAGAAGAAGGCTTGAGGCTTGGGCCCTGGGGCTTGAGGCCGTGCGTTGGAATGGAGCCGCCGACCTCTAGGTCGGCGGGTTTGTTTCAGTACGCCGGTACCCGCAACTCCCCTCGCACCAGGGCGATCGCCAGGCGCACGGCGCCGTACGCCGGCTCGACGCCGAGCAGGCGAGTTTCGGCGCGCGGAAGGCGATCCGCGAGCGAGGCCACGAGCGCGCTCGCAAGCCGAGGCGCCGCGCGCAGCGTGCCGCCTGCCAACACGACCGGACCTTCGGGTAGATCGAGCTGCTCCACGACCGAAACGGCCAGGAGCGTCAGCTCGCGCGCTGCGAGATCGAGAAGATCGACGGCGATTGGGTCGCCCGCGGCCGCTGCCGCTTCAACCACGGTGGCCAGTTCGGCGATGGCGGCCGGACGCACGCCGTCCCGGTACACCTCGCGACCGATATCCTGCGCGCGGCCGACCCCGAAGTGTTGCAGCACAGGACCGGTCAGCAACGTCGCCGGCCCGCGGCGATCGGCCGCCCGGAGTACCGCGCGCACGGCTTCCTTGCCCAGCCAGAATCCACTGCCCTCGTCAGCCAGCACGTATCCCCAGCCGCCGGCTCGAGCCGCCCGGCCCGAGGCGTCGCGACCGTACGCAATGGAACCCGTTCCGGTCGCGACCACCACGCCAGGTGAATCCGGCGCGCCGGCCTCGAGCGCGATCAACGAGTCGCTGACGACCAGCGTCTGACCGAAGTGCCCGATGCGGGAGAGCACGCCGCGGACGGTGTCGGCCTCCCGGGCCTGGTCCACTCCCGCCATGCCGAGGCACACCGCGTCGATCCGATCCGGGCGCTCTGCCAGCACCGGATCGATGGCCGCGCGAAGCGCCGCTTCGACGCGCCGTTCCCCGAGCGACACGAGATTGGCGCCGGGCCCACGCGACTCCGCCAGCACCGTGCCCCCGCCATCGGCGACCTGACATACGGTTTTGGTGCCGCCCGCATCGATTCCGAGCACGATCATCGCGGGTAAGTTATCAGGTACGACAGGTGCGACGGGTACGACAGGTCCAAGGTGGGGGCTGTCGCCTGTCATCTTCCTTACTCTTCAAACGTCCTCTTCAAACGGTGGCGCGTCAGGTCGTTCGAGGGACCCGTCATAACGATCGTACCCCTCGTACGTGAGTTCTGATAAATTCCGTCGCATTCAGCACATGACCGAACGAGGTGCCTATGAAACCGCTGTGCGTCACGTTCACGCTGCTTCTCGCGTTCGCGATTCCGACGGGGACCCGGATGGCGGCGCGGGCGACGCAAGCGGCGCCGCTCCGCGTCATTGCATTTGGCGCGCACCCCGATGACGCCGAGCTCAAGGTCGCCGGTACCGCGTCGCTGTGGTCGCAGCGCGGCGCCAAGGTGAAGCTCGTCGCCATGACCAACGGCGACGTCGGACACTTCGAACAGGCCGGCGGACCGCTGGCCAAACGCCGCAAGGCTGAAGTCCAGGAGTGCGCGAAGCAGTTCGGCTCGGTCGTCGACGTGCTCGACATCCACGACGGCGAGCTCATGCCAACGCTCGACAATCGACGGACAGTGGCGCGCCTGATTCGCGAATGGCAGGCTGACATCGTGCTCGGCCATCGGCCGTACGACTACCATCCGGACCACCGCTACGTCGGCACGCTGCTCGACGACACCGCCATCGTGGTTGTCGCACCGTTCTTCGTGCCGGACACGCCGCCGACCACGCGCAATCCGGTCTACATGTACTACTCGGACGGGTTCCAGCAGCCGTACACCTTCCGCCCGGACGTCGTCGTGTCAATCGACACGGTCGCCGAGAAGAAGTGGGCGTGCATTTCCGCCATGCCGTCGCAGTTCGGCGATGCGGATTCGTGGCAGGCGCGCACCCGTCCTGACGTTCCCAAGGAGCCGGCGGACCGCGCGGCGTTCCTCCTGAACGTCGTCAAGCAGCGCGACGAGGCGCTGGCGAACCAGTACCGGGCGCAACTGATCGCGCTTTACGGCGAGCAGCGCGGCAAGCAGGTGAAATACGCCGAGGCGTTCCAGATCAATCAGTACGGCCGCCAGCCGAACGCCGCCGAACTGCGGAAGATGTTTCCGATTGACTGAGCCGGACGAGGGACCGTGGCGCGTGGCGCGGAACTTTAGTTCCGGCGTCAGTGCGAGAGCTCGCGGAGCTGAAGCTCCGCGCTACGTACCGTCACTGCGTAACGCCACTTCTAACTTCTGGCTTCTCACTTCCAACTTGTCGTGAGACTCACCTTCCCCGGCTTCGTCGATCTCCAGGTCAACGGATTTGGCGGTGTCGATTTCAACGGACCACGGCTCGAGGCCGAGCGGGTCGAGCACGCGCTCGATCGCATGCGCGCCACGGGGGTGACGCGCTGTCTGCCGACGCTCATCACCTCGTCGTTCGACGACTTCGCCGTGCGGGCGCGGATCCTTGGACGGTTGAACCAGCCGGCGATCGCGGGGATTCACATGGAAGGCCCATACCTGTCGCCGGAGGACGGTCCCCGAGGTGCGCATCCTCGCGCAGCACATCATCCCGGCGGCCATCGACGACTTCCGCCGCCGGCAGGAAGCGGCGTCGGGTCGCATCCGGATGGTCACACTCGCGCCCGAAGTGCCGGGTGCGCTTCCGCTCATCGAGTACCTGGTTCGCGCGGGCGTGCGAGTCGCCATCGGACACACAGCCGCCCAGCCGTCGACGATTACCGACGCGATTTCGGCAGGTGCCACGCTGGCCACGCATCTCGGCAACGGCTGCGCCGCAGTTCTGCCAAGACATCCGAACGTCATCTGGGAGTTGCTCGCGGCAGACGAAGTCTTCGCGACCCTTATCGTTGATGGCCATCATTTGCCGGCGTCCACGGTCAAGAGCCTCGTGCGCGCGAAGGGCCCCGAGCGCACGGTGCTCATCACCGACGCGATTGCCGCAGCCGGTTCACCGGCCGGCCGCTACACGCTCGGCACGGTCGACGCTGAACTCGACGCCGACGGCCGCGTGTCGCTGCCTGGCACGCCGTACCTCGCGGGCTCGAGCTTGACGATGGATCGCGCGATCGCCAACACGGCCCGGTTCACGGGATTGCCGATCGATCGGATCGTCCCGATGGCATCGACCATTCCGGCGGACTATCTCGGCATGTCGACGCGAGGCACCGTGACGGCGGACTGGGATCCGGTTGCGCATGCGGCTGACTGTCATGAAGGTCGACACGCCCGATCAATAACAAATCACGCAATAGCCAATGCAATCGCCAACAACCAATAACAAATAGCCAATGTCACTGACTTTTCTCGACTGGGCCGTTATCACCGTCTACTTTGTCGTGATTACCGCGATCGGCCTCTACGTCGGGGCACGCGTCCGCAAAACGGGCGAGTACTTTCTCGGCCAGCGAAAGTTCGGCCCGTGGCTCATGATCGGCCAGAGCTTCGGCGTCGGCACGCACGCGGAAATGCCGGTGGCGCTGGCCGGCGCGGTCTACACGTCGGGCGCCTCGGCCATCTGGTTCCAATGGAAGAACCTCTTCATCACGCCGTTCTACTGGCTGATGGCGCCAGTCTTCCGGCGAATCCGCCGTACGACGATGGCGGAGTTCACGGAAGACCGGTATGGCTCCTGGATGAGCGCGATCTACGTGGTCTTCGCCGTCTGTTATCTCGTCATCAACATGGGCAGCATGCTCAAGGGCGCCGGCAAGGTCATCAGCCAGGCGACAGGCGGCGGCGTGGGCGCGAACGAGATCGTCATGGCGATGACGGTGATCTTCGTGCTCTACAGCTTTGTCGGCGGTCTCGTCGCCGCGGCCTGGACGGATCTGTTTCAGGGCGTGCTGATCATCGTCCTTTCGTTCATGCTGATCCCGCTCGGATGGAACCTGGTGGGCGGGCTCGAGGGGATGCACGCGTCACTCGATCCGTTCCGTTTCTCGCTCGCCACGCCCGCCGGGGTCGGGCCATGGGCGATTGCCATGCTCACCATCAACGGGCTCGTGGGCATCATGGCGCAGCCGCATCAGTTGGCGGCCGTCGGCACCGGCCGAGACGAGCGGACCTGCCGCGTCGGAATGCTCTACGGCAACATGGTCAAGCGCGTCTGCACGGTGGGCTGGGCCATCGTCGGGCTCATCGTCGCGGCGGTCGTCGCCCAGGGACATGCCAACGGCGCAGAGCTCGGCGATCCCGAGAACGCCTTCGGCTTCGCGTGCCGGCTGCTGCTCGGATCCGGGATGCTCGGCCTCATGATTGCCGCGATCCTCGCGGCGAACATGTCCACGTGCTCGGCGTTTCTCGTCGATGCCGGCGCGCTCTTCACTGAAGGCCTCTACCGCCAGCGTTTTGCGCCCGGGAGGCCAGACAGCCACTATCTGTGGGTCGGCCGCATCAGCGGACTGGCGATCACCGTGCTTGGCGTGGTCTACGCCGTCTACTTCATCGACAGCGTGCTGTACTCGTTCCTGCTGACCGAAACGCTCGCGACGTTCATCGGCATCAGCGTGCTTGGAGGCATCGTGTGGCGCCGGGCGAACCGATGGGGCGCCCTCGCGAGCGTCACTGGCGCGATGGGCACGAACTTCGCCCTCTACTCGATGACCGGTCAGCGGCTCGACTACTGGGACCCGAATGTATTTCTCGCGGCGCTCACGGTCGGCATTCTCGCTCTGGTCGTTGTCAGCCTTGCAACGACCCCGGAGCCCGCGAGCGGCCTGCACAATTTGTTCGCGCGGCTGGACACCTCGAGCGACGAAGGGCACGAGGCGCATCAGCCGCTGCTGCTCGTGAACTTGCTCACGCCAAGCCGGGGCGCCGGAGGGCGCGGCTGGCGGGCCTACAAAGAGGATCTCGCCGGTTTTACGATCGGTTGGATCATTGTGTTCGTGCTGGTCGCCGGCACGGCGTGGCTGCTGGCGCCGCGGACGGCAGGTTTGGGGTAAGGTCACCGTAATGAGTGCTCGACTCGGCGCAATCGCCTTGTTTCTCGCTGCGGCCGTGATCGTCGGCCATGGGCAGTCCTCGCCCGTCAATCGACCCTGGCCGCCCGGTCTCCAGCCGACACCGGCCGAGTCGCCGGTCCTCGCGCCGGTTGATGCCCTCAAGACGTTCTACATGCCGCCCGGCTACCGGATTGAGCTCGTCGCCAGCGAGCCGTTGGTGCAAGACCCGACCGTCATGGACTGGGACCTCGAAGGCCGACTCTGGGTCGTCGAGATGACCGGTTTCGTCCGGAGCCTGGACGCGCCCGAGCCCAATCACGAACGGATTGGCCGGGTCGTCGTGCTCGAGGACGTGAACGGCGACGGCCGGATGGATCGCCGCACGGTGTTCGCCGACGGGCTGATTCTGCCTCGCGCGCTCAAAGTGCTCGACCGCGGTGTGCTCGTCGGCGAGCCGGGCAACCTGTGGTTCCTGCGCGATACGAACGGCGACCTGAAGGCCGACAAGAAGGAGCTCGTCACGAATCTGTACGGACGGCTCCACGGCAGTGTCGAGGGCAACGCGAACAGTCTGCTGTGGGGAATGGACAACTGGATTCACACAGCCGGCGCGGATGTGTTCCTGCGCGAGAAGGATGGACAGTTCGAGGTGCGGCGAACGCTCCTTCGCGGCGAGTGGGGCGCGTCCCAGGACGACGGCGGCCGTATCTACCGGAATACGAATGAGTCCGCGCTGCACGTCGACTTCGTGCCGACGCCGTATTTCGCGCGCAATCCCAATCTGCTCCGCACACGAGGCAGCTACGACGCGCTTCGCGACGACGAGAATCTCGTGAACCTCGTGTGGCCGGTCCGCACGAATCTCGGAACCAACCGCGCCTATCAGTTGGGGATCGACCGGCCCGACGGCACGCTCGAGCGGTTCACCGCCGTGTGCGCACCGCTCGTCTATCGCGGCAACCGGCTGCCCGCCGAGCTCTACGGCAACGTGTTCGTCGCCGAACCGGCCGCGAATCTGGTCGGACGAATCGTGCTCGAAGACGACGGCACGACACTTCGTGCGCGAAAAGCGTACGAGGTCGGCGAGTTCCTCGCCTCCACCGATGAGCGGTTCAGACCGGTCTACCTCTCCAACGCGCCGGACGGCACGCTGTACATCGTGGACATGTATCGCGGCGTGATTCAGGACCGTTCGTCCACGACGATCTACCTGCGCGACTACATCCAGCAGAAGAAGCTCGACGCGCCGATTGGTCTGGGACGCATCTATCGCGTCGTTCATGAGACGACCCAACGGGACGCGACGCGCCTGTCGCTCACGAAGACCGCGCCGATCAATCTCGTCCCGATGCTGTCGCACCCGAACGGCTGGCGCCGCGAGACGGCGCAGCGGCTCATCGTCGAACGTGCGGGCGCCCTCACGCCGCCCGTCCAGACGCAGCTCGTCAGCGCGTTGACGACCGTTGCCGCCTCGGCGCCGCGATTGGCGCGCGCGTGTTCACGCGCTGTGGACGTTGGACGGCATCGATCGGATCGAGTCCGGTCTCGTGATCAAGGCACTCGAGGACAAGGCGCGCGACGTCCGCGTGGCGGCGCTCCGAATTGCGGAGCGCTGGATTGGCGAGGCGAACCATCCGGTCCAGAAGGCGGTGCTCGCGCGCGTGGAGGACACAGACTGGGCCGTTCGGCGTCAACTGGCGGCAACGCTCGGTGCTCTTCCGGCCGGCGCGCGCGAAGACGCGATTGTGACCTTGCTCGAACGCCATGCCAGCGACCCGGTCACCATGGACGCCGCACTGAGCGGTCTGCGCGGGAGCGAGCTCACTGCGCTCGGCGTGCTGGCCGGTCGGCCCGGAGGTGAGACGCCGGAACGCGCGGCGGTCATGTCGATGCTCGCCGCAATGCTCGTGAGGAGCGCCGAGGAGACTAGCGCACAGGTGTTGCTCAGCCGAGTCGCGGATCCGGCTCGACCCGAGTGGGAACGTTCCGCGTTGTTGCGCGGCGCGGAGATCGCGCTGCTCAACGGACCGATGCCTGGCAACCCGCCACGCCGTGGCGGACCGCCGCCTGCGGCCGCGAGCGCGCCGTGTCCGACGTGCCCGGGCTCGCGCGGCGGCCCCGGCGGCGCCTACGCATTTCCGGGCGTGCGCGAGGCGCAACAGGCCGCGACGACCGGCCCGTCAGCCGGCCGGGGAGGCGGAGGCGGTCCCATCCTTCGTCTTCGTCAGGAACCAGCGACACTGACGACACTCGCCGCTGGTACTGATGGCCTGTCCACCAGGGCTGCAGGCGTCCTCGCGCGGATCGAATGGCCCACCAAGCCCGGTGTGGTCAGTGCCGTTGCGCCGCTGACGCCTGTCGAGATCGCGCGATTCGAGGCCGGCCAGGAGGTCTACCGCAACGCGTGCCAGTCCTGCCATCAACCGGATGGGCGCGGACAAGAGCGCATTGCCGCGAGCCTCGTCGGCTCGACGTTTGCGTTGGCGACGCCCGAGGTTCCCATCCGTATTCTGCTCGGCGGAAAGGAGGGCGACATCGGGCTGATGCCGCCGCTCGGATCGATGCTGAGCGACGATCAGATCGCCGCCGTCCTCACCTACGTCCGACGTGAATGGGGCCAGACGGGAACACCGGTTGCGCCGGACGTCGTCGCGGGCGTCCGCAAGGTCACCGCTGGCCGTCCGCGGCCGTGGACGAACGACGAACTGTCGAAGCTGGCGGCAGGAGCGGGTGGCCCGCAATAACCTCATGCGCGCGTCGGTCGTCGCCGCCGTGGCGGTTTTCGCGGCCGCGTCTGTCGGCCTCGTCGGCGGACAGTCGTCGTTCCACTGGAGTCGGGTCGTTCCGGATCCGTCCAACGGCTCAAACTTTTTCGCGCTCGGCGACATTACCCGCAGCAACGTGCACAACCTCAAGCCGGTCTGGGTCTACCGGCTGGGCACGACGGGATCGCGGCCGATCGTCGCGGGCGGTGTCGCATATGTGCAGGGACGGAATGGCTCGATCGTCGCCCTCGATGCGACCAACGGCAACGAGCTCTGGATCCACGAAAACCTCAGGGGCCTGACTGCGCGTGGCATGAACTATTGGCAGAGCGCGGACGGCAAGGATCGGCGCATTCTGTTCGCGGTCGAAAGTTTTCTTCAGGCGATCGACGCCAACACCGGCCAGTCGATCCTGACGTTCGGACGAAACGGCGTGGTGGACCTGCGCGAAGGTCTCGCCCGCGGGCCCGGAACGCCGGGCGTCCAATCGAACAGCCAGGGCAGGGTGTTCGAGAACCTTCTCATCCTTGGGTCCGCCCCGGGCGAGCGCTGGATGTCGCCGCCCGGAGACATTCGTGCCTACGATGTTCTGAGCGGCCACCTCGTCTGGCAGTTTCATACCGTCCCGCAGCCTGGCGAGTTCGGCTACGAGACGTGGCCGAAGGATGCCTACAAGTACGTCGGCGGCGTGAACAGCTGGGGCGAGTTCTCCATCGATGAATCGCGCGGCATCGTCTACGTGCCGACCGGGTCACCCACGTACGACTTCTACGGCGCCGATCGGATTGGCGCCAATCTCTTCGGCAACTGCCTGCTCGCGCTCGATGCGCGCACGGGTACGCGGCTCTGGCATTTCCAGACCGTGCATCACGATCTCTGGGACTACGACAACGTCGCGACGCCGCAACTGATCACGGTCACGCATGGCGGGGCGCGCATCGACGCCGTGGCGTTCGCCGGCAAGACCGGCTTCATGTATGTCTTCGATCGCCTCACGGGCGAGCCGCTCTGCCCGATCGAGGAGCGTCCCGTGCCGCCGAGCGACGTCCCGGGCGAGCAGGCGTGGCCGACGCAACCCTTCCCTACCGTCGTCCCGCCATTCGCGCGCCAGACGTGGTCGCTCGCGGACGTCAACCCGTATCAGCGGCCCGCGGACTACGCGGCCTTCCTCGCCCGTGCCTCACAAGCACGCAACTTCGGACTCTTCACGCCCCCGGCCCTCGAGGACACGATCTCGATGCCCGGCAACCAGGGCGGCGCGAACTGGGGGACGACGGCCTCGGATCCGGCTCGGGGGATCGTCTACGTGCTGAACGTGGACGCCGTGTCGATCCTCAAGCTGACGGACGTCCGCGAGAACCTCACGGCCAATCTTTCCGGGGTGTTTGGCGCGTCGGTGTTCCAGAAGTACTGCCAGGTCTGTCACGGACCCGAGGCGAGTGGCGGCGCGATGCCCGAGGCGCCGGCACTCACGAACATCACGAGCCGGCGCTCCGCCGAGGCGATCCGCGCGATTGTCACGACCGGTGTCGGCCTGATGGGTCCCGTTGAGGGCATCACCGATGCTGAGCTCGCCGCGGTGACCGCGTATCTGCGTGAAGGCGCGCCGTCTGTCGCTGGCCGAGGCGCATCGCCGCCACTGCCCCCCGGTCCCGTCGTGGCCTCGGGCGGCGCGCCGCGACCGGCCGCGCCCGCACGGGCCGCCGGCGCGGCGCAGTACGGCGGCAACGGCGGCAACGGCGGCAACGACCCGTACCCGGACGGCGTTGGCGAACTGCCGCCCGCACGCTACGTCAGTGAGTACGGCGTGATGGCCACGGCAACGACTCCGCCGTACTCCACGCTCACGGCGTACGACTTGAACAGCGGCACGATCAAGTGGCGAGTCACGACGGGTGACGATCCGGCGACGGTCTCCCGCGGCGGCCCCCGCGGCACGGGCGGCGTACTGCTCCGCACGGGAATTGTCGCGACGAGCACCGGACTCGTGTTTCTCGCCGGTAGCGACGGCCGCGTCCGCGCATACGACGCCGCCAACGGCAGGGTACTCTGGACGGGAGAACTTGCCGGTGCCTCGCGCGGCTCGCCTGTTTTGTACGAGGTGCGCGGCCGCGAGTATCTGCTCGTGTCCTCGAGCGCTCCGAACAACGCGCCTCCCAACCGACCACGTGGCTGGATCGCATTCGCGTTGGCACCGCGCTGAAAGACCAAGGGCGAACCATGAAGCTCATGGAGAGCATGAAGAGATTCTCGATGGCCTCCATGCGCTTCATGATTCCCTTTGAGACACTCGACTAGACTGATCCCCATGATGATGTTCGGGCGTGTTGGCGTTGTTATTCTTCTTTCTCTCCTCGTCGCAGCGCCCGCCGCCGCTCAGGGCGCGGTGCCGGCACCCATCGATGCGATCCTGAAACAGATTCGCAAGGCCGACACCGGTCAGCTCGCGGTGTCGGAAGCCGACGGGCAGTTTCTGCGGATGCTTGCGGTCGCGAAGGGATCGAAGAACGCGCTCGAGATCGGATCGGCCAGCGGGTACAGCGCGATCTGGATCGGGCTGGCGATGCGTGATACCGGGGGCCGGCTGGTCACGGTCGAGTACGACGCCGTGCGTGCGCGCGAAGCGGCCGAGAACGTCAAGCGCGCGGGCTTGTCGGACGTCGTTCAGGTCGTCAGCGGTGACGCGTTTGCCGAGATCCCGAAGCAGGCCGGAACGTTCGACTTCGTCTTTCTCGATGCCTGGAAGAAGGACTATCAGCGATTCTTCTCGCTGGTGTTTCCGCGGATGACGAGAGGCGGCGTGTTGCTCGCGCACAACGTGATCAACAAGCGCGACGAGATGGCGGATTTCCTGCAGACGATACGCACCCACCCGGACGTGCTGACGTCGATCGTCTCGGCGGGCCTCGAAGGGATCTCCGTGACGGTCAAGCGCCGGTAGGCACCTCGAGAATTCCTGGAGCCGGGCGCGCGGCGAACCAACGGCCATCCGAACGCTGGGGATGCCGTGCGGCGTATGCGTCCCGCCAGGCCGGTCCGAACTGAGCGGCGGCATCCGCCGGCACGAGTGCCCAGGCGCTGCCGCCAAACCCGGCTCCGAAGCTCGACGCGGCCATCGCGCCAAGGCCGCGCGCCGCTTCCACGAGATCGTTCGTCTCGACGACCTGGTTGCCGAGTAACGCGTCGGCGTCAGCCTGGGAGCCCGCCGACAGATCCCCGAGGCGCTCGGCTTGCCCTGCCGCAAATGCCGCGGCCGCCTCGGGAACCCGTCCGTCCTCGCGAATGAAGTGATCGAGTCGCCGCAGGAGGTCCGCACTCGTGAAGTCGCCGCCAGACGCGCGCTGGAGTGCCTTCCGCAGATGCCCTTCGGCGTCGGCGCTGCTCGACAACGCGACGGCCAGTGAACGCGCTGGAGTCTCCACGCTGCCGTTCCAGACGCTCACGATCGCCCTGGCCGCCCGCGCGGCGCGGTTGTACTGGTTCCGGACCGTGCCCGCTTTGTCCGCGTGGACGCCGCTCGACGCGATGACGAAGCTCCATGAAGCCGGCAGTACCACGTCGGACACCCGGTGGAGGGGCATGAAACCGAACTGGCTGAGATGGCCGGCGCGGCTCATCAGGATGGCCGCGTGGTCCTCGCTGCCGCCTTCCGTGCCCACGCCGCGGGCACCGGCCAGCGCGCGATAGCTGTCGCCATTTTCCACGCAGCCGAAGTACTCGACGCGCTGTTCGATCGATCCAATCGTCGTCGTCCACTCGTCGCGCTCTTCGAGGCGGCCGCGTCGAATCAGGACGTTGGCCAGGGCGATGATGAGCGCGCTCGAGCTGCTCATGCCGGCGGCGCGCGGCAGGTCGCTCGTGAACGCGATGTCCGCGCCAAGGTCGGCGCCGGGAAAATTCGCGGCGAGCCGTCGCGCGGTGACGGCGACGTAGCTCCGCCAGCCCCTCGGCGTGTCGGTGCCGTCGAGATGAATTTCGCAGAGCTCGTCGTTCCGCGCGTCATACGCGCGGACGACACGGTCAGGCCGCGCGATCGCAGCCACGGCGAATCCTCGCGGAACCGCGGCGACGAGCGTGCGGCCGCCGCCGTAGTCGGTGTGCTTGCCGAAGACCTCGAGCCGGCCCGGCACGAGCCAGCTCCACTGCGGCTCAGCGCCGGTCAGACGACGAAGGCCCTCAGCGGCCTGCCTGAGCAGGGCGGCCCGCGAACGCGCGTCGCTCAGCGTGAAGCCCTGCTCGGTGAGGGCCCCTGCGACAGCCTCGATGTTGATCACAAGCGGATCTCCAGCCCCCCAAGATGTGCGGCGACGACCGGAACGTCCTCGCGCCGCGACAGATCGAGAACCGGCCCATGTGCCGGAACGACCGCGAACCGGTACGCCGCGCTGGATGGCCAGCCGCACGGCCTCAGGCAGCTCGAACTCGCCGCGCGTCGAACGGCCGACGTCGCGGCATGCCGCGAAGATGCGGTCGTCGAAGCGCCAGACGTTCATGCTCACCCTGGCGCGGCCGCCGGCCGCGGCCACGGCTGCTTCACCCGGCTTCTCGACGATGCCGCGCAGCGTGCCGTCAGGACCGACGTCGAGAAGGGCGAAGCTGCCGACGCGGGCGGCCGGAATACCGCTCGATCGAACGAGCTCGTCCCGCTCGAACGCAGGCAGCCCGGGTCCGCCGAGCTCGACAAGTGCGCGCAGGCAGGCCGCCGGATACAGATTGTCCGCGTTCAGCGACAGGAACGGCCGGCCGTCGACGAACGGCTCCGCAGCCCGAACGGCATCGGCCGTGCCGAGCGCCTGGTCCTGAATCACGAACGACAGCCGGAAGCGTCGAGGCGCGAGCTCGCCGTCGTACTGCGCCCGGAGCGCGACATGCTCGGGACCAATGACAAGGCCGACGTCCTCGATCCCGACATCGGCGAGACCTGCCAGAAGGTAGTCGAGAAACGGCCGGCCGGCCCCGCCAGCAGTCGGCATCGGCATCAGGCTCTTGAAGCCGGCAGCGGCCGCGCGATCCTGCTCGGGCGTGAGCTCGACCCCGGCGTCCGGTCGTGTCCTCGCGCATGCGGCGGCCGAGGCCGCGTGCAAGAACGATCGCCGCTAGCTCGCCCACAGTGTCGGGATCACGCGTGGACGATGCCGAGCGGCGGCGTCGTGCGCCAGCGGCCGCGGGTGAAATCGGGAACGTCGACCGGCCGGCTTCGCCTCGCCGTCGACTGCGCGCTGAGCTCGACCACCGCGCTGAGGGCCGCCGCGTCGTAGACATTCATGTCCGTCGGTTCTCCGCCGCGCAGGGACGCGATGAGTCTGTAGTCTTCGAGGAAGTCCATCCCGCCGTGGCCCGCACCAGCGGATCGCTCGCCCATCTCCTTCCACAGCGGATGCTCGAACTCCTTCACCGCATCGTCGCCGGCCACCCATTCATCGACCTTGCCGCGCCCTTCGATGTAGACGCGATTCGGATAGCCCTGGAAGAGGCCCTTGGTGCCCTGGAGCATGTGGATCCGGCTATACGGACGCGGCAGGTTCGTGCAGTGCTGCACCATGATGGTGCGACCTCGCTCGGTCTTGATGAGGCTCGTGTTGACGTCACCCAGAACGTAAGTCTCCCGCCGTTGGGGCGCGTCTACCGGAAAGTGCTCGCGCGCCCAGTCCTGCAGTCCGCGTGACGGACCGCTCATCGAGACGAGGTACTCGAAGCGGTCGCCGCGGTTGATGTCGAGGCAGTTCGCCAGCGGGCCGAGACCGTGGGTCGGATAGAGGTTGCCGTCCACTTTCTGCGACCACGCGCGGCGCCACAGTCCTTCGTTGTGGTCTTCGAACTTGATCGCCCGAAGATCGTGAAGGTATCCACCCTCGGCGTGCAGGAGCTCCCCGAAGAGACCCTGTCGCGCCATGTTGAACACCATCATCTCCATGCGGTCGTAGTTGCAGTTCTCCATCATCACCGCATGCTTCCGGAACTTCTCTGACGCTTCGACGAGCGCCCAGCAGTCGTCGATCGTCATGGCCGCCGGCACCTCGGTCGCGGCGTGTTTCCCGTTCCGCATGGCCGCCAGCATCACCGGGACATGCCACTCCCAGGGCGTCGCGGTGTAGATCAGATCGAGGTCTTCCGTCTCCGCGAGGCGCTCGAAGTCTCTTGGGCCACGGGTGTAGGCGGTTGGCGGCGGATGGCCGGCCCCGACAATCGCGCGCGTGGCCCACTCCGTTCGCTCAGGCCGGACGTCGCACACGGCGACGATACGGCAGCCATCGATCTTGAGCAGATTGTTGACGTGGCTGGATCCCTGCAGGCCGACGCCGACGAACCCGATTCGCACGGACTGGATCGGCGGCGCGGCCAGCACGCCAGGCGGGTTCTGTGACTGAGCCAGCGCGTCGGGCCGGGCCGCCGTGGCTCCGGCGACCACCACTGCTCCACCGGCGGCGAGAAACTCGCGGCGCCCGACACCGTGTTTGGACTCTCGCATGGCGCGTACCTTGATCGGAGCGGGCATCATATCGAAGAGATGGGGTCAGGTCTTGAATTGACGTACGGCGTCCAAAGGGTCATGACGGGAGAGACGCCGTACGTCAATTCAAGACCTGACCCCATTTCCTGCTAGCATCCGCCCACCATGGCGGCCCCCGCCACGCGCCTGACGTCGCTCGACGTGTTTCGCGGCGTGACCATGCTCTTCATGGCGTCGGAGATCTTGCACATCCCGTCGGTGGCGCGGCGGTTTCCGGACAGCGCGACCGCGCGCCTATTGGCCGACCAACTCGACCATCGCCTGTGGGTCGGCTGCGCGCCCTGGGACCTGATTCAGCCGGCCTTCATGTTCATGGTCGGCGTCGCGCTGCCGTTTTCGATCGCCAGCCGCGTCGCGCGCGGCCAGTCGTTCGGCCGGATGCTCGCGCACACGGCATGGCGCGCCGCAATCCTCGTGGCCCTCGGGATCTTCCTGCGATCGCAGGGACGGCCTCAGACGTATTTCACCTTCGAGGACGTGCTCACGCAGATTGGTCTCGGATACGTCTTCCTGTTTCTGCTCGCCTGGACGACGCCACGCGTGCAATGGGCCGCGGCGGCGGCGATCCTCGTCGGCTATTGGGCGGCTTTCGCGCTGTACCCGCTGCCGCCGCCGGGCTTCGATTCCAGCACCGTTGGCGTGCCACCCGACTGGCCGTATCAGCTGAGCGGATTCGCCGCGCACTGGAACAAGAACACGAATCTCGCGCACGCGTTCGACGTGTGGTTTCTGAATCTGTTCCCCCGCGAACGTCCATTCGCATTCAACGGCGGCGGGTACCTCACGCTCAACTTCGTGCCGTCGCTCGCGACGATGATCTTCGGGCTGATCGTGGGAGGCGTATTGCGCGGACCGCGTTCGGAGAGCGAACGCGTCCGGTACCTGGTGAAAGCCGGCGTCGCGGGCCTCGCCCTGGGTACGCTGATTCACCTGCTTGGCATCAACCCGATCGTCAAACGGATCTGGACGCCGTCGTGGACCGTGTTCAGCACGGGATGGGTCGTGCTGTTCCTCGCGGGTTACTACTACGTCGTGGACGTCCGCCAGTCGCGCGGCTGGACGCTGCCTTTCCTGGTCATCGGTGCGAACTCGATCGCGATGTACGTGCTCGTCCACGTGGCCGTGGACTACATGGAACGCGCGTTCCTGATCCATCTGGGCCGCGCGCCGTTCGAGATCTTCGGTGCTGTGTTCGCGCCGGCTCTTCTCGGTGCGGCGACACTTGCGGTGTTTTGGGGAATTCTTTACTGGATGTATCGAAACCGGGTACTCGTGAGGATCTGAGTCGAGGCTCAGGGCGTTGGGTCTTGAGGACTTAGGGCACGTCGGCAGCTGGTCTCGCCGTGAGCCCTAAGCCCTAAGCCCTCAGCCTTATTTCATCGTCTTGAGCGCCGCGACACTGCCTCGCGTCAGTTCCATGCTCTGCTCGACGAAGTAGTTGCGGACGCCGCCCTGCTTGGCCGCGGCCCAGGTCTTGTTCCAGTCGATGATGCCCTGGCCGACCGAGAGCTGCGTGCCGCGGCCACCGGGCTGCGCCGGCTTGCCGACGTCCTGCACGTGCATCGAGAAGAACCGGCCCGGATACTTCTGGAAGTAGTCCGCCGCGACGAGGCCGTTGGTGATCGTGGACATCTGGAACTGGAAGCCGACGAGTTTCGGGTCGGTCGCTTCGAGGCAGAGGTCATACGTGCGGCGGCCGTTGATCGTCGAGAGCTCGAACCCTTCATTGTGAATGCCGGCGCGCATGCCGTTGCGGTTGATCTCCGCGGCGATCTTGTTGAACTCATCGCAGAGACGCTTGACGTCGTCCATCGTGTACGTCGGAGCCGGCGTGCCTTGAGGAACCGGCGCGCCCATCGTCGGCACCATCATCTGCTCGAGGCCGAGCGCTTTGGACCACGCGATGGCGGCGGCCAGGTTGGACCGCATGTCAGCCATCATGAAGTGCGCGCTGATCGGCCGGAGGCCGGCGTCGAGAATCATCTTGCGGGCCGTCGCGCCGTCCTTGAGAGGCGCGAAGTCGGGATAGCCCGTGCCGATCGGACCGCAGAGCTCGATCTGATCCACGCCGATCTGCTTCAGCTCCTTGAGCACGCCCGCGAAGTTCCCCTTCAGAATCTCCGCGCGGTGCGGATACGTCTGGCTGCCAATCGGCAGGCCCAACGGGTTCGCCTGGAGCTTCACGCCGCTCGCCAGCAAGCCGGCCGCGGCCGTGCCAACCGCCGTCGTCTTCACAAACTCTCGTCTCGAAATCCCAGCCATACACTCTCCCTCGATTACCGAGTCCGTCATAGTTTAGATCCGGACGGGCTTTCTTTCCTTCGCCGACCGATATGCCGCCATCGCAACCACAAAGTCCTTTCGTGCGTCATGAATGGTGCACGCGGTCGGGACGCCGGCGTTGAGGCAGTCCACGAGATGGTTGAGTGGAAAGGGTGACCGCGGACCGTAGTTGGATTGTCCCTGGCGTTCGAACACCCAGTCGGACGCACCCGCGGCGAGTACCGCACGGCCAGGCTCGCGAAAGATCTGGTCCACGATCTCGCCGCGAGTCCCGATGAGCTCGGTGCGGACGACGGCGTTGTGCTTCGGCGACGGCTTGGTCTTCCGCGGCGCGTTGATCGTCCACGAGCCTTCGAGCGTGGCGATGATGCCGTTCGCAAAGGTCAGCGTCGCCATGCCCCAGTCCTCGACCTCCAGCTCCTTGTGGACGAGGTTCGCCATCCGCGCCTCGACCTCCACGATGTCGCTCTTGGCCATCCAGCTCAGAAAGTCGATGCCGTAGATCCCCTCATCGATAAAGGCGCCGCCTGGGACGTGTTTCGGATCGACGAACCAGCCTGGCGTGCCCGAGTTGTGCCAATCCTCGGCGATCGACCAGCGGTTGGTCTGGTGCATCACCACGAGGTCGCCGATGTCCCCCTTTTCAACCCTGGCCTTCAGGTCGGCGTCGATGAGCCGGTGGATGCCCTGAAACGGAAAGCACGACACGCCCGCCTTCTCGACGGCCGTCACCATCTCGTTGGCCTCGGCGATTGTCATCGCCATCGGCTTTCCAAGGACCATGTGCTTGCCGGCGGCAGCCGCCAGCATCGTGATCTCCGGAATCTCCGAGACCGGCGCGGCGATGAAGACGATGTCGACGTTCTCGCGATCGAGCAGCGGTTTGTAGTCGTCGTAGCCAGGTACGCCGAACGTGCTCGTGAAGTGATCGAGTTGTTTCCGGTCCCGACACGCCACCGCGGCCAGCTCGGCGTGCGGATACTCACCCATGCTCCGCGCCATGCCGTACGCCGAATACCAGTGCCCCAGCCCCATTACCGCAACCCGCCAACGTTTTGCCATCGTTACCTCCGGGGGGCTGCGCCCCCGCGGACCCCATTACGCGCTCACTCGCGGGGCCCCAATGCCCCACTCCGTTCGCGCGGCTCACTCGCTTCGCTCGTTCGCGCGTGGTGTTCCTCCACGCCATCAACCCACACGCTCTCGACTTCCATCGCGTCGTTCGCCACCACGAGGTTCGCGCGATAGCCGGGATGAATCCGTCCGAGTTCCCTGTCCGAGCCCGAGGAACCGGGCGGGGTACTCGGAGGCCATCCTCACGGCGTCCGCAATCGTCAGTCCGAGCATCGACACGGCGTTCCGCACGGTCGTCGCCATGTCCACGGCTGCGCCAGACAACGTGCCCGCGTCGTCCACGCACACGCCATCGCGCACCCGGATCGTTCGCCCCTGCAGGACGAAGGAATCCGACGATGATCCCACACATGGCATCGCGTCGGTGACGAGCATGAAGCGGTCGATCGGCCGGCAGCGCAACGCGAGCCTGAGCACCAGCGGATCGACGTGCCGGCCATCGACGATGATGCCGACGTAGGCGTCCTGGTTGTGGAGCACGGCGCCGACGGCGCCGGGGGCGCGCGAGCCGAGTTGCGACATCGCGTTGAAGAGGTGTGTCACGCCGGTCACGCCGCGGCGAAACGCGTCCTCGATGATTGCTGTGGTCCCGTTCGTGTGTCCCGCTGAGACGAGTACTCCCGCCTCGACCAGAGCCTCGATAGTGCCGGGCGCCGTGACCTCCGGCGCCAGTGTCACCAGCGTGCGTCCTTGCCGAAGCGATGTCAGCAGGGGTACGCCACTCAGGTCGAGCCGCCTGAGTTTTGAGCCATCGTGCGCGCCCTTGCGGTCCGGGCTCAGATACGGCCCTTCGAGGTGAATGCCCAGCACGCCAGCGACACCGGTCTCTATGGCCTCGTCAACGGCCGCAATCGCGCGCCGAACGACATCGAGCTCATCCGTGATGAGCGTCGGGAGCAGACCCGTCGTGCCAAACCGTCGATGGGTGGTCGCGATGGTCCGGACGCCCTCGACCGTCGGGTCGGCGTTCAGCAGGACACCGCCGCCACCGTTGACCTGGACGTCGATGAATCCCGGGAGCAGCAGGCGGCCGTTCAGATCCACAACGCTGTCAGCGTCCGCGGTCAGTCCTTCGTCCGGGCGAATCGCGGCAATTCGAGATCCGTCCACGAGTACCGTCTGGTTGTCGACGAGGCTGGAGCCGAGCAAAACCTTGCCGTTGTGAAACGCGGTGCGCGACATGCGTCAGGGTCTCAATGGTAGCCGCTTCAGGCGGGTCATTCCGTGTGATAGCGTGCCGCCACTCACGCCATGGGTCGTCTCTTGATCGGCATCGTGATCGTGGCCGCGGTCTCAGCGGCCGGGGACTACGTGTGGTACGAGATCGGCGTCGAGCACCGCATGTGGGCCGGCATCGTTCACGGCGCTGTGCTGCTGACCGCCGTCGGCGGGACGCTGGGCGCGGCAACTGGCCGGACGTTCGTCGGACTTCCCATGGGCACGGTCAGCCGGAGTCGCTGGCGCCCTCACTTACTACGCACTCCAGCCGGTGCTTCGGTCGGCCGCGATGCTGGTCGCCTGGGCATCGCTCTGGATCGTGCTCGCACTTCTGGACGGACGCCTGGTCCGTCGTGCCAAGCGATCGCTCCGGCTATGCCTGGTACAGGGGATGACGGCGGCCCTCCTCAGCGGGGTGACGTTCTATCTCGTCGTCGCGTCGCTCTGGGGGCGGCCGCCCGCCGGGGGGCGGAACTACGCGATCCAGTTCGGACTGTGGGCGATCGCCTGGGCGCCGGGTATTCTCGCGATCGGACAAGACCTGGGGAGGGGAAAGCAGAAGCAAGTTCGAAGTTAGAAGCCAGAAGTTAGAAGTTCATCCATCTACCGTGTGCCGACCTCGCGTACCAGCAGACGTCGAAGCGCTGGCATTAGAAGAGGTCCCGTTTGGCCTCTGCTCTATTTGGGAGGCGGAACAATCCTGATCTCGACGGCTTCAAGACTGTCGTAGTCGTCGCCGAGCGCGTCCACGACCAGGTACAGGCCCGCCTTCAGTTCGGACCGCGCGACACGTTTCTTGTCGCGCGTGATCTCGGTCTTCGGCGTCAGCGCGATTTCGATGGTCTCTTCCTTCTTGTTCTCGACGACCTTCATCGTCACGCGTCCGCGCGCTGCGTCCATCTTCGTCACGGTTCCGATGAATCGGAACTCGTCGTGCGCGAAGGTTGCGCTCGTCAACGCCAACAAAAGCACGACCGCAGAAATAGCCGAGCACCAAGTCTTCATGGCAGGACTCCCGACAACAGGGCCGCGAGCGTGACGAGGTCCGCAAGCGCGAACCGGTGAGCGACACGGGCCATGCTGATGGGCCATTCTACGGGATGCACCGAATCTCCTGGAGCGAACGCCGATGCCCCAATCGATGAAGAGCTTCGAGAAAGTGGGGAAACTCCAACACACGCTGCCCGACATCGAGGAAGGCACGATGTACCGGAGTGCCGGCGCTCAAGACGCGGCGAAGGATGTTTGCGTGCATGGCCAGTCACCGTTCAGCCGAGCCCGATACCCTCGTGCTGCCTCGGAAGCGCCAACCCTTCACCTCGGCGGCGAGGCCCATTTTTCCTTGGACCGTCGTCCAGCAGGCGCGACGGGCGTAGAATCATCGGCGGCTAGGGACAGACATTTGCTCGTCGCCGATCGACCGGCATGAGCATCCCCATCGAGATCTTGCCCCTTGCCTCGGCGCGCGCTGGCTTTCCAGTCGCTGATGTAACGTCGTGTAGAGTGGTGCGGGAGGAACGCCATGAGTGCAGACAACGGCCCTCAGGATCGCGACGAAGAGGGCGCGTCGGGCATCAGTCGTCGCGAGGTGCTCCTCACTATCGGCGGCGTGGCGGCCGCGATCGGCGCTGGCGCGGCGATCTGGGGCGTCCTCGAGTTCCTCGTCAGCAAAGAGCACATCGTCGGTAGCAGCCTGAACTTCACCTACCTGCAGGTCGTGATGGTGTTGGGGACGGTGGTCTGCGTGCTGGGCGTGATCCTGTCCATCCGTACGGCCCGGACGCGCTTCGACGACGCCGGAGCCGCGCGGAAGGACGTCAACCTCGGCGTCGCGCGCGTGCCCGCGCTCGTCTTCTCCCGGCTGGTCGCGCTGATGGCGTTGATCGTCCTGCCGGCGGGAGCGGTCTTCCTCGCGAACTACCATACGTTCGAAGGCGTACACGAGGTCCGCGGCTGCGCGAGTTGTCACGTGATGCTGCCGATGGTCAACGACATGCGGGATCCCGGCAGCGAGACGCTGGCCGCGCTCCACTACAAGAACAAGTGGATTGCCAAGGACCAGTGCTACACCTGTCACAGTGACTACGGCCTCGGCGGAGGCCTCGAGGCCAAGATGACCGGGTTCCGGCATCTGGCGCGCTACACGACGCGCACGTATCAGGAACCGATCCAGGCTCGAGTCAAGTTCGACAACAACAACTGCCTGAGTTGTCACGAGGGCACGCCCAAATGGGTGGCGGTCGCGTCGCACGTCGAGTCGCACAAGGATCTCGCCGCGAATCAGATCACGTGTCTCGACTGCCATGGCGAGGCGCACCCGACGGCAGCGCAGCGAACCCCGGGCTCGAGCGACTATCCCCGACTGATGGAGAGGATGAAATGAGGCTACTGCGGTGGGAGGCGTTGTGCGCCATCGTGGCCTTCGCGCTGACGCAGACTTTCATTCTCGTGCCAGGTCCCTATGCCATGGCGCTTTTCACCTTCATCGCCCAGCCGCTCTTCGCGATCGTGGCGATTGGGTATCTGCTCAAGGTGAGGGCTGACCTGCGAAAACGCGGCCTGTAGCGGCCGAACGCCGGCTGACCGCAGGGCGGACCAGCAAAATATTGATCGCTGGTAGGCGCGGAAAGCGGACCTACGGGTCGCGATGCCGGCGCGACGTGCTTTGCCAACTGAACAGGCTACACGCCACCGTACCCGCGAGGCGGTTTGGGGATTGGTGGCTCGGAGCGGACCGCGATGCGCACGATCGTGCCCCTCACATCGAGCGCGTGTTCTGCAAGGCAGTCGCGGTACGGACAGGCCCAACGGACGATCCGATAGGCCTCCGTCGGCTCGTACGTCAGGCTCACGGCCCGCTTGCAGACCGGACAGCGGATGGGAAGCGTGACCGACTCGGCGGCAGGCAACATGTCAGCGCCCCCTGTGGCTATTGGCGTTTGAATCGTGCGCTCCGATACGGGGCGCGGCACGGTCCAGACATGCCCGCACTCGTCACACCGGTAGTAGTCCACATGCGCGATGCTGCTGGTCCATTCCAGGCGCGTCGGTGCGCACGGATGTCGACACGGACAGGACGCTGGAGCCAGAGCCGACCGGGAAACGACCATCGTCGACCTCCAGGACAGGAAACGAGACGACTAGTCCAACGAGCGTCTTACAGCGCGTCCCTTCGGCGCCAGCGGCGTGATGTGGCGAATGGCTGACTCGTCCGTCTTCGAGACGGCCCAAATGTGCCCGCAATGGTCGCAGCGCCAGTACCAAAAGGTCTTGTCAGCACTGGCCCCGTCGAGACGGCGGGGCGTGTCTGCGCCACATGCGCAGCAGTCGTGGTCCGGCATCGCCGTAAGTTGGGAGGGTCCGGAGCCTCCAAACTACGACGAGGTGAAGCAAGAAATCTGTAAGGAACCTTACAGTCGGCTCTGTGCCGAGCAGGCTGACGTGGCGACAGCTGGCACCCATGTCACCCGGTCCGTTGTCACTTGGGCGGTTCGGAGCGGGCCACGACGCGGACGATGGAGCCTTGCAGCTCGATCTTCTGGACCTTGCCGCAGTCCCAGTACGGACACGACCATGCACCCGTCCGGGTCCGTGTCAGCGGGCCGGTACGTGAGGACGACATCGCGCCCGCAGCGAATGCACTGGATGGGCAACGTGATGGGCTCGTCGGCCACGGGCGGGAGCCTACGCCCGACAACGCGCCGCGCGAAGGACTCGGACAAAACGCGGACAGAACAGACGGCCAGGCGCGCCGGACATGGCCGATCGGCTTCTGTCGCGACGGTGCGCGCGATCATGAGCCGAGCCGGCTGACAGCCTGGGTCAGCGTCGTGACGCCTGACGACAGATCAACGCTTCGCGCTCGACGTCAATCGCCCGTGGCGCCCGATCCTTCTCAGCCTTGCTACGGAGCTTGCGCCGGAGGCCACCGGCCGGGTCGTGTCAGACAGGTTGTTACGCGGCCGGCGGCTCGTCGCGGACCACGACCGTCGTGATCGTGCCCTTCAAGTCGATGGGCTGTACGGCCTTGCAGCTGAGGTGCGGACAGATCCACACCTGCGTTTCGTAGTTCGCGCCTGGCTCGTAGGACAGACTCACGGCCGAACCGCAACGACGACACTGAATGGCCAGCCTGATCTGATCCTTCACAACTCCTATTTGACGTTGGAAGGAGCAGCTTTGTTGGGAGTCGGCCGGGCGCTCGCGGCAATGAATCTTCCGCGCGGTGGAACGCGATTCGTCCGGCTTGGTCCCGTGTCGATCTCGCAGGGCACCGACTAACGTCTGCCGCGGAGGTGTGTAGTCGGCCGTTCCACAGAAAAACTTCGATCATTCTGACGACACGCGAGTTGTGGGCAATCGCGAACCGGGTATGATGCCGCAGGTTTCGACGTTCGCAACTGAAGGTTCACGCCTGCTCAGACCGGAGAGCGTTCACCCTTCGTCCTCCCCGTAAGGAGTCGCTCATGCGTGCCGTTCAAGTGTTCCTTCTTGCAGCTGCATTCGCGCTGGTCGGTAATGTCTCGCCAGCAGTCGCGAGCCCGTTCAGTTTCCAATATTCCGATACGATTCTCGCCGGCGACAACCTCGCTCTCCTCGGGCTAGCAGTAGGTCAGACAGTGGAGATTACCGTCGTCGTGGACAATGGGGGAAGTGACGCCCTGCTCGAAACCTGGACCGCGAGCGACCTGGAATCCGTGACGTTCGATTTCAACAATGGTTTTTTGGTGACTACGTTTAGTTCGCCATTCGACGGTGGATTGGTTTCTGCTGCGGGAGACTTCGTGACCAATGCGGGAGGCACCCTAACGTCAGTGCTCGTCGATTGGACTGACGGCCCCGTCAGCGACTTCACGACCAATGGGTCTGGAACCGCGTTCTTTTGGTTCCTTAATGGTGGGAACAGTGTCTACGCCGAATCAGACGGCCAGTCCTTACAAATCTTGGACCTGACCAACGTTGGCAACATGCTAAGCCCGGCGAACTGGTCTCAAGTGACGTCGACAGTCGCCCCCGTGCCCGAACCCGCCACGCTCTCGCTGCTCGGCGTCGGCCTTGCGGGTGCAGCAGTGCGACGGTTCCGCAAGCGCACGTAGTTTAGGAACGTCGCGAGTGTTGCAGAGGCCCCGCGATCGCGGGGACCTCTGGGCCTCGTCCTAGTTTCTGCCAGCCAGTCCGTGCCACTCCGTCCCTGTCCGAATTGCGGCCAAGCCACATCTCGTATCTTGGAAGTATCGCGTCACGACGTCTCAGCTTGGTTTGCACGCTGCCAGCAGTGCTTCCACACCTGGACCGTCGTTAAAGACGCCCACGACGGTGTGGGGACCAGACGCGTGCGGCTCCTCGGTCAGCTACGAAATCGAAGCTGAGCCATACCCGGCTCTTGCAAAGGCTCACGGCCGAGCGCTACCGGGTTCCGAAGCGCCGTTAGGCGTATTCAGTTGTCAAAGAACGTTGCGTCGTCGCTTGGCCGCGTCGCTCACCACCGCCGGCCGTGCGGCCCGTGGCCGTATCTCAGTTCACCAGGCCACCGTTGACGAGCCCTCGATTGACGAGGCCAGCGTTGACCAGTGGACGACCGGCTGTCGCCCCGGTACCGCCGCCGCCATCAAACGGGTACGCCAATCCAGCGCCTGCGTTATAGAGCGCCGTGACTTCTGCGATCGTCAGCGCGCGGCTCCAGAGGCCGACCTCGTCGACAATTCCGTCCACATGGCGCCCGCCCGTCGAAACATCTCCGACTGATGTTCAGCGTGTCAGACCCTGCGTCGATCGCCCCGATGTTGCCGATGCGGAAGCCGTGGCGTCGAGACGACGCGTGTTCACGTATGATCAAGCCCGGCGGTGCCGTCGTAGGTGAAGACGAGGTGGTACCGACGTCGCGGTTGACAGCGTGTGCGAGCCCGATCCGTCGTTTGTAGGTGCGATCGAACTTGGCGGGCAACGGGGCGATCGTCAGATGTTTGGACATCTCGCGCGACCGCTCGCGGCGACCTATTGTCACCGCATTGTCACTGGGAGAAGGGGAATTTGGTCGGGATGCCGAGATTCGAACTCGGGACCCCTTGACCCCCAGTCAAGTGCGCTACCAGGCTGCGCTACATCCCGACACTGTGCGAGACTGACTGATCTGTATCGCGGCGGATCGACCGGCTCGTGCGCGGCTAGCGTCTTCTTGCCGCTCAACCGCCTCTTGCGCGCGGGCTTCGGCCGGGCGCTCTTCGCCTTTCGCCGGCTTGCGTTGCGGCACGGTCCGTCGAGCCGACGGCGCGCGCTCGCCGCACGTTCACTGCGGCCGCTCGGCGCCTTCAGGACGAAATCCTCCGGCGTCACGCCGTCGCCCGACAGCACGCCGAGAATCCACTGCAGCCCGCGCCGCACGTTCAGCGAGCTCCTGACGCGTCGTCTCGTCGAGCATCGCCGCAACGTCGGCGTCGCTCACGGCGCCGACTCGTCGGGACCGCCGCCGACGGCACCTCCTCGCTCAGGCGCCGGCGCGCGCCGGCCAGCGTCAGGCCGTCGACGAACAGCAGGTGCTTGATGCGGAGGACGCGCTCGACGTCGGCGCGCCGATAGACGCGCGGGACCGGTCGGCCGTCTTGGCGACGCCGAGATCGGGAAACTCGGCTTCCCAGGTGCGCAGGACGTACGGCTGCACGTCGGCAAGCTCGCAGACTTCCTGCGCCCGAAACACCGGCCGATTGGGAATCGTCACCGTCGGATCATCGCCACGCGTCGGCGAAAGTATAGCAGAGGCCTTCGACCGGCGCTCGACCGACTCTACGCGTTCCTGCGCGGGCTTTGCGCTCGCGGCGCCGTACCGTCAGTCGAATCGGCGTGCCTTCGAAGCCGAACGACTCGCGCAGCCGGTTGACGAGGAACCGCTCGTACGAGAAGTGCAGCTCGGTCGCGACGTTGGTGAAGAGCACGAACGACGGCGGCGCGACCGCCGGTCTGCGCGCCGTAGAGGATCCGCACCTCGCGGCGCGTCTTGCTCGTCGGCGGATGCGCCGCGGTGACCGTTTCGAGGAACTGGTTGAGCTCCGACGTCGGCACGCGCTTCTGCCGCGCGGCGGCCACCCGGTCGACCACCTCGAGCAGCCTCGGCGTGCGCTCGCCGGTCAGCGCCGAGACGTGGACGATCGGCGCGTACTCCAGGAACTTCAGCTGAAACCGCAGCTTGTCGTCGAACGCCTCGACCCAGTCCTGGCCCTGGCCCCGCACCAGGTCCCACTTGTTGACGGCGATGACGATGCCGCAGCCGGCCGCTCTGCCTCGCCGGCGATCGCGCCTTCGCGGTCGCCCGCGCCTTCGGTCGCGTCGACGACCAGCACGACGACGTCGGCGTCGCGCCATCGCGCGCTTCGCCAGCACGACGCTGACGGCTTCGACCGTGCCGCCGTGCCGCGACCCGGCCGGGCCGCCGCATGCCCGCGGTGTCGAGAATCCGGAACTGGCGCTTCTGCCAGTGCAGCACCACGTCCACCGTGTCGCGCGTCGTGCCGGGCATCTCGCTGACCATCACGCGCTCTTCGCGAAGCAGCCGGTTCACGAGCGACGACTTGCCGACGTTCGGCCGGCCGACGATGGCCACCGCGAGTCTCGTCCGGCTCGGCCTCGGGCGCGTGACCTCCCGCCGGCAGCCGCGCCAGGATCTCGTCGAGCAGCTCGTAGACGCCGTCGCCGTGCTCGGCCGACACCTCGAACACGGACTCGAAGCCCATGCGGTAGAACTCGAGCGACGCGGGCCCGCGCGCGCCTGTCGTCGGTCTTGTTGATGGCGAGGATGACCGGCTTCCCCGTCGCGCGAAGTCGCTGCGCAATCTCCTCGTCGCCCGGCACCAGGCCCTCGCGGGCATCGAGGACGAACACGAAGACGTCGGCCGACTGCGAGCGCCTTGAGCCCATGCTCGACGACCAGCGCGTGCAGCGGGTCGGTCGTCGCGCCGAACAGTCCGCCGGTGTCGACCAGCGTGAACGTCCGGTCCTGCCAGGCCGCCGGCGCTGCGAGCACGTCGCGCGTCGTGCCGGCGACAGGCGCGACGATGGAGCGCCGGGTGCCGGTGATGCGGTTGAACAGCGTGGACTTGCCGACGTTCGGCCGTCCCACCAGCACGACGGTGGGCCCCGAGAACGAACGGGACATCAGCGAGGAGTGTATGGGATTTCGAACGTGCCCGTGACAGGTTAGGCGCCGACTTGACAGCGTAAGTGCGTTTCTTTATCGTCACTTACAGGGACGTGGACGCCCGCTAAGTCATGATCAAAGTCGACATCGTCAACGAGGTCTCCCGGCTGGCCGACATCACCAAGGTGAAGGCCGAGGTGGCCGTCGACGCGGTCTTCGACGCGATGCGCGCCTCGATGATGCGCGGCGAACGCATCGAGCTGCGCGGCTTTGGCGTGTTCCAGGTCAAGCCGCGCAAGCGCGGCATCGGCCGCAACCCACGGACCGGCAAGGAAGTCCGGATTCCGCCGGGCCGCACGATCCGGTTCAAGCCCGGCAAAGAACTGCAGAACATCGGTGGTCAGTCGGAGTGAGCACCGGACGCCAGATTCCGACTGAAGCGGTTTCAGCCGTTCTCGCCGCTTCCGCACGCGTCTGGCCGTACCCGCCGCCGCGCCCGAAGTTCCAGCACAACTACCGCCGCCACCTGATTTTTTTCGGGCTGACCTTCGTCAGCACCACGCTGGCGTCCATCTGGCTGCCGCTCGTCGCGGGCGTCCGCTCCGGCGCCTGCTGTTCGCATGGCCGGTGATCAAGGCGGGACTGTGGTACTCGATTCCGCGTGCTCACGATCCTGAGCGCGCACGAGTTCGGCCACTACTTCGCGTGCCGGTACTACAACGTGGACGCGACACTGCCCTATTTCATTCCGGCGCCGCTCTTCCTCGCAGGCACGCTCGGCGCCGTCATCCGGATCAAGGAGCCATTTCCGTCGAAGCGCGCGCTGTTCGACATCGGCGTCGCCGGTCCGATCGCCGGCTTCGTCGCCCTGGTGCCGTTCCTCATCTGGGGCATGACGATGTCGGAGGTAGGCCCCGTGCCTCCGGGCGCGCTCTACTTCGGTGAGCCGCTGCTCTGGAAGCTTCTGGAGTGGTGGTTCTTCGGGCTGATACCGTCCGGGATGGACGTCATGCTCCATCCGATGGGATTTGCCGCCTGGTGGGGCATGCTCGCGACCGCCCTGAATCTGCTGCCGTTCGGCCAGCTCGACGGCGGGCACATCATGTACGCGAGCCTCGGGCGGCGGGCCACGGTCGTCTCGGCGCTCGTGCTCGCGCTGGTCATGATGCTCGCGGTCCTGTCGGTGAGCTGGATTGTGCTGGCGGTGATGATGGCGGTCATGGCCGCGATCTTCGGCTTCCGGCATCCTCGCGTGATCGACGAGCACGAGCCGCTCGACGGCGACCGGCAGCTCGTCGCCATCATCGCGGCGATCATCTTCGCACTCTGTTTTACGCCGGTTCCGATTGCGCTGGTTGGCGGCTAGGGCGTCCAGGCCCACCGCAGGCCGACGTAATACGTCCGGCCGTCCTGCCGAATGACGAGTTGGCGGTGTTCCGGGGACGCCGGGTCCGCGTATCCCGAACCGAACAGGTTGCGGATCGTCGCGGTCACCGCCAGACGCGCGTTGATCGGGTGCACGTAGTTCACGTTCGCCACGCTGTGTCCCTCGACGAACGTTCGTGCCCCGTCGAGCCGCTGGCTGATCGGTCTGGAGTTCCGCGGCAAACGTGGAGCCCTCCACAAGACCCTCAAAACTCAGCCGAAGCTTGCCGAGGTGCCGCGGCGAGTTGGTCAGCTCCTGTTCCGTGTCGCGGTCCCGGGCGCGCTGCAGCGCATAGCTGCCGACAAACTGCACACCGTCGCTCCGGACTTCAGCTTCGAACTCCACGCCGCGCGCGAGGACGCGCCCCTGGTTCCCGTAGCTGAGCTCATCGAAGTCATCGACCGTCAGTTCGAGCAGGCGCGCGACGCTGTTGCGATACGCCGACACCGTCGTGCGGAGCCAGCCGCCCGTGTACTCCTCCCACACGAACTCGTGGGTCGTGATCGTCTCGGCATCGAGATCGGTGTTGCGAACGCCTTGCGTGAGATAGTCGAATTCGTACGCGTTCGGCGCACGGAACGCGCTTCCGAACAGATATTTGATCGCCCGGGTCGGCGAGGCCATGAACACGACGCTCGCCCGCGGCGAGAACCGGTCAAAGCCGGAGTAGGAGTCGTAGCGTCCGCCGACGCTCACGAGCCACTTCTCACGCAGGCGGACTTCGTCCTGGGCGTAGGCGGCGAACACGCGGGTGGTCACGTCGGAATCCCAGTTGCCGGTGGGATCCTCCTCGAACGCCTCGCCCTGCGCCTGCTGCGCGTAGTCGCGAAACTCGAGACCGCCGGTGAGCGTCTGGCGTCCCGGAAGGCGACGCGTCGCGCGGCCCTCGGCGCCCCACCACGTCCCGTAGCCGTAGTCCGTGGACAGGACGTTCGGCTCGCCTTCGATTGACGACTCGTAGGGATAGGTCCCGTCGTAGCGGTAGCTATCGGCGTACGCCCGAATCGCGTATTCAGTCCCGCGCCACGAACGGTCGAGCGCGCCGTCGATGAAGCCGCGCGAATCATCGGTCACGAACCGGTCGTCGTTGAACGCCGTGCCGAAGGCCGCAGTCGGCACGGTCTTCTGGCGCCGGCCGTACGCTCCGGTAATCGTGAAGTCGCGGTAGCTCACGCGCCCGCTGACCGTTCGCAACGAATCGTTGTCGATGTGGCTGGCAATGCCGTTGTTCGTGGACGGGTCGTCGAACTCCGGGTAGTACAGCTCATCGTACCCGTCGACGTTCTCGACGCCGGCGGCGAACGCGACATCGAGCCCGTTCCGGAACCGTCGTCCTGCGATGCCGCCGACTTTCGTGCGTCCGAGGTTGCCGACGCCCGCGCGCACGGCGACGCCGTTGACGTCTTCCCCGCGCTTGGTGGTGACGTTGACCACGGCAAAGAACGCGCTCGTGCCGTACAGCGCCGACGCCGGTCCGCGGATGATTTCCACGCGCTGGAATGTCGCCGGATCGAGGCCGAGCTCGCGGCCGAGCGGCGCCTGATCGAAGACGGCGTCGTTGATCCGGTGCCCGTCCACGACGAGCAGAATCCGGCTGTTGTAGTCGCCGGGACGCGCAAAGCCGCGGGCACCCACGTACGAGTAGTTCCGGTCGTCGGTGACGAACAGTCCGCGCACGCCACGCAGAATGTCGGCCAGGGTTCGATAGCCGTGACGGCTGATGTCCTCGGCCGTCACGATGGTGACCGACGAGGGCGCTTCCGTGATTGGCTGCACGCGCCGGGACACGCCGAACACCCGCTCGACGCGGACGTTCATCAGATCCTCGAGGCTGAGGTCGGACAGGTCGTCGGCCGTTTGAGCCCATCCCGCTCGGGTGGCGCCCAGTAGGACCACGGTCGCGAGCCCGCCGATCGCCAGCCGCTTCACGATGAGTCGATCCCTCAGCCTGGTCACACGTGGCCTCTCGTCTGGCCGGCAGGCTCTTTCTGTCTCGCGCGAAGCGCGGCCGCCAGACGGTCCGCCTCGCGCTTCAGGTGCTGCCACGCCGGCATTGCCTCCGCCAAGGTTCCCTGTTCACCGATGACTTCGAGTGCCCGCGCCGCGTCCGTCACCGGTCCTGCCGCCAGATTGCTCGCCGCACCCTTCAGCCGATGCGCGGCGGCGCGCACTTCGGCCGCGTCGTTCCGCTCAACCGCCATCCGCAGTCTGTCGACGAGCGACGCGCTGTCCTGGATGAACAGGTCGATCACCTCGCGAAGCAGTTGGTCGTCGCCCTCGAGACGGCGCAGCACTTCCACGCGGTCGAAGGCCGCCTCCACGTTGATGGGGGCCTCCACCGCCGCGGGCGGCAACACCGCCGCCCCGGCGTCGATGAGCGCGTAAAGCTTTCGTGCGTCGATCGGCTTCGTCAGGTAGTCGTCCATTCCGGCTGCCAGGCATTTCTCACGGTCGCCCGGCATCGCGTGCGCCGTCATCGCGATGATGCGGATGTGGCCGCCGTGCTGCTGCTCATTGGCGCGAATGACGCTGGTGGCTTCGAGTCCGCCCATGCCCGGCATCTGAATATCCATGAGCATGAGGTCGAACGACTCGCGCGCGAGCGCTTCGAGCGCTTGTTGGCCGCTCTCGACCACCGTCGCCTGGTGGCCCCGCTTCGCGAGAAGCGCCACGGCCAGTCGCTGGTTGACCGGGTTGTCTTCGGCCACGAGCACCTTCTGCGGACGGTTGGCGGCCGGTGACGCGGGCTCCTCGGCGTGCCGCAGCCTGGTGTGTCCGGCGGCCTCGACGCGACTCACGCGGCCGTCCGGATCGAGGAGGTCGGCGATCAGACGGAACAACTCTTCGTTGCGGAACGGTTTCGAGAGGCACGCTTCGACGCCGCGTTCTCGCAGCCGCGCCGCCTCTCCCGGGACGGCGGACGACGTGAGAATCGCGATGGCCGTGTCGACGAGCTCCGACCGGTGCTGGATCGCCTCAGCGACCGTGAGCCCATCCATGTCCGGCATGTGCATGTCGAGCAGGACGATCTCGAATGGGCGCCGCGCCCGTGCGGCCGCGCTCAACACGTCGAGCGCCGCCTGGCCGCTTTCGACGGCGTGCGGCTCCGCGCCCCAGCGCACGAGCTGCTCGGTGAGAATCCGGCGGTTGATCGCGTTGTCATCCACGATGAGGATGCGGACCGGCGGCAGCCGGAACGCGGCGGGACGCTCCGCCGGCGACACTCCCAGTTCGAAGCCGACCTCGACGTGGAACGTGCTGCCCTTGCCGTCTTCGCTCTCGACCCAGATGCGGCCGTCCATGAGCTCCATCAAGCCGCTGCAGATCGAGAGCCCCAGGCCGGTTCCGCCAAACCGCCGGGTCGTCGATCCATCGGCCTGGCTGAAGGCCTCGAAGATCGCGGCGTGCTTCTCCGGCGGAATCCCGATGCCTGTGTCCTGCACGAAGAAGTGGAGAATCGAGCGCGAGCCCTCGCGCCGGTCCTCGCTCACTTCAACGAGGACGTGCCCATTGCTCGTGAACTTCACGGCGTTGCCGACGAGATTCGCGAGCACCTGTCGCAGCTTGCCGGAGTCGCCGACGAGATATTCGGGGACGTTCGACTGCACGTTGCCGATGAGCTCGACGCCGTTCTGGTAGGCGGCGACCGTGAACGGCTTGACCGCCTGGTTGACGGTGTCCCGGACCGAGAAGTTGATCTTCTCGAGCTCGACCTTGCCGGCCTCAATCTTCGAGAAGTCGAGGACGTCGTTGAGGATCGCGAGAAGCGCCTCGGCCGAGAATTTGACCGTCTCGAGGTACTCACGTTGTTCGCCGGTCAGCGCCGTGCCGAGCGCCAGCTCGGTCATGCCGATGATGCCGTTCATCGGCGTGCGGATCTCGTGACTCATGTTCGCGAGGAACTCGCCCTTGGCCCGGCTCGCGGCCATGGCGCGGTCGTGCTCGCGGATGAGCTCCTGGTTGACCGTCCGCAGTTCGACGGTGCGCGACTCGACGGTCGCTTCGAGTCTCGCGCGATGCTCGAGCAGTTCCCGGTCGCGCGTCTGGATCTCGGACAGCATCTTGTTGAACCCGGTGATCAGTTTCCCGACCTGGTCGTCACTCGTGGCTTCCGCGCGCACGTCGTAGCGGCGATCCTCGGTCACGATCCGGGTGATTTCAGTCAGGTGCTGGAGCGGAGCCGACACGGCGCCCTGGAGCAGGAACGTCAACGCGATCGTGATCAACAGGGCCGTCGCGAGGACCACCGCGACCACGGTGATGACCGACGCGGAACGCGCGCGCAGCTCCGCGATGTCCGACTCGACATATACGTGCCCGACGATCTGTCCATCGAGCCGGATGGGTCGAGCCAGCCGCAGCACCTTGTTGGTGAACTCGGACCAGGCGGCGCTGTTCGTCGCGCCAGCCGGCGGCGTCACGACGAACGGCCCGCCGGAACCCGAGGCGGCGTTCTGGTACTGCACAAAGATCGAGCCATCGGCCGCGACAATGGCGGCACGCAGGACGTGCGGGTTCGCCGTGAACGCGGACAACGTTTCGCCGGCGTTCTTGCGATCGCCGAACGACAGGGCCGCGGTCGAGTTGGATCCGACGACCTCCGCCAGCATCCCGATGTCACGCTCGAGCCGGCCGCGCGCGTCACGTGCGTCGTACCGCACGAGCAGCACTCCGGCGACCACCAGCGCCACGGTCGTGGCCGCCGCGCTGATGAAGGCGAGCTTCCGCACGAGCGGCATTCGCGAGATGACGAGACCAAACCGGCGTCCCATGGTCATTCCTTCACAATCACCGCGAGTTTGAGCAGCAGCGAACTGACGTGGAGGCGCGCGCGCTCGGCGGCTTGAGGATTGACGGAGAACTTCATCGAGCCGTCTTCGAGAAAGAGCTGAATCGTTCCTCCGCGTTTGGCAAAGTCTTCGGCGTCGCTGATGGCAAGCACGCTGCGTCCTCGCAGGGCCGCGATGAGGGCCGCCATCTTCCGGGCATCCAGATCGCTGACGTACAGCACACCGCACTCCGCCGGCACCGCGCCCGGCTGCACCGGCATGACGATGATCGGGCGCGCGGTGGCCGGCCGCGCGGACACGACGCGAGCCACCGCCTCAGCGACTGGCGGGTCTGCCAGACACATGGTCAGCGGAGATTCGGGCGCCAGGACGTCGGCGGGCCAATCCACGAAGTTGACGAACTTGATGAGATACGCGGCGGTCACCGCCGGCGCCGACGCGGTGATCGTCTGTGCCCGCAGCGCACCCGTGCCGAGCACGGCGAGCGTGGCGGCGACCGCGACCAGCCGGGCCAGCCGGCTCACACGTCCACCACGATGGGGGCAGAGGAATGCCGGCATCCCGCTAGGTCACCGAGGCCGGATCGACGTCGACGATGGTGCGTTTCTTCAGCTCGGGGCGCGCGTCGAGGGCCGCCACGACGGCCTCCCGCATCGCGCGGCGGCGGCGGCCCTTGACGAAGAACTGCGCGCGGTATTCGTTCCTGACCTTGGCGAGCGCAGCCGGCGCCGGCCCGAGAACCTGACCGACAGACGAGGCGCGGACACGCGTGGCGAGATCGGCCGCGCCTTCCATCGCGGATTCGAGGGAACGGCCCTTCACGACAACGTTGATCAGGGCCGTGTCCGGCGGATAGTGCATGGCGCGGCGAAACTCCATCTCGCGATCGAAGAACGACTGATAGTCCTGACGAGCCGCGGCGCGCACGCTGTAGTGATCGGGATAGAGGGTCTGCACGATGGCCTCCCCCGGCGCCTCTCCGCGGCCTGCGCGTCCGACCACCTGCGTCAACAACTGAAATGTCCTCTCGGAGGCTCGAAAATCCGCCATCCCCAACCCAACATCCGCCGAAACCACCCCGACCAGGGTGACTCCCGGGAAGTCGTGCCCTTTGGCGATCATCTGGGTCCCGACCACGATGTCCAGCTCGCGGTCGGCCACGGCGGTAAGGAGCCTCGCAATCGCGCCGCGGCGCCGGGTCGTATCCCGGTCCAGCCGGCCGATTCGCGCCGAGGCGAATGTTTGACGAAGATCGGCCTCCAGCCGCTCCGTGCCAAAACCGGACTGCTCGAGGTAGTCCCCGCCGCAGTCCTCACAGTGTTTCGGCAGGCGAGCCCCGTAGTTGCAGTAGTGACACCGGAGAAGCCGGGCAGCCTTGTGAAAAGTCAGGTGAACGCTGCAGTTCGGACACTCCATCGAGGTCCCGCACTGGCGGCAGAAGACCGCCGTCGCGAAGCCCCGTCGATTCAGCAGGACCAGGGACTGTTCGCCCCGGCTGAGGCGCTCCCCAATCGCCTCGAGGAGGGCCGCGCTGAATGTGACCAACCGCCCGGCCGAGGCCATCTCCTTACGCATGTCGACGATGCGTACCTCGGCCATTGGCCGGTCCATGACACGTCGCGAGAGGTCGAGGCGCTGCGTACCGGCCGCTCGCGGCGTTGGCGGCCGACTCCAGCGACGGCGTTGCGCTGCCCAGCACGACGAGCGCGCGCTGCATCTGTCCGCGCATCACCGCCACGTCGCGCGCGTGGTAGCGCGGCGTTTCCTCCTGCTTGTACGAGGGCTCGTGCTCCTCATCCACGACGATGAGTTCCAGCCGATCGACCGGTGCGAAGATTGCCGACCGTGTGCCGATGACGATGTCCACGTCGCCGCGCCGGATGCGATGCCACTGGTCGTGCCGTTCACCTTCCGAGAGACCGCTGTGCTGCACGGCCACGCGCGAGCCCGCCCGCGCGCGGAACTGCCCGACGAGTGCCGGCGTGAGCGCGATTTCCGGCACGAGGAGGAGCACGCGGCCGCCCCGCCGCACCACGTGTTCCGCCAGACGCAGGTACACCTCCGTCTTGCCGCTGCCCGTCACGCCTCTCAGGAGCGCCACGCGGAACTGACGCTCGTCGGCGCGTTGACGCAGTCGATCCAGGGCGACGGCTTGCTCGGCGGTGAGCTCGTGCGGCAGCGCCGCCGACGTGCGAAGGCTCCAGTGACTGCCGCGTCCGGCTTCGCCCGCGAACGGATCGCGCTCCGCGATCTCGTCGCGCACGCGCACCGCGCCGGTCTCGGCGAGGCGGCGGACGGTCGCGGCGCTGACGCCGGCTTGCGTGAGCTCCGCGAGCGGAACGCCGCCGACGCGCGCGGCAAGAAGCCGCAGGGCTTGCTGCTGACGCTCGCCGCGCACGGCGGTGCCGGAGGGCGCGCCCGCGGCAAGCTCGACGACACGCCGCATGCGAAACGGCGAGGCCTCGGCCCGGCGTGAGGCCGGGGGCATCGCGTTCACAAGCGTGTCGCCCGGACCGGCCGCGTAGTATTCACCCATCCAGAGCGCCAGATCGACGATGGCCGGCGGCAGGAACGGCTCATCGTCGAGCACGGCGACCACGTCCTTGACGGTCGCGGGACGAGCCGCGTCCGCCGGGCCGACGACGCACCCTGTGACGGTGCGCGATCCCAGCGGAACCTGCACACGCGCCCCCTTGGGTGGCGCGTCGGCTCGCCCCGTCACGCGGTACGTCAGCACGCCGAGACCGGGGACCGGCACGGCGACAGCAATGAGATGTTCAGTCGTGTTCAGCGAGGAGGGCACGCACTTTCTTCATGTCTTCCCAGACGTCGCGCTTACGGTCCGGGCTGCGGAGGAGAAACGCCGGGTGGAACGTCGGGACGAGCTTCGATCCGCCGCGGAATTCGTGGACGCGGCCACGGAGACGCGAGATGGGCGCATCGGTGCCGAGCAGCGTATGCGCCGCGAACGTGCCGAGGGCAACGATGACGCGCGGCCGAATGATGTCGATCTGGCGGAACAGAAAGGGCTGACAGGTCGACACTTCCTCGGGCGCCGGATTCCGGTTGCCGGGCGGCCGGCACTTGATGACGTTCGCGATGTACACGTCGCCGCGCGCGAGACCGATGGCTTCGATGATCTTGGTCAGGAGCTGCCCGGCTCGTCCGACGAACGGCTCGCCCTGGGCATCCTCGTCCGCGCCGGGCGCTTCGCCGACGAACATCAGCTGTGCTGCCGGGTTCCCCACACCGAATACCACCTGCTTCCGGCCTTGCGTGTGCAGCACGCAGCGGGTGCAGTCGCCGATCTCCTCGCGCAGCGCCTTGAGCGCGCTTCCGGGGTCGGTCACGGTTGAAGGGGCGGACTCTGCCGGCAGGTCGGGTGGTGGGGGCATCACGATACGCGCGGGGGACGAGTCGGCGTCACGATGACGCCAGGCCGTGTCGCGCGACACGCCCTGGATGCCGAAGCTCTCGAACAAACGCAAATGGCTGGCGACCGCACGCCTGTCGATCATGCGTAACCGATCACGCCCGCGCCGGGACGGCGGTTTCGGGCGAGAGCGCCTGCTCCACGCGGTCCATGACGATCCCGGCGACCTCGTCCTTCGACATCAGCGGCAGCGGTTCGGAACCGGTGTGAGACACGAGCGTGACCTGGTTCGTGGTCACTTCGAACCCGGAGCCGGGCGCGAGCACGTCGTTCGCGACCACGAGATCCACACCTTTGGCGAGGAGCTTCCGGCGCGCTGCGGCCTCGACGTCGCCCGTCTGTGCCGCAAATCCGACGAGCACCGGCCGGGTCCGATCGCCACGCCAGCGGCCCAGGTCCGCGAGGATGTCCACCGTGCGGACCAACTCGAGGTGGAGGTCGCCGCCCTTGTCGATCTTGTCCGGACCGTGCGCCGTCGGCCGGCGTGTAGTCGGCGACCGCCGCGGACATGATGATGACGTCCACTCCGTCCGCGCGCGCGACGACGGCGGCGTGCATGTCCCGTGCGCTTCGCGTCCGCACGACTTCGTGAACCGCCGGAGGATCGACGTCGGTCGGTCCCGCGATCAGCGTGACCTCGGCTCCGCGCGCGTGCGCGGCCCGCGCCAGCGCGAAACCCATCCGGCCGCTGGATCGGTTGCCGATGAAGCGGACGGGATCGATGTCTTCGATCGTCGGCCCCGCCGTCACGAGAATCCTGCGGCCAGACAGACGGCCGGGACGTGCGAGCAACGCCTCAGCCGAGGCCACGATCGTGTCCGGCTCCGCGAGACGGCCCGCGCCGACCCAGCCGCACGCGAGGTATCCCTCGCCGGGGTCGACGAAGTTCACGCCACGCGCGCGAAGCGTGGCGACGTTTGCCTGCGTCGCGGCGTGATCCCACATGTTCGTGTTCATGGCGGGCGCCAGGAGCACGGGGGCGCGCGTGGCAAGGTACAAGGCGGACAGAAAGTCGTCCGCCAGGCCGTGCGCGAACTTCGCGAGGCTGTTGGCGGTGGCCGGGGCGACGAGCAGCAAATCGATCGTCGACGCGAGCGCGATGTGTTCGATGTTGGCGTTGGCGCCAGGCGCAAACGTGCTCGTGATGACCGGCTCGCGCGTGATGGCCTCGAACGTCAGCGGGCCGATGAACCGCCGCGCGTTGCGCGTCATCACCGCTTGCACGCGGTGCCCCCGCTTCTGGAGCAGCCGTGCGACCTCGACAGACTTGTAGGCGCCGATGCCCCCAGTGACGCCGAGGCCCACGAAGGCCATGGCTTAGGCCTCGGTCGGTGCCGGCGGCACCTTCTCGACCGATCCGGCCTGGACTTCCTGCAATGCGCGACGGGCCGGCTTCGGCGATCCGTCGACCTTCGGCACACACCCCTGCAGAAGCTGCCGCGCCCTGGCGGCGGCGACCGTCACGTACTCGAACGAGTTCTTCGGCCGGCTCGTTGGCCGAGGGCTGTCACTCATGGCTCTTTACTCCTGTTTTCCTCTTCTCGAAACGTGCTGACGATGCGATCGATCACGCCTTGCTTGCGGACACGACGCGCGCGCTCGGCCGCGACAATCGCCGCGATCTCGCTCACGCACCGGTCGAGTTCGTCGTTGATGACGACGTAGTCATATGCGTCCACGGCGTCGACTTCGGCGCGGGCGGTGGTCAGGCGCCGTTCGATCGACGCCGGCGGATCCTGGTTCCTTCCGCGCAACCGCTCGGCCAGCACGGCATACGAGGGCGGCAGCACGAACACCGCCACCGAATCTCGGGTCCGTTTCCGGACTTGCCGGGCCCCCTGTACGTCGATCACCAGCGCCAGATCCACACCGGAGGCAAGCGCCGCGGCGGTATCGCGGCGGGACGTTCCGTACAGGTTGCCGAAGATATCGGCCCACTCCAGGAACTCGTCCCGGTGGACCATGCCTTCGAAGACCTCGCGGCTCACAAAATTATAGTCGACGCCGTCAATTTCGCCTTGTCTGGCGGCTCGCGACGTGTAGGACCGTGACTGGCGCAGGTGCGGGCACCGCTCGACGAGCCGCTCGACCACGGTCGTTTTTCCCGTCCCGGACGGGGCGGAAATGACGAAGAGCAGCCCCGGCTGGACGGCAGGCTCACTCGACATTCTGGACCTGCTCCCGGATGCGCTCGAGCTCCGCCTTGGCCGCGATCACCGTCTCGGTGGCGTGGACGTGCTCCACCTTCGATCCGATGGTGTTGACCTCCCGGTTCATCTCCTGCACCAGGAAGTCGAGCTGGCGGCCGCACGGTTCGGGCGCCGCGGCCAGGCCGCGCCAGTGTTCGATGTGACTCCGCAGCCGGACGACCTCCTCGTCGATATCCGACCTCGAAACGAAGCGCACCAGCTCTCGAGCCACCGCACCCGCGTCGCCACGCAGGTCGGCTGGCAGAGTGTCGAGCCGTTCGCGGAGTCGCGTCTCGAACTGGCGCTGCCCTTCCTTGGCAGCCGCCTCCACCACGCCCACGAGGCGCTGCATCGTCGACAACCGTTCCGTCAGGTCGGCCTCAATCAGACGCCCTTCCGTCTCGCGCATGGTCACGAGCGCGCCGACGGCCTGCTCCAGGGCGCCGATGGTCAGCTCGGCCACTGCGGGCGTGGGGCCCGTCCCGAAGGTGACGGCCGGACGAACCTCGACGGCGTGCGGAATGTGAAGAAGGTCCGACACCGTCAGGCTGCCGGTGATCGATCCGCGCTTGCGGAGCGAGGTGATGGCGTTTTCGACGCGCTCCACGAGGCGCTCATCGACGACGACCTGGCGCTCAGGCAGGAGCGTGGAGTCGACCACCACGGTGACCTCGACGCGGCCGCGGGCGAGCCGCTCGGACACCGTCGTTCGAATACGCGCCTCGAGAGCGGCGAGCGACGAGGGCGCCTTGATCGCGAGGTCGAGAAACCGATGATTGACCGACTTGAGCGTGACATGAACCGTCTGGTCCGTCTCGCTGCGGCTCACGGCCGCAAACCCCGTCATCGAACGAATCACAACACTTTCTCCGGCTCCTCGAAGGCTTGAAGGGCATACAGCTTCGCATAGACGCCGCCTGGGCGTCCGACGAGCTCGTCGTGCGTCCCGATCTCGGCGATGCGTCCGGCCTCGACGGCCAGGATGATGTCAGCGCGCCTGACGGTCGAGAGCCGGTGCGCGATCACGAACGTCGTGCGATTCCGCATCAGGTTGGCGAGCGCATCCTGCACCAGCAGCTCGGACTCGGCGTCGAGCGACGAGGTCGCTTCGTCGAGAATGAGCAGCGGGCTGTCCTTGAGGATGGCGCGCGCGATCGCCAGGCGCTGGCGCTGCCCGCCCGAGAGCAGCTGGCCGCGCTCGCCGATGCGCGTCGCGTAGCCTTGCGGCAGCTGGGCGATGAACTCGTGGGCGTGCGCGGCGCGAGACGCGGCTTCGACGGCGTCCTGCGGCGCGTTCGGTACACCGTAGGCGATATTGGCGCCGATCGTGTCGTCAAAAAGCACGGTGTCCTGGGTCACAAGCGCCACCTGCGCCCGAAGCGACGCCAGCGTGACGTCGCGCACGTCGATTCCGTCGACCAGGATCGCGCCTTCCCGTACGTCGTAGAACCTTGGAATCAGGTTGACGAGCGTCGTCTTACCTGCGCCGCTCAGGCCCACGAGCGCGACGAGCTGCCCTGCTCGGACCGTGAAGGACGCGCGGCTGAGTGCCAGCCGGTCGGGACGGTCGTCGTACGCGAAGCTGACGTTCCGGAACTCGACGGAGTGCCGCATCCGCGCCATCGGTTTCGCGCCCGGCCGCTCGTGCACCTCGGAGTGGGTGTCGAGCATGGAGAAGATGCGTTCGCTCGCGGCGATCGTCTGCTGGATGCTCGCGTTCACGCGGCTCAGTTTCTTGATTGGGCCGTACATCATGAACGCCGAACCGAGGAATGCCGCAAAGTCGCCCGCGGTCAGCGCGCCGGCCTGAATGCGTGTGGCGCCAAGCCACAGCGCGCCGACGGCCGCGATTCCGCCGATGAACTCCATCAGCGGCGGGAGCGCGGCGAGCGAGCCCGTCACTTTCATGTTCGTGCGGTACAGCTCTTCAGTGGCTCTCCCAAAGCGCGCCGCTTCCCTACCCTCTGCCGTAAACGCTTTCACGATGCGCTGGCCGGCAAACGTTTCGGTGGCGAGATGGGTGACGTGCTCGAGCTCTTCCTGGCCGCGGCGGGTCGTTCGACGCACGCGCTGTCCCAGACGCACGAGGGGGTACACGACGAGCGGCGCGGCCACGATCACGACGAGCGCCAGCCGCCAGTCGAGCCAAAACAGCAACGCGGCGTATCCGACCACGGCCAGCGACTCGCGTGACAGGTCGGCCAGCGTCTCGGAGACCGCGGTCTGGACCTGATTGACGTCGTTCGTGATCCGGGAGACCAGCTGGCCGGTCGTGCGGCCGGCAAAGAATGCCGCGGACTGGCCGAGGATGTGCCGATGGAGTGCGTTGCGGATATCGCGCACCACGCGCTGGCCGACGTCCGCCATGAGGAAGCTGGAGCCGTACGCGCCGACGCCCTTGAGGAAGTACGCGACGAGAATCTGACGCGCCGATGACTCCGGCCGCGCCGCGCGCGATATCGTCGCCCACCGTCGAGGTCTGGCCTTGCTGCACCGCGAACAGGCCGTCGACGACGGCGCTTGATCATCCACGCGAGGTACGCCGAGCCGAGGGCGTAGAACACCATCGCGCCGAACGCGACCATGAGGCGGCCACGGTACGGGGCGGCGTAGCGAAGCAGACGAAGGAGGTCGTTCACTCCGGTCCTGTCAGCTCCTCGCGCGTCAACTCGAATAGCCGAGCGGATGGCGCTCGTGCCATCGCCAGGCGGTGTCCACGATGTCGTCCAGCGAACGTGTCGCGCGCCACCCGAGCTCGTTGCCCGCCCGATCGCTCTTCGCGACGAGGCGCGCCGGATCCCCCGGCCGTCGTCCGCTCAGACGGTGCGGCACGGGACGTCCGGCCGTCCGCTCGATGGCGTCGAGTACCTGGCGCACGGACATGCCGGTGCCGGTGCCGAGATTGTATGCGCGAGACTCGCCTCCCGCCTCGAGACGATGAAGGGCCCGCACGTGGGCGTCGGCCAGGTCGCTCACGTGGACGTAGTCGCGGATGCACGTGCCATCCGGCGTCGGGTAGTCGTCGCCGAACACCGTGAAGTCGGCGCCCCGGGCCGCGGCCGCGATCGCCCGTGGGATCAGATGAATTTCGGGATCGTGGGCTTCGCCAATCACGCCGTCCCCATCGGCACCGGCGGCATTGAAATACCGGAGCGCGGTCCAGCGGATGCCCGTGGCCCGCTCGACGTGCGGAAGGGCGCGCTCGATGGCGAGCTTCGTCTCGCCATACGCGTTGACGGGCTGCTTCGGGAGGTCCTCGTGAAGCGGAACGTCGGTCTCGCCAAAGATGGCGCAGGTGGACGAGAACACGAATCGAGACACGTTGTTGGCGGCCATCGCCGCCAGGACGCTCAGTGTGCCGGTCACGTTGACGTGGTAGTACGCCAGCGGCTCTCGGACGGATTCCCCGACGTCGAGGCGCGCCGCGAAGTGCATGACGGCGTCAGGTCGGGCCGTCGCCATCGCGCGTGCCACCTTGGGCCCGTCGAGCATGTCGCCCTCGACGAGCGTGACCGACCGGCCGGGTGAGGCGGCCGCAATCCGCTCGATCGCTTCGCGGTGGCCGGCCGACAGGTCGTCGTAGACGACGACGTCGTAGCCGGCGGCCGCAAGGCCCTTGACCGCGTGGCTGCCGACATATCCTGCGCCACCGGTCACGAAAACCACGCTCATCGACGGCCGACCGACCAGTACGTGAACCCGAGGCCGCGGATTTGCGGCGGATCGAGGATGTTGCGGCCGTCGAAGATCACCGGCTCGCGCATGAGCTCCTTCATGCGCACGAAGTCGGGCTCGCGGAACTCGTTCCACTCGGTAACGATGAGAAGCGCGTCAGCCTTGGTGAGCGCGTCATACGCGTTGGCCGCATACGTGATCCGCTTCTTGAAAATTCGCTCGGCGACGCCGCGCGCCTCCGGATCGAACGCCCTGACCTTCGCGCCGCGCTTGAGCAAGCCCTCGATGATCGGAATGGCGGGCGCCTCGCGCATGTCGTCGGTGCGCGGCTTGAACGAGAGTCCCCACACCGCGATCGTCTTGCCCTTGAGCGATCGGCCGAAGTGCCGGTCGAGCTCGACGAGCAGTTTCTGCTTCTGGGTCTTGTTGACCTCTTCGACCGCGTGAAGAATGCGGAACTTGTACTTCTGATCGCCCGCGAACTTGATGATCGCCTGCACGTCCTTCGGAAAGCAGCTGCCGCCGTAGCCGACGCCGGGGAACAGGAAGGCCGGTCCGATGCGCTTGTCGCTGGCCATCGCCTGGCGCACCTTGTCCACGTCGGCGCCGAAGCGTTCGCAGACATTGGCGATTTCGTTCATGAAGGAGATGCGGGTCGCGAGCATCGCGTTCGCCGCGTACTTGCAGAGCTCGGCGCTCGCGGTGTCCATCACCATGATGGGCGCGCCGGTGCGCGTGAAAGGGCGATAGAGCTCGCGCATCAGGTCCGCGGCGCGCGAGTCGCTCGCGCCAATCACGACGCGGTCGGGCTTCAGGAAGTCTTCCACGGCGGCGCCCTGCTTCAGGAACTCGGGGTTGCTCACGACACTGCACTCGAACCGGGTTTCCTTCCGGATGGTCTCGTGCACGAGCTCGGAGGTGCCCACGGGCACCGTGCTCTTGTCCACGATGACCTTGTAGCCGTTCATCGCCCGCGCGATGTCGCGGGCCGCCGCCAGCACGTGCTGCAGGTCAGCCGACCCGTCTTCGCCCATCGGAGTACCGACCGCAAGGAACACGATCTCGGACTTCTTGACGGCGTCCGGCAGGGCCGTCGAGAACGTCAGCCGCTTCTTGGCCCGGTTGCGGCGGACCAGCTCCTCGAGGCCCGGTTCATAGATCGGGATCTTCCCGGCGTTCAGCGCCCGGATCTTCGCCCCGTCCTTGTCCACGCAGATGACCTCATTGCCGGTCTCCGCGAAACAGGCCCCCACGACCAGCCCGACATACCCCGTGCCGACTACTGCGAGTCTCATGAACGCCTCAGCCTCCGCATTGAAAAACTCCTCAACCTAACACGCACGTGGAAAAGCTGTCAATCGATTGACAGATAAGGACTTGCGCCTGCAGGCCTTGAAAAACACGTGATAGCATCCGCCGACTTCCGTTGTGCGGATTCTCGTCGACTACAGACCCGCGCTTCGCGAGCGAACCGGTGTCGGCGAATACGTCCATCAGGCGGCCACGGCGCTTGTGGCGACGGCGCCGCCCGGCGAATCCCTGGTTCTCTTCTCGGCCTCCTGGAAGGATCGCCTGCGTCCGGACGTCGTTCCGGGCGCGTCGGTGGTCGATCGACGCATTCCGGTCCGTCTGCTGAACGGGTTGTGGCATCGGCTCGAATGGCCGCCGGTCGAGGGCTTCTCGGGTCCCGTCGACGTCGCACAGTCTGCGCATCCGCTCCTGATTCCGTCCCGGCACGCCGTCCAACTCGTCACGGTCCATGATCTGGACTTCCTCGACCACCCCGAACGAACCCGTGCCGAGATTCGGCGGGACTATCCCGCGCTCGCGCCCGGCCACGTCCGCCGGGCGGATCGCGTGATCGTCGTCTCGGAGCACACCGCGAGCGAAGTCGAACGTCGGCTTGACGTCCCACGCGCCCGCATGTCCATCTGCCCGCCAGGCGTGCCGCCCTGGCCCATGCGGGAGCGTGAACCGGCCACGGGAGGGTGTGTGCTGTTTCTCGGCACCCTCGAGCCCCGAAAGAACGTCGGTGTTCTCGTGGATGCCTACGAGCGACTGCTCGCCCGGCGGCCTGATGCGCCCCCGCTTGTGCTGGCCGGCCGCGTGACTCCTGAGGCTGAGGCCATCGTGAGCCGGACCCGCCGTTCCCCACTCGCGGGTCGCGTCGAGGTCCTTGGATACATCGCCCCCGAACGGCGGCTCGAGTTGTATCGGCGGGCACTCGTGTTCGTGCTGCCTTCACACACCGAGGGATTTGGCATGCCTGCGGCCGAAGCCATGATGACGGGCGTGCCGGTCATCGCTGCCAACCGAGGCGCGTTGCAGCAGACGGTCGGATCGGCCGGCCGACTGATCGATCCTGACGATGCCGAGGCGCTGAGCCGCGCGCTCGACGAGGTCCTGGCGGACCAGGCGCTTCGCGATCGGATGCGCGACGCCGGGCGTCGTCATGCCGAGCAGTTCACGTGGGCGAGGACCGCGAGGTCACTGCGGGAAGCCTGGTCGCTCGCCGTTGAGGAACGGACACGCCGTCGTGGCTGACCGCGTGTTGCATATCGGTGTTGACGGCCGAGAGCTCATCGGCCAGCCGACGGGCGTCGGCCGTTATGTCGAGCGCGTCCTTCGCGAATGGACCAGTGATCCCGCATTTCGCCACCGCGTATCCGTGTTTCTGCCGGCGCCGCCTCCGGCGCATCTGACCGCGCTTGGACCCGCGATCCAGTGGCGCGTGGAGCGGTCGCGGAACAGCGGCACGCTCTGGGAACAGACTCGCCTGCCCCGCGCGATCGGCGAGGCCGGCGTCGAAGTCTTTTTCGCCGCCGGTTACACGGCGCCGCTCCGTTCGCCGTGTCCGTTCGTCGTGGCGATCTACGACGTCTCGTTCGCGGCTCACCCGGAGTGGTTTTCCTGGCGTGAGGGCATGCGACGGCGGTGGCTGACGGCTCGCGCGGCCCGCGGCGCCCACTCGATCGTCACAATCTCTGAATTCTCCGCGGCGGAGATCGTCCGCTTTTTCACGGTCGACCGGGCGCGGATCCGTCTCGCGCCGCCCGGGCCGCCGGACGTTTCGCCGGCGGCGGCGTCCGGGCGCGATCCCGTCGTGCTGTTCGTCGGCTCTTTGTTCAATCGCCGGCACATCCCGGATCTCATCGAGGCGTTCGCGCTCGTCGCTGGAAAGCAACCCGACGCCCGCCTGATTCTCGTCGGAGCCAACCGCACGAACCCGCCGGTCGATCCGCGCGCGATTGCCGCCAGGCTCGGCGTCGCTCATGCCGTGGACTGGCGCGAATATGTGAACGACGCCGACCTGGATCGGTTGTACGCGTCCGCTCGTGTGTTTGCGTTCCTGTCGGACTACGAAGGCTTCGCGATGACGCCCATGGAGGCCCTGGCCCACGGGGTGCCGTCCGTGCTCATCGACACGCCCGTCGCGCGCGAGGTCTACGGCGATGGCGCGGTGCTCGTGCCTCTCGACACCCGCGCGATTGCCGCCGCGCTGGATGAGCTGCTCCACGACGCATCACGCCGAGACGGCACGCTGGCCGCCGGCCGGGGCCGGATGGGCCTGCTCTCGTGGGCGCGCACCGCGTCCACTGTTCTCAAGGCGCTCGAAGCCGCCGCGCGATGACGACACCCATCCCACTCAGTCTCGACGTCATCGTCGTGAGCCACAACACGCGAACGGATCTCGAGGCGTGTCTCGGGGCGCTCCACGCAGCGCCTCCACGGACGCTCGGCCGCAGTCTTCGTCGTGGACAACGCGTCAACCGATGGGAGCCCGGAGTCGGTTCGCCGCGGATGGCCGCACGTCCGACTGATCGCGCTCGATAGGAATATTGGCTTCGGCGCGGCGAACAACGTCGCGATTCGCGAAAGCCAGGCGGCGCTGGTCCTCTTGCTGAACAGCGACGCGATCGCTCCGCCCCACGCGATTGACACGCTGGCCGAGCGGCTCAGGGAGACAGGCGCCGTGGCTGCCGGGCCGCGCCTCGTGGACGACCACGGCCGGCCTGAGGTGTCGTTTGGTCCGATGCTGTCGCCGTGGAATGAGCTCGTGCAACGCGCGCGCGTTCGGGCCGCGCGCCGGCGAGGATTACTCGGGCGGCGGTACGTCGCACGTCTCGTCTCTCGCGAGCGAGAGGTGGACTGGGTCACCGGCGCGTGTCTGCTCGCGCACCGGCAGGCCGTTCTCGATGCCGGCCTCTTCGATGAGCGGTATTTCATGTACGAGGAGGACGTGGATCTCTGCGCCGCGCTGCGTGCGCGGGGCGGCCGAATCCTCTTCACGCCCCGGTCCCAGGTCGTTCATCGCCGCGGGCGTTCGATCGAGACGTCAGGCGCGAGCCTCAAGGATCTCTACGACCAGAGCCACCTGCGCTTCTACGAGAAGCATCACCCTGGATGGGCGCCCCTCCTCCGGTGGTGGCAGCGCCGGCGTGTATGAGACGCGCCGGCAAGTGAGGAGTGAGAAGAAAAGTGAGAAACCCGGCGAGTGAGTCACGTCTGACTTCTGACTTCTGACTTCGAACTTAGGAAGTCCTGCTCGGTGCGCGTTGCGATCGATGCCCGCAAGCTCCACGACTACGGAATCGGCACCTACGTCCGAAACCTCGTCCACGAGCTGGCGCGGCAGCCACATGACGATCAATACGTCCTGCTCTGCCGGCGGGAGGACGTCGACCACGTCCGGTCGCTCGGTCCGCGTTTCGAGCCGCTCGTCGAGCAGGCAGGCAACTACTCGATTCGCGAGCAGATCAGCATTCCGGCGGCCGTCCGGCGCGCCGGGGTGGACCTCTTTCACGCCCCCCACTACGTCGTCTCGCCGCTGACGCGCGTCCCGTATGTCGTGACGATTCACGACTGTATTCATCTTCGGTTTCCGCAGTACCTTCCCAACCGGTTGGCCTCGACCTATGCGCGCACGGTGATGGGTATCGCGGCACGCCGAGCCCGCCGGGTGCTCACCGTGTCGACGGCCTCCAAGCAGGACATCCTGCACTACCTGCGCATTCCTGCCGACAACGTGGAAGTGATCCACAATGCGCTCGACTCGCGGCTGGCCACCGCGCCGACCGCGGACGACATGGCGCGGGTCCGCGAGCGGTTTCAGCTGAACTCCCCGTTCATCCTCTACGCGGGCAACATCAAGCCGCACAAGAACGTGGACCGGCTGATCGAGGCCTATTCGATCCTGCGCCGGCGGGGAGTCACGGAGGCCAAGCTCCTGATCATCGGCGACGAGATTTCCAAGTACCCGAATCTCCGCCGCATGGTGCACCGGTTCCAGCTGCACCCGCACGTTCGCTTCTTCGGATTCGTGCCGGAAGAAACGCTCGCCGCCCTCTACCGGCTGGCCTCGGTGTTCGTGTTCCCGTCCTTGTACGAGGGGTTCGGTTTTCCTCCGCTCGAGGCGATGGCGTCAGGCACGCCGGTCATCACGTCGAACGTGTCGTCCTTGCCCGAAGTGGTCGGCGACGCGGCGGTGCTCATCGATCCGATGGACGCTGGCGCGATTGCCGATGCGATGGCCGACGTGCTTGGCGATGCCGCGCTCCGAGCCGACCTCGTTCGTCGCGGCCACGAGCGCGTGCGGATGTTCTCGTGGGAGCGCTCCGTCGCGCGCGTGCGCGAGGTCTACGTCGAACTGGCTGGGGGCGCCGTTGCCGCCCGATAGCGGTCCTCGCCCTCGCGTCGTGCTCGTGCACGACTGGCTCACCGGGATGCGCGGTGGCGAGAAGGTGCTCGAGTCGCTCTGCCGGATCTTTCCGGATGCGGACCTGCTCACGCTCGTGCACGTTCGGGGCGCGGTGTCTCCGGCGATCGAGGGACGACGAATCCGCACGTCGTTCGTCCAGCGATTCCCGGCGCCGGCGCGCCTGTACCGTCACTACCTGCCGTTCTACCCGTCGGCGATCGAATGCTTCGACCTCGATGACGTGGACCTGGTGGTCTCGACGAGTCATTGCGCAGCCAAGTCCGTGGTGCCTACGGGCCGGGCGGTGCACATCTGCTACTGCCATTCGCCGATGCGATACGCCTGGGATCAGTTCGACGCGTATTTCGGACGCGAGCGGCTCGGCGCGGTCGGTCATGCGCTCGCGCGGCCGGTCATGGCGTGGCTGGCACGCTGGGACCGCGCGACGGCCCATCGGGTCAATCACTTCGTGGCCAATTCCCGGTTCGTTGCGGGGCGGATCGCGCGGTACTATAATCGTTCGGCGTCAGTCGTCCATCCTCCGGTGGATATCGCGTTCTTCACGCCCGGAGACGGACCGCCCGCGTCCTACTTCCTTGTGGTATCCGCCCTCGTGCCGTATAAGCGCATCGACGTGGCGATTCATGCCGCCAGCAGGCTTGGTGTTCCCCTGAAGGTCGTCGGCACGGGTCCTGACCTGCAGCGCCTCCAGTCCCTCGGAGGGCCGTCGGTCGAGTTCCTCGGGAACGTCGACGACACGTCGCTCAGGGACCTCTACAGGCAGGCACGGGCGCTCGTGTTGCCGGCCGAAGAGGACTTCGGGATCGCGCCGGTCGAATCGCTGGCGTGTGGCCGGCCTGTCGTCGCGCTGGGCCGGGGCGGCGCGCTCGAGACCGTCCAGGACGGCGTCACCGGCCGACTCGTCGCGGACCAGACACCTGACGCGTTCGCGGAGGCGATGCAGAGCGTGACGACCCGCTCCTTCGATCCGGGCGACATTCGACGGCACGCACTTCCGTTCGGCGTCGATCGGTTCGAGACCGCATTCCGCGCTCTCGTCGCTGATGCCTTGCAGCCCGTCGCATGCTGAGGCGTCACAACCGCCTCCTCGTCGCGATTTACGTCTTCGCGGACTTCTCCGCGGCGACGCTGGCGTTCGTTCTGGCCTACCTCGTCCGATTCGAGACCGGCCTGCTCAGCGCGCCTCTGGGCCAGCCGCCCCTCACCCGCTACATGATGCTCGCGCCGTTCATGGGCGCGGCCGTGGTCGTCGCGTTCCAGTTGCAGGGCCTCTATCGCCTGCGACGCGGCCGTACGCGCGTCGACGACTTCTTCGGGGTGCTCGTCGGCACGCTCCTCGCGACGTTGCTCGGCGTCATGGGCACGCTCTACGTCCAGACGTATCACCTCAGCGATGCGGACCGGACCGTCGGTCTGCTCCAGGTCTCTCGGCCGGTGTGGGCCCTTTTCGTCGGCCTGACGGTCGTCTTCACTTACGCATCGCGCGAGGTCGTCCGCGACCTGCTGCAGCGTCGCTGGCGCCGGGGTATCGGCCTGAAACGCGTGCTCATCGTGGGCGTCGGCGAGCTCGGCGGCATGGTGGCCGATCGCATCCTCGAGCACACGGAGCTCGGTTTCGTTCTGGTCGGATTCGTGGACGACCGTGCCAATGCGACCGACGCCATCGGGTATCGCGGTCTGCCGCTTCTCGGCACGGTTCAGGACCTCCCGGAAGTCGCCGGCCGCGAGAAGATCGATGAGATCTATGTCGCGCTCCCGATCGAGGAGCACGTGAAGATGCTCGGTGTCGTGGAGTTCGCGTCGCGCGAGTTCATCAACGTCCACGTCGTGCCCGACCTGCTGCAGTTCATCGCGTTGCGCGCCCGGCTCGAGGACCTCGACGGGCTGCCGCTCATCAGCGTCAACGACGTGCCGCTCCGCGGCTTCAACAGCGTCCTCAAGCGGACCGTGGACGTCGCGTTGTCGTTTGGCGTCCTCCTCGTCGGGGCCATCCCGGCAGTGATCGTTGCCTTCTTGATCAAACGCGGATCACCTGGACCGGTCTTCTATCGCCAGGACCGGATGGGCCTCGACGGCAAGCAGTTCGCGGTCTACAAGTTCCGGTCCATGCCCGTGGACGCCGAAGACGCCAGCGGCCCCATCTGGGCGCGCGACGACGACCCGCGCGCGACGCCGATCGGGCGCTGGCTCCGCCGACACGACGTGGATGAACTGCCGCAGTTCTGGAACGTGTTCATCGGCGACATGTCGATCGTCGGTCCGCGGCCCGAGCGGCCGTTCTTCGTCGAGCAATTCAAGCACCGGATTCCGCAGTACATGCTCCGGCACAAGGTCAAGGCCGGCATCACGGGCTGGGCGCAGGTCAATGGCTGGCGCGGCAACACGTCGCTCGAGAAACGGATCGAGTTCGATCTCTACTACATTGAGAATTGGTCGCTTTCGCTCGACTTCAAGATCATGTGGCTGACGCTCCTGCACGGCTTCCACCGGGTCGCCTGACCGCTTTCCTCCTATGCGTATCGTCATCACCGGCGCCGCTGGTTTCATCGGATCGCACCTTTCGGAAACGCTCATCGCGCGCGGCCACTCCGTGGTCGGCATCGACAACCTGCTGACGGGCGACCTCGCGAATATCGAGCACCTCACCGGTCGGGACTTCGTGTTCGTGAAGCACGACGTCACCAAGTACATCCTGGTGGATGGGCCGGTCGACGTCGTGTTCCATTGGGCGAGCCCGGCCAGCCCGATCGACTATCTCGAGTGGCCGATTCCCACGCTGAAGGTGGGCGCGCTCGGCACGCATAACGCGCTCGGCCTCGCCAAGGCCAAGGGTGCGCGTTTCGTCATCGCGTCCACGTCCGAAGTGTACGGCGACCCGCTCGAGCATCCGCAGCGCGAAAGCTATTGGGGCAACGTCAATCCGGTCGGCCCGCGCGGCGTGTACGACGAAGCCAAGCGGTTCGCTGAAGCCATCACGATGGCCTATCACCGGTACCACGGCGTCGATACGAAGATCGTTCGGATCTTCAATACGTACGGGCCGCGCATGCGCATCAACGACGGCCGTGCCGTCCCGACGTTCATCGCGCAGGCGCTCCGCGGCGAGGACGTCACGATCTTTGGCAGCGGCGGCCAGACCCGAAGCTTCTGCTACATCACGGACCTCGTGGACGGGATCCTCCGGCTGATGGCCTCGTCCGAGAACGACCCGGTCAACATCGGGAACCCGCACGAGATGTCAATCGAAGACATGGCCCGGCTCATCATCAAGATGACCGGCTCGTCGAGCAACGTCGTGTTCAAGCCGCTGCCGACCGACGATCCGAAGGTTCGCCGGCCCGACATCACGCGCGCCCGCACACTGCTCGGGTGGGAGCCGACGGTCACGCTCGACCAGGGCCTGACGTCGACGATCGAATACTTCAGGAAGAAGATGAAGGCATAGCCATTTGCAATTGGTTATTTGTTATTGGTTATTGCATTGGTGATTGGCTATTTCCTATTGGTTGGGCCGTTCGGTTATTCGAGGCGGGCACTGCAATCACCGATAACCAATAACTAATGCAATGGCAAATAACCAATAAGAAATAACAATTGGTTCTCTTGGTTCTTCATTCGGCCGAACCCGAATCGCTCGCGATCACCCGTCCGACCAACACCACGTATTCGGCCGCTGAGGCCACCGTCAGCAACAGCGAGATGTACACGCCGGTCGTGACGAGCGCGGACGGCTCGCCGCGGTAGTTCTCGAACAGCGTCACGACGCCGGTGATCACGAAGGCGGCTGTGGCCGTCTTGCCCAGCATCGAGGGACGGAACGTGCGGCGCCGCACGGCGAGATTCACGATCGTGACCGTGAGCACGATCACGATGTCGCGGCTCAGGACGAGCACGGTCAGCCAGAGCGGAATCCGATTGACGTGGCCGAAGCCGGGCAGCGTGAGCATCACGAACATCGTGGCCACGAGCAGCTTGTCGGCCATCGGATCCAGCCACGCGCCGAGCGTGGTCGGCTGACCAAGCCAGCGCGCGAGCAGGCCGTCGAAGGCGTCGGTGGCGCCCGCGACGGCAAACGTGACCAGCGCCCAGCCCGGCAGGTCGTACAGCATGCACAGCACGAACACCGGTACGAGCAGGACGCGCAGGAGCGTCAGCTGGTTGGCGGCGGTCAGCACGGCCATGGTGCGCTACCTGGACGAGAGCTGATCGATCCGCCCGACGGCTTTGGTGAGGTCGGCGCCGGTCGCCGGCTGGTTGGGCCGAAAATTGCCGTCAGCGTCGGGTGACATCACACCCGCGGTGACGGCGAGCGCCGCCGGCTGATAGAACACGTTGGACTGCGGCAGGTCCGGAAAGCTCGGCCGCGCGGCCCGCCATCCGGCGAGCTCCGTGGATCGCGCCGGCACGGCCAGCGCGATCAGCTGCGCCATCACCTGAGCCAGATCCCCTCGCCGTACCGCGGTGCCCGGCTGAAAGGTGTGATTCGGGTACACGTTCATGACGCCGGCGCGCGTCACAGGCAGGATCCATGGCGAGGCCCAGTGACGTCCGACGTCGGTTGCGACCGCGACCGCTCGGCGCGGAGCGGCCTCGATGAGCGTGCCGAGACGAATGCCGACGTACGCGGCGACATGCGCGCGTGTGATCGTCGCCGTGGCCGCCAGATTGCCGAACTCCCGCGGCAGCGCGGCCATGTCGGCTTTCTCGGAGAGGTCGGCGGCCGCCGTGCGCCACTCCGGCCGGTCGTCGAGCGCGGCCGCCCGACGATAGGACGCGGCGGCATCGCGGAACCGGCCGCGCGCCTCGAGAACTTCACCAAGCGCCGCGTGGGCCTCCGCGTCACCCGCATCGAGTTTGATGGCCTGCCGCACGTGCCCTTCCGCGTCATCCGCCCGTCCGGCCCGAAGCTCGACTTGCGCGAGCTCACGGAGGATCAGCGTGCTCGTTGGCGAGACGGCCAGCGCCTGCTCGAACGCCTGCTCGGCCACGTCCAGCCGGTTGGCTTGCCTCGCGCGACGCCCATCGTCGATCAGAGACTGGACCATCCGAAAGCGCACGAGCTCCAACCGCGTTCGAGCGGCTTCGCGCTTCGGATCAATCGCGAGCACGCGCTCCAGCGCCGCGATGGCCTGTCCGTCGTTGTTCAGGCCGATCTGCGCTTCGGCCAGGCCAATGAGCGCCGGCACATAGCGCGCCTCGCGGGCCACGACCGCGGAAAACCCGGTCGCCGCCGTCTTGAACTCGCGGCCGGCGAGGTGGACGAAAGCCAGACCCGTCTCGGCGGGATAGAAAGTCGGATGCTGTTTCAACAGCGCGGTGAAGTCGCGGTTCGCCCCGCGGAGGTCGCCACTCTGCAGGCGGCGCCATGCCACATCGTTGCGCTCGACGACGTCGCGGGGCGCGCGGAGCGCGGCGGGGATCTCTGGCTGTGGATAGGTCGGAAATCGGGGGCTCGTGACGACCGCGGGTGGAGCGGTCTTCGGCCCGCACGCCACGACCAGAGCGGCCAGGACGGCTCCGAGCCACACGGAGCCGGCGCCGGATCATGCGGGCACCCTCCCCCGCACAAATCGTCCGAGCAGGCGGCGCGGCACGTCGGCTTCGACCGAGATCCGGTCTCGCTCGGTCACATGGCTGATCACGCGGCCGTGCCGATACAAGTCGGCCAACAGGCGGCGGTCGCGTTCCCGGCTGTCATCGAACGTCAGTCGTATCCGTTCCTGGTCAACCGCAAGCCGCGACTCGATTACGGCGAGAAGCTCGCCGAATCCCTCCCGCGTGGCCGCCGAGACCCACAGCGCCTCCGGGTTCCCGCGCTTGAGACCCGCGAGCGCGACGCCGTCGACCAGGTCGATCTTGTTGAACACTTCCAGCGTCGGGACACCGGCCGCGCCGACGCTCGCGAGCACCGACCGTACGGCGTCAGCGCGCCGATCCCGATCGGCGGCCGAGGCGTCGGCGACGTGGAGGAGCAGGTCTGCGCCGGCCACCTCCTCGAGCGTCGCGTGGAACGCGGCGACCAACTGATGCGGCAGCCGATCGATGAATCCGACGGTGTCGGCAACGAGCACCTGACGCTGGTCGCCGAGCTTCAGGCGCCGCATCAACGGATCGAGCGTGACAAAGAGCGCGTCCGACGCGACCGCGTCGGAACCCGTCAGCCCGTTGAAGAGCGTCGTCTTGCCGGCGTTCGTGTACCCGACCAGCGCGACGACCGGCACTTCCGAACGCCGTCGCCGGGTGCGGAGGTATTCGCGCCGGCGCTGCACTTCGCCGATGTCCTTCTTCAAGGCCGCGATCCGGTGCCGGATTCGCCGGCGATCCGTTTCCAGTTTCGTTTCACCGGGACCTCGCGTCCCGATGCCGCCGCCCAGTCGCGACAAGTCGGTGCGCGATCCGGCGAGCCGGGGCAAGGCGTATTGAAGCTGCGCCAGCTCGACCTGCAGCTTGCCTTCGTGCGTCCGCGCGCGGTGCGCGAAAATGTCGAGGATCAGCTCCGTGCGATCGACGATGCGACGTCCGCAGACCTTCTCGAGGTTACGGGCCTGGCCCGGGGTGATCTCGTTGTCGACGATCACGACCGTCGCTTCGGTCTCCTCCGCCCCACGCGCGAGAAGCTCGGCCTTGCCCTTGCCGATGAGCGTGGCCGGATCGGGAGATCCGCGCTCCTGCACGACGCGCAGCACGACGTCAGCGCCCGCCGCTCGCGCCAGGCCGGCCAGTTCGTCCAGGGCGATGTCAGGATCGAGCGAATGGCGGGCGCGCGTTGCGAGTGCGACAAGGACGGCGCGCTCGCGCGGCCGCTCCGTCGTCATCCTGCGACGCGAATTCATTCGTGAATCGATCTTAGCACGCGGTCCGACGGCACCGCGCCGTTCCGGATGATGCGAACGGGCGTCACTCGTGCGTCAACAATCGTCGACGGCGCGCCGCCGGGCGTCCGGCCCCCGTCGAGCACGACCACGCGCCGGTCCGCGGCGATCGCGGTGATTCCGGCGAGATCCTCGACCGGCGGTTCGCCGGAACGATTCGCGCTCGTTGCCGTCAGTGGATGTCCGCACGCCTCGGCGAGGGCCCGTGCCATCGGGTGGGCTGGCACGCGGACGGCGACGGTATGCGTGCCCCCATGAACGGCCGGCGCGATTGACGCCGGGGCGTCCAGAACGAGCGAGAGCGGGCCGGGCCAGAAATCCGCGGCCAGCCGTGCATTCGCGCCGCGGAGCGTCCCGACGAGATTCTCGACCTGCGCAAGGGATGAGGCGACGAGCGGCAACGCCATGCCGGTGGGGCGTCCCTTGAGGTCGAATACCGCGGCCACGGCATCAGGCTGCCTCGGATCGACGGCCAGACCGTAGAACGTCTCCGTGGGAAATACGACAACGCCGCCGTGCCGAATCCAGTCCGCAGCGTCGCGGACCGGATCGCTACTCATGATGCGGCGGCAGCTCGCACCGAATCGGGCGGTCCACGCGGTAGCCGAGGACGTAGTCGGCCTGCATCAACGCGTGAATTTCCCGAGTGCCCTCGTAGATGACGGCGCCCTTGCAGTTGCGGTAGAAGCGGCCGACCGGGTACTCGTCCGAGTAGCCGTTGGCGCCATGAATCTCGACCGCATCACCTGCGGCCCGCTCCGAGGCTACGGTCGCGAACCACTTGGCCAGTCCGGTCTCGCGCGTATTCCGTTGTCCTGTGTTCTTGAGCCATCCGGCCCGCAGCCACAGCAATCGCGAGGCCTGGTAGTCCGATTCCATCCGCGCGATCATTTCCTTGACCAGCTGGTGCTGCGCGATCTCGACGCCGAACGCTTTTCGCTCCAGCGCGTAGCGCGCGCTCGCGTCGCGGCACGCGCGGATCAGGCCCGTGGCGCCCGCCGCGACGGTATATCGCCCCTGGTCGAGCGCGAACATCGCGATCTTGAATCCTTCGCCCTCTTCGCCGAGAAGATTCTCGCGAGGCACCTCGACGTTGTCGAGTTTCAGGAAACCGGTGTTGCCCGCGAGGATGCCCCACTTGTGGGTCAGCGTGCCGCTGGAGAATCCGGGAAAGCTCCGCTCGACAATGAACGCGCTCAAGCCGGACGGATCCCGTTGCCGCTTCTTCTCGAGATCGGTCCACGCGAAGATCAGGAAGTGATCCGCCACGTCCGCGAGCGAAATCCACATCTTCTCGCCGGAGATGCGGAACCCGCCGGCTGACGCCACGGCGACGGACTGAATGCCGCGCACGTCGCTCCCGGCGGCCGGCTCGGTCAGCGCGTACGTGCCGATGCGCTTGCCCTGGGCTTGCGGAACGAGGTAGCGCTGTTTCTGCGCTTCGGTTCCCCAACTGAGCAACGTGAGGCAGTTGAGCCCGGCGTGAACGGACAAGATCACACGCAGCGACGTGTCGACATACTCGAGCGACTCGCACGCGATGCCGAGGCTCAGATAGTCCATTCCGGCGCCGCCGTATTTTTCGGGGATGGACACGCCGAGCAGGCCGAGCTCGGCAAGTTGCGGCAGCAAGCTCCGGTCGAATGTGTGCGCGCGATCGAGCTCGCGGATTCGGGGCGCGACTTCGCGAGCAGCCCACTCGGCAACGGTGCGTTCGAGCAGCTTGTGATCGTCTGAGAGATCGAAGTCGATCATGTCAGAGCTTTCACCATGAAGCTCATGAAGAGCATGGAGGAGTTCTGGCTTTTCGAGGCAAAGCCTTCATGTCCTTCATGCGCTTCATGTATTTGTTTCGCGGCGGGCTACATCCGCCGCAGCTCGACAGGATCGCCGACAGCGACTCCCAGCCGGTCGGCGGCGCGTGACGCGTTCGAGCGCGCATTCGAGTTGATCGGTGCTGCCAAAGAGCGCGCCGATTTCGTCCGGCGCAATCTCCGAGTACGTCGACACGATCCGGCCGATCGCCTGCCCTCCGATCGTCAGGCGCAGGACGCCGCCGCCATCGGCAAGACGCTCGCACGATCGCCGGTCGAGATTCGTGACGACGTTGCCGAAGTGGTCGATGCGGATCACCACGCCGTGCAGCACGGAGTCGTCGAGCCGAGGTTTCGGCAGGTCGAGAAGCACGAAGTCGGAAACCGGCCGTCCGAGCGCCGTGAGCTGCACGCCCTTCGAGAGCCATGCGGCGGCCGGCGCGAACCGGTCGCGGCCTTCAAACGTGCGGCTCACCGTCGGGCGCGCATAGCGGCGCTCCGTCAACTCGACGACTTTCTTGGCTGGCGTTTCCTGCAGCACGGCCGTGAGGACGCCGTTGTCGGGCGCGACGAACTTCCAATCCCCCGCCTCGGCGGCCAGGCCCCGCCGCGAGGAGCCAACACCAGGGTCGACGACGACCAGAAAGATGGTGCCGGCCGGGTAGTAGCGATACGTGGCCGCCAGCTCGTGCGCCGCGAACGGGATGTCGTGGGCCGGCAGGTCGTGCGAGACGTCAACGATCGTGACTTCGGGGTTGATCGACAACACCACACCCTTCATCACGCCCGCGTAATGGTCTCGAGTGCCGAAATCGCTGACGAACGCAATCAGAGGCTTCGCCATAGATGCCCGGGGGCGGGCTCGGTCAGGATGGCTTGCGGAACAGGGTCTCGCGCGTGTTGCTCTTCAGCAGTACCGACTCGGTCACCACCAAGCCCTCGAACATCTTATTGATATCCCGGGTGACGAGCACGTTTCGCTGCTTGGGCGGGGCCGGCGCGGGCGACAGCCTCAACTCGAAGCTGTCAGGCCCGGCCACGATGTATCGGGTGAGTTGGGTAATCGGCGCTGCAGTCGCGCCAAAGAACGCGTACAGCACACCGCCCGGCTTCAGCAAGCCGGGCGAGATGGCCAGCCAGCGCCTGGCTGGTGGCACGGTCCAGCAGATCGAACAGGTCCCAGCACAGGATGCCGTCGATGGTGCCGTGCGTGTGCGGGAGTCGTTTCTCGAGGAACGCCTTCACCTCGCTCACCGGAGGCGGCGAGGCCGCAAGATCCGCGGCGATGTCTTCGACGAAGATCTTGCAGCCCAGCCGCTCTCCGAAGAACGCGATGTTCTGTCCGACAACCGGACCGAGGTTCAGAAGAACCGGCGAATCAATCGGCGCGAGCGCCGCCAGGAACCGTGGCAGCACCTTGGTGCTGCGCTCCGAGGCCGGGACAGGGGTTTGGGCGGACGCCGCCTTTGGCGGTGGTGGTGCCACCGTCTCCGTGTCGGCTTTTCGCCCGCCCCAGTTGAATAGCCCCGCCACGATTCAGATCCGCGCGGCAACCCGCCGCGAGAGAAACGGCGAGGCCAGCCTACCGCGCCGCCGGCGCAGCTGCCACCGGAACCGCCGTCGGCTTCGTCTCAACCGCCGGCTTGTTGACCTCCGTCGGCTTGGTGCTGCTACCCGGAGTCTTCTGCATGTCGATGCTGCCGCGGAAATGCGCGCCGTCCGCGATGGCAATGCGCGGTGCCGACAAGTCGCCGTCCACCGACCCGGCGTCGCGAATGTCGATGCGCTCCGATGCGGTGATGTCGCCCTGGACTTCACCCTGGATCACGACAGCCTTCGCAAAAACGGCAGCCTTGATCTTGCCGTTCGGTCCGATGGTGAGCACGTTCTGGCGGAGCTCGATCTTGCCCTCGACCTGTCCTTCGATCGTGAGGTCCTCGCTCCCGCTCAGATCGCCCTTGATGATGACGCTCTTGCCAATGTTCACGGTGTCCCTCTCTGCCGGTCGGTTCGTGTCAATCCTTGGCGCTGCCGCCTGCGGTGGGTTATTGGTGGCCGGACTCGGCGCGGGTGGTGCGGGCTGAGGTGGCCGTACTGCTTCGTCACGCTTCCACATGGGTGATCTCCAAGCCGAAAAAACTCCTGGAGGCAGCAGGCCGCAGGGAGGACTGGCCCGCCGAGGGAGTCAGACGCCGAGTATACGAGTCGTGTAATGGCGTGTCTAGTGCTTTTCTTTTCTTGTACTTAGCGCCAGTGCTACCATGGGCAATAGTGCGAATTTATCTCGACTACAACGCGACCTCGCCTCCCCTGCCCGAGGTCGTCGAGGCGATGGCGCGCGTGCTCGCCGACGTGCCGGGCAATGCATCGAGCGTCCACGCGTTCGGTCAGGCGGCCAAGGCCGTCATCGATGACGCGCGCAGCGAGGTCGCCGCGCTCATCGGGGCCGAGCCGACCGAGGTCGTATTCACCGGTGGCGGCACCGAGGCCGACAACCTCGCGTTGCGTGGCGCGGCGGACGCGCTCGAGCCCACAGGACGGCGTCACCTCGTCACCACAGGCATCGAACACGAGGCGGTCCTGAACACCGTGAAGGTGCTCGAGCGTCGCGGCTGGCGCGCCACGGTGCTCTCGACGGGCGCCTCGGGGGTGCTGTCGGCTGACGCTCTTCGAAACGTCATCACACCCGAGACGGGCATTGTCTCGGTGATGCACGCGAACAACGAGGTTGGGACGATTCAGCCGATTGCCGAGCTCGCGGCGATCGCCCGCGCGGCGGGCGCGCTCTTTCACGCGGATGCGGTGCAGTCGGTCGGCAAGATCCCGGTGTCGGTCAAGACCCTCGGTGCGGACATGGTCGCGCTGTCGGCCCATAAGTTCGGCGGACCGAAGGGTGTCGGCGCGCTCTGGATTCGCCGCGGCGTCAGGCTCCAGCCACAGCAGACCGGCGGCCGGCACGAGCGCAGCCGCCGCGCCGGGACGGAGAACGTCCCCGGGATCGCAGGAATGGGCGTCGCGGCCCGATACGCTGCGGCCTCGCTCCGCGAGGCGGATCGCATTGGCCCGCTTCGGGACCGGCTGGAGCGCGAGATTCTCGCGCGGGTGCCCGGCACCGCGTTGAACGGCGATCCGGCGTCCCGCGTGCCGAACACCACGAACATCAGCTTCGACGGCATCGAGGCGGAATCGCTGCTGATCGCGCTCGACCTCGAGGGCGTCGCCGTCTCAACGGGATCCGCGTGCTCGTCCGGAACGCTCGAGCCGTCACACGTGCTGCGGGCCATGAATCTGCCGTCGCCGCGCGCGCGCAATTCGCTGCAGATTCAGCCTGGGGCGCGCCACGACCGAGGCGGAGATCGATTTCGTCGTGGAAGTCCTGCCAACTCTCGCCCATCGGCTTCGGCAGATCGGCCGGTCGGCCGTCGCGGCCCGCTGATCATGCGTGTTGTCGTCGCCATGTCGGGCGGCGTGGATTCGTCGGTCGCGGCGAGCCTGCTCGTCGAGTCCGGCTATGACGTCGTGGGCCTGTCGATGCAGCTGTACGACCAGAGCTCGGGCGAGGAGACCTTCGGTAGCTGCTGCAGCCTGAACGATCTGTATGATGCCCGCCGGGTTGCCGCGTCCCTCGGCATTCCGCACTACATCGTCAATTTCGAAGAGCGATTTCGCGAGACCGTGGTCCGCAATTTCGTGGACGAGTACGCGGCCGGCCGCACGCCAATTCCGTGCGTGCATTGCAACGCCGACCTGAAGTTTGCGTCGCTCGTCGAGCGCGCGGCGGGTCTGGAGGCGGATGCCGTGGCCACCGGCCACTACGCTCGCGTCGTATTCGACGATGACGAGCGCCGATACCGGCTGCTGCGCAGCGCCGACCCGGACAAGGACCAGACGTATTTCCTGTTCTCGCTCACGCAGGATCAGCTGCGGCGTGCGATGTTCCCCGTCGGCCATCTCACGAAGGCGGAGGTTCGAGCGCAGGCGGAGCGGGCCGGCCTGCTCGTCGCGAACAAGCCGGACAGTCACGAAATCTGCTTCGTGCCCGACGGGGAGACCGGGAACTTCGTGGAGCGCCAGCTCGAGAACGTGCCCGCCGAAGGAGACATCGTCGATTCGGCGGGGCGATCGGTTGGCCGGCACCGGGGCGTCCATCGATACACCGTGGGCCAGCGACGCGGCCTGGGCCTCTCGGGCGCCGTGCCCCTCTATGTCCTCAAGATTGACGCCGGCGACAGCCGGGTGGTGGTCGGACCGCGCGAGGAACTCGGCCGAACGGCGCTGACCGCGTCACAGGTCAACTGGATCGCCGGCGCTCCGCCATCCGAACCTCGCCGCGTGACCGCCCGCATCCGCCATCGCCATGTGGACGCGCCCGCGACGGTCGAAACCGACGCCGCGTCTCATGCGATGGTGACGTTCGACACTCCCCAACCGGCCGTGACGCCGGGCCAGGCGGTTGTGTTCTATGACGGAGAGGAAGTGCTCGGGGGAGGGTGGATCGATTGAGGATTTGCGATTTGTGATTGACGGATTGCATCGGTGATGTCGATTGCGGATTGTGGATTTCAGATTGAGGCAATCCGCAGATGCCCGATTCTTCAATGCAATCTTCAATCGCCGATCGCAAATCCGCATTGACTGCAGGGCTAGGTGGCAGGTCTTGTCCACCAGCGCACTGATCACGAGATCGCCGCTCACGTTCACCGTCGTCCGGCACATGTCCAGCAGCCGATCCACGCCGAGCACGAGCGCCATGCCTTCCGGCGGCACGCCGACCGATTGCGCCACGATGAGCACCATCGGCAACGAACCTCCCGGCACGCCGGCGGTGCCGATGCCCGCCACGATTGACATCACCATCACTCGCACCTGATCGCCGAGTGTGAGATCGAGGCCGTAGGCCTGCGCCAGGAACATCACGGTGACGCCTTCGAACAACGCGGTCCCGTTCTGATTGGCCGTCGACCCGACCGTGAGCACGAAGCGGCCGATCGCCGGCGAAATGCCCAGCTTTCGTTCGGCGGTGTCCAGTGACAGTGGAAGCGTGGCGTTCGACGAGGCCGTCGAGAACGCATACAGATACACCTCCCGGCACGCCCGGAAAAACGCGATCGGCGACCGCCCCGCCACCGTCCGCAGGAGCACGGCGTACACCACGAATTGCTGAATGAGCAGTCCACCGACGACGGTGACGACGTAGAGCAACAGCGGCCGAAGAACCGCGACGCCGAACGTCAACGCGGTGCCGAAGACGATCGCGAAGACCGCGAACGGCGCCAGCCGCATGACCCACTCGACAATCCGCATGCAGGCTGCGAAAACCTGTTCGAGGAAAGACACGACCAGGTAGAGGAGTTCGAGGAGTTCGAAGCGGTCCGAAGGGAGGCTTCGAGGCCGAGCTCGAGCCTCAAGCCCGCTCGAGCGCTTGCGCTCAATGCCACGCCGAAAATGAGCGCGAAGACCATCAGCGGTAGCATCTCGCCGTCGAGGGCGCGCGCGGCCGAGTCGATCGGGTTGCGGGGAACGATCTCGACGAGCGCGTCGGAAAGCGGCTTCGCGGCGGCGGCATTCGATTCGAGCGTGCGAAGGCCGGCGTCCTGGGTCGCGGCCGTCTGGAGCTGAAGGCCGGCGCCGGGACGAATCACGTTCACGAGCAGGATGCCGATGGCGACCGACGCCGTGCTCAGCACGACAGTGAACACCAGCGTGCGAGCCGACGACCCCCGAGAGTCCTCGTCGGCGGCCCAGCTCGTAGACGCCGACCACCAGCGCCGAGAAAACCATCGGCACGACGACCATGAAGATGAGCCGCAGGAAGATCTGGCCGATCGGCCGGAGAAAGGACGTATTGACGGCCGCGATCCACGTGCCCTGCGCGTACGGCGACAGGGCCGTGCCCAGCACGATCCCGAGGACGAGTGCGATCAGGAGGCGGACGTGGAGTTTCACGGAATGAGAGACATTAGCATTGCGGATCTGCGATTTGCGATTGTGGATTGAATTGACGGATTGAGGATTGTGGATTGGCGATCGAGAGCTTCCGATCAATCCCAATCTGAACCACAATGGCTCGATCCGTCAATTGCAAATCCGCAATCACCGATTGCAGATCCGCAATTCAGTGTCCGAGATGTTCCAGATACCGTTCAGCGTCGATCGCCGCCATGCATCCTGATCCCGCGGCGGTGACCGCCTGGCGGTAGACGTGATCCTGCACGTCGCCGCAGGCGAAAACGCCGGGGATGTTCGTCTTGGCGCCGTCGCGGGTCACGAGGTAGCCGCTCGCGTCCATGTCGAGCTGGCCTTTGAACAGCGCCGTGTTGGGGGTGTGCCCGATCGCCACGAAGAGGCCGTCAACGGCGAGGTCACGTTCGGCGCCGGTCTTGAGGTTTCGCAGCCGAATCGACGAAAGCGAGCCGGCCGACGGATCCTTCACGTCAGTGACCTCAGTGTCCCACTCGAATTTGATCTTGGGATTCGCCTTCGCCTTGTCCTGCATGATTTTCGACGCGCGCAAGGTGTCGCGCCGATGGATCAGCGTGACGTCGGACGCGAACCGCGTCAGAAAAATCGCTTCCTCGAGTGCGGAATCGCCTCCGCCGACGACCGCGATTGGCCGGTTGCGGAAGAAGAACCCATCGCAGGTGGCGCACGTCGAGACGCCGTGCCCCATCAGCGCGCGCTCCGACGGAAGCCCGAGCAGCTTGGCCGACGCGCCGGTGGAGATGATGATCGTGCGGCCTTCGACGGCGCCGTCTTCCGACGTGACCTTGAATGGCGCCGCGCCGAGCGCGACCGACGTCACGTTGCCGCGCAAGAACTCGGCGCCGAACCGCTCCGCCTGCGTCCGCATCGCGCTCATGAGCTCCGGCCCCATGATGCCGCTCGGAAAACCCGGGAAATTCTCGACGTCGGTCGTCATCATCAGCTGGCCGCCGGCATCGAGACCCTCGATGACAAGCGGACGCAGATTCGCCCGAGCCGCGTACAAGCGCGGCCGTCAGGCCCGCCGGGCCTGAGCCGATGATGATGACGTTGCGGGGAGAGGACATAGAGGGTCAGAAGGCGGTGACTACGAACTATCTGGCTCAGGGCTCAGGGCTCAGCCTGAGTCGGTTGAATCCTGACCCGGCGCTAAGCCCTAAGCCGCGAGCCCCAAGCCTGACTGCGTCAGTTTATTCAGATGTGCTTATCCACCATCTGTTTGAGAGCCCCTTTATCCACGAGGCCCACGACCTGGTCCACGATCTGACCGTTCTTGAAGAGCATCACCGTCGGGATCCCGCGAACCATGTAGCGCATCGTGATGCTGGGGTTGTCGTCCACGTTGAGCTTGCCCACGCTCACTTTGCCCGCGTAGTCGCCGGCGAGGGAGTGGATGGACGGCTCCATGGCGCGACAGGGGCCGCACCACTCGGCCCAGAAATCGACGAGGACCGGCTGCGCGGCCTTGAGGACGTCGGCCTCGAAATTGTTGTCGGTGAATGTCTGGAGGTGTTCGGATGCCATGCGACTCTACTCTGCCCCTTCCGACGATGCGCTAGCCTGCGACCCGAAACGCCGCGGCTTGCTTGGCTCGTCTGTACACTTTGACATATTCCCTGGCGGACGTCTCCCACGAGTGGTCGGCCAACATGCCCTGCCGCACGAGCGGAAGCCACGCGCTCTTGTCGTGATACAGCCGCACTGCCTGACGCACCGTCCGCGTGAGCGCGTCGGCGGTCGGCTCGCGGAACTTGAACCCGTTTGCTCCGCTCGCTCGTGCGGTGTACGGCTGAATCGTGTCGTCGAGCCCGCCAACCGCCGTCACGATCGGCACCGTCCCGTAGCGCAGGCTGTACATCTGATTCAGTCCACACGGCTCGAAGATGGACGGCATCAGAAACATGTCGGCGCCCGCTTCGACCAGATGCGCGAGCCGCTCATCGAATCCGATGTGCGTGGCCACGCGCAACGGATAGCGCGCTGCGAGCTCGCGAAGAAACCGCTCGAAGCGCGGATGGCCGGTGCCAAGAAACACCCACGTCGCGTCCAGCGCCACGAGAGCCTCGGCGGCTTCCTCGATGAGCTGTAACCCCTTCTGCTCGACGAGCCGGGAAACCATCCCCACGACCGGCCGGGCGAGGGCGTCGTCGCCCACCGAGAGCCCGAAATGCTCGAGCAGGGCCCGCTTGCACGCGGCCTTGCCTTCCAGGTGCTCGGCGTCAAAGTGCGCCGGCACATAAGGATCAGACGCCGGATCCCATGCCTCGGTGTCGATGCCGTTCAAGATGCCCGTATAGCGGTTCCGGCGGGCGAACAGCACCCCCTCGAGGCCGGCGCCAAAACGGGCGTCCTGCGTTTCCCTGGCGTACGTCGGGCTCACCGTGGTCAGGTAGTCGCTATAGACCAACCCGGCTTTCAGGAAACTGAACCGCCCATAGAACTCCCCCGTTTCGAGTGTGAACGCGTTCCATGGCAGGCCGAGACCGGGAACAACCTCCCGGGGAAAGAGTCCTTGGTAGGCGAGGTTGTGAATGGTGAAGACGCTGCCGGCGTCGCGGAGCCGAGGGAAGCGGGCGGCGTCCACCTTGAGCAGCGTCGGCGCGAGCCCCGCCTGCCAGTCGTGCGCGTGGACGATGTCCCACGACGTTTCGCCGGCGTCGTGCTCGGCGAACTCGAGCGCCGCGGCCGCAAGCACGCCGAACCGTTCGGCGCTGTCGTCGAAGTCCCGCCCACCGGTGCCGTAGTAGCCCTCGCGGTTGAACAGCCGTGGCACGTCAACCATGACGAGCCGCCGGCGCGCGGAGAGTGAAAGCACGTGGAACCCGACCTCGTGAACGGCGGTGCCCAGTCGAATGGTCCGAGTCGACACCGTCGCGCCCGCCAAATCGATTCCGCGATATCGCGGCATCACCAGCGTGATTCGGTGGCCGAGCCGGTCGAGGGCAGCGGGGAGCGCTCCGGTCACGTCGGCAAGCCCGCCGGTCTTGGCCCACGGCGCAACCTCCGACGCGATCATGAGCACGCCGAGGCGAGGTGCACGTCCAGCCAGACGAGGCACCGACGGTGCCGAGCGATCGGCGTCCGGCGTCGAGTCCTTGGGGGTTGGGTTGACCGGTGCGTCTTCAGACGCCACAGCCGGCCAGTCTATCGCGAGTCGTCAGTCTTGTTTGGGGACGAACGGCGACGCCGCCGTCACGAACATACCCTGCGTGTGGCTGAGCGCCCAGTTGAACAGATGACGGGCTTCGGCGAACCGCATCGCGCTGTTGGTCGCGCCAAGGACGACGACCGCGACCTGCGCGCCCTGCGGCCCCTGCATGAGCGTGGCGAGGCAATAGCCGGCCTTGCTGATGAACCCGGTCTTGCCGGCGACGACATCGACGTCCGAGCCGAGCAGTTTGTTCGTGTTGCGAATCGCGAACGTCCGGCGATTCGTGTGCACCTCGAACTCGTGAGTCCGCATGATCGGGCCGAGCCGCTCGTCCGAGGTCGCGAACGCGATCAGGTGCGACAGGTCGTAGGCCGACGAGACGTTGCGGGAATCCAGGCCCGACGGGTCGGCGTACTGCGAGTTCTTCAGGCCGAGATTGGCCGCCATCGCGTTCATGCGTCCGACGAATGCGGCGGTGCCGCCTTCAGAGGTTCTGGCCAGGACGCGTGCGGCAGCGTTGTCCGAGGCGACGAGCGTGAGGTGCAAAAGGTCGCGGTACGTGATGACTTCCCCGGTCCGGATATAGGAAACCGAGGCCCGGTAGGTGTCCGCGCGGGTAATGGCGACGCGCTGATCCAGATCCGGATCGTCGGCCACGAACGTGACGGCCGTCATGATCTTGGTCAGACTCGCAATTGACCGCTGGTCGTGCGAGTTCGCCTCGTAGAGGACGTCCCCAGTCTCTGGGTTGTAGATGATTGCGGCCGCTGCCCGGACGTCCGGGATGAGATTGCCGAGCTCGTCCGTCTTGAACCGGGGCGTCGCCGCCTCGCGCAGCTGCGCCTCACGCGTCCTGCGGGCGGCCGCGGCGCGACGCGCCCGGGCGGCCGCTGCGGAACGCGCCAGGCTCGTCCGCGACGCCGAGGCTTTCGAAGTGCTGGATTTCGACGAAGTCTGGCCTTCGCTGGCGAGCGGAAAGGCCGTAATAAGGACCGCCGAGAGAGCGGCGGCGCACAGAGAGCGGAACGAACGCACGACGACTTTCAACGTCTACCTCCAGCCGTGGTGTCCTGAAGCGCGCTCCCTTCTGCTGGGGAGTCCTTCCGAAGTCGCTGGGATAGTAACATCCGTACTTCCAACCCAGCAACCTACGCCGTCATCAATGTCCGTGCCAGATGGCGTGAAAGGCGGGCGCCTACTGTGTCTACGCTTCAGAACCGCAGCCGCTTACATTCATGATATCGGCCGGAAGCGGCTCGTCCAACGCCCTTCGTCGAGCGAAGACGTCCTGCATTCAATCAGTTGTGTGCCGGGACGACTCTTAGAAACGCGATCCAATCGCTTGGTGACCGTCATCCAAGCGCGGCCCCGCGCCGACCACGCCGGCTCCCCCGCGATCCAGTGACCGAACGCACCGGGTCCGCAATACCCGCGGTGTTCAAGCGATCGGCCAGCATCGAGCGGTGATCGCAAATATCGGCACGCCGCTTGCAGATGCGATGATCGGAATTCTATGAGTCTCGTCCGACTCCTCGGCTTCACCACCCTGACGTGCGGGTGTGTCTCCGGTCGGTACCGCGAAGTCGAGCACCGATCGCGAGATCACCTACATCGAGGAAAAGGGCGTCTCCTGCAGCCAGAACGGCCACCGGCGCAATCAGCCGATCGGTCCCGACCGCGTCGCCCACGGGTTCGGCGAAGGCTTTCACCGCGCCAGCTAAGTCCGACAACTCGTCTCTTTCGGGGGACAGCCCTGTACCTTCTGTGTCGGCAAGCCGACAAGTAGAGGCGTATGGCCTTGGCTCTCCGGTCGTCCCGGCCACACCGCCCGCACGTCGAGCTGGCGGTTGGCGGGGCAAAACTGCGCTTCTACCTTGGCGATTCGCTGACGGTCATGCCGGCGCTCGACGCCGGTTCGGTGGGCGTCGTGGTCACTTCCCCGCCGTACAACCTCGGCATCAAGTACCGGAGCTACCGCGACGACATGCCGCGGACCGAGTACCTCAACTGGACCGACCGGTGGATTCGAGCGGTGGCCAAGCTCATCGGCAGTCAGGGCTCGCTCTTCCTGAACGTCGGCGCCAAGCCCACCGACCCTTGGATTCCGCTCGAGGTCGCGCAGGTGGCGCGGCGCCGGTTCAAGCTGCAGAACACGATTCACTGGGTGAAATCGATCGCGATTGACCGGGAGGCGGCCGGAGTGGCCGCCGGTCTCGACCGCGACATGGCCGTCGGCCACTACAAGCCGATCAACAGCGACCGGTTCGTGAACGACTGCCACGAGTTCATCTTTCATTTCTCGCCCGGCGGCAGGACGCCGCTCGATCGGCGCGCCGTCGGCGTGCCCTATCAGGACCCGTCGAACGTGAAGCGCTGGGCGGCAGCCGGCAGCGGCCTCCGGTGTCGCGGCAACACCTGGTTCATCCCCTACGACACGATTCAGAGCCGGGACCGCGACCGCCCGCACCCGGCCTCGTTCCCGCCGAAGATTCCGGAGCAGTGCCTGCGGCTGCACGGCATCGAGCGCGCGGGCACCGTGCTCGACCCGTTCATGGGGCTGGGCAGCTCGGCAATCGCCGCCGGCCGGCTGGGTCTGGATTTCGTGGGAATCGAGATGGATCCGGAATACCTGAACGAGGCCGTCGACCGCGTCCGCTCGACGTTCAACGTCTAGAAAGACACGTCGGGTGAGTTTTACGCGGCACGTAAAACTCACCCGACGTGTTTTCTCGATCGCGCCTACTTCTTCTTCGTCTTGGGAATCGTGTAGTACTCGCGGTAGATCACGTCCTTCACGCCGGGACGCGTCACTTCGATCTTGATGGCGCGGCGAATCTTGAACGGATCGGGGTTCGACGACGTGTAGCCGATGATGTAGTAGTCGCTGGTCTCGGCGTCGATCCGCTGCAGCCCCTTCGTGTAGTCGTTGGTCTGGATGATCGCGAAGCCGCCCGTCTCTTCCGACAGCGTCCGCAGCGAATTGTTCTGCGTCATGATGTAGTCGCGCCAGTCGTTATAGGTCTGCTGGCCGCGCACATCGATCGGAATCATTCCCGTCAGCCCGCGAGGATCGAGCGCATAGAACACGACGTTGTTCCGGCGCGCCTCGCGCGTGATCTGCGCGAGCTCGCTGATCAGATCCGACTCCAGGAACTCCGTCTTCTGCATGTAGTTCTGATCGGCCAGCGGCGTGTCGACGTCGTACGCCGAGTTGATCGGCCGGTTGATGTCGTTGCCCTGCTCGTCGTAGAACTCGGTCGGCGTGTCCTGCACTTCCTGGTAGCGCTGCTGGATGCGCGCGTACCGGCCGTCCCGGAACGGATCGAACGTGTAGCCGCTGCTCACATAGACGAACGACTTGCGGCGGTCGTTGATCTGGCCGAGCTGCAGCAGCATCTCGTACGCCGTCTTGAACGCGACGTGCGCGTCGTGGCGTAGGCCGGGCGGGCCGCTCAGCGATTCGAAGGGCGCGCTCTGGATGATCTCGTTGATGGACATCCCGCTGCCCATGACCTTGTCGATCGCCTCGTTGAAGCGACGGTGACCGAAGTCGTAGGTCGGGTTGATCTCGATGGCGGACGTGCCGGTGGACACGAACCCGACGAGGTCGTTCTCGTGGACGAGCTCGTCGCGAATCTGCATCAGCGCCTGCTTGACGCGCGGCGTATCGCTCACCTGCAGGTGCTTGTCGTCGATGAAGATGATGAAGATGCGTCCCGAGGCGTCGGCCTTCGGGCGCGACTTGGGCAGGATCAACCCTTCGGTCACGATCCTCGGCTTGTTGGAGCTCTCGTCGGCGATGTCCGTGAAGGAGCGTCCGCCGATACTGCGCACGAAGCGCTGGACGGTCTGCGGAACCCCGTCCTCGTACACCTTGAACTCGGCGGAGGTCAGGTCGGGAACGAACTTGCCTTCCGCGTCCCGGACGATCACGTCCGTGCTGACGTAGTTAGTCGTCGCCCGGAATACCGTCCCCTGGCCCTGGTCCCCCGACACGATCGTCGTCGCCAGAATCGCCGGCAATCCGATCAGCCCGACCCATCTGAGCGTCTTCTTGGCGTGCATCGGTCTCTCCATCCCCTGCAATTATGCCAGACGTGGGGAGGGCCGGGGCGGCCGTCTCCTCGTCTCGGCTGCGGCCGCCGCGGCGGCCGCGCCGCCGCGGCGGGAAGGGCCCCTGCGACCGCGTCCCACTCGGCCTCGACCGTGGAAACGCCCGCCCGAACGGCGCCTTCGTTGCCCCAGTCGTCAGGATTGAGACGCCGGAGCCGCTCAACGAGTTGGTCCCGCTCCTCCGGACTTCGTGACCGGCGCGTGATTCGCTGGAGCACTTCGCCATAGCGCCCCCGGAGTCGGCCCGCTTCGGACGCCCCCAGCACGCGTCCCAGGATCGACTCGTCTCTGGCGACGACGCGGAGCCGGCGGCCGGGGCGGTGCCTGTCGCGTGGGTTTTTGTTCACGCCCTTGTGGTCGTGCAGAAGGCGCCGGCTTGATCGGCGCCGCTTCCTTGACGATCGATTGCCAGTCGAACGAGAGATCGGGATGCGTGTGTTCCAATCCCGCGCGCGCTTCATCGTCGAGCGCGCGCCGTCCAACGGCGAGATGCGCCGGCGATCGAAACAGGTACAGCACGCGCGCGTCGCCGCTCGCCGGCGACCCACGGCGGCTGTGCATCACGTACGTGGTTTCGTAGCCCTTCTTGTCGCGCGTATATCGCAGGAACGGCACGGCGATCTTCGGTGCGGCTCGCTACCTGCGCCGCGTGGCGGGCGCGGCGGGCTTTCGACGCCCGGCCGCAGGCTTTCGCGCACGAGGCGCCGGCTTGCGGACCGGCTTTGTCGCGGCGCGCGATTTCGCGGGCGCGGGCTTCGGCGGCGCGGGCTTAGCGCGGCGCGGGTTTTGCGGGCGCGGGTTTCTTCGCGACGGGGCGCGCGGCCACGGGCGGCGCCTTGGCCTTCACCGCCGGCGGCGGAGCCGGCGTGGGTGACGCGGCCTTCACCGGCACCGGTGGTGGCGCGACCGGCGGCGCCGGAGGCGGCGGCGCGGGCTTGGGCGGGATCGTCGCGAGCGTCGCCATCGGGCCCCGAAACCGTGTCGCGGATGCGTCGACGGAAATCCGCACCAGATCGAAACCGTCCGCTGCGGGGCGATACGTCCAGACTTCGCTCACCTGCGCGTGATTGGCCTCACAGAGACGACGAGTCGATTCGTACGCGGTGACGGGAACGTACAGATGGAACGGCACACGCGACCGCGAAAAGTGCACCCACTGCGCCATCGCTTCGAGATTGTTGACCGACTCGCCGGTCTCGACCTCGATGACGCCGGCGAGCTTCCGATTACTGATCAGCACGAGATCCGGATACAACACCAGCGCACCAATCTTGACCGGCGTCGCCCTGCTCGTCGCCGATGTTCACCGCGACTTCGAACTTTCGCTTGTACTTCTGCTGGAGGTGCCGAATGAGGCGGTCGTGCTCGAGCTGTTCCCGGACGGGCCGGACAAGGATGGGGGACACGAGGCCTCCGGGTGTTAGGTCTTCAGCCCGATTTATCGTCAACCGCAAACCGGACAGAGAGATAACAGCGCAGTGATCCTAACTATTCGCTGCCGGTTCCCGCAAGCCGAGACTTCGGTTTCGACGTGCGGATGCCATAATTTTCGTCGGTGCCCTCTCCCGCTGGTCGGCCAGTTCACGTTCTCGGCGTCCCACTCGACCTCGGCGGAGGCCGCCGGGGCGTCGACATGGGCCCGTCCGCCGTCCGCATCGCCGGCCTGGGCGAGCGCATCGCCGCGCATGGGCGGTTACACGGTGGTCGACAAGGGCGACCTGGCGGCGCCCATCCCGGAAACGCGGGCCGCGCGCGACCCGACGAAGCGCTACATCCGGGAGATCGCGCGCGTCTGCCAGCGGCTGTATAGCCAGGTCTACCAGTCGCACGCGGCCGGGGCCTTTCCTCTCACCCTCGGCGGCGACCACTCGCTGGCCGCCGGGTCGGTCGGCGCCTCGGCGGACTTCGTCGACGAGCCGCGGCGAGTCGATCGGGCTCATCTGGGTCGACGCGCACGGCGACATGAACACGCCAGCGACGACGACAAGCGGCAACGTCCACGGCATGCCGCTGGCGGCGCTGCTCGGCAACGAGCCGGAGGAACTCGCGACGATTGGTCAGCAGCGTCCGAAGGTCCGCGCCGATCGCACCGTGCTCATCGGCATCCGCGACCTGGACCCGCTCGAGAAGAACCAGATCCGCGAGTCGAAGGTGCACGTCTTCACGATGCAGGACATCGACAAGCACGGCATCGCCGTCGTCATGAAGCGCGCCCTGACGCTTGCCGGCCGAGGCACTGCCGGCGTTCACGTGTCGCTCGACATGGACGTGTGCGATCCGGCGATCGCGCCTGGCGTCGGCACGCCGGTCAAAGGCGGCCTCGACTACCGCGAAGCGCACACGGCGATGGAGATGATCGCCGACTCGGGCCGGCTTCTCGCGCTCGACCTCGTCGAGATCAACCCGGTGCTCGACGTGCAGAATCAGACGGCGATTCTCGGCACGGAGCTCGTGCTCTCTGCGCTCGGACAACGGATTATCTGAGGGCACACCTCCAACTTCGAACTTCAAAGTTCGAACTTCGACGTTATGATCATCCCCGCTCAGGGCCGCTAGCTCAGTGGTAGAGCACCTGGCTTTTAACCAGAGGGTCGGTGGTTCGATCCCACCGCGGCCCACCAACCTTCGTTCACGTTGATTCACGCCGCGCGTGAGCGGCTGGCACGCCAACTTGTGAATCTCAGGCGGGATACGATGGCGTATCCGCCCGTGTGCCGCGCCCCTCTCACGTCGTGGATAGGAGTTTCCCCACAAGGTGCCACGTGAAGGATCGGCGACGCCTCGGTCGCTCGCAGGCGGCGGGCTCGAACTCCTCGGCATCGAACTGCTCGAGGACCAGGCTCGGCGTCTCGCGGCCCTCTTGTCGCTGGCGCGCAGGCAGCGCGGCAAAGGCGGCGCTCACCTGCGCCGCCTCAACAAAGACGCACGTCAGCTTCGGGCCGTCTACCTGGCACTCGCCGAGGACGCCCGCCGGGACAGCGTCTCGCCGGCCGCCGAGTGGCTGCTCGACAACTTTCACATCATCTCGGCGGCGGTCCGCGACATTCACCACGATCTGCCAGCCTCGTTCTTCCGGCGGCTTCCGGTGGTGGCGACCGATGAGTTCGCCGGTCTTCCGCGCGTCTATGCCCTTGCCCTCGAGCTGATCCGCTGCAGCGCCGGCAGCCTCGACGCCCAGCGACTGCACCGGTGCGTCACGGCCTTTCAGTCCGTGACCCCGCTCACGATCGGCGAGCTGTGGGCGTGGCCGAGCGCGCTCAAACTCGGGCTGGTCGAGCACCTGCGCGTCCGCGCCGACATCCTTGCCAACACCCGAGCCCACCAGCGCCAGGCGGATGCGCTCGCCGGCGCGTTGGACAACGGAGCGGCCCCGACCGGTAAATTCCCTTCAGAGATCCATCCCGCCTTCGTCATCCGGCTGTTGCAGCGTTCCCGCGAGTACGGCGCGACCGCCGCCGCGATGCGACGCCAACTGGAAGAGGCCCTCGCGGAGCGTGGACAGACCGTTGAAGATGCCATCCGATCCGAAGGTCACCATCAAGCCGCAGAGCAGGCGACGATGGCGAACCTCATCGGTAGCTTGCGGCTGATTTCGTCGTTCGACTGGAGCGAGTTCTTCGAAAGAGTCAGCCTGGTCGAGCAGGTCCTCCGCCGTGATCCGGCCGGCTTCTACGGCGGCATGGACTTCCACAGCCGCGATCGCTACCGCCAGGCGATCGAGCAACTGGCGGACCCGACCGGCGATGATCAGCTCCGCGTCGCGCTGAAGAGCGTCGAGCGCGCTCGAATGATCGGCGCGCGCACGCCCGATGCCCGCGGCACGCACGTCGGCGATCATCTGATTGGCAACGGGCGCCGGGCGTTCGAAGACAGCGTCGGCATGGCGGCCGGGGCCGAGAGAACGGATTCGGCGGCTGTTCTTTCACCACGCGACGGTGGGGTACCTGGGAACCATTGCCCTCGGCACGAGCGCGTTCGTGGGCGGCGTGGTCGCATGGGCGCACGCGCAGGGATGGAGCGGCGGAGCGCTCGTCTTCGTGGCGCTGCTCAGTGTCGTTCCCGCCAGCGAATTCGTCATCCAGCTGATGCAGCGGTTCATCAGCTACTTGATTCCGCCAAAACGGCTGCCGAGGCTCGAGCTCGACGGCGTGCCCGCGTCGGCGCGGACGATGGTCATCGTGCCGACGATCCTCGATCGCGCTGAGCACGTGGCTGATTTTCTGGCGCACCTGGAAGTTCAGGCGCTTGGCAACGACGACCCGCACATTCACTTCGCGGTCCTCAGTGATTTCCGGGATGCCCCGAGCGAGGTCCTTCCGCGCGACGCCGAGATTCTCGAGGCCGCGCGTGCCGGCATCGAAACACTCAACCGGAAGTACGGTGACCGCCGATCCAATCGATTCTTCCTGTTCCATCGCCTGCGTCAGTGGAACCCCGCCGAAGGACGCTGGATGGGATGGGAGCGAAAGCGCGGCAAGATCGAGGAGTTCAACCGGCTGCTTCGCGGCGCCACGGATACCAGCTTCGCCGTCCAGATCGGCGACCTGTCGATCCTTCCCGATGTCCGCTATTGCATCACCCTCGACACCGATACCCGGCTGCCGCGCGACGCCGCGCGCCAACTCGTCGGCATCATCACGCACCCGCTGAACCGCCCGACGTTCGACGAACGTCGCGGGCGTGTCGTGGACGGTTACGGCATCCTGCAGCCGCGCATCAGCGTCACCTTCCTGAGCGCGGCCGGGTCGCTGTTCGCGCGGCTCTACGCGGGTCATACCGGCGTCGACCCGTACACCACCGCCGTCTCCGATACGTATCAGGATCTGTTCCAGGAAGGCATTTTTACCGGCAAGGGGTTGTACGACGTCGACGCGTTCATGGCCGCGCTCGACGGGCTGGTCCCGGACAACGCGCTGCTCTCTCACGATCTGTTTGAAGGACTGCACGCGCGCGTCGCGCTCGTCTCCGACGTCGAGCTCGTGGACGACTACCCGTCGAGCGTCCTGACCCACGCGCGACGCCAGCATCGCTGGACGCGCGGCGATTGGCAGATCTTGAGCTGGCTGTTTCCGTTCGTGCCGTCGCGACGCGGATGGAAACGCAACCGGCTTCCGCTCATCGGCCGCTGGAAGATTCTCGACAATCTGCGGCGCAGCCTCGTCACCCCGACACTTCTGGGCCTCGCGCTCGCGGGCTGGACGATCCTCCCCGGCCGGCCGTCCATCTGGACCGCGATCGTGCTCGCGGTGCTCGCGTCGCAACTGCTGCCACTGGCCGCGCGGTTCCTGATCGGTCCGACCGCGCTCGCAATCCATTCCGGTGTTCTTCCGGAACCTGTGGCGCGACGCCGTCATCGCGCTCGCGCAGGTCGGTCTCGGCATGACCTTCCTGGCGTTTCATGCGGTGGACACGCTGCACGCGATCGTCGTGACATTGGTCCGCCTGGTTGTCACCCACAGAAGCCTGCTCGAGTGGGAAACCGCTGCCACGGCGGCGGCCAGGGACGCCGGAGTGAGCGGGCGTCAGGCGCTGCAACGATTCGTACGCGAAATGTCCGCCAGTCCGATTGTGGCGGCGATCGCCGGCATCCTCGTCCTGACGCTGCATCGGTCGGCGTTTCCGGCGGCGGCCCCATTCCTTCTGCTGTGGATCGCGGCTCCAGCGGTGGCCTACTGGCTCAGTATCCCGGTCGGCGCCCGGGAGCGTCCGCTCAGCGAGGGGGAACGGCGCCTTCTCCGGAGAACGGCGCGGAGCACGTGGCGCTATTTCGAGGAGTTCGTCACGGAGGCCGAGTCCTGGCTGCCCCCGGACAACGTTCAGGAACACGACAACCGGACACAGCTTGCCCGCCGGACGTCGCCGACGAATATCGGCATGGGCCTGCTCTCCGCCGTGGCCGCGCATGAGCTCGGCTATGTGTCAACCGACGCACTGGCCGCCCGCCTCACGGCGACGCTGACAACGCTCGAGGGCCTCGAGCGCTACGAAGGACATTTTCTCAACTGGTATGACACGACCACGCTGGCGCCGCTTTCACCGCGCTATGTCTCAACGGTTGACAGCGGCAATCTGGCGGCATCGCTGATTGCGGTGTCTCAAGGATTGCTCGCCATCGCGGAACAGCCGCAGACGCGCGAGCAGCGCTCCAGGGGGCTCGCTGATACCGCGGAACTGCTCACGGTCGCGTCGGCGTCGGTATCGAGCACCGAATCACCCGAACGACGCCAAACGCTGACCGCCATCAACAGCCTCGCGCGTGCGATGGCCGCCGAAGCGCACGGAGAGGCGCGAGACCCACGGGCCGGGTGGCTGGACGGCCTGGCGCAGCAGTTGGCCGATGCGGCGGCGGCGCCCGAACTCGCGGGCGCGGTTCCTGGCGCCACCGACGTGGAATTCTGGGCCCACGCCGTCGTGACGGGCGTCCACGCGCTCGACGCGGAAACCGCCGTGTCGGGCGAGACGCTGCGGACGTTGGCCCGGCGGGCCAGCCGGCTCGCCGACGACATGCGGTTCGACAGGCTGTACGACCGCCGGCGAAAAATCTTCGCCATCGGCTATCGCCTGGCGGACGCCCACGGCCCCGGGCGCTTCGACAACGCGTTCTACGATCTCCTGGCATCCGAAGCGCGTCTCGCGAGCTTCGTGGCCATCGCCAAGGGTGACGTTCCGCAGGATCACTGGTTTCATCTCGGACGACTGCTCACGAGCGTCCACGGCCGCGCGACGCTCATGTCATGGAGCGGCACGATGTTCGAGGTACTTGATGCCGCTGCTCCTGATGCGAAACTTCCCGGGCACGCTCTTGGACCAGAGCTGCCGGGCGGCCGTTCGCCGGCAAATCGAGTACGCGCGCGAGCAGCGTGTGCCATGGGGCATCTCGGAGTCCGCGTACGCGTTCACCGACCGCGCCGGTGTGTACCAGTACCCGCGCATTCGGCGTGCCCGGCCTCGGGCTCCGCCGGGGATTGGCCGACGAGCTGGTGGTCGCGCCCTATGCGACGGCTCTCGCGAGCCTCGTGAACCCTGCGGCCGCCGCGGCGAACTTCGAACGGCTCACACGCGAAGGGATGCTGGGACGGTTCGGCTACTACGAAGCGCTCGACTGCCGCCCCCTCGACGTCGAAACGGAGAACACCGTGCGATCGGGCGCAGCGTCCCGGGCGGTGGTCCGCGCCTTCTTCGCGCATCACCAGGGGATGACCCTGACGGCCCTTGCGAACGTGATCAGCGATGACGTGCTCGTGGAGCACTTTCACGCGGATCCGCGAGTGCAGGCCACCGAGCTTCTCCTCCAGGAACGCGTCCCGCGCGAGGCGATCCTGTCGGAGCCTCGGCCGGCCGACGGGCCGAAGCCGTCCTCGTCGATCCCGATGTTCGCGTCGAGACGGTTCAAGTCGCCGCACACGACGAGCCCGCATCTCCAGTTCCTCTCGAACGGCCGCTATACCGTGGCGCTCAGCCACACCGGCGGCGGGTTCAGCACGTGGCGCGACCTCGCGGTGACTCGGCGGCGAGACGACCGCACGCTGGACACCGGCGCTCACTACATCTACCTGCGCGATCCCTGGTCGGGCCGTGTCTGGTCGCCGACGTTTCAGCCAGTCTGTCAGGAGCCCGACGAATTCGAGACGACGTTCGATCTCGACAAGGTCACCTACCGCAGCCGCGATGGCGATTTCGAAACGCAGCTTCAGGTGACCGTGTCCGCGGAGGACGACGTCGAGGTGCGGCGCCTGTCAATCATCAACCGAGGGGATCGGCCGCGGGAGATCGAAGTCACGAGCTACGCGGAGATCGTGCTCGCCAGGCCACAGGATGACCTGGCGCACCCTGCCTTCGGCAAGCTGTTCATCGAGACCGAGTTCGATGCGCAGAGCGCGGGGATCCTGTTCAGCCGCCGCCCGCGCGCGACCGACGAACCAACACTCTGGGCATTTCACGTGCTCGGCGTCGAAGGCCGTCTTGGTGGCGCCGTGGAATGGGAGACGGACCGGGCGCGCTTCCTCGGCCGGGGACGATCGCTCAGTGCTCCCCTGGCGGTCGAAGGCCGGGCGCTCTCGGGAACGACGGGCGCCGTGCTCGACCCGATCGCGTCGCTGCGCGATCGCGTCCGTCTGGCGCCGGGCGCGTTCGTGCGTGTCACGTTCGCCACGGGAATCGCCGGCACGCGGGACGCGGCCATCGGGCTGGTGCGAAAGTACCGCGACGGCAACGTCGCGGCGCGCGCCTTCTCAATGGCGTTCACGCACGCGCACATCACTTTGCAGTATCTCGGCCTGAGCGACGAGCAGGCGATGCTCTTCGATCGGCTCGCTTCACGCGTGTTTGGCGCCGACGCGTCGTGTCTCAGCCCGAATGACCTGAGACACAACACGTTCGGTCAACAGAATCTCTGGGGCTTTGGGATCTCCGGCGATCTGCCTATCGTGCTCGTACGGATCACCGAAACCGAATCGATTCCGCTCGTCCGGCAGTTGCTGCACGCGCAGGAGTACTGGCGGCTCAAGGGCCTGCGGGCCGATCTCGTCATCCTCAACGAACACCCCGCCGAATACCTCGATGAGACACAGGCGGTTCTGACCGCCGTCGTCCAGGAGCCGCGGTGGGCGACGTGGAACGGCGTCCCGGGCGGAATGTTTCTGCTCCGAAGCGAAGGGATGCCTCAGGCGGATCGCCACTTGTTCGCGGCGGTGGCTCGCGTCGTCGTCCGCGGAGATCTCGGCGGCCTCGCGCCGCAACTGGATCGGCCCACGCCGTGGCTGTACCAGGTCGGCGATGCCCTGCCGTCCATGGAGCTCCGGTTCCCTCCGCCGGCCTCGAGTCCCGTCGAGATTCCACCGCTCCTGCTCGAGAACGGCACGGGCGGGTTCACGGCGGACGGTCGTGAATACGTCATCGTGCTCGACGGGGATCGCGACACGCCGCTGCCCTGGTCCAATGTGATCGCCAATCCGAACTTCGGGACCATGGTCACCGCGTCCGGCTCCGCGTTCACGTGGGCGGAGAACAGCCGCGAGAACCGGCTGACGCCGTTTGCGAACGATCCCGTCGCCGATCCGACCGGCGAGGCGATCTTTCTGCGCGACAGCGACTCCGGCGAAGTGTGGGGCGCCACGCCCGGACCGCTGCCCCGCCGGCCCGATGGCGGACGCTGGCTCGTTCGACATTCGGCCGGCGTCACGCGGTACCAACACGCGATTGAAGGGCTGACGCAGCAACTCGAAGTCTTCGTCGATCCTGAGGACTGCGTGAAGGTGGCGCTTCTCACGGTGACGAACACGTCGAGTTCCAGGCCGCGGCGGCTGAGCGTATTCGGCTACGTCGAGTGGTGCCTGGGGCCGCCCCGCAACGACGAACGGCGTTTCGTCGTGACCGACATCGACCGTGCCACTGGCGCGATCATCGCGCGCAACCCCTACAACACCGAGTTTGCCGGGCAGACGGCATTCTGGGGCGCCACGGAACCCATTCGTTCGTTCACCGCCGATCGCGGTGAGTTCGTGGGACAGAACCGTGGGTTGAGCAAACCGGCGGCCCTTCTGCGCGACGAATTGGCGCGGCGAGTCGGCCCGGGGCTCGACCCCTGCGGTGCTCTCCAGATCGACTTGAACGTCGAGCCGAACTCCTCACGGCGCATGGCATTTGTCCTCGGCCACGGCGCGGATCTCCAGCAGGCGACCAACCTTGCCGCACGATATTCGTCCCTCGAGCGCATGCGAGGCCTCGCTCGAACGCGCGGAGCGGAGTTGGGACGAGACATTGAGCGCGGTGCAGGTCAAGACGCCCGACGACTCCTTCGACCTCATCGTCAACCGCTGGCTGCCCTACCAGACACTGAGCTGCCGGATCTGGGCACGCAGCGGCCCCTATCAGCCAGGCGGCGCGTTCGGTTTTCGCGACCAGCTCCAGGACGTGCTGGCGCTCCTCTACACGCGACCGGAACTGTGCCGCGAGCATCTGCTGCGCGCCGCGGGCCGACAGTTCGTCGAGGGCGACGTCCAGCATTGGTGGCACCCGCCGAGCGGCCGCGGCACGCGCACGCGCTGCTCGGACGACCTGTTGTGGCTGCCGTACGCCGCTGTCAATGTACGTGTCGAGAACCGGCGATCACGGAGTGCTGGACGAGGTCGTCCCGTTTCTCGAGGCTCCGGCACTCGAGCCGGATCAGTCGGAGGCCTACACTCAGCCGCGAGTTGCGGCTGAAAGCGCGTCGCTCTTCGAGCACGCGGTGCGGGCGGTAAACCACGCGATGCGATACGGCGAACATGGTCTGCCGCTGATCGGCTCGGGCGACTGGAACGACGGGATGAATCGCGTCGGGCACGAAGGCCGGGGTGAGAGCGTCTGGCTCGGCTGGTTCCTGGTCGTGGTCCTGAACGAGTTCGCGTCGATTTGTGACCGTCGGGGCGTTGCCGACCTGGCCGGGCGCTACCGCAACGAAGCACGCTGGCTCAACGGGATGCTCGAGCTGTCCTGGGATGGCGGTTGGTATCGTCGGGCGTACTTCGACGACGGCACGCCGCTCGGGTCTGTCCAGAACGACGAATGCCGGCTCGATTCACTGACCCAGTCATGGGCCGTGCTCTCCCAGGCGGCCGAGCCCAGGCGCGCGGAGCGCGCCATGGACGCCGTGCGGGCGCATCTCGTGCGACGTGACGCGCAGATCGTGCTCCTCCTGACGCCTCCATTCGATCGGATGACGCACGATCCCGGGTACATCAAGGGCTACCTGCCGGGCATCCGGGAGAACGGTGGACAGTACACCCACGCCGCGATCTGGACGGTCTTGGCGCTCGCGCGTCTCGGATTCGGCGACGACGCGATGGAACTGTTCCACATGCTGAACCCGATCAATCACACCCGCACGCCGGGAGACGTCGAGCGATACCGGACCGAGCCCTACGCGGTGGCGGCGGACGTCTACGCGCATCCCATGCACGTGGGACGCGGCGGATGGAGCTGGTACACCGGGTCGTCCGGCTGGATGTATCAGGCGGCGATCGAAGGACTCATCGGGCTGCGGAGGGAAGGCGCGACGTTCAGCGTGAACCCGTGCGTGCCGGCCATGTGGCCGGATTGCGCGGCGACGTGGCGGTTCGGCCGAACAATCTATCGCATTGCGATCACGAACCCCGAGCACAGATGCCGTGGCGTCCGCTCGACGCATCTCGACGGCGTTCCGGTCGACCCGCGTGCTATTCCCCTTCACGACGATGGTGAAACGCACGAGGTGTCCGTGGTGCTCGGTCACGTCCCGGCGCCCGCTCGGGCTCGATAAGAAACAGGGGTCGAAGAGTTCGAGAGGGTCGAGGAGTTCGAACTCTTCGACCCCTTCGAACTCCTCGAACCCCTCGACCCCCTCGAACTCTTCGACCCCCTCGACCCCTCGAACCCTCGACCCCTAGTGAGTGAGCGCGTAGATCATGTAGTTGATCCCGAGCTTGTACGCGTCGTTGGTCGTGTCGACGGGGAACATGCCGCTCGCCGACCATTCCCAGGTACTCCGCGACGTCGCTGTTGTACAAGACCAGCGCCATCATGCGCTTTTCGGGATCGTTGTCTTCGAATACGCCGAGAAAGGACGGCGTGACGTTGACTGTCGGGTGCGGCAGCTTCAGGTTGTCCATGTCGAAGAACGCATGGAACACGCGATGTGACGTGTCGAGCTCGATGAACTGGGCTTCGGGCATCGCGCGCAGGAACTGCGCTTCGAAGTTGAACCACTGGTTGTCCTCGAAATCGTCGAACACGACGAAGCCGCCCTTCAGCATGAAGTCGCGGAGGTTCTTCGCGCCCGCATCGGTGATCTGCCAGCCGCCCGGCTCCCACATGTACAAGATGGGGTTCCTGAAGATCTCGGGATCCTCGAGGTCGAGGATGTTGCTGACCTCGAGATTGGGCTCGATGGCGGTAAGGGACTCGAGGATCTTAGGCAGGTGCAGGTCGGCCTGCGGGTAGTCGTGATTCCACGCGTTTGATCCGTAGCGAAACCCGCCGCCGGTCAGTCCCGCGTTGTAGCGCAGTCGCGTGAACGTGAACTTGCCGTTGTAGTCCACGCGCGCGACCTGTGTGCGCTGGTTGAAATAGCCACCGCCGCGTTGGGCTGCGGCCGCCGTGGCGGTCGCCAGGCCGGCGAGCACCATCACGGCGAGACGGACGGCCCGGCGCCTCAACATGGGGCCAGAGTCTCACGAAAGCCCGCCACGAACCGCAATCCTTTCAAAACCGTGACCGGGCCGTCTCTTTTAACGGTGGCGGATCGTCTCCGTCACGTTTCAGTTACACGCCACTTCTACGCTGATCCTGTTCGCGCCTCCCGAACGGCGCGCAAGGAGTCAGTTTCAGATGCAGAAGCTCCTTATTGCTTGGACGTGCGTCCGCCGTCTTCGCCCTCTTGGTCACCCTCATTTCGCCCGCGCTGGTGTCGGCCCAGAATGACGGCCGGTTTACCGGCGCCGTTCTCGACTCGTCCGACAAGTTCGTCCCCGGTGCCACCGTGGTGGTCAAGAACGAGCGGACCGGTGAGGAACGCAAGGTCGTGACGAACGCCGAGGGACGGTATGTCGTGACCGGCTTGCGACCGTCGGTCTACACCCTCACGGCGACCTTTGGGGGTTTCGCGCCACTCGAAATTACCGGGATGCAGCTCGTCGCCGGCCAGGAGGTCGCGCTCGACCTGACGATGCAGGCTGCGGGCGTGAACGAGTCGGTCACCGTGCAGGCCTATGCCACGGCGGTGGACGTGACCTCCGCGCGCATCGGCGTCAACGTGAGCGAGCGGGAGGTCCAGAATCTGCCGGTCAACGGCCGGCAGATGTCGCAGTTGATGCTGCAGGCACCTGGGTCGCTGAACTCTGGATCCGGCACGTGGAACGACGTGCGCTTCAGCGGCCGGGCCAACAACCAGAACGTCATCAAATACGACGGCGTCGAGGGGTCGGCCATCATCGATGCCTCGCCGGGCAACCTCAACGGTCAGATTCCCTCGCCGTTCAAGCTGCAGGCGAGCCTCGAGAACGTGCAGGAGTTCCGCGTCGAGTCGAACAACTACCCCGCGGAGTTCGGCACGGGCACCGGCGGCCAGGTCAACGTCGTCACCAAATCGGGCGCCAACATGTTCCGGGGATCGGTCTTCGAGTACTACCGTAACGATGCTCTTGGACGCCGCGAACTACTTCGACTCCAGCCGCAGGCCCGACGGTAGCGTCATCGACACGCTGCCGAAGTCCAAGCTCAATCAGCACCAGTTCGGCGGTTCGTTCGGCGGCCCCATCGTTCGCGACAAGGCGTTCTTCTTTGCGAGCTACGAGGGCTATCGGCTCGATGCCGGCCTGAACTTCATCGAAGCCGCGCCAAGCGCCGCGGCATGGGCCCGTGCCGTTCCCGCGGTCGCGGTCCTGCGTCCCGGCTTCACCTCCCCGAACGCCGTGCTCCTGCCGAGCGCGTCGGGCGACGTCAATGCCGACATCTATCAGCTGCAGGCCCTCGAGAACGTCAAGGAGAACTCCTTCAGCTTGCGGCTGGACTATCGCATCAACCCGCGGTGGAATTCCTATTTCCGCCTGTTCCATGACGACGGCGAAGATGTGGCGCCGCAGGGTATCAGCGGCCGCACAGTTCGCGTGACGAACAAGCCGACGAACGCCGTCTTCAACGTGCAGGGCACGATGGGGACCGGCACGATCAACGAGTTCAAGGTCGGGTACAACGCGGCGCCGACGCGAATCAATGCGATCGCGCCAATCATCGGCGGCGTGGACTGGGGCAACTTCGTCATCAACACGAGCGGCCAGGTGGCGAACACCGGTATTGCCGGTCAGAGTGGCTCCTCCGGCGTCGTGGTGCCTGGCGGGCTCGTCCGCGCGAACAGCGCGACGAACGGGCGGGCGCAGCCGTACGATCCGTACTCACTCGCGTTCAGCGACACCGTGAGTGCCGCTCGCGGCAATCACCTCGTCAAAGTCGGCGCCGACGTCCGCATGATTCGCATGGCGACGGACCAGTTGGGCGGCACAACCTACACGTACGCGAACATCCCGGCGTTTCTGGCCAACACGCCGCACGAGCATCCAGTACCTCGGCGACATCAGCTCGCCGAGCGTGTTCAACAACGGCGCGACTGGTGAGCGGCACACGGCGCAGGAGTACTACGTGGCCTTTGCGCAGGACGAGTGGCGCCTGTCGCCGAACCTGACGTTCAACTACGGCCTGCGGTACGAGTACTTCACGCCGATGAAGGAGCGGGACAATCTGATCGTGAAGTTCAACCTCGATACCGGACAAATCGATCCCAACACGACCCAGCTCCACGGCACGAAGAAGGACAACTTCCAGCCTCGGGTCTCGCTCACCTACTCGCTTGGCCGGACGGTCCTGCGTGGCGGGTTCGGGATCTTCGTTGGACCGGGTCAGGCCGAAGATCTGATTCAGCCGATCGAGAGCGATCGCGTGAGCAGCACGACGTCAGTAGCGGCGCGCTGAACGCCTACCCTCTCGACCCGAACGTGGTCGTCGCCAACTTCGAAACCAACCCGAACAACCGGAATTACGCGCCGCGCGCATATGCCAACGAGTACACGATTCCAGAGAAGGTGTATCAGTACACGGCTTCGGTGCAACAGGACCTTGGAGGCGGATTCACGGCAACAGCCGCCTACGTGGGCAGTCAGGGACGCGACCTCTTCCTCCGCAGCGTGGCGAACAACATCATCGCAGGTCATCACCGAACTCGAACCCGGCGAACGCCGCGATCGTCGTCCGCGAGTTCTCGATCGTGACCGCCCGGGACGCGAACGGCAATACCGACGGCCGTGCAGAATCCGTACGCCGAGATCGACTTCAAGACGACCGGCGGCCAGGACAACTACAACGCGATGATGCTGTCGCTGAACCGCCGTTCGCGCAACGGCCTGGCGACGAACCTGCAGTACACCCTGGCGCGTAGCCGCGGCACCTCAGGCGGGTCGAACGAAGCCAACACGGTCGGCAACAACGCGAGGGCCATCGAGGAGTTCGATTACGATGACGGCTACAACAACTTCGACGTTCGCCACACCTTCAACCTCAGCGTGATCTACTCGCTGCCCTACGGCCGCGGCCGCCAGTACGGCACCAACATCAGCCCGCTCATGGACGCGTTGCTGGGCGGCTGGGACGTCGGCGGGATTCTCAACGCCCGCAGCGGGGTTCCCGTACCGTCACCATCATGCGGCCGGACTTCGTCTATCGCGACACCGCAACCGGGCAGATCTTCGCCGACTCCTGCGGTCGGTCGTGAGGCGATCATCAACGTGCCTCGCGGCGGCGCCATCGCGGAACATGCGCCGGCCGGATCTGATTCCCGGCGTGGATCCGTATCATCAAGGACGGCGGCCTGCTGTTCCTGAATCCTGCCGCGTTTGCGACGCCGCGCCAGGCACGTTCGGCAACCTCGAGCGCAACTTCATTCACGGCCCGAGCTTCCGGCAGACCGACTTCTTCTTCGCCAAGCACGTCGCCCTCGGCGGAGGTCGCGAGGTCGAGTTCCGCGGCGAGGTCTTCAACCTCTTCAATATCGACAACTTCGCGAATCCGCCGGCCGTTCTGCCGCAGGCGATTCCGAATAACTCGATGACGAGTGAGTCGAACCGAATCCAGCCCGGGGCATCCGTACACCACCGGAGCCGCGGGAACGTTCGGCATCATCAACAGCACGGTGACCAAGACGGTGGGTCTCGGCACGAACCGCCAGGTGCAGTTCGCCGTTCGGCTCAACTTCTAAGGCGCACCGCACTGGAGCCGGTACACACAACGGGCGCGCTTCCCTCGCGGGAGGCGCGCCCGTTTCGTTTGTACTCGACGTGTCTGATTATTTCTCGCCGACGCCGCGACCGAGGGCGGCCACCGCTTCGAGCGACTCGTCGGTCGACAGCGAGGAGGCCGGCAGCAGCCGGTCCCTGCGGAGCTCGAGGTCCTGGTTGGACAGTTTGTCGATGCCCGCAATCGTGATCGCGATCTGGCCGCTGTCGAGGATCTCGATCCACCCATGTTGCTTCACGTACCAGAGCGGGAACTGCAGATGCTCCTGCGGCACGCCGAGCATGCGTTCGAGGACGATGGCGCCGAGCCCACCCTTCATCGGATCGCGGCGCCGCTCGACGTAAAGCAGCGACAGAATCGCGTGGATGATCTGTCGATCTTCCGTGCGGCCGTCGTTGGCCGCTGTCTGATCGAAGACCTTCCATTGGACCTGCTGCACGTTCTCGTAGGCGACGTCGTACGCGGCCCGCCGCTCGGCGTCGTTCAGTACCGTGTAGGCCTCGTGGACCTTCGAGAACTTGTCGGAGTCGCCTGTCTCGAGGTTGTCTGGGTGATAGCGCTTCGCGAGCATCCGGTAGACACGCTCGACCATGTCCGACGTCGCGCGCGGGCTCAACTGGAGCACTTCGTAGTGGTCAACGAACGGCTTCTGCACTGAGAAATCCCCTGCCTGACGTCTCGATCACGAAATTGAGGCCTAACAACGCGGACTGTAGCACGTGGCGCCGTGTTAGGGCCGAGGCCACGACCCGCTTTCTGTACATCGGCCGGGTGGCCGATTTGCGTTACGCCGGGCTGTCGGGACGCGCCCGGGCCACAACCTCGTAGATCGGCCCCTCGGGGTCAGGCCGCTCCGAACGAGCTGGATCTCGTCCAGTCCGTCCTCGTGCCAGGGCGGGTCCTCCCGAGGGCGTCCCAGCAGGTCCGTCACGACTCTGGCCTCAACGGGGCCAGCGCCTCGACGAAACCGGGCCAGCGTGACGTGGGGGCTCCGTGCCGGTGCGAGGGCCGCCAGCTCCGCATGCCGGCGCAGCCGATCCACGGCTTTGCGCGCCACGTCAGCGACCTCTGCCCGTCCGGCGTCGACGTGTGCGAGAACGAGACGCGGCTCGCGGCCGCCGCGAAGCACCTCGGCGTGTCCGAGCCTGAACGGGACTCGAGCGAGCGTTGCCATGAGGGCGTCGAGATCCGCGGCGATGGCGGTCGCCAGCCTGTCATCGATCTCGCCGAGGAACACGTGTGTGATGTGCGCCGACCGCCGGGGTACGGGCCGCAGAATACCCCGGCTCGCGTCCGCGATCGTCGCGCTGAACGTGTCCGCCACATCCTGGTTGGCGGCCGAGAGAAGGGTACCGATGAAGGCGCGCACGCGCTTGTAACGAAGATTTTACGTGCCTGAAATCGGCCTGCAACTGCTCGGGCCCTATAGTCAACAGCATGTGCCTGTCACAGTTCCGTCGCTACGCACCGTCCCTGGTCCTCGCCACATCAGTGCTGGCCGCCGCGTGCGGCGGAGGCGCGCCGGCCGACGGACCGGCCGCGCCGGCGGTCATTGCGATTGACGGGTCGAGCACCGTGTATCCCGTCACCGAGGCTGTCGCCGAGGAATTCCAGAAAACGATGCCCGGCACGCACGTGACGGTCGGCCGCTCCGGCACGGGTGGTGGATTTCAGAAGTTCTGCCGCAATGAGACCGTCATCTCGAACGCGTCCCGGCCGATCACCGCGACGGAGATCGACGCGTGTCAGAAAAGCGGCGCCACCTACGTCGAGCTGCCGGTGGCCTACGACGGTCTGACCGTGGTCGTGCACCCGAAGAACACCTGGGCGACCTCCATCACCGTCGCCGAGCTCAAGAAGCTGTGGGAGCCCGCGGCGCAGGGCAAGGTGACGCGCTGGAACCAGATTCGTCCGAGCTGGCCGAACCAGGAAGTCCATCTGTTCGGGCCCGGTGTGGACTCTGGCACGTTCGACTACTTCACCGAGGTCATCAACGGCAAAGCCAAGGCCAGCCGCGGCGACTACACGTCGAGCGAAGACGACAACGTGCTGGTGCAGGGGGTCGCGGGTGATACGAACGCCCTCGGCTACATGGGACTCGCGTACTACGTCGAGAACAAGGAGCGGATGAAGCTCGTGGCCGTCGATGACGGCGACCCGCCAACGGCGCGGGGCCGATCGAGCCGTCGATTGAAACCGTTCGCGGCGGAACCTATCGCCCGCTCTCGCGGCCGCTCTTCATCTACGTCAACGCGACGGCGCTCTCGAGGCCTGAGGTTCAGAAGTTCATCGAGTACTACATCACCCACGCCAAGGAGCTCATCGAGGAAGTCGGCTACGTGCCGCTCTCGGATGCCGAGCAGCAACTCGTGCGCGATCGCTTCGCGGCCAAGACGACGGGCACGATGTATCCGCTCGACCTCGACACTCTCGGCCCACGCGAGCCTCGAAGAACGACTGAAGGCAAAGTAGGCGCCTCGACGTGACGACCGATCAGCGCCGCTGGCTCGAGTTCTTCATCGAGCGCGGTCTCTTCCTCTGCGCCACCGCGTCCGTGCTCGTCACGGCCGGCATCATCGGCGTGCTCGCCGTGGAGACATTCGCGTTTCTGCGCGAGGTGTCGATTGTCGAGTTCCTGACGGGCACCGAATGGACGCCGCTCTTCTCCGAGCGGCGCTTCGGCGTCCTCCCGCTGGTGGCGGGCACCGTGCTCGTGTCGCTGATCGCGATGGTTGTGGCGCTTCCCGCGGGCTTGCTGTGTGCAATCTACTTGAGTGAGTTCGCACCGCCGGGCGTGCGGCGCGTCATCAAGCCCATTCTCGAGGTGCTCGCCGGCATCCCTTCGGTCGTCTACGGCTACTTCGCGCTGCTCTTCGTGACGCCGCTCCTGCAGCAGTTCATACCAGGCCTCGCCGGCTTCAACGCCCTCGGGCCCGGCATCGTCATGGGCATCATGATCCTGCCGCTCGTCTCGTCGCTGTCTGAAGACGCGTTGCACGCCGTGCCGAACGGACTTCGCGAAGGCGCGCTCGCGGTCGGCTCGACGCGGCTGCAGACGACGATGCGCGTGGTCGTGCCGGCCGCATTTTCGGGGATCTCGGCGTCGTTCATCCTTGCGGTCTCGCGCGCGATTGGCGAAACGATGGTCGTGGCGGTGGCCGCCGGCCAGCAACCGCGACTGACCGCGAATCCGCTGGTGCCCATCGAGACGATGACGGCTTACATCGTGCAGGTCAGCCTGGGCGACACGCCGGCCGGCACGCTCGAGTACCGCACCATCTTCGCCGTGGGCATGCTGCTCTTCCTGATGACGTTTGCCCTGAACTTCATCAGCAACTGGCTGCGCCGCCGGTTCCGTGAGGAATACGCATGAGCCGAACCGTTCGCCACGCCGGCGACATGCTGATCCAGTCGATGGCGATCATCGTGCTGGCGCTGGCTCTGGCGTCACTCGCGGCTCTGCTCATCGACGTCGCTGCTCGACGGCGCCGGCCGGCTCAACTGGCAGTTCCTGACGAGCATCCCGTCGCGGCGTCCGGCCGACGCCGGGATCTACGCGGCGTTGATCGGGAGCATCTACGTCATCACCCTGACCACCGTTTTGGCGCTTCCGCTCGGAATTGGGGCTGCGATCTATCTCGAGGAATACGGATCCACGGCCTGGTTCAACCGGCTCATCGAGATCAACATCGCGAATCTCGCCGGCGTGCCGTCGATCATCTACGGTCTGCTTGGACTTGGCTTGTTCGTGCGAACGATGGGGTTCGGCCGGAGCGTGCTCGCGGGCGCGGCGACGCTGGCGCTGCTGGTTCTGCCGATTGTGATTCTCGCCACGCGCGAAGCGCTTCGCACCGTCCCCTCATCGATTCGCGAGGCCTCGTACGCGCTCGGCGCCACGAAGTGGCAGACGATCCAGTATCAGGTCCTCCCGGGGGCGCTGCCCGGGATTCTGACCGGCCTGATCCTCGCCCTGTCTCGCGCGATCGGCGAAACCGCGCCGCTCATCACGATCGGCGCGCTCACGTACGTGCCGTTCGCGCCCGACAGCATCTGGTCGGCGTTCACCGTATTGCCTATTCAGATTTTTGACTGGTTGTCCCGGCCTCAGGTCGCGTTCGCCGAGAACGCATCGGCCGGCATCATCGTCCTGCTCGCGCTCCTGTTGGTCATGAACGCGGTCGCGATTGTCGTCAGGGACAGATTTCAGAGGACGAGAACCTAGCGGTTCAGGTTAAGGGTTTCGGGTTCATGGTTCGTTCAGGGGGCATGGTTCAGGGTGAAGAACCATGAACGCGGAATCCTGAACCAGAACCCGAAACCATGAACGTGGAACGCTGAACCGCAGCGTCAGCTGCCGCTACACGTTCCTGCCGGAGCCCTCGACACTTCGAAGCGGTATTCACCCCGGCGGCCCTGCATCTCGAGCGCTTCCATGCTCACCGAGAGCTGCGTGCCGAGCATGCCTTCCGGGCGCATGATGTGGTTGATCCACAGCTCGACGCGGTCTGCGTACCCCGCGTTCGCACAGATGGTGTGTTCGCGACCGACGAGGAACGCCTGACCGCAGCCCTGGGTGCCGCACACGCGGCCAATCAGGGCCTGATACGGGAACCGCGAATCGTACAAGCGGTTCTGGCCGTCGACGACGAGATCCGATGTTCCGGGGTACACCCAGCTCGCCTGATCGGGGACGGGAATGCCCTCAGGACCGGTCGATCGCGCGCCACCGCGAGGCTGCATCAAGCCCGACGCGGTGAGCCGCAACGGCATCGTCAAGGGCAGGAAGAACGGCTTCCAGGTGATCTGGCTGCTCGAGATCAGAAACTCGGGCCGTTTGAGAATCTGACCGGCCGCGAGCGTGGCCACCTCAGGCGCGTTGGCCACCGACGGCCCACCTGTTCCGCACGCTTCCGCCGGCGCGGGCTCGGCGTAGATCGCGAAACCGCCGGTCGCGCTCGAGAACCGGTTCAGCGTCCGCGTGCCTTCGACCTGAATGTAGTTGTTCGTCCACAGCTGCAGCCGCCCTTCAGCCGCGAACTCGGAGGGACACAGCAGCCGCGTGGATCCCACGAGAAACGGATTCGAGCAGGCGCCCTCGAGGCACACGCGCCCGATGAGCGCGAGGTAGGGGCCGGACATCATCACGCGCTCGCTCGACGACGCGACGCGCCGGCGCTCGAGCGCGCGCTCGTACACGGAGCCTTTCACACCCTCGGGTCCGGCCGACTCATCCTGAGTCGTGACGACGCCGCCAGCCCGCAGGCGCAAGGGCGTCCCTCCGACGACGTCCACCGTCGTCCAACTGGAAACGCTACCCGGCAGGTAGAAATCTGTTCGACGGGGGATCGGTTTCGCCGGCATCGGCGCGGCCGTCCCGCGCGTGAATGTCACGGGCGGTCGCTCGACCGGCGCCGACGATCGGCGTCCTTGAGCGACTTGCTCGGGCGCGGCGCGCGGCGGCGCGGGTTCGCGAACGATCGTCGGAGCGACCGAAGTCCGCGGCGGTGCTTCTTCCGCAACCGGCGGCGCGGGCGACGGCCGGTCGGTCGTTGGAAACGCCAGGTCGCGCACGACCTGCACGCCCTGACGAACGATGGGCGGACCGTCGTCGGTAATCAGGACGTACGAAAAGACCAGGATGACCACGGCGAGCAGTCCCATCCCGACCCAGACGACGTTCCGTGAATACGGATTCGCCACGTTTCAGATCCTAGCGTGTCCCGGCGAGGACTCAACAATTCCGTGCGAACACGTGCGCAACTTGGTGTCTCCCCCTATCTGAAAGTGTGCAGGACTGTGCAGAGAGCCGACTGCGTGCCGGGCCAACTTGCTCGGATTCGGCACAGTTCCGAACGTCGCGAAACCGAAGGCTTCCCAAGGCGCACCTACAGTCGCTGCCGTGGATGACTTGCGGTCAAACGGGCCGGGTATGGCGCGACGCGAGGTTCGGGTATTTAATAACGCAATCATGAGACACGTTGGGGCGTACTCCCTCGCCTTTTTTCTCTTTGTACCGACCGCCGCGCCGGCCTTTGCCGCGCCGGCGGATGCTCCCCAGACCCGTCCAGCGACGACGGTGGCCACGATTTCGGGCGTCGTCCGCGACGGCGCCGGTGGCGTCGTCCAGCGAGCGACGGTGATTGCGCGCCTCATCTCGGGCGCGGAACGTCAAACCACAACCGACGCGGAGGGGCGGTTCAGCATTACCCCGCCGGCCGCCGGCGACGTCACGCTGATCGTTCGCGTGGACGGATTCGAAGAGTCGCGCCGGACTATTGCCGGTCCCGCCACACGGGAGGGTCTCGAGGTCGTTCTCGTGCCCGCCGGCGTGACCGACGCGGTGACCGTCACCCCGACCCGCTCCGAGCAGCGCATGGGGGACGTGCCGGCGAGCGTCAGCGTCATCTCCCGTGACGACATCCGCCGCTCCGCCGCTGTGTTGCCCGACGACCTGCTGCGGAGCCTCCCGACATTCAGCCTGTTCAGACGCTCCAGCAGCATCTCCGCCCACCCGACGTCTCAGGGGGTTTCGCTTCGCGGCATCGGCCCGAGCGGTGTCAGCCGGACACTGGTGCTTCTCGACGGCGTGCCCTTCAACGATCCCTTTGGCGGCTGGGTCTACTGGACCCGCATCCCGCTCGAAGGCGCCGAGCGAATCGAGGTCGTCGACAGCGCGAGCTCGAGCCTCTACGGCACGTACGCCATGGGCGGCGTCATCAACATCGTCACCTCGACGCCGCAGCGTCGCACGGTCGAGATGAAGACGCAGTACGGCAACCTGGGCAGTCCGAAGTTCGACGTCCGCGCGAGCGACGTCTTCGGCAAGCTTGGCGTGACGTTCGATGCCAGCGTCTTCGACACCGACGGATACGCCCCGGTCGTCGAAGTCAATCCGGCGGGCCAGGCTGAGCGCGGGCCGATCGACAACAACGCCGACGTCACGTTCCGCAATTTCGGCGTGAAGCTCGACTACAGCCCGAACGATCGGACCCAGACGTTTGCGCGAATCGGGTATTTCCGCGAGAAGCGTGACAACGGCAAGATCAGCACGTTCCAGCCGTTCACCGAGGAAGCCAACGACACGTCGCTGACGTCGGTCAGCGGTGGCGTCCGGTGGCGCCTCGCCGACCAGAGCCAACTCTCGGCGACGATCTTCAGCGACGTGGAGACGTTTCGCAGCAACTTCATGGCCGTGGTGCAGGGAACGCCCGTGCCGCGGAGCGTGGGCCGCATGACGCTGAACCAGCGCGTGCCGACGAACTCCGTCGGCGGCATGGTCGAGTGGTCGCGGACGTTCAAGGGCCAGCACTACATCACCGCGGGAACCGACTGGCGCTGGACGGACGGCGACAGCGAAGAGGACGCCCTCGATCCGGTGACCGGCACGACGGTGACACTTCATCGCGTCGCCGGCGGCACACAGCGCAACCTGGGAGCCTTCGTTCAGGACGTGATCAGCCCGACGACCGACCTGATGATTACGTTGAGTGCGCGCGTGGACTCGTGGAAGAACTACGACCCGCACAACACGGAAACCACGCTCGCCACAGGCGCCGTGAGCGATCCCGTGCTGCCGGAACGTGACGACACGGTCGTGAGCCCGCGCGCCGGAGCCCGCTATCGCGTCAACGATCGCGTGAGCGTGTGGGGCGGCATCGGGACCGGATTCCGCGCGCCGACGCTGAACGAGCTGTACCGCAGTTTTCGCGTGGGAGCGATTGCGACGCAGGCCAATCCCCTGCTCGGTCCGGAGCACCTCGTGGGTGGCGACCTCGGTGTCAGCGTCCTGGCCGCGAACAACCTCACGCTGCGCGCGACGTGGTTCGACAACCGAGTCAAGGATCCCGTGTCGAACGTGACGATCGGCACGAACCTGCAGCAGCGCCAGAACCTCGGCCGTACGCGGATCTGGGGCCTTCAGACGGATGCGGAATACCGCGCTTGGCTCCTCCTGGCGGTTCTTCGGCGCGTACGTCTACGAGGAAGCGAAGGTCAAGGAGAACGAGACGAACCCGGCGCTCGTCGGCAAGTTCCTGGCGCAGGTGCCGAAGCATCGCGGCACGGTACAGGTAAGCTACGAAAACCCGCGGTTTGCCAACGTGATGTTCGAAGTTCAGGGTGTCGGCACGCAGTTCGACGACGATCTGAACACGCGCGCCGTGCCCGGCATCGAAGAGCCGGGGCTTCCGGAGTACGGGATTGCGTCACTCAGCGTGTCGCGTCAGCTGAGCCATCAGGTCGACGTATTCGTCGCGGGGCAGAACCTCTTCAACCAGGAGTATTTCGTCGGCACGCTGCCGACCCTCATCGGGCCGCCACGCCTCGTGAGCGTTGGGCTGCGATTGCGTCTGCAAGGACGTTGATCTGAAGGTCAGAGGTTCGAGGTCAGAGGTTAGAGGTCAAGGTCAGAGGTTTGACGTCAGAAACGTAGGTTCACTTCTCACCTCTACTTTGATCTCTGACTTTTGACCTCTGACCTCTGACCTCTGACCTCTGACCTCTAACCTCTGACCTCTGCTTCTCTATGGCGCGTACAGACAAATTTCGTCGATTGATTCGGCTCGCTCACACCGCGTTGGTGGGCCGTGAGCCGTCGAGTCAGCACGCGCGGCGGCAGACGCGCCGAACGATGACCCGCCGCGAGTTCGTGGCCGTGACCGGCGCGTCGGCCGCGGCGCTTTCGGCGCCGGGCAGGCTGATTGCGAAGCCTGACAACCTTGACGTCGGCATCGTGGGTGCCGGGTTGGCGGGTCTCGTCTGCGCTGAGCAGTTGACGAGAAAAGGCGTCAGACCGGCGGTCTACGAAGCGGCCGCGCGTGTCGGCGGCCGGTGCTTTTCGCTCCGTGGCTTCTTCCCTGGCCAGGTGGCTGAACGCGGCGGCGAGTTCATCGACAATCCCCACAAGACGCTGCTTGGGTACGCGCGGGCGTTTGGCCTGGCTCGCGAGGACGTCAACAAGATGCCCGGGGAGGTTACGTACTTCTTCGGCGGCCAACACGTGCCGGAATCGACCATCGTGGACGAGTTCCGCGCGTTCGTTCCGGCGATGCACGAGGATCTCCGAAACTCGTCGGGGAGTCCGACGGCAGACGCGCACACTCCGGCAGACGTGGCCCTCGACCGCACGACGTTGGCCGATTACCTCGTGTCCAGAGGCGCCAGCCCGCTCCTTCGCGCGGTGATCGAGGAAGCGTATTTGGCGGAGTACGGTCTCGAGCCTCAGGACCAAAGCTGCCTGAACCTGCTGTTGTTCCTTCACGTGGACCGTCGATCGAAGTTCACGCCATTCGGTGTCTTTAGCGATGAGCGATACCACCTCGTCGATGGCAACGACGGCATTGCCACGGGACTGGCGGGTTCGCTCTCGAACCCCGTGCAGCTCGGTCTGAACCTCCGCCGCGTGCGGCGCCGATCCGATGGACGGATCGAGCTGACGTTCGCGCAGGGCGCCGGCACGGTGACGAGAAGCCACCAGATGGTGGTCCTCGCGCTGCCCTTCTCGGTGCTGCGCAACGTCGATCTCGACGCCAGTCTGGCCCTGCCGGCCTGGAAGCGCCTCGCCATCAATGAGCTGGGCTACGGCACGAATGCCAAGATGATGGTGGGATTCACGAGCCGGCCCTGGTCAGCCATCGGCAGCAACGGCACGTCGTATGCCGACCTGCTCAATCAGCAGACAACATGGGAAACGAACCCGGCGCGCGCGAGCGTGAGCCGCGCCATTCTGACCGACTACTCCGGCGGAATCCGCGGCGCGGCCCTGTCGCCTGGACAGGTTCAGCAGGAGGTGACGCGTTTCCTGATGGACCTCGACCTCGTATATCCCGGTGCGCAGGCTGCGGCCAGAATCACTTCCGCCGGCCATTATCTGGCACACATGGAGCACTGGCCGTCGAACCCGCTGACCCTCGGCAGCTACACCTGCTACAGACCGGGACAGTTCACGACCATCGCCGGCAACGAGGGCAAACCGGTCGGGAATCTCTTCTTTGCCGGCGAACACGCGAACTCCTTCTACGAGTGGCAGGGCTTCATGGAAGGCGCGGCGCTCTCAGGAGTCGCCGCAGCGAATGCCGTACGTGGACGGTAGGCTCAGGGACGCAGTTCGTTCGGCGATGGCGGTGCTACTGCTCGGCGTCGTGGCGTGTTCTCCAGCCCCCTCCGCTCCACCGGCGGCTGCGCCGCCGCCAACCTTCACCAATCGCGTGTGGCGCATCACCTCTCCTCCCGATCGCGCTCTCGGCAGTTTCTACATTTTCCTGTCGGACGGCACGCTCGTGATGACGTCGTGCGTTGAGACCTACCGATTGGCCACCTGGCGGCTGGACACGCCGGGTCGCCTGACCATCGTCGAGGACACCATCACGAGCTACCCGGCCGACATCCGTCGCGCGGACGCACAACGGCTCGAGCTTCGCCTCCATCTGAAATCCGAAGTCGTCGACCTGGGTCTGGAGCCAGCGACGACGCCGTTCGTGTGTCCGGACCTGAGGCCTTCACCGCCCGCTCCGCCCGCTCGAGATTGACGAGCCCGCAGACCTCCGCGCTATTCTTTGAATAGCCGGAGGGCTTCATGACGACCGATCGGTGGTCCGCGTTCGCAGCAGCATTGACGCTCGTTCTCTCGGCCTGCGGAGGCCCGCAGGTGCACGTCGTCGGCACCGGCGGCGACCGTGTGACCGCGACGGCCACCTATCGCGAGGCCACTGCCCTGCCGGCCGACGCGGAGCTCGATGTCTGGATCGTGGACGCGTCACTGATGCCCACAACGACGGCGTTGGTCGCGCAGGGCACGTTGCCGATGCGCGAACGCGAGACAGTGTTTGCGTTGCGCTATGACGACGAGCGAATCGCAGACGACCACTCGTACGTGCTCAAGGCGGTCCTGAAAAGCGGCGGTCAGACGATCTATGCCACCGACGCCGACACACTGGTCATCACGCGTGGCCATTCGAACCACGCGTCGCTCGTGCTTCGACCGGTCATTCAGACGCCAACCGTGGCCGTGGCGCCCCCGGCCCCTTCGAATGCGCCGGCCCTCTCGGGCAGTTCCTGGCGACTTGAGGATCTCGCCGGTACGCCGGCGGTGTCGGGCGTGGACGCGACCATCGACTTCATCGCGGGCGATCGCGTCTCTGGCAATGCGTCGTGCAATCGGTTCACCGGGACGGTGAAAGTGTCGGGCACCTCCATCGCCTTTGGGCCTCTGGCCTCCACGCGGATGGCGTGCATGTCGGAGCCCGCGAACGCCCAGGAAACCGCGTATCTGAAGGCGCTCAGCGAAGCGGAGCGGTTCGTGCTCGAAGGCACGTCACTGCAGATTTTCAGTAAGGGGCAGGCCAACCCACTGAAGTTTCGCGCGGAAGCCGTAGCGTCCTAGTTTCGGATATCGAGAGCGAGCTTCAGCTGATCGAGGCTTGGCCGGCCGAGCGTCAAGCCCCGAAGGCCGTAGTCGGTTCGGCGCCCCAGCCCAAGCTCGGCTCGCACGGCATTTTCCCGCCGAATCGAACAGGCATTCTCGGCCCGCTCGCCAGCCACCGGATCGTTGCACTTGCCGGACGCGTTGCCCACGCGCAGATACGGAAACGCGTGACCGTAGACTTCGTGGATCAGGATGCGATCGAGATCGGCCGACCTTTCGGCTGCGGCGGATCCGCGCCGACCGTGCAATTCCTCGAGGAGATCGCAGGTTCACGACGACGACCGCCGCAATGCCGGATGTCGTGCCGGGCAACAGCGAGATGTCTGCCAGGACTGAGTTGTCGAACGCGCGCTGCCGGCCCCGGCGGGGATCGGCGGCGAGCACTTGCTGCGGGGTCACGATGACGGCGCGGCGGCCCGTCGAGCGCAGGACCTCAACCTCGCCCCTCCACAGGGCACTGGCGTTGGAAATCCGCTCGAGGCTCGCGGCGATGCTTGGGTGGCCGGCGAGAACGAGATCCAGAGAGTCAGCGGGAGGGACGGACGCGTTTTCCTGGGCGATCAAGGCAGAGGTTGCCGTGAGCGACGTCAGAATCGCTGCGGTCAGCCACCTCGAGACCCGAGCCATATTTCGCTCCACGTCCAAGACGTAACGCAGAATCAACGATACCGTCACACGTTCGTTACTTCAATATGATTATCGGCCGAGGGGCGTCGGGGGATGACGCTCGCGCGAGTTTTTACATATGTAACGCACCTCGCGAGACAGAATCGTCACCGGTCAGCCGCTGACCAACCTGCTTCAGCGACCGATGACCGCCCTCCGGCAGGACTAATCGGCCGCACGCGATAGGATCGCGCCCGGTTCTGCATGCACGAACGGCGCGCGCGTGTCGCGATCGGTACGCTCTTTCTCCTCAACGGCTTCGCGTTTGCGACGTGGGTGTCGCGCATCCCCGCCGTGCAAGAGTCTCTCGCGCTGTCCGCGGGAACGCTCGGCGCGGCTCTGGCCGGACTCGGAACCGGCTCCTTTGTCGCGATGCCGCTCACGGGCTGGCTCATCGCGCGATTCGGAAGCCGTCCGGTGACTTCATTCGCGACCGCCGGGTGCTGCGCCGCCGTGATCCTGCCTGGCCTGGCCTGGGACGCGCTGACCCTTGGCGCCGCGCTCGTCGCCTTTGGGGCGGTGATGGGCGCGATGGACGTGGCGATGAACGCGCAGGGCGTCGAGCTCGAACATCGCTACGGCTCCCCGATCATGTCCACGTTTCACGCCCTCTTCAGCGTGGGCGGCATGCTCGGCGCGTCTGTGGGCGGCGCGATCGCCTCGCGCCACGTCGGCGTCTTCACGCACTTCGTCGTCGTGTGCGCCATTCTTGCCGGCGGCGCTGCCCTCGCGCTTCCGTCGTTGTTGAGCGCGCCCGCTCCTGAATCCGATCAGGTCAGCCGGCGGCCTTCGATTCTCGGCCGCGTTCGTCGGCCTGAGCGTGCTGGCGATGTGCATCATGGTCAGCGAGGGCGCGATGGCCGACTGGACGCCGGTCTACCTGGGATCGGTGCTCGGCACGGGGCCTGGGCTCGCGGCCGCTGGCTACGCCGTGTTTTCAGCAGCGATGACGGCGGGACGGCTGGCTGGCGATCGGCTCACTGTCCGCTTCGGACGCGTGACGCTCGTCCGCACCGGAGCGCTCCTGGCCGCCGTTGGTCTGACATTCGCGCTGACGCTCGAGAGCGTTCCGGCCGCTCTCTTTGGCTTTCTCTGCGCGGGCGCCGGCTACTCCGTGATCATTCCGCTCGTCTTTTCGGCCGCCGGCCGGCTCGATGGCCGCTCGGCCGGCCCCGGACTTGCGGCCGTCACGACCGCCGGTTATCTCGGCTTTCTGGCAGGTCCCGCCGTCATTGGCTTTGTCGCCGAGGCATCCACGCTGCCCGTGGCCCTTGGCCTCGTCGTCGTCCTGTCGATCTGCGGCGCGTCACTGGCGCGTTTTGTGAGAATCGGCCCCTGAATCACGGACCGGGTGGCTATTGAGTTGGGAAGGCGTTTGCCGCGTCGGGCATCAGTCCTTGTCCCATCGTCGCGTCACGCGCACGATTCGCCCTGCGAAGATGCCATCGTGCCGCGTCGAACACGCCGGACATGCGTACACCTGCCGCATTCTCGCCTCAGCGTTCCAGCGGTCCATATGAAGCGTGAGCGTCGCCCCACAGCGTGTGCATTGTGCGGGCTGGGACACCGGGGACTCGTCAGGCACGCAACAAGGCTACACCCACGCCGTCCGATTCTTCCGACGAGCGTGTTGTCACGTCGCCCAGAGCCCGTGCGCCGTGTTGCCGGTGGCGCGTCGTTGTTGCGGTTTGTCAGAATCGCACCGTGAATCACCCGAGCGGCATACCCGACGCGATCGTTCGCAAAGTCATGGCCCGTCGAGGGCGCCTGCATGCCTTCGAAACCATCACACCAACCACCACTGCCCTCGTCATCATCGATCTCGACGTGGCGACCGTGGACGCCGACGACACCTTGGCGTGAACTGATTGAGCGCGTCAACGCACTTGCTGACGCGGTTCGTCTCGCGGGCGGCGTCGTGGCGTGGGTCCTTTCAAGGATGGACGCCATGCCGAAGCACTTCGCCGCGATTCGGTCACGAACATCCGTTGTGAATCGTCCGCGCGCGACGCCGCGGAGCTCCAGTACAAGGTCGTCATGGTGTCGGACGCCCTTCGCGGGCCAGGCCCATGGCCTGCACGAGGCCACGCTCGCGACGTTCTACCGGATCTTCGGCGACGTGCGGCCGAGTCATGAGGTCGCGAGTTTGTTGGACGAGGGCTAATCGGAAACGTCGCCCTTCGTGATTCCCGCGATCGTTCCGGGCAGGACGATTGGGTGCACTCGCAGGCAGTGCGGACAGGTGACTTGCTGCCTGACCATCACGTTGTCGCGTTCGATTCCGGGCGGAACGGTGTGCCAATCCTTCATCTGAAGAGTGAGGGCGCCATGACAGTTCGTGCACCGGAAACGAAAGGCAATCGCTTCAGATGTCAGGCGGTGCACGTGAGCCGGCGGTTCGTTCGGACGTCGGCGCTGTTGATGACGCGGGGCGGGCATTTCTGAGGGGCGACGATAGTCCCAACCAGTTCACGAGTGAAGCGTCACGACAAAACTCCGACAGTTCAATCACGGGTGCTCGTACCGCGTGCGGGCGCGCTCGGTGGCCGCTCAGCAGACCTGAGGTTGCCAGGTCCAACAATTCGCACAATTCCCTGTGGTACACTAAACGGCTGTTCGAGCGTCCCCATCGTCCAGCGGTCAGGACGCGGCCCTTTCAAGGCCGAGACCCGGGTTCGATTCCCGGTGGGGACGCCAACTCGCCACTGCTGCTCGAGATTTCCTCCAACCCACAGAAAGCCAAGCAAGTTACGGCGGTTCCAATCTTTCGCGGCAATGCCGGCACGTCCGGGAAGCGCGCCCATGAAGCCTCTGGCGCTGACCATTCGCACTCTGTCCAGGCTGAAACGTCACGCGACCGTCAGGAGATTCGTCAGCGAAGCTGCCGAGATAGCTGCCACTCGACATCGACCGCATCTACGAGAGAGCGTACCGACCGTAGAGGTGGCCGATGCAGACGCACGTCATGTCGAACGACGCTTTCAGCCTTGGCGGCACTGCATGCAGGAATTGAAGAAGCGTTGGCCGAGGTTGGAATCTGGCGAATTGCTCGAGAGATGCGGAATCGAAGTACGGCGGAACTGATTTGCGGTGATGATTCTCGATCGGCTCTAAAGTCGGCTAGCTAAGACCGCAAAACGTGGCCATCACCTATTAAAACGTCAGCCAAATGGCACAAGCACTACCTGAATTGGAAGGCTCGGGAAATGATGGGCATATCGGGCGGTTTTTTGTTGGAAGAGAAATCCTCAGGGCCGGTATCGGATTCCGTTCCAGATCTTGAACGCGCCATGAGTGCCCATCACTGCCTCCGCTAGCGCCGTTTCCGTCCGGTTTTCATCTTCGCGGCAAGTCTCATCCTTGATGCGACCGCCACTCGAGGACGACCGCCCCATCCGACCGTTGAGCCGGGACGCGGCCGCTTTTTTGGCGCTCCTCGCTGCACCGAGCGCAGCAGCCACGCCCACCATTCGCACGCGACGGTCCCGCGTAATCCGCGCGAAGCGAATCTCCGCCATCCTGGTCGGCGCATCCTCGTGGGCGAGATAGTCCACCAGCATGTTCTGGATCGCGCGTTCCGCTTCATCCCGACGATCGGCCGCGGCGTAGATGGGTAGGCCGGGGACGTAGGCGCTGATCGCACCGCTGTCTTCGACCTCAAAGACGATTGGGTATTGCATCATTGCTCGACTCCAGCATCTCGGAGAATTCGATCCCCGAGCCTTTGTGGCGTCCTTCGACGTATGCACAGCGATCATGATTCGTTTTCCGGTAGCTCTGTGGACCAGGTGCAAGTGGCTGCCTTTGCCTTTTCGCAACTCGACATAACCGGCCTGTAACAGTTTCGGGGAGGACCTCGCTCCACTTCACCCCTGGAAAGAATAACCCGACGCTAGGTTACTCAAGTTTGCGCGCTGGTCCTGAAGGCGAATCCGGCCCGCCCGGGTCTGACCGCGCGGTCGACAGCCCATAGCGCCGGATCGTCGCGGCGAACTCGTGCACCGTCGCCTCGGGGCTGAACGGCGGCCGCTGCTCACGCACCAAGTCCAGCACCGCGCGCCCACGCTCGTGATGCCCGTCACGCTGGCCGGCGAGTCGCGCTCGACCGCGCAAGACGAAGCCCGAGCCGACCGAGTAGCCCGTACGCTAGACTCAAGACCTCTCCTGATTTGCCGTCACGATTGGGACGGGTGACCACCAGAGCAGACGCGGGGATTCCCGAGTCGCGCGTCAGGTGGTCCGCTGATGCCCCTACGTCCTTGCCCGAAGTGTCAGAGCCTGAGTCGCCTCGTCGAATCCAGGAACCACGATGACCCAGTGTGGACCGTCCGCTGCAACGGCTGCGGACACGTTTGGACTGTGCCGAAAGCGACGAAGTAGGTGGCTGTGCAATGGGGTACAGAGGCAGGCCTGACGCCTGCCGGTCCCGTCCGCGCATGCCTCCTGCGCAGCCCTGCCCGAATTGCCGACGTGAGGGCGTCTGGCTCCCACTCTCCAGCCACCAAACGTTTGTGAACTACTACCGCTGTGCGAGCGGCCACGTCTGGAACCGCCCCAAGAGTGACCCGGCCGGGCCGGTCTGGTTCGTCACCGAAGTGCCCAGCCAACCAACCGCCACGGAATAGATAGAGTTTCAAAACCGCTCGCGTGGACTGTTCACTTTCGGACAGCAGGCCGGAGCCACGAACGCGTAACGTAGGCAATCCGCGCGTGCCGACATCAAGCGATGCCCGTCCTGTCAGGCTGACACCCTCTGTGCGCCGCCGCACCACCAGCCGCTTCGTGCGAGATACCATCTGGTTACTTCACCTGCCTGACGTGCTGCCACACATGGGCGGTCTGTAAGGCGGACGAAACCATCGTCCACCACGTGACGCTGCTCCCGACGTTGGGCCGCGCCACCGCCTGACGTCTCAGCCCCGCCGGCCGTGCGGCCCAGTGCTCAGCGCACGCCGGGCTGAAGGATCACGTTTGACCCGGCTCGAACCACGGCTTGAATCCGCCTCCACCACTGCCACCGACTAGCGCGAACGACGCCATCACGCCGTTGATGCCCACCGCGCCGGTATACGTGCCGATCAAGCTGGTCGAGCCAATTGAGCTTCGCCGCATTGGAATCAAACAGCGCCCACGTCCCCGAACGAGGCGTCATAGGTGCGGCGCGTGGTAGCGGACCCATCGTGCCGCCGATTGGCGTGCCGTTTGAGGAAGCGGTGTCTCGGTTGCTGAAGGTGAAGCCGCCGAAAGCGAAGCCGTAACTACGCCGTCTTCAGCGCACGGACGACGCGTCCAATAGCCTCGACCTGTTGTTTTTCTCCGCAGTGTGGACAGTGCCACACCGCGCCGAACTGGGGGTCGCCGGGACCAGTCCAAGCAAAAACTAGTTCCACGGCCTGTAGGCAGGCCTTACAACGTCCGGAAATATGAATGGGCGACGGGTCAAGAGGTCCGCGCATCAGGCGACTCCCTGTAGCTCCGCCTCGCGTGGCGGGCCTGATTCAGACGTTGGCTGGGGGGCCGATCTGGCTATCGGTTCTGCATCTCGCCACGAGATACTCCCGTTCGTCGGATATCACTGTTCCCGGCAGCAGCAGGCAGGGAACAATGAAAGGCAGAAGACCTGATGCCACGCGACTACGCATGCCCAGTCGGTCCCTGAGAGCAATTGGCTCAGGGCCACCGTGGCCTTGAACTCGTCGTCCTGAGTCTTCCTCAATCGAAGACGGGTGAAGAGGATCGGCAAGTAGCTGCGGCCGCCTCAGGAGCGCCGCCCACTCGTTCAGCTTGTCCTCAGTTCCTTCTCGACCAGCCGCGTGTCGAGGATGGCGACCGCCGATCTCACCCGGACTCGTTGCGACCACGGACAGTGAGTGACTCCCGGCCGCTGCGGCGACCCACGGAGCATCAGGTGTTTTGAAACGACATCCACCCGGCCCGATAATTGCTTGGTTGGCCAGTCCACGCCTAGAATGAACCGGCGGCCGCAACACGCAGTTTACGGGACCACCTCGCCGAGCGCCGTCAACGTCCCCGGGACCGGCTTAGCCGCCAAATCCTTGCGGATGCACGAAGATCTTCGTGCATCCCTGACCCCGCAGGCGCACACAAGCCGGAGGCGTACCGATGAGCGCGTTTGATGAGGCGGATCCGATCGTCACGAATGCCAGGATCACCTGCCTCGATAACGGGCGCGGTGAGGCAACGGCGCCCCCAATGTTGTCTTGGTTTTGAGCGACAAGATTCGACGCCCCGCGTAAATCGAAGCCCATTCCTTCAAATGACTCCCCGCCCGGCACGTGCCAGCGTGCTGCTCTTCTCGCTGGCCCTCCTCCTGGCCGGACTGATAGGGCACCGAGCGTTCGATCCGTTCACGGTTGACCTCAGCGCGCAGGCGGCCGCGACGATCGCCAGCGACCAGGCCCGACTACTCGCCTGGCGACACGGTCACGCTCATCGGCAGCGGCTGGACGCCGGGCGAAACCGTCACCATCGTCCTGCACCGCCAGCCCCTGGTGCAGCCCGACACCGTGCTGACGGCGGTGGCCGACGGGAGCGGAACGATTACGAACACGTCGTTCGCGCCGTCACTGGGCGACCTCGATGTGACCTTCTTCGTAACAGCCACGGGATCGCTGTCTGGCCTGCAAGCCACCACCACCTTCGACGCCAGGGCAAAAACAATAACCTGGGTCGGCGCTCGTCTCCACGGACTGGAACACACCGGCCAACTGGAACCCGGTTGTCGTGCCCGGCAGCGGCGACGACGTCACGATTCCGGCCAACGTCGCAAGCGCCCGCTATCCCGTCGTCAACTCGACCGTATTCGCCAAGTCCATCACGCTCACGGCCGGTGCCGGCCTGGCGCCAACTCTGACGATGACGGGCGGCACGCTTAGCGTCAGCGGAGCGCTCGAGCTCAACGGCGGGGCCAGGGTCATTCAGTCCGGCGGCGTGATAGACGTCACCGATTTCGACAGCGAGGCGGCGAGCAGCACCTTCACCCAGTCGGGCGGCACCTTCCGCCTGCGCCACAACTTCACCAATTTGGGGGTGTTCGACTCGACGGGCGGCACGATCGAGTTCGCCGGCGCTGGCGCCGGGGCGAATGCCTTCGACGCTCCCGGCAGGAACCAGTTCAACAACGTGGTCGTCAACAGCGGCGTCAACACCGACTTCTCCAGCAAGGCGGACGCACAGATCCTCGTGGCAGGCAACTGGACGATGAACGGCACGGCGGACCTGATTACCAGGAACACCAGGGTGACGTTCAACGGGAATGGCGCGCAGACCATCGGCGGCGCCCAGCAGACCACCTTCCGCAATCTGTTTGTGGACAAGACGGCCGGCACCAGCTGTCACGCTTGCCCGCCCGGCACTGGTCACGAACGGCGACGTGATTGTCGTGAGCGGCACGCTCGATCTCGCCACGTTCACACTCAATCGTTCGGCACTCGGCGGGGAAATTGGGGTCGTGACTGGCGCGTTCCTGAAGATCGGCGGCACGAACAGCTTCCCCTTGAACTATGCAATTCACAGCTTCAATCCGACCAGCACCGTGGACTACTACGGCACCAGTCAGACGGTGACCGCCGAGACGTACGGGCACCTCAACCTCAGCACCAGCGGCACGAAGACGATGCCCGCCACGCCCATGACGATCCAGGGCAACTTCACGATGTCGGGCACGGCGTCCGCCACAGCCGCCGCGAATCTCACAGTCAACGGCAATTTCACGCTGGGTCCGGGCACCACGTTCGGCGCGGCGTCATCCAGCCACATCGTCAGGGCCAACTTCAGCAACAGCGGCACGTTCACCGCCGGCACGAGCACGTTCACGTTCAACGGCACCGGCACCCAGACGATCGGCGGCTCGAACTCCACGACCTTCAACTCGCTGAACATCGACAACGCGGGTGGCGTGGTGCTGAGCGGCGTGAACACCACGGTCAACGGGACGCTCACGTTCACGTCCGGCAATGTCACGACGGGACCGAGGTTCATCGCGACCTCGGCGACCGGCAACGTGACGCGCACGAGCGGTCACGTGGTGGGCAACTTCCAGAAATTCGTCGCCACCGGCGCCCCCACCCTGACGTACGAAATCGGCGACAGCGGCGCGTACACGCCGGTGACCGTGGTCTTCGGGAGCGTCTCCGGCGCAGGCACCCTCACCGGCAGCACCACCCCCAGCGACCATCCGAACGCGGGCAGCTTCGCCCGTCGATCGGCTCAAGAGCGTGAACCGCTACTGGACGTTCACCAACAGCGGCCTGTCGTTCACGAACTACAGCGCGACCTTCAACTTCGTCGCGGGCGATCTCGACGCCGGCGCCAACACCAGCGCCTTCATCGTCGGCAAGTTTTCCGGCGGCGGCGTGGACGGCGCCGACCGTTGGCACCAGGACGACCTACGTCAACGCAGATCACCGGCGTCACGAGCTTCAGTGATTTCCAGGTCGGTGAGTCGGCGCATATCACGACGCTCGGCACCGGCGCCGATCCGGCCAACACGACCGTCGCGCCGGGCGGCGCCGCCACGACGGCCGGCGCGTTCACCTTCCAGACCGATGGCTTAACGGACACGGTTACCGCCGTCACGGTGACACTGGCACCGGGTACGTTCGCCAGCTTGTTGCAGCTCCAGATCACCGACGACGCCGAATCCATCGTCTACGGGTCGGTTAACCCGTTAAGCGACACGCCGTCGATCCAGCTGACGACCCCGATCACCGCGACGACGACGAGCACGCAGTACAAGATTCGCGTCAGGCCGGAGAGCCACGCGCTAATGCCGGCCCCCCCGGGATCGAGCTACGCGCTGACCGCGCGTGTCAGCTCGTGGACGGGTTCGAACGCCAACCATGCGGGCAGCGACAGCGGCGGCACGACCGTCACGATCGACAACCTGTCGCCGGGCAACGTCACCGGCGCCACCGCGACATCCGGCAACACGCAGGTCACGCTGGCGTGGACCAATCCGGCGGACAGCGATCTGGGAACGATCATCGTGCTACGGCGCGCAGGATCCGCCGTCGGCGACACGCCGACCGAAGGCGCGACCTATTCAGTCGGCAACATCATCGGATCGTCAACCGTCGCGTGCGTGGTCACGGCCCCGGCGACGGGCTGCACCGACAGCGGTCTGACCAACGGCACGGTCTACCACTACAAGATCTTCGCGAACGACAGCAGCGGCAACTACGCGATCGGCGTCGTGCCCACCGGCTCCCCCGTCACGCCGAACGTGACGACGCTCGGCAACGGCACTGAACCGCCCAACGCGACCATCGCGCCGGGCGGCGTCGCGACGATGGCAGATGCGTTCACCTTCCAGACGGGCAGCGGCACCGACGCGATCACCGCCGTCACGGTCTCCATGGCGCCCGGCACGCGGGCGGGCGTCTCGCTCATTGAAATCACCAACGACGCCGGGAGCATCGTCTACGGATCGGTCAGCGATCCGTCCAGCGACACGCCCTCGATCCCGCTGACGACGCCCATCACCGCGACGACGACGGTCACGCAGTACAAGATCCGCGTCACGCCGAAGCTTCATGTGGCGATGCCGGTGCCCCCCGGGGCGAGCTACGCGCTGACGGCGTCGGTCAGCTCGTGGACCGGCACGAACGCCCAGGCCGGCAGCAACGGCGGCGGCACCACCATCACGATCGACAACCTGTCGCCGGGCGACGTCACGAGCGCCACCGCGACCACCGGAGATCAGCAGCTCACGGTGGCGTGGACCAATCCGGCCGACAGCCGACCTCGGCAACGATCGTCGTGCTGCGACGGGCAGGGTCCCCGGTCGCCGTGACGCCGACCGAAGGCGTGAAGTATTTTGTCGGCGACACCGTTGGCTCGTCCATCGTGGCGTGCGTCGTCACGGCGCCGGCGACAAGCTGCACGGATCACGAGGTGGACAACGGCACGGTCTACCACTACAAGATCTTCGCGCAGCGACACCAACCGCAACTACGCATCCGGGATCGTGCCGACCGGTTCGCCCGTCACACCGACCGTCACGACGATCGAGGACGGCACCCCCGTCAGCAGCGCGACGATCGCTCCGGGCGGCGCCGCCACGATGGCCGACGCGTTCGCCTTCCAGACCGCCAGCGGCACCGACGCCATCACCGCCATCACCGTGACGCTGGCGCCGGGCACGTCGGCCGCCGTGTCCGTCGTTGAAATCACCGATGTCGCGGGGACCATTGTCTACGGATCGGTCAGCAATCCGTCGAGCGAGACGTTCACGATCGCGCTCTCGACCAATATCGTTGCGACGACGACGAGTACGCAGTACAGGATCCGCGTGACGCCGAAGAGCCACGCGGCGATGCCGGCGCCCCCCGGAACCACCTACGCGCTGACAGCCCATATCGACGACTGGACCGGCACCAACGCGAAGGGCGGCAGCGACAGCGGTAACACGGTCATCACGATCGACAACCGGTCGCCGGGCAATGTCAGCAACGCCACCGCGACCGCCGCCAGCACGCAGGTGTTGCTGGCGTGGACGAATCCGGCCGACAGCGACCTCGGGACGATCGTCGTGCTGCGGCGGGCAGGGGCCGTCGTCGGCGACACGCCGGCGGAAGGCGTGACCTATTCGGTCGGGAACACCGTCGGTTCGTCAACGGTGGCTTGTGTCACGGCGGCAGCGCTCGGATGTGCCGACGTCGGGTTGATCAACGGCACCGACTATCACTACAAGATCTTCGCGAAGGACGTTGACGGCAACTACGCGACCGGAGTCGTGCCGAACGGCTCGCCCGCGACGCCGTTTTCCCGCATCACCGTCACGCCGACGAGCGGCCTGACGACGACCGAAGCCGGTGGCACCGCCACGTTCACCGTGGTGCTGATATCGCGACCAATAGCGGACGTGACGATCGGCCTGAGCTCGAGCGACACCACCCAGGGCACGATCAACAAGTCGAGCCTGACCTTTACGAGCGCCAACTGGGATATTCCCCAGACGGTCACCGTCACCGGCGTCGACGATGCCGTGGACGACGGCGACATCGCGTACTCGATCGTCACCGCCCCCGCCACGAGCGCCGGCGGTTACAACGGGCAGGACGCGAGCGACGTCTCGGTCACGAGCATCGACAACGACACGGCCGGCATCACGGTCAATCCGACGGCGGGCCTGTTCACGACGGAAGGCGGCGGCACAGCGACGTTCAGGGTGGTCCTGAATTCGCAGCCGACCGCGAACGTGACGATTGGCGTGAGTTCGAACAACACGACTGAAGGCACCGTCAGCCCGGCCAGCCTGACCTTCACCGACGCGAACTGGAACACGCCGCAAACCGTCACCGTCACCGGCGTCAACGATGCCGTAGCCGACGGCAACATCGTCTACACCATCCTGACCGCGCTGGCGACCAGCACCGACACGGTCTACAACGGGATCGATGCGGCCGACGTCTCGGTCACCAACATCGACAGCAACACGGTCGGGATCATCGTCAACCCGACCGCCGGCCTGACCACGACCGAGACCGCGCGGCACGGCCACGTTCGCCGTGGTGCTCAATTCGCAGCCGACCGCCGACGTGACCATCGGGCTGAGCTCGAGCGACACGACGGAAGGCACGATCAGCGTGGCGAGCGTCATCTTCACGACCGCCAACTGGAATGTCCCGCAGATCGTCACCATCACCGGCGTCAACGACGACCTCGACGACGGCGACATCGGCTACACCATCGTCACGGCGGCGGCGACGAGCAGTGACGGCAACTACAACGGACTCAACGCCAGCGACGTCTCCGTCACCAACACCGACAACGACACCGCGGGCATCACCGTCACGCCGACGTCCGGCCTGACCACGACCGAAGCCGGCGGCACGGCGACGTTTACGGTCGTGTTGAATTCGCAGCCGACCGCGGACGTCACGATCGGGCTGAGCTCGAGCAACACGCTCGAGGGCACGGTCAGCCCGGCGAGCCTGACCTTCACCAACGCAAACTGGAACACGCCGCAAACGGTCACCGTCACCGGCGCCAACGACTTCCGGGACGACGGCGACATCGGCTACACGATCGTCACCGCCGCCGCGGCGAGCAGGCGACGGCGAACTACAACGGGCTCAACGCGAGCGACGTGTCGGTGACCAACACCGACGACGACACGGCGGGCATCACCGTCACGCCGACGTCCGGCTTGACCACGACCGAAGCCGGCGGCACGGCGACGTTTACGGTCGTGCTGAATTCGCAGCCGACCGCGGACGTCACGATCGGCGTGAGCTCGAATGACACGACGGAGGGCACCGTCAGCGCGGCGAGCGTGACCTTCACGAGCGCCAACTGGAACACGCCGCAGACGATCACCGTGACCGGCGTCACCGACGCCATCGACGATGGCAACGTCGCCTACAGCATCCTCACGTCTGAGGCCGTGAGCGGCGATCCGAACTACGACGCCCTCGATGCGAGCAACGTGTCGGTGACCAATACCGACGACGACACGGCGGGGATCATCGTCACGCCGACCTCCGGCCTGATCACGTCCGAGATCGGCGGCGAGACCCCGACGTTCACCGTGGTGCTGACGTCGCAGCCAACGGCCAACGTGGTCATTAATCTCAGTTCCAGCGACACGACCGAAGGCATCGTCAGCCCGGACAGCCTGACGTTTACGAGCGCGAACTGGAATGTGCCGCAGACCGTCACCCTCTTTGGCGCCAACGACGTCGTGGACGACGGCGACATTCCCTACTCCATCGTCACGGCGCCAGCCACGAGCGGCGATCCCGCCTACAGCGGCATGAACGCGAGCGATGTGTCCGCGACCAACATCGACAGCGACGTGGCCGGCTTTTTCGTCAATCCGATTTCGGGCCTGACCACGACGGAGGCCGGCGGCACCGCGCACTTCACCGTGGTGTTGAACTCGCAGCCGTCGGCCGACGTGACCATCGCCCTCAGTTCGAGCAACCCGTCGGAGGGCACCGTCAGCCCGGCCAGCCTGACATTCACGAGCGACAACTGGAACATTCCGCAGACCGTCGATGTGACCGGCGTGAACGACCCGTTCGACGACGGCGACATCGCCTACACCATCGTGACCGCGGCGGCGATCAGCGCCGATCCGGGCTACAACGGCCTGAACCCGTTCGATGTGACGGTGCTCAACGTCGACAACGACACCGCCGGCATCACCGTCAGCCCGACCTTCGGCCTGACCACGACGGAAAGCGGCGGGACCGCGACCTTTACGATCGTGCTCAACTCGCAGCCGACGGCGGACGTCACGATCGGGCTGAGCTCGAGCAACACGTCGGAGGGCACCGTCAGTCCGGCGAGCGTGACGTTCACGACCGCGAACTGGAATACGCCGCAGACGGTCACCGTCACCGGGGTCAATGACTTGTTTGATGACGGCGACGTCATCTACTCCATCGTTACCGCGGCGGCGACGAGCAGCGACCTCGCGCTACAACGGGCTCAATGCCAGTCGACGTGTCGGTGACCAACACTGACGACGACACTGCCGGCTTCACGCTGACCCCGACCTCCGGTCTGATCACGACCGAGGCCGGCGGCACCGCAAGTTTCACGGTGGTGCTGACTGCCCGGCCGACCGCCAATGTGACGCTCGGACTGATCTCGTCCGACACCACCGAGGGCACGGTCAACCAGGCGAGCGTGACCTTCACCAGCGACAACTGGAATATTCCGCAGACCGTCACCATCACCGGCGTCAACGACTTCCTGGACGATGGCGATATCGCCTACGACATCGTCACCACGCCCGCGTCGAGCAGCGACAGCAGCTACAACGGCCTCTCCACGGGCAACGTCTCCGTCACCAACACGGACAACGACGCGGCGGGCATCGCGGTCACACCGACCTTCGACCTGACGACGACGGAAGGGGGCGGCACCGCCACGTTCACCGTCGTGTTGACATCGCAGCCCACGGCCGACGTGACGATCGGGCTGAGCTCGAGCGACACGACGGAGGGCACGATCAGCGTGTCGAGTCTCACGTTCACGGCCGCCAACTGGAATACACCGCGGACCGTGACCGTCACGGGCGTCAACGACGTCGTCGACGATGGCGACATCTCGTACGCCATCGTCACCGCGGCGGCGACCAGCAGTGATCCCGACTACAACCTGTTCGATGCCAGCAACGTCCTGGTCACCAATGCGGACAACGACGTGACGGGCATCACCGTCACGCCGAGCTCCGGCCTCACGACGACGGAAGCGGGCGGCACCGCGACGTACACGATCGTCCTGACATCGCAGCCCTCGGCCGACGTGACGATCGCGCTGAGCTCGACCGACACGACCGAAGGTACGATCAGCCAGTCGAGCCTCACGTTCACGCCCGCCAACTGGAATGTTCCGCAGACCGTCACCGTCACCGGCGTCAACGACGCCGTCGATGACGGTGACATTCTTTACAGCATCAGCAACGCGCCGGCGACCAGCGCCGACGCCAGCTACAACGGGCTCGATCCCATCGACGCCGCCGTCACCAACGCCGACGGCGACACCGCCGGCATCATCGTCACGCCGATCACGGGCGGGATCACCACCGAAGGCGCCGGCACGACGACCTTTGCGGTCGTGCTCCGGTCGCAGCCGACCGCCGACGTCACGATTGGCCTGAGCTCGAACGATATGACCGAGGGCACCGTCAGCCCGTCGACCCTCACCTTCACGACCGTCAACTGGAACGTGGCGCAGACCGTGACGGTGACCGGCGTCAACGACGACCTGGACGATGGGGACATCGTCTACCGCATCGTCACCGCGGCGGCAGTGAGCGCCGACCTCAACTACGGCGGGTTCGACGCGATCGACGTGCTGGTCACCAACACCGACGACGACACGGCGGGAATCACCGTCACCCCCACCTCCGGTCTGACGACGACCGAAGCGGGCGGCACCGCGACGTTCACGGTGGTGCTCAATGCTCAGCCCACCGCGGATGTGGCGATCGGCCTCAACTCGAGCAACACGGCCGAAGGCACCGTCGGCCCGAGCCTCACGTTTACGAGCGCGAACTGGAACACGCCCCAGACCGTGACGGTGACCGGCGTCAACGACGCCCTGGACGACGGCGACATCGCCTACACGATCGTGACCGCCGCGGCGACGAGCGCCGACGCGCTCTACAACGGGATCAACGCGGCCGACGTCGCGGTGACCAACACCGACAACGACGCCGCGGGCATTACCGTCACGCCGACGTCCGGCCTGACGACCACTGAAGCCGGTGGCACCGCGACGTTCACCGTCGTGCTCACCACCCAGCCCACGGCCGACGTGACCATCGGCCTGAGTACCGAGCGATGTCACCGAAGGCGCAGTCAGTCCCGCGAGCCTCACGTTCACGCCCGCGAACTGGAACACGCCGCAGACCGTCACCATCACCGGCGTCAACGACTTCCTGGACGACGGTGATATCGCCTACAGCATCGTGACCGCGGCGGCGACCAGCGCCGACAGCACCTACGCCGGGCGTGACGTGAGTGACGTCTCGGTGACGAACACCGACAACGACAGCGCCGGGATCACGGTCTCGCCGATCTCCGGGCCGACAACGGAAGCCGGCGGCACCGCGACGTTCACCGTCGTGCTGACGTCGCGGCCGACCGCCGACGTCACGGTCGGCCTGTCGCTCGGGCGATACGACCGAGGGCACCGTCGGCCCGGCGAGCCTCACGTTTACGAACCTGAACTGGAACACGCCGCAGACCGTCACCGTGACCGGCGCCGACGATGTCCTGGACGACGGCGACGTCGCCTACACCATCGTCACCGCCGCGGCGACCAGCACCGACACGGTCTACAACGGGATCAACGCGGCCGACGTCGCGGTCACCAACACCGACAACGACGCCTCGGGCATCACCGTCACGCCGACCTCCGGTCTGACCACGACCGAGGCCGGCGGGACGGCGACGTTCACGGTGGTGCTGACGACCCAGCCGACGGCGGACGTGACCATCGGCGCTGAGCTCGAGCGATGCGACCGAAGGCACGGTCAGCCCGGCGAGCCTCACGTTCACGACCGGCGAACTGGAACGTGGCGCAGACCGTCACCGTGACCGGCGTCGACGATGCCGTGGACGACGGCGACGTCACCTACAGCATCGTCACCGCCGCGGCGACCAGCGCCGACGCGATCTACAACGGGATCAATGCGGCCGACGTCGCGGTCACCAACACCGACAACGACGGCTCGGGCATCACCGTCACGCCGATCTCCGGCCTGACCACGACGGAGGCCGGCGGCACCGCGACGTTCACGGTCGTGCTGACGAGTCAGCCGACGGCGAATGTGACGATCGCGCTGAGTTCGAGCGACCCGCCGAAGGCGACGGTCGCGCCGGCGAGCCTGACGTTTACCAGCGTGAACTGGAACGTGGCGCAGACCGTCACCGTGACCGGCGTCGACGACATCCTGGACGACGGCGACGTCGCCTACACGATCGTCACCGCGGCGGCGGTCAGCACCGACGCGACCTACAACGGGTTCAACGCGAATGACGTCGCGGTCACCAACACCGACAACGACGCCTCGGGCATCACCGTCACGCCGACCTCCGGCCTGACCACGACCGAAGCGCTGCGGGACGGCGACGTTCACGGTCGTGCTGACGACGCAAGCCGACCGCCGACGTGACCATCGCGCTGAGCTCCAGCGACGCCACCGAAGGCACGGTCGCACCGGCGAGCCTCACGTTTACGAGCGTCGAACTGGAACACCGCGCAGACCGTCACCGTGACCGGCGTCAACGACGACCTGGACGACGGCGACGTCGCCTACACGATCGTCACCGCGGCGGCGACCAGCGCCGACGCGATCTACAACGGGATCAACGCGGCCGACGTCGCGGTGACCAACACCGACAACGACGCCGCCGGCATCACCGTCACGCCGACGTCCGGCCTGACCACGACCGAGGCGGTCGGGACGGCGACGTTCACCGTGGTGCTCACCAGCCAGCCGACGGCGGACGTGACCATCGGGATCAGCCCGAGCGATCCCACCGAAGGCACGGTCAGCTCGCCGAGCCTGACGTTCACGCCCGCCAACTGGAACACGCCGCAGACCGTCACCGTGACCGGCGCCGACGATGTCCTGGACGACGGCAACGTCGCCTACACGATCGTCACCGCCGCGGCGAACAGCGCCGATCTGATCTACAACGGGATCAATGCGGCCGACGTCGCGGTCACCAACACCGACAACGACGCCGCGGGCATCACCGTCACGCCGACCTCCGGCCTGACCACGACCGAGGCCGGCGGCACGGCCACGTTTACGATCGTCCTGACAAGCCAGCCGACGGCGGACGTGACCATCGCGCTGAGCTCGAGCGATCCGACCGAAGGCACGGTCAGTCCTGCGAGCGTCGGGTTCACGGGCGTGGTGAAGTTTACGGGCGCGAACTGGAACACGCCGGTGACCATCACGGTGACCGGCGTCGACGATGTCCTGGACGACGGCAACGTCGCCTACACGATCGTCACCGCGCCGGCGACCAGCACCGACGCGATCTACAACGGCGCTCGACGCGGCCGACGTCGCCGTGACCAACACCGACAACGACGCCGCGGGCATCACCGTCACGCCGACGTCTGGCCTGACGACGACGGAGGCCGGCGGGACGGCGACCTTCACGGTGGTGCTGACGAGCGCAGCCGACCGGCGACGTGACGATCGCGCTGAGCTCGAGCGACGCGACCGAAGGCACGGTCAGCCCGGCGAGCCTGACCTTCACGACCGCCAACTGGAACGTGGCGCAGACGGTGACGGTGACCGGCGTCGACGACGCCTGGTCGACGGCGACGTCGCCTACACGATCGTGACCGCGGCGGCGACCAGCGCCGACGCGATCTACAACGGCGATCAACGCCGCCGACGTCGCGGTGACCAACACCGACAACGACGCCGCGGGCATCACGGTGACGCCGACGACGGGCCTGACGACGACCGAGGCGCGGCGGGACGGCGACCTTCACGGTGGTGCTGACACGCAGCCGACGGCGGACGTGACGATCGCGCTGAGCTCGAGCGACACGACGGAAGGCACGGTCGCCCGGCGAGCCTGACCTTCACGACCGCGAACTGGAACGTGGCGCAGACGGTGACGGTGACCGGCGTCGACGACGCCCTGGACGACGGCGACGTCGCCTACACGATCGTGACGGCCGCGGCGACCAGCGCGCGACGCGACCTACACCGGCGTCAACGCCGCCGACGTCGCGGTGACCAACACCGACAACGACGCCGCGGGGATCACGGTGACGCCGACGACGGGGCTGATGACGACCGAGGCGGGCGGGACGGCGACCTTCACGGTGGTGCTGAACAGCGCAGCCGACGGCGGACGTGACGATCGCCTGAGCTCGAGCGACACGACCGAAGGCACGGTCGCCCGGCGAGCCTGACCTTTACCGCGGCCAACTGGAACGTGGCGCAGACGGTGACGGTGACCGGCGTCGACGACGCGCTGGTCGACGGCGACGTCGCGTACACGATCTGCGACCGCGGTCGACCAGCGGCGACGCGATCTACGCCGCGCTCAACGCGGCCGACGTCGCGGTGACCAACACCGACAACGACGCGGCGGGCATCACGGTGACGCCGACGACGGGCCTGATGACGACCGAGGCGGGCGGGACGGCGACCTTCACGGTGGTGCTGACACGCAGCCGACGGCGGACGTGACGATCGACCTGAGCTCGAGCGACACCGACCGAAGGGCACGGTCGCCCGGCGAGCCTGACCTTCACGACCGCCAACTGGAACGTGGCGCAGACGGTGACGGTGACCGGCGTCGACGATGCCGCTGGACGACGGCGACGTCGCCTACACGATCGTGACGGCACGGTCGACCAGCGCCGACGCGATCTACGCCGCGATCAACGCCGCCGACGTCGCGGTGACCAACACCGACAACGACGCCGCGGCGATCACGGTGACGCCGACGACCGGGCTGACGACGACCGAAGCGGGCGGGACGGCGACCTTCACGGTGGTGCTGACGAGCGCAGCCGACCGGCGGACGTGACGATCGACCTGAGCTCGAGCGACACGACCGAAGGCACGGTCGCCGGCGAGCCTGACCTTCACCGCGGCCAACTGGAGCGTGGCGCAGACGGTGACCGTGACCGGCGTCGACGACGCGCTGGTCGACGGCGACGTCGCGTACACGATTGCGACCACGGTCACCAGCGGCGACGCGATCTACGCCGCGATCAACCCCGCCGACGTCGCGGTGACCAACACCGACAACGACGCCGCCGGCATCACGGTGACGCCGACGACGGGCCTGATGACGACCGAGGCGCGGCGGCACGGCGACCTTCACGGTGGTGCTGACGAGCGCAGCCGACGGCGCGACGTGACGATCGACCTGAGCTCGAGCGACACCGACCGAAGGCACGGTCGCCGGCGAGCCTGACCTTTACCGCCGCCAACTTGGAGCGTGGCGCAGACGGTGACGGTGACCGGCGTCGACGACGCGCTGGTCGACGGCGACGTCGCGTACACGATTGCGACCACGGTCACCAGCGGCGACGCGATCTACGCCGCGATCAACCCCGCCGACGTCGCGGTGACCAACACCGACAACGACGCGGCCGGCGATCACGGTGACGCCGACGACGGGCCTGGCGACGACCGAGGCGGGCGGGACGGCGACCTTCACGGTGGTGCTGACGACGCAGCCGACCGGCGGACGTGACGATCGACCTGAGCTCGAGCGACACGACCGAAGGCACGGTGCCCGGCGAGCCTGACCTTTACCGCGCGCCAACTGGAGCGTGGCGCAGACGGTGACGGTGACCGGCGTCGACGACGCGCTGGTCGACGGCGACGTCGCGTACACGATTGCGACCACGGTCGACCAGCGGCGACCCGATCTATGCCGCGATCAACGCCGCCGACGTCGCGGTGACCAACACCGACAACGACGCCGCGGCATCACGGTGACGCCGACGACGGGCCTGATGACGACCGAGGCGGGCGGGACGGCGACCTTCACGGTGGTGCTGACGAGCGCAGCCGACCGGCGGACGTGACGATCGACCTGAGCTCGAGCGACCCGACCGAAGGCACGGTGCCCGGCGAGCCTGACCTTTACCGCCGCCAACTGCAGCGTGGCGCAGACGGTGACCGTGACCGGCGTCGACGACGCGCTGGTCGACGGCGATGTCGCCTACACGATTGCGACCACGGTCACCAGCGGCGACGCGATCTATGCCGCGATCAACCCCGCCGACGTCGCGGTGACCAACACCGACAACGACGCGGCGGCGATCACGGTGACGCCGACGACCGGCCTGATGACGACCGAGGCGCGGCGGCACGGCGACCTTCACGGTGGTGCTGACAGCGCAGCCGACCGGCGACGTGACGATCAACCTGAGCTCGAGCGACACGACCGAAGGGACGGTGCCCGGCGAGCCTGACCTTTACCGCGCGCCAACTGGAGCGTGGCGCAGACGGTGACGGTGACCGGCGTCGACGATGCGCTGGTCGACGGCGACGTCGCCTACACGATTGCGACCACGGTCACCAGCGGCGACGCGATCTACGCCGCGATCAACCCCGCCGACGTCGCGGTGACCAACACCGACAACGACGCCGCCGGCATCACGGTGACGCCGACGTCGGGCCTGACGACGACCGAGGCGCGGCGGGACGGCGACCTTCACGGTGGTGCTGACGAGCGCAGCCGACCGGCGACGTGACGATCAACCTGAGCTCGAGCGACACGACCGAAGGCACGGTCGCCGGCGAGCCTGACCTTTACCGCGGCCAACTTCAGCGTGGCGCAGACGGTGACGGTGACCGGCGTCGACGATGCGCTGGTCGACGGCGACGTCGCCTACACGATTGCGACCACGGTCACCAGCGGCGACGCGATCTACGCCGCGATCAACCCCGCCGACGTCGCGGTGACCAACACCGACAACGACGCCGCCGGCATCACGGTGACGCCGACGACGGGCCTGATGACGACCGAGGCGCGGCGGCACGGCGACCTTCACGGTGGTGCTGACGAGCGCAGCCGACCGGCGACGTGACGATCGACCTGAGCTCGAGCGACACGACCGAAGGCACGGTGACCCGGCGAGCCTGACCTTCACGACCGCCAACTGGAACGTGGCGCAGACCGTGACGGTGACCGGCGTCGACGACGCCCTGGACGACGGCAACGTCGCGTACACGATCTGCGACCACGGCACCAGCGGCGACCCGATCTACGCCGGCGATCAACCCCGCCGACGTCGCGGTGACCAACACCGACAACGACGCCGCCGGCATCACGGTCACGCCGACGACCGGGCTGACGACGACCGAGGCGGGCGGGACGGCGACGTTCACCGTGGTGCTCGACCACCCAGCCGACCGCCGACGTGACGATTGCCCTGAGCTCGAGCGACACGACGGAAGGGCACGGTCCGCCCGGCCAGCCTGACCTTCACGACCGCGAACTGGAACTGGCGCAGACCGTGACGGTGACCGGCGTCGACGACACCCTGGACGACGGCGACGTCGCCTACACGATCGTGACCGCTCCTGCGACCAGCGCCGACGTCATCTACAACAGCGTCAATGCGGCTGACGTCGCGGTCACCAACACCGACAACGACACCACGTCCGATCTCGCGGTCACGAAGTCGAACGGCGTCGCCGCCGTCACTGCCGGCGGTTCCACGACGTATACGGTCGTGGTGTCCAACGCCGGCCCCGGCGGCGTCGTCGGCGCGACGGTGACCGATACCGCGCCGGCAAACGTCACCTTCGGCACCTGGACATGTGTGGCGTCGTCAGGTTCGACGTGTCCTGCCACCGGGACGGGGAACCTCGCAGCGACCGTGAACCTGCCCGCCGGCGGCACGGCGACGTTTACCGTGCCGGCCACGATTTCGTCGGCGGCAAGCGGCACCGTGATCAATACAGCGACGGCGTCGGTTCCGTCCGGCACGCTCGATCCGACACCCGCCAACAACAGCGCGGTGGACACCGACAGTGTGACGCCGGCCCCGTTGCCGACTGCGGATCTGTCGGTGACCAAGACGAACGGCGTGACGCTCGTCTCCGCGGGAACAACGACGACCTACACCGTCGTTGTCAGCAACGCAGGTCCCGACGGGGCGAATAACGCAATCCTCACAGACCCGGCCGCAACCGGGCTGACGAAGACGACGGTCGTGTGTGCGGCCTCAGGGGGCGCGACCTGTCCGGCAAACCCGACGGTCGCCCAGGTTGAAGCCGGAATCCCGATTCCCGGACTGCCGTTTGGCGGCAGCGTCACGTTCACAATCGGCGCGACGGTCACCGCCCCAGGCGGGAGCGTCACGAATACTGCGACGGTGATCGCGCCGGCAGGTGTGAACGATCCAGCGCCTTCAAACAACAGCGCGTCCGACACCGACAGCGCCGGCACGACCGTGGATGTCAGCCTGACGATGACGAACGGCACCACCAGCGTCACGGCCGGGGGCTCCACCACGTACACGATCGTCGTCACCAACGCAGGTACGAATGCGGTTGAAGGCGCGTCCGTCGCCGTCGCAGTCACGGCGGGGCTGCAGAGGACGTCCCTCACCTGCGCCGCCAGCGGTGGTGCGATATGCCCGATCAACCCGGCTGTCGCCCAGTTCGCGACCGGTCTGGTGCTACCGCTGCTGCCGCCAGGAGGCGTCGTCACGTTCACGCTCGACACCATCGTCACGGCTGCGAGCGGCACCGTGAGCATCACCGCGGCCCTCACGCTGCCCGCCGGATTCACGGACTCGAATACCGCAAACAATTCCGCGACCGACACCGATTCGGTCACCGCAGCACCGATTTCGGCGGACCTCGCCGTCACCAAGAGCGACGGTGTGACCGAACTCCTGCCCGGGCGCGTCACCACTTACACGATCGCGGTGACGAACCAGGGACCGAACGCCGTGACGGGCGCCACGTTGACCGACACGGCGCCCACGGGACTGACATTCGGCAACTGGACGTGCGTCGCGACGGCCGGCTCCTCGTGTGTGGCCGGCGGCGCCGGCAATCTGTCGACCGCTGTCAGCCTGCTGGCCGGTGGCACCGCGACGTTCTCCGTACCAGCGACCGTGGCGGGCGATGCACCGGAGTCGATCGCGAATACGGCAATCGCAACGGTGCCGAGTGGGGTGACCGATCCGGTGCCCGCGAACAACAGGGCCACGGACGTGGACGAGGCTGTGCCGCCGCAAAGCCTGTCCGTCGACGTCCGCGCCGGCGATCCGGCCGTCGTCGGGCCGGCCGCGTTCGAGGTGCCGTATTCGATTGAGGTCAAGAACACCGGTTCGAATCCGCTGACGAATCTGCGGGTGTCGGATTCGCTCTCGTCCGCGTTTGCGCAGGGCGCGCCGACGCTGACCATGGCCGCGCCGGTGACCTCCTCCGGACCATGCGTCGCCAATAGCGGCTTCAGCGGTATCGGGTCGGATTCGGACCCGGGAACGCAGTTGGTCAGCGGGTCCGGATCGGTGGGCGTCGGGCAGAGTTGCACGTTCGCGTTGCGGGTCCGTCTGACCTACCTCAATGCCGCGGCGATTCCGACGGCGGCGCAGACCAACCGCGCGACGGCGCACACATCGTCCAGAGCCGGCGCGATCGTCGCGACCGGCGAAGACGCCGACAGCGTGCAGCTGCGCCTGCCGCGCATCGACGTGACCAAGATGCTCACCGGCGTGCAACAGCTTGGCGACGAACCGGTCTTCGATGTCGGCTATGCCTTCGTCGTGCGGAATACCAGCGAGGCTCGGGCGCCGAACGCGCAGTTGACCGACGACCTGGCGGCAACCTTTGCGCCGGGCACGCCGCGGGTCACCATCGTCTCCGGGCCGTCGATCGAGGGCGGAAACGCGTCGCTCACGCTGGCGGCGTCGTACGACGGCGTCGCCGCGACGTCGCTGCTTGTCGGGGTCCGACACGATGATGCCGGGCACCGAGCAGCGCATCGTGTTGACGGTCCGAGTCCGCTACGACAGCGGCAGCTCGATCCCCGTCGGGGTCGACCTGAACAACAGCGCGATCGCGAGCACCAGCGTGGCGCCGAGCGGCACGCTCATCATGAGCGACGCGTCAACCGACGTCACCGAATCGGGCGAGCCGCCGCGGGCCGACGACGAGCCGAAACCCACGACGGTACATCTCGTGCCGCGTCCGCGGTTGATCGTGGAGAAGATCGCGAACATGTTCGTCGCGGAAATCGGCGACGCCGTGCAGTACGCCGTGCGGGTGCGCAATCTTGGCGGCCCGATCGCTGCCGGAGGTGTTGGTGACCGACCGGCTGCCGCTCGGCTTCCGCTACATCGCGGGTTCCGCACGCCTGGGCAGCAGCGGCACGGCGCAGCCCCTGCCGGATCCGGCCGGAGGCGCCGGGCCCGTGCTGGCGTTCGCGATTCCGTCCCAGGCCGCGACCGATGAAGTGACGATCACCTACCGGGTGCGCGTCGGAGTGGGCGCCCTGCAGGGCGATGGCATCAACCGCGCCGACGCCGTCAGCGGCACCGTGCGGTCGAACATGGCCCAGGTGCGCGTCCTCGTCACTGGCGGCGTCTTCACAACCGACGCCTGCATCGTCGGCACCATCTTCGCGGATCGCAACGGCAACGGCGTTCAGGATGCGGGCGAACCAGGGGTGCCGGACGTCCACGTGAACCTCGAGGAAGGTACATCGCTCGTCAGCGACCTGGAGGGCAAGTACAGCTACTGCGGCCTGACGCCCACCACGCATGTGCTCCACGTCGACCGTGCGACGCTGCCGCCGGGCAGCGAATTGACGGTGAGCAGCAATCGCAACGCCGGCGAAGCCGGCAGTCTTTTCGTCGATCTCAAGTCTGGCGAAGTCCACCGCACGGACTTCATCGTCGACGCGGCCGCGAACCCGGACGTGCTGGACGAGATCAACGTCCGGAGGGAGCGAGTCGAAATCTGGACGCCGTCGTTCGACGATCCGGGTCGGTCAACCATCATCGGTGGCCGGGCGGCGGCCGGCAACGGCGCCACCTCGCGCATAGGCGTGACCGGTGTGCCGATGGCACCGATGCCGGGCCAGAGGGCCGGCGGATTCGAAGCGATCCAGCAGGCGGGCGGCCTCAGTCCGGCGAACTCGAATGCCCCGGAGCCGTTGCCGGCTGACGTCGGCCGCGACACGGCGATTGCGCCCTACACCCAGGGCGTGCTGCCGCTGTCCACGGCGCTGCGGCCGATGCTGGCGGTCGGTCTGCTTGACGGCGTCGTGTCGGCTACCCGCGTGACGGGCGGCCTGCTCGGCCCGGCGCGGCCGGAGGCGGTTTTCGATCGTGCATTCCAGCGCTTCTGGCGATCGTTCAACGGTGGCCAGGGCCAATTCGGGGGGCGCGGCGCGCTGTTCGTGAAGGGCACGGTCGCCGAGCACTACCTGCTGACCCTCGCGTACGACTCCGACAAGGACGAGCGCGGCGTGCTCTTCCGCGACATTCAGCCGGACGCCTTCTACCCGGTCTACGGCGACTCGAGCCTGAAGCAGTTCGACGCGCAGACGTCGGGACGCACCTACGCGCGAGTCGATCGCGGCCTCGGCTACGTGATGTACGGCGACCTGCAAACCTCCAGCTTCAGCCCATCGGTCCAGCAGCTCGGCGCGTACAACCGCGTGCTGACCGGCGTCCAGCAACACTTCGAGAACAAGCGGACGATGTTCAACGTGTTCGCCAGCCATGACTCGCTGCGGCAGGTGATCGACGAATTCGCCGCCCTCGGCATCTCGGGTCCGTACGCGGTGAGCAATCCAAACGGCGTGTCGGGAACCGAGCGCGTGGAGATCATCACGCGCGATCGCAATCAACCAGCGCTGGTGTTGAGCACGGTGCCGCTCACCAGGTTCAGCGACTACGAGTTCGAACCCTTCAGCGGGCGGTTGCTGTTCCGGCGCCCGGTCCCGGGGCTCGATGAGCGGCTGAACCCGATATCAATCCGCGTGACGTACGAGGTTGACGCTGGCGTGGAGAAAACGTGGGTAGGCGGCGCGAACCTGCAGGTGCGGCTCGGTGGTGCGCTGCAGATGGGCGGCAGCTGGATTGAGGACTCGTCGCCTGCGTCGCCGTTCCGCCTGGGCAGCGTGAACACGACGCTGCGCCTGGGCCGTTCGTCGACGATCGTGGTCGAAGGGGCTCGGTCCACCGGCACGATCAACACCGGTCTCGGCGGGACACCGCCTTCGACCGCGGCGGGTGCGGACCCCGAGGGATCTGCCGCGCGGGTCGAGTGGCGGCACGAATCGAGCCGGCTGATTGCCCGCGCCTTCGGCGCGATCACGGATCCGGGCTTCAGCAACCCCGCCTCGACGCTGACCCCCGGCCGCACCGAGGCCGGCGGGCGCGCGCGGCTGGCGATCACCGACGCCGTCCACATCAACGGCGAGGCCATTCACTCCGAAGACCGTCTGACGGACGGGCGGCGCGACGGCGGTCTGCTGACGGTGGAGACGAAGTGGCGCCCGCTGGTGTTTGAAGTGGGCATGCGGCGCGCGACCGGCAACGGCGCGGCCGCATTGGGCACGAGCGCCGGCATCCCGCTGTTCGGCTCGCAAACGCCGGGCGGTGGTTTCGGCTTCGGATCGACCAATACCAGCATCGATCCGGCAACCGGGCAGCCGACGCGCGCAGGCGGGGTTTGCGCCGCAGCTCTCGGCAGGCGCGAGCGCTCCGGCGACGAACACACCGCTCGACGTCATGACGGTGCGCGGGAAGCTCACGGTCCTCTTCGGAAAGCGGGCGAACGTGTACGGGGAAGGGGAACAGGACGTGCGCGCGGCGGAACGGCGTGTTGCCGCCGTCGGCACGCAGTTCCTGATCTCCGATCGGCTCAAGTTGTACGGGCGGCACGAATTCATCTCGAGCCTCGATGGCCCGTACGCCCTCACCGAAGGGCAGCGAAGCTACAACACGGTCTTCGGCGCGTCGTCGAGCTACATGAAGGACGGCGATGTCTTCAGCGAGTACCGCCTGGCCGACGCCATTTCCGGCCGTGAGGCCGAGGCGGCGATTGGCCTGCGGAATCAGTGGACCATCGCCGAGGAGGTGCGGCTGCACACCGGCTTCGAACGTCTGCACGCCATCGCCGGACTCGAGCGCGAGGCCACCGCGGCATCGGTCGGTCTCGAGTACCTCGCGAGCGCCCGATTCAAGAGCACGGGACGCCTCGAGTGGCGGAACGATTCGGCGAGCGACAGCTGGCTGTCCACCGCCGGCTTCGCACAGAAACTGTCGCGCAACTGGACGATGCTGGCCAGGAACTACTATCAGCTGACTGTGCCCGAGGGCACGCCGAACCAGGTGCAGGATCGGTTCTCGATCGGCGGGGCATACCGGGATACGACGACGAACCGCCTCAATCTGCTGACGCGCTACGAGTTCAGAGTCGAAAACACGTCTCGCCTGTCGGCTGGCGCACCCGGCCTGTCGCTCGGCGCCACGACCGATCGACGCGTGCAGATAGTGTCGACGCACGTCGACGTCCATCCGGTGCGCGCATGGACATTCTCGGGCCAGCACGCGGCGAAGTTCGTCGACGATCGAGCCGAGGCCAGCGCGGGCCGATTCGGCATCCACCTGGTCTCGGGCCGCGTCGGCTATGACCTCTCACAACGGTGGGACCTCGGCGCCCTGACGAGTGTGATGTGGGGCGGAGACGGCGGCCGGCGGAGCGCGTTGGGCGGCGAAATCGGATTCCAGCTTCAGAAGAACCTCTGGTTCTCGACGGGCTACAACGTGACCGGCTTTGCCGATCCCGATCTGGTGTCATCGAACTTCACCACGCGCGGAGTGTTCGTGCGGCTCCGCATGAAATTCGATGAATCGATCGTCCCAGGTTCGGCTCCGGACGCGCGCTGACAGGGGCCACTCGGCACTGCCGGAAAAGCCCTCTAGTCAAGCCGGACGAGCACGCGCCGCGTCGATGTACGGCTAGTTCGGATCGACCCTTTCCGTCGTTATAGTCTGCAGTGTTACTTACCTGCGAGGATCGTCATGGCAGAGCTGCAAAACCCCGCGCTGGCTGGTGAGGTTCCGTTCGACACCGTCATCTATGCGTCGGCGGGGATGCAATTACGCCGGCGTGCCGGCGCTCGTCCAATACAACATCTACGACACGCCCACGGCCGGGTTCGTCACGCCGCGGCTCAACATCTCCCCGTTTGCGAACCTCGGCACAGGCACCGTGGCCGTTTCCCAACACCAGCGTGCCGCTGAACGGGCACATCTGCATTCCGCGCGGCCGAGGGCCTTTCCCGGTGATGATGTTCGCCCACGGGAACCACGGGCCGCTCGAAAACTCGACGCCCGGCTATCTCTATCTTTGTCAGCTTCTCGCCTCGCACGGGGTGATCGGCGCCACGATCGACGTCAATTTCCTGAATGGGGGCAACTTCGGTGAAAACGACGCGCGGGGCATCGTGCACCTCGAGCACCTCAAGCAGTTTCGGACCTGGAACTCGACGGCCGGCCACCGGCTCCACGGCAAGGTCGATCTCAATCGCATCGCCATCGTCGGCCACTCGCGCGGTGGCGAAGGCGTCGGTCACGCGTCGTTCTTCAATCGCCTGACGTCGATCAAGCCGGACATCCTGACGCCCGTCGTCCCGCTCGACGGATCGGCAGGACTCGGACCGTAGGGTTCGGCCTCACGGCCGCCGTCGCGATCGCCCCAACCGACCGCCAGTATCAGCCGCTCACCGGACCGACCGTCGTTCCCGACGCGTATTGCCTGATTCACGGCAGCCGCGACGGAGATGTCTCGACGTTCGCGGGCTACAACACCTACAACCGCGCGCATGCGGTCAACCTCGCCAATCCGACCGTGTCCGACGGCGAGTTGAAGACACTATTGTGGGTGTACGGTGCGAACCACAACCAGTTCAACAGCATCTGGGCATCTGAGACCCCGCCGGCCACGACGATGCCTCGAGCCGATCAGGAACTGGTCGCGAAAGTGTTTCTCGGAACGATCGCTCAGGCCATGCTCCTCGACCGATCCGAGTACCTCGAGGTCCTGCGCGATCACCGGCTGGCCGCAACCTGGATGCCGGTCAACGTCGATCTCGTGTCTCAGTTCCAGGATCCCGAACGCGTGTTCATTCAACACAACCAGGAGGGGTTGCTCCCGCCGCAGGTCTCGCTGCCGGTGCAGGGGACGGCGGCCGCCGATGCGCTGGTGACCGCGCGTCAACTGAAGGATCTCGTCAACGCGGGCGCGCCGGTGACCACGATCACGCTTCGTCTGCAGTGGAACGCCGCGGGAGCGCGGCTGCTGTTAAACTGGATCCGGGCACGGTGCCGGCCGAACGTTACAGAACGTGTCGCTTCGGGTCGGCCAGTCGACGGAGGCAAACAACGCGGCGAATCGCGATCAGGATTTCACGGTCGAAGTATCGAGCGGCTCGAGAACGGCGGCGATTCGCGCCAGCAGCCTGCACCGGCTGCTGTATCCCGACGTGGTCTTCGGCGCAGGCAAGATTGTGATGCAGACGTTGCGTCTCCCCATGCGGCAACTGGTCGATCTCGGCGTCGAACCGCGCGATCTCCGATCGATCGCTCTGCTGTTCGACGGTCCGGCGACGGGTGTCGTCTATGTGGGCGACGTGCAACTGTCAAACTGATAGTCTTCCGACGAGGTCGTCATCATGCCGTCAGCACCTCCAAAAATCGTTTCGGCCGAGGTCGTCGCCACACAACCGACCGAGGCGGACAAGCCGATGCTCAAGAGACTCTCCAGCGAATTGAATCGGCGTCTGCCCGCTTCGGCGTTCATCGTGAAGCTCCGGCTTGGACAAGATTCCGGAGCCGACCGGCGATGGATGGGCCCTGTATGTGGGCGACACGCGCATTCCCAAGTATTGGGAGTACTCCGGCGGGATCTATTTCAAGGTGCTGGACGACACGTTTCTGGCCGAACATCAGGGAGAGCCGCTGCGCTTCTCGCACGACGATCGGACGTTCGTCAACACCGGTGTGAATTTGCCGGGACCTGAGGCGACCGCACCCGGCCGCGTCCAAGGGCGCACGCCGCCTCCCTCTTCAATCGGCGGTCCTGAACGATACGGTCTCAGAGCGCCCGAGCCGCGCCCGCCCGGCACGAAAGCGGGTAGTGCAAGCGAGCGCACGGAAACGACGCCCGGCCCGAAAACGAAAGACTTCAACGTCCAAGTAGATCGCAGACGCGCTAACAATTCAGAGGGCCGGCTGAAGCCGGCCCCCACGTAAGATACTTTCGTCGCTACAGCGTCAGCAGCTGACGGAGCTTCCGTGACGTCGTCCAGCGCTTCGAGGGCGTTGACCTGCCTGATGAGCGCCTCGGTCTTCGAGGCGCCGAGCACCGGCTCCACCAGATCGCGGACTTTCGCATTCACGCCGGCAGTGTCGAGCGGATTCTCTTTCGTGCCAGGAGCGTACTTGGTGAAGTGGCTCACTTTGCGGCCATCACGCAGCGTGACTTCCACGAATCCACTTCGGGGCGCGGCCGGGTCCATCAGCGCCCGGTCGCCCACCAGCTCGACCCGCCGCCTGGCAGCCAGGATCCGCGGATCCGACATTCGCTCGCGCGAATTGGCATCCTTGAACGACACCGTGCCGTCGAGCAGGGCCACCGAGATGATGTACTGCAGGTTGACGTCGGGCATTCTGCTGTCGTCGACGATCCGCGCTCCATCTTCGGGCAGCCGGATCAGGATGTGTTCGACGTTCTTTTCGGAGAGATCGTGTGCTTTGCGCAATGTGAGAAACGCATCGAGAGGCGCCTGAATGGGATAGCCGGTGGAGAAGGTCTTGATCGCCGACTCTTCGACGAAGAAGCGGCTGCCCAGCCCGGCGAGCATCTCTTCAGGCCTGGCCTGCGTCGAGAGCGCCACGAACATGTTGTGCTCGCAGTCGAGCACGTCACGCACGCCCGTGAACCCGGCTTGGACAACGAGGGCCGCCGTGACGCCGTTTCTCGCGCCCATGCCACCGAAGTCGAACGCCTTTTCGATGTGATCGGCGTCGTTCACCCAGCTCCAGAGACCGGACACCTGCTGTGCCGCGTACGACAGCGCGTAGCGCATGCCTTGCTCGTCCAACCGGGCGAGCGAAGCGGCGGCGGCGGCGCTGCCGAAGGTGGCGCTGGTGCCCTCCGCGGCGCGGTGGGTGCCGCGCACGTGGTCGGGTCCGAGGGCCATGAGGAATCGGCAACCCAGGTCATAGCCGAGCGCGACCGCGCGCAGCAGCTCGGCGCCCGACCGTCCGTCCCGTTCGGCCATCGCCAGGGCCGCGGGGACGACCGCCGAGCCGGGATGAGCCTTGGTGACCGGCTCGAAGTCGTCGGTTTCATCACCGTGCGCACACATCCCGTTTGCGAGCGCGGCATTGATGGCCGATGTCACGATGTTCGTGGTCACGACGCAGCACTCCGCTGTACCGCCCTGCGTCCGGATGAACTTGATCGCCATCTCTCCCGGCGGCAGGCGTGCGCCTGAAATCATCGCGCCCAGTGTGTCGAGGATGCGATGCTTGCAGGCCATCGCAGCGGCCGGGGGCAACGGCTGAGTGCGGGCGGCCACCATGTAGCGCGCCAGCTGGCCGGTGTAATCGGAGGTGATTGTGGCGGCGCGCCCGGGGACACCCTGCGCCGAGCTGCGGTGCCGCCGGGGGAACCCCCCTTGAAGGTGGAAGGGCGGCGGCCGCAATGAATCCGCCCGTGCTCTTCAACATGCCCCGCCGGGTGAGCGCCGAACCTGCGCGTCTTCTCCGCATGGGCGTTCCTTACGGCTTGACTGCAGTCATCTGGACGCGGCGCAATTCCTCGCTCTCGCTCGGCAGGGCCTGCTTGCCTGCGGGCATTTTGTTCTGCTTGAGGATGTACGCCACCACCGCGGCGGCGTCTTCCTTGCTCAACGTGCCTGGAGCTTCCGCCGGCATCGCCTGACGGATCCAGTCGAACAGCTCGCTCACCGGCTGGCTGCTCCAGTTCGCCAGGAACGCCTCGCCGACCAGCTTTGGTCCGGAATCTCCGCCGTCGAGGCCGGCTCCGTGACAGCCGATGCAGGTCGTGTCGGCGACTTTCTCGCCGCGATACGCCTGCGCCTCGGTGTAAACGCCGCTCCAGACCGTGGTCTGTGCCTGGCCGGCAATCACGCACGTCAGCAGACGCAGCCCAGGCAACAACCGCCGCGAAAACGAGGCGGCGACCGCTCGATGACGTCAGTTGCCGCACGACGCGCCGACCATCTGCAGCGACTGGACGTTGACGCGGATCTCCGCGCCCAGCCGCACCATGTATCCGGTGACGCGCACCTGGTGGCCGTTGTGCGGCTCGGGGTTGTAGCTGATCGCGTCGAGCAGGCGGAAGGTGAACTCGCCCGGACCTTCCGGCACCGCGGCCGCCTCGACGCCTGCCGCCGGCTCCGTTTTCTTCAGTTCCCGCGCGTTCGTCAGCAGCCACGATCGCGTGGGGTCCTGGTGAAGACAGCCGACGGACGACACGAACGTGTAGTTCTGCAGTCCTTCACCGCCGCCCGCGCCCGGAATCCAGAATTCGCCGGCTGTCTCGTCGGTCAACTCCGCGGGCCCGGCGGGAAAGTGGTTTCGTTGCAGCACGAAATGCCGCCGCGTCGAGGTACTCCTGATCGGTCAGCGTGCCGGGCCTCCCCGACGGCATGTCGCGTTTCATCTTGTTGAAGAGCGCGCTCACCTTCGACTCGCCGAAATCCTGCACGAAGCGCGTGCCGACGAGCGGCGCGCCTCTCGCGCCGGCGTCCGGGTTCGCCGATCCGTCGAGATCGGGCAGATGGCAGGTGACGCAATTGGCGTCGTACACCTGCTTCCCGCGTTCGGCTTGCGCCGCGGTGTACACCGGCTCGCGCACGGTCTTGCGCGACTACCGTCTTCCTGCGCGGACAGCCGCACTGCCACCGCCGCGCAAAAAGCCAGCCCGGCAAACGCGATGACGAGGCTACGCAAGGATGTCCTTCACGATTTCGCCGTACACGTCGGTCAGGCGGAAATCGCGGCCCGCGTAGCGGTAGGTCAGCTTCGTGTGATCCATGCCGAGCTGGTGCAGCAGCGTCGCGTGCAGGTCGTGAATCGACACGCGGTTCTGCTCCGCCTTGAACCCGAACTCGTCGGTGGCGCCGTACGCAATGCCGCCCTTGAACCCGCCGCCGGCGACGAACATCGTGAATCCGTACGGATTGTGATCGCGTCCCGAGCCGCTTTCCGACACCGGCGTGCGGCCGAACTCTCCGCCCCACACGACGAGCGTTTCGTCGAGCAGGCCGCGGCGCTTCAGATCGCGGATGAGCGCCGCCGCCGCCTGATCCATGTCCGGGCAGCGCTTGCGCAGGTTGTCGTTCACGTCCCGGTGGTCGTCCCAGATCTGCCCGCCCGGGTAATCGACGTTGACGTAGCGCACGCCGGCTTCGACCAGCCGCCGCGCCAGCAGGCAGCCGGTGCCGAACGGCGTCGGGCCGTACTCCTCGCGGATGTTCTGCGGCTCCTTGCGGATGTCGAACAGATCCAGCGCCTCGAACTGCATCCGATAGGCCGTCTCCATCGATTTGATGCGCCCCTCGAGGAACTGATCGGCGCCAAACGACTTCGCGTAGCTCTGGTTCAGCTCGAGCAGCGCGTCCATGTCGGCGCGCTGCGCGTCCGCGTCGACGTTCTTGTTGCGCAGGTTCGGAATGATCTTCTCGGGATCCGGATCGGCCACCGGGAAGCCCACGCCCTGATACTCGGACGGCAGGAACCCCGACCGCGTCTGCGGTCCACCCGGCGCTCCCAAGCGCGACGAACGCCGGGAGGTTCTGGTTCTCGGTGCCGAGGCCGTAGGTGATCCACGATCCCATCGACGGCCGCGTCGCCAGCACGCTGCCGGTGTGGAACAGCGCGCGCCCCGGCGTGTGCGTCGGGTTGAACGTGTACATCGATCGAATGACGCACACGTCGTCGATGACGCTGGCCAGCTGCGGCAGCAGCTCGCTCACCTCGACGCCGTTGCGCCCGTAGCGCTTGAACTCGAACGGCGACGGCAGCAGGCCGGCCGTCGTCGCGTTCGGTCCGCAGATCCACCGCGCTCGGACGCTGGCCGGCGTACTTGAACAGCGCCGGCTTGGGGTCGAACATGTCGAGCTGCGAAGGCCCGCCGTTCAGGTAGAGCATGATGACGTGCTTGGCCTTGGCCGGCAGCGCCGGGCCGGCATAGTTGCCCAGGCCCGCCGCGTGGACCTCGCCCGCGGGACAACCCCGAAAACGCGCCAGCCAGGCCGACCAGGCCGAGGCCGCCGCCGAGCGCTTCGATCATTTCCCGCCGCGTCAGTTTGAACCTCATGGAAGAAAAATCTCCTCGTTGGTCGACAGCAGCACCTGCGCGTAGCGCTGCAGCGTGCCCTTCTGCAGATACGCCAGCGCGCTCTTCATCTCGGCGGCGGTGGGATCGCGCGCGAGAATCCGGCGATACAGCGCGCCGATCTGCTCGGCCTCGCCGGTCGCGGCCGCCGCGGTTTTCGCCGCCGCCTCGGCCAGGTTCTGGATGAACGCGCTGTTCATCAGGAAAATCTGCTGCAGCGTCGACGTCGTGACGTCGCGGTCGGGCGCCGTTTGCGTGGCTTCGGGGAAGTCGAACAGCCCCAGCATCTGCGCCGGGCGCGCGCGGCTGACGCGCCCGTAAATCGCGCGCCGGTAGAACGTCGTCCTCGTCGAGGTCGCCCGGCAGGCCGCCCATCTTGCCGTCGAGCAGGCCGGCCGAACGCACCAGCGTGTCGCGATACGCCTCGGCATCGAGCCGCCGCGGATTCTGCCGCCACAGCAGCGCGTTGGCTTCGTCGGCCTTCACGCCGTCGGCGCGCGGCTGGCTCGACTGCTGATACGCCGCCGACATCATGATTTCCTTGTTCAGCCACTTCAGCGACCATCCGTGCTCGATGAAACGCGCGGCGAGATCGTCGAGCAGCTCCGGATGCGTCGGCTTGTCGCCCTGCGTGCCGAAATCGCTGGCGTGGCGACCAGCCGCTTGCCGAAGTGCCAGCCCCACACGCGGTTCACGATCACGCGCGCGGCCAGGGCGGGCGCATCGCTGAAGATGCGCTCGGCCAGCTCCAGCCGGCCGGAGCCGTTCTTGAACGTCGTGTCAGCCCTTGGCGAGCACCGCCGGGAATCCGCGCGGCACGATCTCGCCGGGCGCCGCGAAGTTGCCGGCCTTGAGCACCGGCATGTCGCGGGCTTCGCCGGGCTTGTAGGTGATGAAGGTGTAGCTGGGATCCGACGCGTCGACGTACTGCGCCGCCTCGAACACGGCGTTCATGTACGGATCGGTCGACGGGGCACCCGGCCTCGCAGCGGGCTGCGCAGCCGCCGCTGCGGCGGCTGGAACCGTTGGCGCCGGCGGCCGCAGCCGGTGGCGGCGGCGGTGGTGCCGCCGCACGGCGCGGCGGATTCCAGAACTTCTCCAGGCTCTGAACGAGCTGCGGATACTTGCCAAGCTTCGTGGTCGCCCGCGCCTTGAGGCCTCCATCTCCGCCTTCCACTTCACCGCCTTCTCGGCGCCGTTGGTGAAGGTCGTGCCCTCGTTCCCGAGCAGGTTGATCGAATACGCCAGGTCGAACAGCTGGCGCTGCAGCCACATGTATCCCTGCTCGATCTTCGGGTCGACCGGGAACATCGGCCGCTCGGCGCGCACCGTGGACGCGAACACGCCCATCAGCGCGTAGTAGTCCTTCTGCGTAACCGGATCGAACTTGTGATCGTGGCAGCGCGCGCACGCCACCGACAGGCCGAGCACGCCGCGCGACACCGCGTCGATCCGCTCGTCCCAGTCGTCGGTCAGGAACGTGCCGATCACGTCTCCCGAGAGCCGCAGGTCGTGGTGATAGATCGGCGCGGCGCCGACGTAGCCCAGCGCGCGCATGTCGTCGCGCTTGGCGTCCGGCATCAGATCGGCCGCCAGCTGCAGCTTGACGAAGCGGTCGTAGGGCATGTCCGCGTTCAGCGCTTCGATGATCCAGTCGCGATACCGCCACGCGAACGGATACGGCGGATTGGTCGCCTCCGACGTCGGGTTGTCTTCGGCGTAGCGCGCGACGTCCATCCAGTGGCGGCGCCCATCGCTCGCCGTACTGCGGCGACGCCAGCAGGCGATCGATGAGGTTCTCGTAGGCGTTCGGCGAGCGGTCGTTGAGGAACGCCTGCACCTCTTCGAACGTCGGCTTGAAGCCGAGGAGATCGACATACGCTCGCGTCACCAGCGTGCGCTTGTCGGCCTGCGGAGAGAGCTGGAGCTTCTTCTCGGCGAGCTTCGCCAGGATGAAGTTGTCGATCTTGTTGGCGGGCCGGCCCTGCGCCGGCGCAACCTTCGGCGCCGCATGCGCGGCGACCGGCTGGAACGCCCACCACTTGCGGCCGTCCTCGAGCGACATGCCTTTGTATTGAGGCGACGCGGACGCGAGCGCCGGTGCGCTCGCGCGAGGATCGACGGCGCCCTTGGCAATCCATTGCGTGAAGTCGGCCAGAACGGCGTCGGGAGCTTGCCGCTCGGCGGCATCTGCGCCAGCGGATCGGTATAGCTCAGCGCCTTCAACAGCCGGCTCTCAGCCGGCTTGCCCGGCACCAATGCCGGACCGGACGCGCCGCCCTTGAGCAGCCCCTCCTTGGTGTCGAGAACCAGGTCGCCCTTCGGCGCCGCCATCTTCGAGTTGTGGCAGGAGTAGCACCGCTGCACCAGCACCGGCCGGATCTTGGCCTCGAAGAACTCGACATCCGTCGTCTGCGCCAACAGCGGCGCGCTGACGGAAAGCGCAAAAATAGCTCCGACAATACAATGACGGGCGGACATGGACGCTCCTGTGCCTGAAATCCTGTGACAAAGATGATGACGCGAAAACCGCACTGCTGCAACTAGTTGAATGGGGTTCCCCTTCTCCGACCACATCGCGCTCCTGGAGCAGTTCCTTGCCGGCCGCCAGGCGATCGTCGACGGCGCTCGAGCGCCAGTTGTTCAGCGCACGGGGAAAGGCGCACGCCGCAGAACGGCGATCGCGAATCGATCGCCGACATCTTCAACGCCTGTTTCTTCGAATCGCCCACAATTTCACGGCATCTTCCCGTCTGAAGGGGCAATTGGACGCGGCCCATCTGGCCGATGGGTTCGAGCCGGCGCGTCAGGACGGCTACTCGCGTGGGCTCGACCCGGTGGAGCTGGTCCTTCGCGCGTGTCACCACTGGGACCGCACTCGCTGGCCGGGCAGAAACGGCCGCCTCGTCTACGCGCAGAGCCTCTACGCGGTGTTCATCCTGCGTCAGCTCGAGCATCTGAGCTTGAGGATCTGGGACGGACCGGGCGCAATCGCGATCAATGAGCAGGCGGCGGAGCGCCTGCAGCAGGTTCAACGCCTTCTCGACGTGCTGAACGCGCGCGGCCGGTCTGCAGACGAGATCCGGTTGGTGCGCGACGCGCGATGGCTGATTCAGACCGCGCAAGGTCCGCTGACCAGGCACGTGAGGCCGTACTTCATCAAGGCCGGCGAACATATCGGCATCGTTCACCGACACGGACCGCCTCGAGATTCACAAGGCGGGCGCCGTGCTGGCCGGCGGCCACTTGCGGTCGCAGCTTCGGCACCTTTCGCGGCGCACGGGCTGGGCGTTCGACGATCCTCAACTCCTCGCGCTGACACGCAGCTCGAATTCGATGGACATGGCGTTGCTCGTCCGCGACCTGGTTCCGCTGCTGGACGCGTACAGCGCGGCGTGCGTGCGGCAGGACGGCGACGCGCGGCTGGCGCTGGCGGATGCGATCCTCCAGGGCTTGTCCGCTGATCCCGAGCTGCTTCTGACACGTCTGGATCTGCTCGGGCCATCGACGATGATCGAGGATCTCTTTCGTCGATCGCGACCTCGCGCGGCGCCACCTTACACAGCAATGGGCGAGGTGCATCGCGAGTATCTGGCGCGGTACGGCGAGCTCGTCGGACGCACAGCGGAGTCGCTGCGGCAAGACAGCCGTGCGCTCGACCCTGCGCACGCCGCCTACTCGCCACTTGGCATCGTGTATGGATTCTGCGCGGATCTTTTCTCAAACATGGTGCTGAATACGCTGCGCTCCCCGTCTTCGCCAGACCTCAGCCTTGAAGACATCGTTCATCAGCCGGGGACGGCTCGAGGAGAAGCAGACTCAGGCGCATGAATGGGAACGGCTGCCGAAACGCGAAGGCGAGCCGGATCCGTTTGAACACTCGACGCGAATGGGCGGCACAGATGTACGCGAGGATGGCGGAAGCGCTCGAGGCACGTGCAGCCCGTCCCGCCGAACCGAACGCTTCGAGCATTCCGGAAGTCGCGTCTCTATGTCGTGCCGCGTGGCGTGGCCATCGACTCGCTGCCCGATGGCGTTCTGCCGGCCGGCATTGTCTCGGCGCAGGAGCACTGTTTGACGTCGGATGTCACGCGGGCTCGCACAACCGGGGCGACCGCGCTGCCGGCCGACCGGCTGTCCGCCGATCGTGCCGAAGGACGATTTCTCGCCTGCGTGCATGTCCGACGGTGCCTGGTTCGGTGTTTCAAAGGTTCCGCTGACGTTGTGCACGAGTCAGGGGAAAGATGCGTTGATGACGGACGTCCCTTCCGGCGTCATCGACGTGCTCCGCGTGGTGTGTCCCGAGCTTCTCGTCGTGGTCAGCGCTCTGCCGTGACTTGACAGGGTCTCACCAGCGCACCGTCCCAGCCGGTGCGCTGGTGTCGGGTTCTTGATCCAGCTTATCTGAACGGTTCCTTTACCACGACCTTCACGCCAGCGATGACTCCTGTCACGGCCTTTTGGACCTGTTCGACAAGAGTGGCACTGACATCGCCTGCGGCCTCGAGCGCGCCGGACGCCGCTGCTGATGCGGCTTCAGCGGTGTCCACACCGATCTCCTTGGCTCCCTGGATTGCGCCTTCCACCGCGGCTATGGCGACTGCCGCCACATCGCCGCCGACGGCCGCCGTCGCCTTGACAACGCTCCCGGCAGTCGCCGACACGGTCTCCGCCGTTTCACCGCTGAGGTCCTTGGCGCCGCGGAGCACACCCAGCATCGTGCCTCTGGCTACAGACCCGAGGTCGCCGCCCAGGTTCGATGCACCTTGAACGAGCCCGCGTACAACACTGGAGGTTGTGTCGGTGGCAGCCCTGCCTACGTTGCCCACACCCTGTATGGCACCCGATGCGGCCGCACCAATCGCATCGACTCCCTTGATGCCGATGCTCGCCGCGCCCTCGATAGCGCCTTCCATCGCTTGCTGTGCGGCAGACCCGACATCCCCACCGACTTTGGCGGTCGCCGAGACGAGGTTCTGCACGGTCGAGCTGGCCGCATCGAGCACTTCACCTCCGACTTCTTCGTACCCTTCAGCACGCCGATGACGGCGCCCTTGGCGGCCTGGCCCAGATTCCCGCCAACTTGAGTGGTGCCCTGGATCACGCCACTCGACACATCGGCCACAGCTTCGGTCAGCGCCTTCCCTACCGATCCTGTGCCCTTCAACGCCGTCGCGAGCGAACCGCTCACGGTCTCGGTCACAGCATTGACGATTTCGCCGGTGCCTCTGATGGTGCCGATGATGGTGTTTTTCACACTCTCGACGAGTTTCTCCATGGGGGACTCTCCTTCGCAAATCGGCGGGTTATGCGCGTGGACTAGCCGAAACCGAGAGCGGAGTCTCCTCTGGACGTTGACCGCTGTCAAGCAACACTTCACCCTCGAATTTTCACTTCGCAGTGTCAGCATCGTAGTGCTGGACCGCTCTCTTGAGAGCTCAGTGACGGTCGTTGGCCGCCGGAGCCGGCGTTCGTCCAGTCTCTTCGGCTTGCAGGCGCTCTCGTACCAGTCCAATGTGCATCTTCAAGTTGTAGAGCAGAGGCGCAAACCTGAGCGGCACGCGCATCCGATCCGCGCGGCGCTCCAGCCGGCCGAGGCGTTCGTCGAGCGCGGGCGGTGGGCCGCCGTTTCCCACGTCGAACTCCATTTCGAGCAATTTCAGCTCGCCGTAGAGCCGGAAGATACGGTGCTGCATGCCCCAGCCGTAGGCCGCCGGCAGCCACCGGAACAGCGGATAGAGGATCCCGACGACTGGAATCAGCACGAGCAACATGCGAGACACCAACGCTGCCATCCAGAACCGCAGGTAGCGCTGCAGAAACGGCCGGCCGCCCTGGTAATACTCGCGCACGGGCTCGCTCAGCGGCAGGCCGTCGGACTGAGCCGCTGGAAACTCGCCGGCCTTGTTGAACACGCTGGGACCGCCGTGAATCTCAGATGCGGCCTCGAGCAGCAGGTACTGGAGCGCGGGATGCAGGTCACCCCGCACGACGAGGCTGGTCTTGGCCGCGATATCGTGACATCCTCGGGCGGCCGATCGCCGGCGATATCGGCGATTCCTCTCGGGAGCATGAGCTTGCTGAGATACGGACGCAGGGCCACGTGGGCGTCGGCGCGGGGCCAGTTGCGAACCTGCACGGAGCGGTCGAGCAGGAGTCTGCGGACGATCGGCGCATCCCACGCCGCGACAATGCAGATCAGATCCAGGTCGCCCGTCAGAAGCCGCTCACCGGCGTCGACCGGACCGAGTCCGAGCACCTCGGTTCGGCTGAGGTCGAGGCCCATGGCCGCTGCCAGCTCGTGTGCGACCTTCGCAGTCCCGCTGCCGGCCGGGCCGAACGAGACCCGCATACCCGCCTGGGTCTTGCCGCCCGGCTGATTCTGCGGCGCCACACGCGAGAAGACCCAGAACGGCTCGTAGAAGAGCGTGCCCAACGACAAAAGTTCCGGCGCCTCGGCCGCGCTCGTGGTGCCGCCCTGGACGAACGCCACGCTGACGCCGCTCTGTGAGTTGCGCAGCCGCTCGATGTTCTCGACCGACCCGTTGGTGGCCAGCAACTCGAGCCGGACGTTCTGCCGGCCAGGATCTCCTTGTATTGCTGTCCCAGCGCAGCATAGGCGCCGCCCTCGGGACCGGTCGCCATCACCACGGTACGCTGCGGCATCGGCGGGGTGAACGCGAAGGTCAACGCTGCGACGAGCAGCGCCGCGCTGACGGCGGTCCACACCCACCTCGCCAGGCTCAAGTACCGGCGACCTCTTCGCGTCCGCACGTCGGCGTGATTCTACGCGAAAGTCCCGCCGCGAGATTTCGGAACTACTAGGCGTCGTCCGGGAACAGTCGCGTGGTCGTCAGATCCAGCACGATGCGTCTGAAGATCTCCGTCAGGTCGCCGGCCGTGGGCTGATCGAAGAATTTCGTCGAATCGGACGCGATGTTCCGCATCGTGGTATACGCAGAGATGGGCGGCGAGTCCACCGTGCAACTGCTGGAGGTCGATGTTGACGCGCCGTACACGATCGAATAGACCCAGGTGCCCGCGGCCGTTGCGGCGTGCGCGGCGTTGATCGCCCGTTGGCAAGGATTTGAAAAGGTGTCGTAGTTGGCGTCGCCGTCGCTGAGCAGGATGATCACGTTCTGCGCACTCGCCCGCCCGCTGCTGACCAGGGTCGATTGTGCCGTGGTGATCGCGTCCCCGAAATAGGTGTGGATGCCAGGATTTTCGAAGCCGTAGTGGGCGGAGGTGCACGTGTTGCCGTTGGCCCAGTCGACGGCCTTGACCAGCTTCGAGACGCCACCGTTCAGGCCGCTCGAGGCGGACGTCCGGTAATCGCTGACCATCGGGACGATAAGGTACACGGGCGAGTTCTCGTACCTCGCGATCTCGCTGGACGCGATATTGGTCAGGCAGTCAAATTCCTTGTTGACGTTGGTCGACGCCTTCAAACCCGGGAACGTCATCAACCCTACTTCGTCGACCGCCTTCTCGACATGGCCGTTACTGTCTATCGGCCCGCAGTCTGTGAGGCTGTCGGACACGGCCAGAGCCCGTTCAGCAGGGCCCGCACGCCCGCCTTGGAGCAATCGAGCAGGGAGGGATGGGAGACTCCGGCTACGCTGCTGCTGCAGGGGTCGTGCATCGATTGCGTCGTGTCCATGATGACGATGACGTCCAGCGGTTTCGGGACGCCGCCTCTCATGCCCGCCGTGGCGGTCGCCGATGATGTGACCGTACTCAGGCCAACGACGCGCGCGAAGAACGTCGGCACATCCGACTGCTGCCGCACCACGACGGCGTTGTGCGGGTTGCACGGGACTCCCGAAGACGTCATGCACCTGGTTGTCGGGAACCCGGAGGCCATCGTGACCGTCGGATGATTGGGGCGCCTGTTCAGCCCACCGGTGATGCTGCTATAGGAATTCGCCGTGGCGATCGCGCCGGCGGTATCCGGCAGGACCTGAGCCGCGGCCAACGCCGCCGCATCGGTGGACGCTTGCAGTTCGCGCCGCAGCTGCAGCACCTGCACCGTGTCGATCGCAAAGGCGGTCACGGCAAAGACACCCACCATCGCGACGGCTGCGAAGATCAAGGCCTGGCCGCGCTCATCGTGACGAAGGCGACGCAGGATGGACGTTCTTCCTTGGCTCATTCCACTAAGCTCCTTGAGATGCCCGCTCATTCGATGCGCACGGTAGAGGTCGCTCGAAGGGTGCAAGCGGGGGCATAGTCGATGCCCAGGATCCGCAGGTCGCACGGATACGTCGCGGTCACCGTCGCGTCTGAACCGGCGGTCAAATTGGTGCATGAAGCGGCGACGGCCGTTGTGACGACGATGCTGCCCGGAACGCGAGGCCGATGGCCGCCGTCTGAATACGATTAGTCTGCCTGCGTGCAGGCGTCGAGACCGGGCGCCCGGCTGATGGCGAGCTCGCGGGCACCCGAGCGCACGGCATCGGTGAGGATGACCCAGTTGTTCATCAGGATGCCGCATGCGACGATGCCGACGAGCAGCATAGCAGCAACGGCAGAACGAACACGAACTCCACCAACGCTTGACCGGCCGTCGCCCTGCCCCGCTCTCGCCGATGAGATTGATTTGCCATTCAGTGCTCGGTCCCCCACGTGACGGTAGAAAACTAGTGGATATGCACGACCGGCGCGGTACTTCGCACGATCTGTACCGTGTTGTTTTGCCTGGCGACCCGTTCATCGTCGACTGATCTCCCGCTCATACGGCGATAGTCCACCGTAGTGATGACTTTCTTTGCTTTCTCCTGCATCCCGCAGACATCCTGAAGGCAGACAATCCACCGTTTTCCGGAAAACTGCTGGACGTTTCTTCGAGACCACGAGCTTTCGACAAGACCAGGGCGTGGCAAGGCGATTGCTCTGTGGACCGCCGTGGGAAACGTTCTCCCGCACACACACTAACTTGACGGAGGAAAACCGATGAAGCGGATTCTCAAGCGGTTCGTTCTGGACAGATCAGGCCAGGACTTTGATCGAGTACGGGTTGCTGATCGGCATCGTGACGATCGCTGCGATTACGGCAATCGCGCTGATCGGTCCGAAGGTGGCGGCCTACTTCACGACGCTGAACGCCAACCTGCCTTAGTGGCCCTGCCCGGCTATGACATTCGCTCACGTCATCGCGGTCGCCATTGCCTTGACGGCTTGCGTGACCGACTTGCGAAGTCGTCGGATTCCGAATGTGCTGACATTTGGTGGGGCGTTGGCGGCGTTGGTATTTCACACAGCAAGTTCCGGTAGCGCCGGCCTGCTGACCTCGTTCGCCGGGTGGGGATTGGGAGTCGTGTTTTTCCTGCTGCCCTTCGCACTCGGCGGATTGGGAGGCGGCGATATCAAGCTGCTCGCCGCACTCGGTGCGTGGCTGGGGCCCGCGCTGACGCTCTGGATGGCGGTGTACACGGGCATCGCGGGGGGCGTTCTCGCGCTCGTCGTTGCACTTGGGCGCGGGTATCTGGGACAGGCGTTGGCGAATATCCGGTTGTTGCTGACCGACCGAAGTGTGGCGGGAATTCGCGCAGTGAACGCGGCATCGCTGGCCGATAGTCGGGGGCCCGGTCTTGCGTATGCCCCACCAATCTTCATTGGAGCGGTGGTTGCGTTATGGCTGCACTCCTGATGCTTCTTCGCGGCCGGTGACAACGCGAACTGAGTTGAGGATTTCATGAATCGGCAGACACGCACACTGGTAGTTCTCGTCGTGGCCATGCTCACCGCATCGGCGGCGAGCTACGCCGTCTATCGAGCGATCGCAAGCATTCCCGTCAGAACGGTGGAAGTTCCCACAAGTTTCGCTGTCGTGGCGGCCAAACCGATGTCGATGGGCACCATGGTCACCAGGGCCTCGATCAAGCTCGTGCCGTGGCCGTCCCAGAATCCAATGGCCGGCGGTTTTTCCGATATCGACGCCGTCGTCGACCGCGGTCTGCTCGCGTCGGTCGCCGAGAACGAACCTCTCAGCGAGAGCAGCTCGCACCGAAGCAGGCGGGCGCCGGACTGCCACCCTCCATTCCGCCTGGTATGCGCGCGATGTCCGTGAAGGTCGACGAAGTGGTGGGCGTCGCCGGTTTCGTGGTTCCTGGCACACACGTCGACGTCATGGTGATCCTGCCGCAGAAGGCGACACGTCGCCCGAGTGGTCGCGACAAACGTGGAGTGCTGACCGCCGGAACGCGTGCCGATCAGGAAAACGCGAAGGAAGGCAAAACGACTCCTTCAACGGTGATCACGCTTCTGGTGAGTCCGGACGACGCCGAGCGCATTGCCCTGGCTCAGGTGGAGGGGCGCCTCATGCTGTCGTTGCGGAACCCGATGGATACCGTCGCAACCGAAACAAAGGGTGTCCGCACGGGAGGGTTGCTTGGTATGCCCGACGCTCCGCCTCCCCAGCCTAAACCCGTCGCCAAAAAACCTGTGGAAGTCGTTGCAGTGGCCGCGAGCCGGTACCACGCGCTTACGTCGTTGAAGCAATTCGGGCGGCCAAACGAAGTGATGAGACAGTGAGGTAGATGTGAAAATCGGATCGCGTCAGCGACGAAGGCTCTTGCCGAACGCGGTGATGGCCATGGTGATCGGAGCAGCGTGCGCCCTCTCCGCGCAACAGCCGGCCCCGCCCGTTCAGCAAATTGTGCTCGCGGCAGGCCGTTCGACGGTGCTCCAGACCGACTTCGAGATCAGTCGTATCGCCGTGACCAATCCCGCCATAGCCGATGCCGTGGTCGTGCAACACGCGAGATCCTCATCGACGGCAAAGCAGCGGGGACGGTGAGCTTGATTATGTGGGCGCAGGCGAACGGCGCCAGTATGACGTGGTGGTCGATCCGGGCATTTCGACGCTCGAACAACGGCTGCAGTCCTTGTTTCCCGGCGAGGAAATTCACGTCAGCACCAATGAGGAAGCCATCATTCTGTCGGGACGAGCGTCGAGCAACAGCGTGTCGCTGCGCGCGGCAGAAATCGCGGCGGCCACGTCAGCCAAGATGAAGGTCGTGAACCTCCTGCAGTTGCCCGGTGGCTCCGAAAGCCAGCAGGTCATGCTGCAGGTCAGGTTGGCAGAGGTCAGCCGCAGGGCCCTTCTGGAGCTCGGGGTCTCGCTGTTCACGGGCGTTCATGGCGTGAACGATTGGGTGGCCCGCTCGACCACGCAGCAATTTTCATCGCCAACGTTGGGCCCCACATTTGGTCCGCCACCTCAAACCGGGGATGGTCAGCAACGGTCGGTCACGTCGTTGAGCGACCTCTTAATCTGTTTCTCTTCAACACCAAATACGACGCGGGTGCCGTGATCCGTGCGTTGCAGACAAAGGGACTCTTTCAGAGCCTGGCAGAGCCGAACCTGATCGCGTATAACGGCCAGGAGGCCGGCTTCCTGGCAGGTGGCGAGATTCCCGTCCCTGTAGTTCAAAGTGGTAACAACGGCGGGATATCCGTCGATTACAAGGAATTTGGCGTTCGCCTGAATTTCCGTCCCACGATCGCCGGCGACACGGTCCGCCTGAAGGTGCGGACCGAAGTGAGCACGCTGGACTTTACCAACGGCATCCTCCTGACCGGCTTCCGAATCCCGGCGCTCTCGACACGACGTGCCGAGACCGACGTTGAGCTTCGCGATGGGCAGTCGTTTGCGATTGCCGGCCTCCTCAACAATCTGTCGCAGGACGACGTGAACAACATTCCAGGTATTTCGAAGAATCCCCATCATCGGCAAGCTGTTTAGGCAAGGCATCTCGCGCCGAACGGACGGAACTGATGGTGCTATTACACCGCGCCTGGTTCGGGCTCTGAACCCCGATGAAGTGCCGCCGTTGCCGACAATCTCTGGAGCGGTTCCTCCCCTCCACCGACAGCATCGGCAGCCAGCTGCAGGGCGGGGGCGGCACCGTGGACGCTCCGCGGTGACCAAACCGGCGCCTGCCGGTCCTGCTCCTCGAAAGTAGCGGAACACATAGCCATGGCGACGACGGATCCGAAACGGCATCGCGCCCTCCTGTCTGAAAAAGGAGATCTTCGGTGGCATAACCGGTGGCGCTGGTCGGATCGGTTGACAGGCAGCTGGATGAGCTCCTATCCGCTGCGGGCATGAAAGTAAGGGCGTTGGAAATCAGCGCTCTCGCTGCGCTCGCCGGTGCATCGGCGCAACAGCCCGACGTCATCGTGCTCGATCTTCGAGCGGATGGCCGTATTCCGCCGGCGCTGGCGGCCATCAGGCGTCAACATCCGGCAACCGGGATTGCCATCGCCGCCTCGGAGGCCGATCCGGCCCTGCTGCTGCAGGCGATGCGGGCGGGCGTGAACCAGCTCGTAAGCAGTGCCATCACTCAGGCGGATTTGAAACAGGCGATTACGCGGGTGGTGGCCCAGCGCCAGACCGGGGAAATCAGAAAGACATTCGGCTTTGTCGGCGCCAAGGGTGGAGTGGGGACGACCACCGTCGCCGTCAACGTCGCCGCAATCCTGGAAGCGAACAGTCACGATGACCGGGCGCTAAATCATGGATCTTCATCGGCGGGCGGGGACGCGGGTGTGTTCCTGAACAGTGGATCCGCGCTATTCGGTGTCTGACGCGCTCGACAATACGCACCGGCTCGACTCGATTTTCGATAGCCTGGTGACGAGTGCGGGGCCACACCTGGACCTGCTCGCGTCGGCGGAGCACGCGGTGGCCGGGCGGGCCGACGCTCGAAAATCC
>CAWBZK010000004.1:0-514741 GCA_963793255.1 uncultured Acidobacteriota bacterium
CCACGGGCATGCTGGTCGGCACGACCTACATGAGCCCCGAGCAGGCCACTGGGGACAAGGCGATCGACGGCCAATCCAGCGTATTCGGGGCTCGGCTGCCGCGCGCTTACGAGATGCTGGCCGCGAGCCTCCGTTCAAGGGACCGAACCCGCAGGCGACCCTGATGCGCCGGTTATGGGACCACCCGTCCACTCCGGCCGATGGTGACCATCCCGGAGCACGTCGAGACCGCGATCTGCGCGCGCTGGCGAAGGAGCCGCAAGATCGCTTCGCCAGGCCGCCGAGTTTGCGGACGCGCTGGCGGGGAAGGCGCCGCCCGCACCACCGGCGCGGGCGAGCCCCGGTGCGGTGCGGGAGCCGGATGCGGCGACCGTTGCGCCGTCGGCGGCGGGGAATAAGGGGTGTGCGGGGGTGGTTGTGCTGGCGGTCAGCGCCGGCGGCGCGATCGCCGGGCTGCTTCGGCTGCTGTGAGTGACGGCGGCTCCCCTCTGGATCACCAACGTAGCTCCATTCGTTAGCTTGCCGTACCGCTCACCTTAGACCGCGACCTCGCGCTATGGCCTCGCGCCAATCGTTCATCGTACGCCTGTACCTGGTCGGACTGGCCGCCGTCGTGCTGCTCGGCGTGCTGGTGGCCTTGCTGCTGCACCACGCGGTCACGGAGGGCGCCGGCGGCACGGTCATCCAGGGCACGCTGATCTTCTTCTTCGCGGCGCTGGTGATGCAGGCCTGGTCCTCGGCCGCCTGCTCCTCGTCAACATCCTCAAGCCCACCGGCCGGGCCGCGAACATCGCGATTCGCGTGGCCCGGGGCGATCTGAGCCCGGCGCCGGGCGACATGGCCAAGGACGGACTCACCTCGGCGCTCAACGCGATGCTCGACAAGCTGCGCGACCTGGTCGGCACGATCCGGCAGCACGCGCACGACGCCGCCGCCATGTCCGAGGAGATCGCGGCCTCCACCCAGGAGATGACGGCCTCGACCCAGGAAGTGGCCAGCACCACGGGCGACCTGACCGAGCGGGCCAATCAGCAGGCCGTGGTCGTGCGCGCGGCAGCCGAAGACGCGAGCAAGATCCTCTACATCGCCCAGGAGCTGGCCGCCGGCGCGACGCAGGCGGCCGAGCGAAACGCCGCGCTGGCGCGGCTGGCGCGGTCGCATCGCGAGCGGCTCGATGTCAGCACGAACGAGCTCGCGCGCCTCGCCGAAGAGGTGGAGCAGGCCGCGGTCGAGGCCGACGCGCTGGCCGCGGCGTCGGAGGAGATCGAGAAGTTGGTCATCCAGACGAAGGCGATCGCCAAGCAGACCCACATGCTCGCGCTCAACGCCTCGATCGAGGCGGCGCGCAGCGGGCGAAGAGGGCAAGGGCTTCAGCGTCGTCGCCGAGGAGGTTCGGAAGCTCGCCGGCCAGGCGGCGCGGTCGGCAGGGACGACCAGCGAAACGGTCCAGCTCGTGGTCGAGCGCGTGCGGACGGCGCGGGAGCGGCTGCTCAGGCTCGGTCAGGGCGGGCTCGCGGCCAAGGACGCGGCGCACGGAGGCGGCGGCCGGCCTGCTCGACGTGGCGGCCGACGCCGAAGCCAACGACCAGTGGACCCGGCGGATCTCGGCGTCGGCGGGCGAAGTGCGCGGGCTGATCGAGGGGATCGCTGGACGCATGCGCGAGGTGTCGGCGGGCACCGAGGACTACGCGGCCGCGGCCGAGGAGATCGCCGCGGCGGCGGAGCAGCTCGACGCGTCCACCAAGGAGATCTCGTCGAGCGCGACGCACCTGGCCGACGCCGCCGAGCGGCTCACGGGCGCGGTCGGGGGCTTCAAGCTCGAATGAACGGTCCGCCGCTCGTCCTGCTCAGAAACGCCGAGCTGTACGACCCGGCCCCCCAGGGTCGCAGGCACCTGCTCGTGGCCGGCGAGCGGATCGTCTGGGTCGGACGGGATATTCCATCGCTCGACCGGGCGCTCCGGGGTCGAGGAGGTGGACGTCGCCGGCCGCCGGGTCGTCCCGGGTCTGATCGACGGGCACGTGCATCTCACGGGCGGCGGCGGCGAGGCAGGTCCGCACACCCGCGTGCCGCCGCTCGCGCTCAGCCGGCTCACGGCCGGCGGCGTGACGACGGCGATGGGCGTGCTCGGCACCGACGATACCGTCCGGACGACGGCCGAGCTGGTGACGGTGGCGCGCGGCATGAATCAGGAAGGCCTGAGCGCCTACTGCTACACGGGCGGCTACCACGTGCCGCCGATGACGGCGACCGGCAGCGTTCGGCTCGACATCGTGCTCATCGACGTCGTGCTCGGCGTGGGCGAGCTGGCGATCAGCGACCACCGCTCGAGCCAGCCCACGCTCGACGAGCTGCTGCGCATCGCGGGCGACGCGCACGTCGGTGGGCTCATGAGCGGCAAGGCCGGCATCGTCCACCTGCACGTGGGCGACGGGGAGCGCGGGCTGGATCTGGTCCGCCACGCGCTGGCGCAGAGCGAGCTCGCCCCCAGGGTCTTCAACCCGACGCACGTGAACCGGCGGCGGGCGCTGTTCGATGAGGCGCTGGCGCTGGCCGAGCAGGGGTGCACGGTCGACATCACCGCGTTCCCGGTGGCGGAGGGGGAGGACGCCTGGAGCGCCGCGGAGGCGCTGGTGCGCTATCTCGACGCCGGGCTCGCCGCCGACCGGGTGACCGTCAGCTCGGACGGCGGCGGCTGCTTCCCGGTGTTCGACGCGGCGGGGCGGGTTACCTCGATGGATGTCGGCAGCCCGAGCGCGGTGGGCGAGACGCTCACGACGCTGCTCCGCTGCGGCCAGCCGCTCGAGCGGGTGTTGCCGGCGTTCACGCTCAATCCGGCCCAGCTCCTCCGGCTCCCGCGCAAGGGCCGGCTGGCGGCAGGCGCGGACGCCGACCTCGTGGTGCTCGATCAGGATGGCGGGGTCGCCGAGGTGATGGCGCGGGGGCGGTGGCATGTCCGGTCGGCGGGCCGGTGGTTCGGGGCACGTTCGAGCGGGTTCAGTAGGGCGGGATCGATCAGCGTTCCGTCACCACGAAGGCACGAAGGACACGAAGCAGCACGACGGCCGCCCCGCACCCACAAAGTTGTCGTGGGAGCGGGGTTTGGGCTTCGTGCTGCTTCGTGTCCTTCGTGCCTTCGTGGTGAAGGGCGAGCCACGACGCCCGGGAGCCGTGCCGGGGCTCCGGGACGCCCCCTGCCGGTCCCGCCGTGGCGGTGTATCTTATGCGGCGACGAAGACTTGCGACCTGTAGCGGGAGGACCCTGGTGGCGGATGGCCGCGGCTACATCATTCCGGTGGGCGGGGCGGAAGAGAAGATCGGCGACGTCACGATACTCCGGCGGTTTGCCTCCCTGTGCGGCAACGAATGCCGCATCGCCATCATCCCCACCGCCTCCGAGCTGAGCGACACGGGAGCCCGCTACGAGGCGCTGTTCCAGCAGCCTCGGCGTCGGCCACGCGCAGGCGCTGCCCATCCACGAGCGCGCAGACGCGGAGCGGCCGGAGCTGGCTCGAGATCCTGGACCAGGTCCGACGGCGTCTTCCTGACCGGCGGCAACCAGCTCCGGCTGAGCACGATGATCGGCGGGACCGCCGGTGGCCAAGGCGCTCCGGCGGCGGAACGCGGAGGGGGTGCACGTCGCCGGCACGTCGGCGGGCGCGGCGTTCCTGTGCGAGCACATGATCGCCTTCGGGCGGGAGGGCGCGTCGCCCCGGGCCCGGATCGTGACCCTGGCGCCCGGGCTGGGCCTCACCAACCGGGTCATCATCGACCAGCACTTCCGCCAGCGCGACCGGCTGGGCCGGCTGCTCACCGCGCTGGCGTACAACCCGTTCGCGATCGGGATCGGGCTGGACGAGAACACCGGCGGCGTTCATCGCGCCGGACGAGATGCTGGAGGTGGTGGGCAGCGGCGCGCTCACGATCGTGGACCCGTCGGGGCTCGAGTTCTCCTCCATGGCGCGGGTCCGGAAGAACGATCCGGTCTGCCTGATCGGGCTCCGGCTCCACATCCTCGATCACGGCTCGACCTTCAACCTGCACACCCGCGACGCCGCGGCGGCGCCGGTGATCGCGCAGCGGGCGTAACTGGCATCAGATCTCGCCGGAACGCGCTATACCACGAGGCACGGAGAACCCAGAGACGCGCACGGAGAACAGCAGGAACTGGTGGGTGCCCTGTTCACCACCGCAGTTCTCTGTGCTGTCTCTGGCTCTGTGCTCTGTGCTGAATGCAATTGGTCTCGTCAGCGATGGCAGTCGGAGAGAACACGATGCGGATTCTGGAAAGAGCGGTCTACGTCGGCCCCAGCCTGTACGCCCACTTCCCCGTCATCCGGCTCGAGATCGACCTCGGTCCGCTCGAGGAGTGGCCGTCCGGCCAAGCTCGGGCCCGCCTTCACCGATCCGCTGATCGCCGCGCTGCCGGGGCTCCAGGAGCACGGCTGCTCCTACGGCGAGCCGGGCGGGTTCATCCGGCGGCTGACGGAGGACGAGGGCACCTGGATGGGCCACATCCTGGAGCACGTCGCCATCGAGCTGCAGAACGTGGCCGGCGAGCCGGTCACCTTCGGCAAGACCCGCGGCGCCGGCGCGCCGGGCCACTACCACGTGCGTCTACCAGTACGAGCAGGAGGACGTGGGCCTCGAGGCCGGGCGGCTGGGCATCGCCCTGCTGCACTCGCTGCTGCCGCCGGAGCTCCGGCCGGAGGGCGCGGTGCCGCGCGGACTTCGACTTCGCCGCCGAGCGCGACGAGTTCATCCGGTTCGCCCAGCGCCGGGCGCTCGGGCCCGAGCACGATGTCGCTGGTGCGGGCGGCGGAGGAGCGGCGGATCCCGTGGATCCGGCTCAACGAGCAGAGCCTGATCCAGTTCGGCCACGGCCGGTTCCAGCAGCGGATCCAGGCCACCGTCACCAGCCGCACGTCGCACATCGCGGTCGAGCTCGCCTCCGACAAGGAGGAGACCAACCGGATCCTCGGCCAACCTCGGCCTGCCGGTGCCGCAGCAGCGGCTGGTGCAGCGCGCCGACGACGCGGTGGCGGCGGCGCGAGCGGATCGGCTACCCGGTGGTGGTCAAGCCGTACAACGCCAACCACGGGCGCGGCGTCTCGATCCACCTCACGACCGCGGAGCAGGTGCGGACGGCGTTCGACGTGGCGCGGCGAGCACAGCCGCAGCGTCATCGTCGAGAGCTTCATCACCGGCGACGACCACCGGATGCTGGTGGTCAACGGCGAGCTGGTCGCGGTGTCCAAGCGGGTGCCGGGCCACGTGGTGGGCGACGGCACGCACACGATCGACGCAGCTGGTCGACGAGGTGAACCGCGATCCGCGGCGCGGCATCGGCCACGAGAAGGTGCTCACCCGGCTCGAGTTCGACCACCAGGCCGAGACCACTGCTGGCCAAGCAGGGCTACACCCAGGACACCGTGCCCGGCCGACGGCGAGCGGGTGTTCCTCCGCTCCACCGGCAACCTCTCGACCGGCGGCACCGCCACCGACGTCACCGACCTGGTGCACCCGGACAACGTCGAGATGGCGGTGCGCGCGGTGAAGGCGATCGGGCTCGACGTCGGCGGCGTGGACTTCCTCACGACCGACATCACCGAGTCGTACAAGGACATCGGCGGCGCGATCTGCGAGGTCAACGCGGCGCCGGGCTTCCGGATGCACATGGCGCCGAGCGAAGGCCGGCCGCGCGACGTGGCCGGGCCGGTGATCGACATGCTGTTTCCGCCGGGCAGCCCGAGCCGGATCCCGATCGCCGCGGTCACCGGCACCAACGGCAAGACGACCACCGCGCGGATGCTGGCGCACATCCAGAAGCTCGCCGGGCATCACGTCGGCCTCACCACCACCGACGGCGTGTACATCGACGGCCAGCGCACCGTCGCGGGCGACATGACCGGCCCGGTGGCCACCCGGATGGTGCTGAGCGATCCCAACGTGGACGTGGCGGTGCTCGAGATCGCGCGCGGCGGCCTGCTGCGCGCGGGCATGGGCGTCCGGCACTGCGACGTGGGCGCGGTGCTCAACGTCAAGTCGGACCACCTCGGCCTTCGGGGCATCGGCACGCTCGAGCGAGCTGGCCAAGGTCAAGCGGATCGTGGTCGAGGTGGCGCGCGACACGGCCGTGCTCAACGCCGACGACCCGCTCTGCCTCAAGATGGCCGACTACACCGAGGCCAAGCACCTCTGCTACGTGACGATGGACCCGACGCACGCGCTGGTGGGCGAGCACATCAAGGCCGGCGGGCGCGGCGTGGTGCTCGAGTCGGGGATCAAGGGCCAGATGATCACCATCTACGATCACGGCGCCCACATCCCGCTGCTCTGGACCCATCTGATCCCGGCGACGCTCGAGGGCCGGGCGCTGCACAACGTGCAGAACGCGATGTTCGCGGCGGCGATGGCGTTCAGCATGGGCGCTCAAGCTCGAGGACATCCGCCACGGGCTCCGCACCTTCGACACGACGTTCTTCCAGGCGCCGGGCCGGATGAACATCTTCGACGAGCATCCGTTCAAGGTGATCCTCGACTACGGCCACAATCCGGCCGCGGTCGAGGCGATGTGCCAGCTGGTCGAGCGGCTCGAGGCGGCGGGCCGGCGCATCGTGCGTGCTGGCGGCGCCGGGCGACCGGCGCGACGAGGACATCGCGGACATCGGCCGGATCGCGGCCGGGCAGCTTCGACCGCTACATCCTGCCGGCGGGACGACACGCTCCGCGGCCGGAAGCCGGACGAGGTGCCGCACCTGCTCCGCGACGCGCTGCTCGCCGCGAGGCGTGCCGGCCGAGCAGATCCTGGTGATCCCCGACGAGCAGGCGGCGATCGACACGGCGCTCCGCGAGGCCCAGCCGGGCGACCTGCTGCTGATCTTCGCGCGACGCGATCACCCGGAGCTGGAAGCAGGTGATCCAGTTCCGGCCCGAGGCGCCGGCCCGCCTGGTCGAGCGGCCGCGCGTGTCCCGGCCGGAGCCGGCCGTCGCATGTCGCCGCGCCGCTGGTGGACGCGGGCGACGCGAGTTCGTGCGCGACTCGCGCGGGGTCTGGCTGCCGCGGGAGGAGGCGGACTGAGACGGCAGCATGCCCGCCGACCGTCGCCGATTCCCGCCGGCTCACCGGGCCGTCGCTGCTGCTGGACCGGCCCGGGCGCCGTGCTCGAGGTCCACGCTGCGACGACGCAGCGTCGAGACGCGCCATCGCGCTCTGGCGGCGACGCCGCGCGGCGTCTGCTCGACGCGGTCGGCTGGGCGGACGAGGACTCGCCGTCCGGCCGTTCCCCGGCGGCGCGAGCCTCGCCCTCACCGCGCCGATCGACGCACTCTACGCCGCCACCGACCTCAACGAGGCCGCCTGGGCCGAGGCGGCGGCGGCCCTCGACGGTCAACCTGCCTCCGACACCCGATCGCCGCCGCACAGCTTCGCCAGACCATCGCGGCCGAGCGGCGCCCCGCGCATCGTCGCCATGCGCGACGCGGCGCGCGCGCGGGACGTCACCTTCCTCGCCGGCGAGGAGCAGGTGTCGGTCGGCTCCGGGACCGGGGTGCTGGTCTGGCCCGACGAACGAGGTGTCCGGCAGCCGCGCGCGTGGACTGGGCGCGCGTGCACGACGTCCCGGTCGCGCTCGTCACCGGATCCAACGGCAAGACCACCGTGGTGCGCCTGCTGGCCGCGATGCTGGCCGCGGCGGGCCGCACGGTCGGCATCACCTCGACCGACGGCGTCAACGTGGGCGACACCCTGGTGGGCGAAGGCGACTTCTCCGGGCCGAGCGGCGCCCGGCTGCTGCTGCGCCGGCCGGAGGTGGAGGCGGCGGTGCTCGAGACCGCGCGCGGCGGCCTGCTTCGGCGGGGTCTCACCGTGGCGCGCGCGGCGGTGGCGGTCGTGACCAACATCGCCGACGACCATCTGGGCGAGTTCGGCGTGCAGGACGTCGCGTCGCTCGCGGACGTGAAGCTGCTGGTGACCCGCGCGGTCCACGACGGCGGCGCGGCGGTGCTCAATGCCGACGATCCGCTGCTCCGGGCGCGCGGCGCCGCGCTGGACATCCCGGTCGTCTGGTTCTCGCTCGAGCCGCCGCGGCCCGAGCTGGCGCGCCACCTCGCCGGCGGGCGGACGCGCGGCCCTCCTGGCCGACGGGGCGCTGGTGCTGGCCGAAGGCTCCGCGCGCACGCACGGTGGCGCGGGTCGAGGAGCTGCCGATGACGCTCGGCGGCGCCGCGCGCCACAACGTGGCGAACGCGCTCGCTGCGGCCGGCGCGCGGCGCGGTGCTGGGCGTGCCGCCTCGACGCGATGCGCCGGGCGCTGCTCGGGTTCGGCCGGAACGAGGGCGACAACGTGGGCCGCGCCAACGTGGTCGAGCTGGGCGGCGTCACGCTCATCATCGACTACGCCCACAACCCGCACGGGATGGCGGCGCTCGCGGCCACGGTCGTCGGCGCTGCCGGCCCGGCGCCGCGCTCGTGCTCATCGGCCAGGCGGGCGACCGCTCGGACGAGGCGATCCGGGAGCTCGCGCGGAGCGCGCTGGCCATGCGGCCCGACCGGGTCGTGCTCAAGGAGATGGAGCGCTATCTCCGGGGCCGGCAGGCCGGGAGAGATTCCGGGCCTGATGGCGGACGAGCTCGCCCGGCTCGGCGTGCCGCCCGACGCGGTGCGGACGCCGGGCACCGAGATCGACGCCGTGCGCGACGCGCTCGCATGGGCTCGGCCGGGTGACGTGCTGCTCCTCACCGTGCACCAGGATCGGCCGCTGGTGATGGCGCTGGTCGAGCACCTGCGGGACTCGGGCTGGAAGCCCGGCACCCCTCTGCCGGTCGAGGCCGCGCACACGGGCTAGATGGCTCTCAAGGCTCGCCAGCGCCCCTGGATCTCCCTTGGACTGAGCGCCGCGCTCCACGCGGCGCTTCTGGCGTTGACGGTCCGGCTGACACACCTGCCGCCCGAGCCCGAGCAGAAGGACAAGGCTCCGTCCGCCGCGCAGCGGTCGCGCCAGGTGGAGATGGTGTACCTCCCGCCGCCGCCGCGGCAGCCTCCGACGCCGCCCCCTCCACCGCCGGAGCCCGCGCCGCCGACGCCACCGGCGACACCCGCGCCGACACCGCCCACTCGACTCGCTCCGCCGCCGGAGAAGGAGCAGCGCACGCCGGAGCCCGACGCGAACGCGCCGCCCGAAGCACCGCGCACGCAGGGCGAGGAGCCGACCAAGGACGATCCCGCCGGCGGCGAGCGGAGCGGCGCGACCGATACGAAGGAGGGCTCACCCGTACCCGGCCGACAACTCGGCCGCGACGATGGAGTCCGAGGCGCGACGGATCTTCGGCCGCGCGCGGCTCGGCCCGCGCCCGGGCGCCGGTCCGCGCGCGAGCCGGCCGATGGAGGCGTACCTGCCGGATCATCCCGAGAAGTGCATCCCCAAGGAGCCGGCGCCGCGCGATTCGGCGGCCGCAGCCGGAGTTCGGCGTGGTGCTCGGGAAGATCTTCCGGCAGGACAACGGGCAGCCGCTCAGCGGCGCGCACCTGCAGATGCTCGGCACGCCGTACGTGACCTTCACCGACGACGAGGGCGAATACCGCTTCCGATTCGACATGTCGCTGGTGGACAACTGCCGCACGCAATACGTGCGGGTGACGGCGCCGGGCTACGAGTCGCGGCTGCTGGTGCTGATGGTCGGGGCCGAATGTGCGGAGCGATGACGTGATCTTGAAGAAGCGGTGAGGGCGGGCGCGGCAATGGGCTCAGGCGGTCGGCACGCGTCAGGCGGCTCAGCGCGCCAGCAGGGCCACGACGAGCGCCGCGGCGGCGAGCACCAGCGCCGCGCCGGCGGCCAGCCCAGAGCAGCCGCGCGCGCCGAGCCTCGGCGGCGAGCGCGGCCTGGGCCTCGGTCGCCGCCGCGGTCTGGCGCTCCTCGATCCGCTGCAGGGCGCCGGCCTGTCGGCGCTCGAGCTTGTCCAGCCGCTCGCCCACCAGCGCCAGCTCGGCGCGAAGCGCCTCCTGCCCCTCCGACATCTCCTCCATCGCACTGGGCGGCGCCGCCGAGCCCTCGTCGAACAGCGACTGGCCCATGACCGATGTGCCCGCGATCACCTCCTCCATCCCCTGCACGAAGTGGCGCTGGTGGATCCGCTTGCCGGCGTCGGGCCCGGGCTCGGTGGTGGCGATCTGCGCGGCCTTGAGCACGGCGTTCTTGATGTCGCCGCCGCTCCGCGGATACGCCTCGGCGAGCGCCCGGAAGTCCACGTCGTCGGCCAGCGGCGTCTTCCGCGGGTGGAGCTGGACCCGCCAGATCCGCTCCCGCGCGTCCACGTCCGGCATCTCGAACAGGATGTGGGTGCGGATCCGGCGCTCGAACGCCGGGTCCATGTTGGCGGCGAGGTTGGTCGCGAAGATGACGACGCCGGGGAAGGTCTCGAGCTCGTGCAGCAGCACGTTCACGACCGAGTTGGCCTCGCGCTCGACGGCCGCCTGCATGCGCGGTGAACCGGCGGCCGGCGATGGCGTCGGCCTCGTCGAAGAAGAGCACGGCGTCCTGCCGCTCGGCGGCGCGGAACACCGAGGCCACGTGCTTGGCGGTCTGGCCCACCCAGCGCGACTCGAGCTCGGAGTAGCGCACGACGAGCAGCTTCCGGTCGCAGCGTGTAGGCCAGCGCCTCGGCGCAGATGGTCTTGCCGGTGCCGGGCGGGCCGGCGAAGTGGAACGCCAGGCCGAGGCCGGTCGAGTGCCGCTCGGCGAGACCCCACTGGCGGAAGATGAGGTCGTGCTTCCGCACCAGCGCCAGCGCGTGGTTGAGCGCGCGCAGCGTGCGCTCGGGCAGCACCACGTCGTCGAACGAGCGCTGGGGCTCGACCGCCTCGACCAGCTCCCGGGCCGGGGCGCCGAAGAAGAGATCGCGGATGGAATCGGCCATGCCTGAAAGATACGGCCCCGGCGGCCGATCCGGGGCGCTACTCCTTCGCGCGCGGCTGCGGGCTCCGACCTCGCGCACCTGGTCGTCCACGACCCGGCCGCCGGTCACCCGGTCCCACGCGTCCCGGACGGCGTCCTTGATCTCCTCCCAGGCGGACGGGCTGCCGCTCTCGTTCTGGTAGCGCTCCCACCCGGTGCGCAGATCGGGCTCGGCGTCGTCCCAGCTCCGGCCCAGGTCGTGGCGGGCGGACTCGAAGCCGTAGCGGTAGGCCGGGCGGAAGCGGTCGTAGTAGTCCGGGCCCAGCGCGTACGGCCGGCTGCAGAAGTTCTCCTCCCAGTAGTTGTCCTCGGTCTCCCAGGCGGCCTTCCAGTCGCCGCCGAGCTCGTCCTGGTTGTCGTCGCCCTGAATGCGGTTGTCCCGGTCGTTGTCGGCCATGCGCGCTGCCCCCTGCGGTGCGGTTGACGGTCGTCTGCTTCGGACGACTCCAACCTAGCGCGGCCGGCGGGCGCCGCCCGGTGATCGTCGTCACGGTACCACCGGCCTCGTGAATTTCACGATCTCTCGAGAGCGGATTTGCGCCGCTCCGCCGACCCCCGCCATACTCCGGGCTCGGGACGCTGGCCATGCAGCCACCGCCACACCCGGAGCGCCGCACGATGCCCGTCCACCTGCGTCCCCGACCCCGATGAGCCGAGCGCCGGCGCGCGTGCTCGCGCTGCGCGCCGTCTTCACCACGGTGGGCTCGGTGGCGCCGGGCATCGCCGCCCGCTGGGCGGAGTCGATCTTCTGCACGCCGCCCCGGCACGAGCCGCGGACGGCCGAGGAGGCGTTCCTCGCCACGGGCCGCCGGTTCACGGTGCCGAGCGAAGGGCAGGAGCTCGCGGCGTGGGAGTGGGGCGACGGGCCCGACCGTGGTGCTGGTGCACGGCTGGGGCAGCCGCGCCGGGCGCTTCAGCGTCGATGGCGGCCGCGCTGGTCGAGGCGGGCTTTCGGGTCGTGGCGTACGACGGTCCGGCGCACGGCGCTCGACCGGCCGCTTCGCCTCGCTGCCCGAGTTCGCCCGCGCGCTCCGCGCGGTGAGCGACGAGGTGGGCCCGGTCCACGGGGTCGTCGGCCACTCGCTCGGCGGCGCCGCGGTGACGCTGGCGCTGCGCGACGGGCTCGCGGCGGAGCGGGTGGTGCTGCTCGCGGCGCCGGCCGACGTGGTTCGCTTCTCGACCGCGTTCGCGGACCACCTGCGGCTGACGCCGGTCACCCGAGCGGCCATGCGGCGGAACCTGGAGACCCGGCTCCGGATGCGATGGGACGAGCTGCACCTGCCGACCATCGCGCGGTCGCTCCGCACCGCCGCGCTGGTGGTGCATGACCGCGACGACGCGGACGTGCCCTACGGCCAGGCCGACGAGATCGCGCGCGGCCTGGCCGGGCGCGCGGCTCGTGGCCACCGACGGGCTCGGCCACCGGGCGCTGCTGCGGGACGCCGGAGGTCGTCCGGCAGGTGGTCGCGTTTCTGCGGGAGGGCGAGACCGCGGTGATCGTGATGGATCGGGAGAACGCTGTGGCGCCGGGATGGTCGCACGTGCTGTCCACCACCAACGACGTGGCGGAGCTGGACCGGTTCCGCGAGCGGGTGGGGGCGCCGCGGCAGGCGCTGCAGCTCGGCAACCGCGCGCTGGCCGCACCTCGACCTCAAGCTCGAGCCGCGGGAGCGGGCGCTGGCGGACCCCGAGGTCCGCGTGTTCGAGCGGACCTCGGAGATGCTGCGCTACCTCAAGGCGCTGCGCGGAGCGCCTGACCGACCTGACGCTCGCGACCGCGGGACTGCACGCCCGAACCAGTGACGGCGCCACGCACGGCCGGGGCGGCGGTCCAGCAGGCCCCGGATGGGTCTTGAATCCAGCTGCGAAGGTCGCGCAGGGCCGCGCTGTCACCAGATGTCTGTTGGCGTCGTCCGCGTCGCTGTCGTCAGGAACGGATCGGTGGGAAGCGGTCCACCGGCTGCGGTGGCGTCGAGCGTGTCGCTCGGCAGGGTCGGCGCCAGCTCGGGGTCGGGCCGGCCGCGCTCCGGGGGGCGTAGTTGGCCTGGAGGGTATCGCTCGGCAAGGTCGGGCTCGGGGAGCTGCCGGCCTGGGCGGCCAGCGACCGTGCGCCGGCCAGCAGCAGCGCGGCGAGCAGGATGCGGATGGCACGGAGCACGGGGTCCTCCTGGTGCTCGGGGTCGAGAGACGCTTCCTCTTTCAATATTCCGTCCGCCCAGGGATCGCGCGCCGGGTCCAGCCCCACGCGGCCGTGTGACCGGCGACACACAGTCGCGGTCCTCCCTACAGAATCTTCTTCCCGAACGCCGACTGCACCAGCTCCACCGCGAAGGCCGCCGAGGCGTTGCCCTGGTCGAGGATGGGGTTGACCTCGACCATCTCCAGCGAGGTCATCACCCCGGAATCGTGCAGCAGCTCCATGATGAGGTGGGCCTCCCGATAGTCGAGCCCGCCCTTCACCGGCGTGCCGACGCCCGGCGCCACGGTCGGGATCCACCGCGTCCAGGTCGAAGCTCACGTGGACGTAGTCGGTGCCGTCGGTGACCCGGGCGAGCGCCTTCTTCATGATCCGGTGGATGCCGTGCCGGTCGATGTCGGACATGGTGTGGACCTGGACGCCGGTCTCCTTGAGCCGGCGCTTCTCGCCGTCGTCCAGGCTGCGGATCCCGACCAGCGCGATGTTGGCCGGGTCGACCTTCGGGAACTTCCCGCCGATCCCGGTCAGCTTGTCCGGCCCGTAGCCCGAGCAGCGCCGCCACCGGCATGCCGTGGATGTTGCCCGAGGGCGACGACTCGGGCGTGTTGATGTCGCCGTGCGCGTCGACCCAGAGCAGGCCGAGCTTCTTGCCCTGCCGCCGGCAGAAGGCGGCGATGCCCGAGACGGTGCCCACCGCGATCGAGTGGTCGCCGCCGAGCACCAGCGGGAAAGTGGCCGCGGGCTCATGATGCGCTCGACCTTGCGGCACGCCACCGTGGCCGCGCGGGCGATCTCGCCGAGATAGCGCGCGTGCACGTCGCCGACCTTGAGCTCCTCCATGTTCTTGATGGCGATGTCGCCCTCGTCCACCACCTTGTGGCCCAGCTCGCGCAGCCGCTCCTCGATCCCGGCGATCCGGATGGCGGACGGGCCCATGTCCACGCCGCGCCGGCCGGAGCCGAGATCCATGGGACGCCCAGCACGTGGACGATCATGCGCCGAGCACCCGGCCGTCGTCCCTGAGCGCGATGCCGGAGAGCCGGCGCCGGGCGCCTCCAGCATGAGGGCGGTGAGCTTGTCGGCGGCGTGCGACGGGCACGAGTGCCTCCGGGCGGATGTTGGAGACGCAGTTGCGCTCGGCGTCGGTGCGGCCGGGACGCGGATCCCAGGTGAGGTAGGCGCCGAGACTGTCCGGTGCGCTGAGGCCCGGACGCTCGCCCAGCAGCACGAGGACGAGCCGGCGCGCGCAGCAGCGCGCCGATCTCGTCGCCGAGCGCGACCCGGCCCTGCTCGACCACGATCACCGGCGCGAGCCGCCATCCGGCGTCAGCGAGGCGGGGCACGAGCGCGGCGAGCAACGGCGCGGCGTGCTGCTGGGCCGCGCGGGCGGAGAGCCCGTCGGCGACGACGAGCGCGGCATCGACGCCCTTCTCGACCGCCGTCTCCGCGAGGTCCGTCTGCGATCGGCGTCGAGTCGGCGGCCGAGGTCGGGCCGTTGGAGATACGTCGCGCGGTCGGGAGTCGCGCTCCGCACCGCGACGCTCTCGAGGCCGACGCCCGACAGTGCAGCGCGCAAATGCGAGGACGTCGAGCCGGTCGTGCACCGCATCGCGCGCACGGGCGTGGGCGAGCTGAAAGTCGAGATGGGCGCGGGTGGGCAGACTGGAGCCGGCGCGCCCGAGCGCGATGCGGGCCGGTGTGAGCAACCGGAGAGCTTGCCAGGGATCGGGGGCGCCGAGTGGCTGCGGGATTTCGATACCCTTCTCGTCGCTCACCGGCGACTCCCGGCCCCGTGCGGTCGCCACTGAATCTTCGTCATACGGACGCGGCCCCGAAGATCGAACCCGACGCCCTCCTCCTCGAGCAGCTGGCGCTGAGTCAACTCCGCTCCTGGAACCGCGCGCCGACTGATCTCGCCGGCCGCATTGATCACCCTGTGCCACGGCACCGCCGTGCTGTACGGCAGCGCGTGCAGCGCGTAACCCACCTGTCGCGCGTGGCCGGGCAGACCGGCCAGGTCGGCGATCTGACCGTAGGTCGCGATCTTGCCGTACGGGATCCGACGAATCACGGCGTAGATCCGCGCGTAGTTGCCCTTCCCGCTCGTCGTGCGCGCCACGCTCAGCCGCGGCGCCGACCGGCCGCGACCAGGAGCACGACGCCGCCCGCTAGCGCGAGCCCGCCGACCCACGGCGGTACCTCGCGGCGCTCATCCACCGTGGCCTGGAAGTCGCCGACCTTAATCACGCTTGTCCGGGAGCTGAAACTGAGACCCCGCAGCAGGACGAACCCGCCGAGAATCAGCAGGATGAGGCCGACGATGGCGAGGGGGCGCATGGGCCGAAAATGTAATGGAGGGCGAGCGGGGGAGCGGGCGCTCGCGCCCAAAGCCGCGACGGCCGGCCGCGGCGATGACAGCCAGAAGCGCGAGCCGGCGGCGCTGGGCCGTCGGGCCAGTGTGCAGCTGGCCGTCCTGATGCAGGACCTAGCCCGCCGAATGTGCTCAATCGAAGCACGGTGGGGGAAACTTCTCGTCGGCGGGCGGGAAGGGCTACTCCGAGCCGCACGCGGAACGTGCGGCCGGATATTGCTGGGCGATGCGATTCAGGCGGTAGCGGGCCGACCCTCGCGCACCTGCTTCTTCTCTTGCACCACCCGCACGGCGCCTCGTTCAGGCTGCGATTACGCGGCCCCGCCGCTCGGCCAATGCCTGGGTGAATTCGGCGCCGAACAGCAGGATCATCGAGGAGTAGTAGACCCAGACGAGCAGCACCGCGAGCGAGCCGGCCGCGCCGAAGGCCTCGCCCGGGTTGCTGCGACCCAGGTAGAGCCCGATGAGGAACTTACCGATCACGAACAGCACGGCGGTGACCGGCTCCGCCGACCCACACGTCGCGCCAGGCCACCGTGGCGTCGGGCAGGACCTTGAACAGCGCCGCGAACAGCGCCGCGATCACGACGAGCGACAGTAGCTGGTTGAGAACCTGCAGCAGCGTCGCGGACACGCCGTCTGGCAGCATGCCGCCGAGCGCGCCGCCGAAGGCCGTGAGCGCCGCGCTCAGCACCAGCGAGACCAGCAGCAGGAAGGCGACGCTCAGGATCATGCCGAACGAGAACACGCGCTTGAGCAGGAATGCCTTGAGCCCGCCCTGCTCGGGGTCGGGGGCCACCTCCCAGGCCCGGTTGAGCGCGGCCTGCAGCTGGCCGAAGGCTCCGGTGGCGCCGAGCACGAGAGCGACGACGCTGAGTACCGTGGCGATGCCGCTGCCAGATCCCGGCGCCTGTGCCTGCTCGAGGATGTTGCGGATCTGCGTCGTGGCCGATGGGCCCATGAGCGATCCGAGCTGGGTCTCGAGCTGGCCCCGGATGTCCTGCGGATCGAGGATGGCGCTCAGCAGGACGATGATGAGTACCAGCAGCGGCGGCAGCGAGAAGACTGTGTAGTACGAGAGCGCCGCCGCCTGCGTTTGGCAGTCGTCGTCGATGAAGTCCTTCGCGCTGTCGCGAACCAGCGCGAAACCGTCCTTGAAAGTCATCGTCACCGACCTCTTGCGCATCACGCGCTCGATCCGCCGAGCGAGGGAGCGCCGCCGCTCGTGCCGGCGCACCAGCACCGAGAGGGCGCCGAGTGTTACGGCCACGGCCGGCAGCGGGTTCCGCACGATGGCCTCGAGAATCGCGGTGACAACGTCCTCAGCTCCGTCCACGATCGCGTCCTTGGCCCGGCGCTTGAGGTGGGCAGGATTGAGTCGGTCGCTGAAGCTCTTCCAGGTTGTCGCTCATCCGGTCCCGGGTGCGCTCGATGTCGCGCTCGATGGCCTCGGGATCCGTGCAAGTGCGCGTAGGTGCTCATGGCCGCTCCTTTAGGGGCCTTAGCATGGGTGGCCTGGAGCAGGCGACTGCTGTGTGCCAAGTCACACGCGCAGCATTCCGGAACTATTTAACCGCGAAGGTCGGAGGGCACGGAGAACCCGTCCGATGCCTCCGATCGATTCATGGCCCTGCGGGACCCGACGAGTTGACCACCTCGAGCCGCGCCAGGGGCGCATCCCCGCCGAACAGGGTCAGGTTCGAGCCCGCGACCTCGTAGCGGGTCGTCGCGCCAAGCGCGGAGAGGAACCTCGTTTCGGTCTCATCGCCGGGCACGCCATCTTGGTGCTGGCGATCGGCCCGAACTTGAGCGACGCCCCGTCGAGCTCGTAGGAGCCCATCATCCGATTGCAGCCCGCCGAGCCCTGGAGCTTTCGGCCGTCGGCCACGAGTCAAGCCCGGCCGCGCCCGGTCCTCATTGGCCGCGACAGGCTGCCCGCCGAGCGCGACGAGGCTCCACTCGGTCCCCTCGAGCGCCACACCGGAGTCGGCAGCTGCGGGCGCGGCCGGCTGGGCAGCGGGCGCTTCCGCGGAAGGCGGCTGCTCGGTATGCCGCGGCCCCGGGCACGCGGCCAGGGCCAGCCCCACGACCGCGAGCGCGGTCAGCCCCAGTTGACGCCCCTGATCACGGCTTTTCGGCTCGGGTCTGCATCGGACCGCTCCTTCTGTGGTGAAGTGTGAGGCGAGCTGCAGCACCCGGCCCCGGGCCGGGGAGCAGCCGGTTTCGTTCGTCCATGACGCCCATCGCCTCGAGCCACTCCTCGAACTCCGGCGCCGGCCGCAGGCCGAGGAGCTGCCGCAGGTAGAGCGCGTCGTGGAACGAGGTGCGACTGGTAGTTGAGCATGACGTCGTCCGCGCCCGGCACGCCCATGAAGTAGTTGCACGCCGGCGGCGGCGAGCAGCGTCAGCAGCGTGTCCATGTCGTCCTGGTCGGCCTCGGCGTGGTTCGTGTAGCAGACGTCGCAGCCCATCGGCAGGCCGAGCAGCTTGCCGCAGAAGTGGTCTTCGAGCCCGGCGCGGATGATCTGCTTGCCGTCGTACAGGTACTCCGGGCCGATGAAGCCGACGACGGTGTTGACCAGCAGCGGCTCGAAGCGCGCGCGCCACGGCGTAGGCCCGGGCCTCGAGCGTCTGCTGGTCGACGCCGTGGTGCGCCTCGGCCGAGAGCGCGCAGCCCTGGCCGGTCTCGAAGTACATCACGTTGTCGCCCAGCGTGCCGCGGCCCAGCGCGAGCGCCGCCTGCCTGCGCCTCGTCGAGCAGCGCGAGGTTGACGCCGAAGCTGGCGTTGGCCGCCTCGGTGCCGGCGATCGACTGAAAGACGAGGTCGACCGGCGCGCCGCGCTCGCATCGCCGCGATGCTGCGTCGTGACGTGCGCCAGCACGCAGGACTGCGTCGGGATCTCGTAGCGCTCGCGCAGCTCGTCGAGCATCTCGAGCAGCCGATCGCACGGTCTGCGGGCTGTCGGTCGCCGGGTTGATGCCGATCACCGCGTCGCCGCAGCCGTAGAGCAGGCCGTCGAGGATCGACGGCGCCGATGCCGCGCGGGTCGTCGGTCGGATGGTTGGGCTGCAGCCGGATCGAGAGCCGGCCCGGCAGGCCGAGCGTGTTGCGGAACCGGGTGACGACGCGGCACTTGCCGCGCGACCAGGACAGGTCCTGATGCCGCATGAGCTTGGAGACCGCGGCGGCCATCTCCGGCGTGACGCCCGGGCGCCAGCGCCGCCAGCACGTCGCTCGTCGTCTCGTAGCAGAGCAGCCAGTCGCGGAACTCGCCGACGGTGAGGTGCGCGACCGGCGCGAACGCCGCCGCGTCGTGCGTGTCGACGATCAGCCGCGTGACCTCGTCGACGCTCGTAGGGGATGAGCGGCTCGTCGAGGAACGTCGCCGAGCGGCACGTCGGCCAGCGCCATCTGCGCCGCGACCCGCTCCTCGTCGCTCTCCGCCGCGACGCCGGCCAGCACGTCGCCGCGAGCGCGCCGGCGACGCCTTGGCCAGCAGCGTGCGCAGGTCGGCGAACCGGTAGCGGACCCCACCCACGGCGTGGACAGACATCCTTCAATCCTGCCCGCGCCCCGGCCGCGCGCAAGGTCGTCCGCCGCAGCAGTCGCCGCCCGGTCCGACCGTCGGACCGCCCGACCCTCCGTGTTATACTTGGGGCCGCCAACCCGTTCGCCCCCCGGGAGAGGACCTTGCCGATCGAGCACGACCCGAGGCGCATCCCACGCCTCCGCCGCGCTTTGCGCCCGGCCGGCCGCCGACGTCTCGGCCACCACCCGTCGCGGCGGTGGTGATCCAGGTGGCGGCGTTCGCCATCGTGCTCGCGGCGCTGCCCTATCCCCTCTTCCAGCTCGACCGCTACACCTTCCCCAAGGAGCTGGTGCTCGGCGTCGCCGCGCTCGCCGCGTCGCCTGCTCTGCCTCGTCCTCCGCCCGCCGGCTCACCGTGTTCATGGTGGACGCCCTGCTCGGCGGGTTCCTCGTGCTGTCGCTCGCGTCTCGACCGCTGCTCGCGACCAACGGCTGGCTGGCCTTTCGCGCGCTGGGCGTGAGCCTCGCGGGCGCGGCGCTGTTCTGGTGCGCCCGGACGGTCGCGCGCGCCGGCCGGGGCGAGGCCCTGCTCCTCGCGCTGGCGGCCGCGGTGGTACTGGGCGCGGTCACCGGGCTGGCGCAGGCCTACGGCCTGGTCGAGACCAACCTCGCGAGCCTGACGCCGCGCGCCGGGCGGCACCTTCGGCAACCGCAACTTCATGGCGCACCTCGTCGCCATCGGGCCTGCCGCTGCTGCTCTACGTCTCGCTGGCGTCGCGCTCGCGGGCCGGGTTCGCGCTCGGCAGCGTCGGGGATGGCGCTCGCCGCCGCCGCGCTGGTGCTCTCGCGGTCGCGCGCCGCGTGGCTCGGCGCCGGCGCGTGCGTGGCTGTTCCTGGCGGTCGAGGGACTCTGGGTGGGCCGGCTGTGGGAGGACGACGCGGCTCCGCCGGCGCGTGCGGCGGCTCGGCGCGCTGGCGGCGCGCGGGGCTGGCGCTCGCGCTGGTGCTGCCGAACCGGCTCAACTGGCGCTCGGACTCGCCGTACCTCGAGTCGCTGACCGGCGTCGCCAACTACAAGGAAGGCAGCGGACGCGGCCGGCTCATCCAGTAGGGCAACACGCTCGCCATGGCGGCGCACGCATCCGCTGCTCGGCGTGGGCCCCGGCAACTGGCCGGTGTTCTATCCCGCACTACATGTCGAAGGGCGATCCCTCCTTCGACCGGGACGACATCATCCCCACCAATCCGTGGCCCAGCAGCGACTGGATGGCGATGGTCGTCCGAGCGCGGGTTCGTGGCGCTGGCGCTGCTCGCGCTGGTGGGCGGCTCGATCGCGCTCGGCGCGTGGGCCCGGATCCGCCGCGGCGCCGCCGGCAGACGCCGGCGCTGCGCCGACCTCACGATCGTCGCGACGCTGCTCGCGGTGGCGGTGGTCGGCGCGTTCGACGCGGTGCTGCTGCTGCCGGTGCCGACGCTGTTCGCGTGGACGCATCATCGGCGCGCTCGGCCTCGTCCGCGCGTCCCGATCCGGCGAGATCCCGCTCACCTCGCCGCGCGCCGCGCGGCGCATGATCGCGGTCGGCGCTGGTCGGCGCGCTGTTCGTCGGGCGGAGCGCGGCGCAGACCGTCGCGATGGGCGTGTTCGCCGACGGCCAGCGCGCGCGCGATGGAGTCGGCGCTCACGATCGATCCGGGGAGCTATCGGATCCGCATGCTGCTCGGCCGAGCCTGGGCGCGCGCCGGCCGGTGCGACCGGGCCGTCCCGCACGCCAACGCGGCCCGCGAGCTGTTCCCCAACCACCCCGCGCCCGGTGCAGCTCGCTGCGCGCGTGCGGCGTCCGCCCGCGCCGATAGCGCTGCCGCGGAGGCCTAGCGGAGCGACCCCTGTGTCGCTCGTCACCGCTCATGCTACCGGCGCGACCTCGCATATAGACGACAGAGCTCATTTGGCCGCACTTCATACGTGGCCGACTTCACACGGAGGTCCGCATGCGTATCGCGCTCGCCGCAGGCCTGATCGTCTCCGCCGTCGACGCTCGCGGCGTGTGGAGGCGGCGGCGTCCACATCGACCCCGACGCCCAGCCCGTCGCCGGCCGCTGGAACGCGACGCTCGCCACGCCCGCGGGACTGGCGGGCGCGCTGCAGGTGCCGGGCACGGGATGGATGGGCGCCGCGAAAAGGACACCGACGCAGACCGAGGCGCACGTCGTCGATCGAGAACGCCGCGCCGGGCGGCCAGCATCCGTGGCACGTGCACCGCGGCCAGTGCGGCTCCGACCAGGGCATCTTCGGCCCGGCCGACGCCTACCGATCCTGAAGGTGGGCGGGGACGGCAAGGCGCACGCCGAGGCCAAGCTGCCGGTCCCGCTGCCGCGTCCAGGGGCAGTACTTCATCAACGTCCACGCCTCGGCGAGCAACATGGGCGACGATCGTGGCCTGCGGGAACCTGGCGCCGCCCGCCCCGTAGCTACGCGCCGCCGACGGCAGCCGGGCGGATCGCCGCCCTGATGCGTGGCCGCCAGCCACTCGGCTTCGCGCTTGTCCGCGAATCGCCGCCGGCCGGCGGCCACGCGTTTGCCCGCGGTCGTCACCAGCGTCACAGTCGTAGTACGTCGCGTCCGCCGGCCTGCGCGCCGATCTTCGTCGTCACGTCCGCCACCTCCGCCGCCGCGCAGCGTCCGCTCCCGGTTCGGCCCGAGCCACCCGCTCGCGACCGTCACCCGGCCGTCGCCCGCCGTCACCCGGGTCACGCTGAGCCACGGGTCGAGCACGCGAAACGCGAGCAGCAGCGCCGAACACGCCGAACACGATCGGGAAGATGATCGGCGCGTGCAGCGCGATCGTCAGCCCAGATCGCGCCGGCCCAGAGCGCGGCGAACGCGGTAAGCCCGGCCGCCATCCCGGGATTGCGGCCGCGCGGGATAGTAGATCTCGGTGCCCGCGACGCGTGGTGGCTGACCTCGATCCGTGACGTCGCGGGCTGGCGGTAGTCGGGCCGGGACGGCGAACGCCTCGGCGACCGCGAGCTCGGCCGGCGTGCGCGGCTGGTCGCTCGCGGCGGTGCGGAAGACCGGTACCTCGAAGCTCGACGGCGTAGTCCACGCCCGGGCACCTCGGCCGCACACGTCCAACCGCCAGAGCACCCGGTCGCCGCCCCGGCCCGGGTCGCTCGGCACGGCGTCGGCCGGGATGGGAAACGCGACCGGCACGCCGACGCCCGTCGGCCGGCACCCGGCGCTCCTCCTGCCAGAGGATCGTCTCCGAGGTCGACCGGTTGCGCCCGCTCCCGCTGCGTGACCCGCCGGATGCAGCTCAGCGACGACGCGGAATCCGTCGGCAGGGCCGGAGCCCGGCGGGCGTCCGGACCAGTCCCTCGAGCGCGTGACCGACCGGCGGCGGGCAGCGTCGTCGAGCTCGAGCATCGAGACGCCGAAGCGGCGGTAGCGCAGCGGTGGCCCGGATGGCCCAGACCAGCAGCCCGACGCCCGACGACGGGAAACAGCAGCGCGATCAGCGCGAGCACGGTTGCCCTCGTCGCAGCGCCGACGCGCACGGCGAGCACCGCGCTCGGGCAGGCTGATCAGGTTCCAGAGCGCGGTAAAGGCCCACGCGACCACATGGCGGCGCGGGATGAATCGGTCACCCGGCGCGCGGCCCAGTCCTCCCGCCAGAGCCAGGGCGCGTCCGGATGCCGCGCCTCGCGGGCCAGCGCCTCCTCCGCGCGCCGCCGCCCGGCGCAGCACCGCGGCGATGCCGCCGATGCCCACGCCGCCGAAGGCCAGCGCGAAGATCGCGAGAAAGCCCGCCTGCTTGCCAGTCGCCCTGCGCGAGCGCGGACGGCCAGCTGCACCGCCGCGAACACGCCGACCGCCGCGAACGGCAGCAGAAACAGCACGACGCAGCCGATGGCGGTGCGCGCGAGAGACGGCCTTCGGCGGCCGGGGCGGTCACGCCGGCCCGGTCGCGATCGGCGTGTCCGTCCGCCCGCCCCATTCGGTCCACGACCCGTCGTACACCGCCGTGCCCTCGTGGCCCAGCACGTGCAGCGCGAGCGCCAGGGTGCAGGCGCTCGTGCCCGAGCCGCAGGTGGCGACGACCGGCCGCGCGGGATCGATGCCGCCGCCTCCGCCGAGCCGGCGGAGCAGCGTCGGCGCGGCAGCAGCGTGCCGTCGGCGCCGACGAGCTCGGTGTAGGGCAGGCTGCGGCTGCCGGGGATGTGTCCGCCGCGGAGCCCGGGCGCGGCTCGGGATCGACGCCCGCGAACCGGCCGGCCGGGCGCATGTCCACGACCTGCTCGGCGCCGGCGCTCGAGGTTGGCCGCGCATGTCCGCGAGGGTCCGGACCACGCCGGGTCGAGCCGCGCGGTGAACCGCGCCGGCGGCAGCCTCACCGCGCCCTGCTCCAGCGGCCGGCCTTCGCGCCGCCACTTGCCGAGGCCGCCGTCGAGCACGGCGGTGCGCGCGTGGCCGAACGCGCGGAAGGTCCACCACGCGCGCGCCGCGCTGATGTTGGTGCCCGAGCCGTCGTAGACGACGAGGTCGTCAGCGTCGTCCAGGCCCAGCGCGCTCATCTGCCGCGCGAACTGCTCGCGCCGGCGGCAGCATGTGCGGCAGGGCGGTCGCGGGATCGCTGGTGGCGTCGAGATCGAAGAAGACCGCGCCCGGGATGTGGCCGGCCGCGTACTCGGCGGCGGCGTTCCGCCCGGCCGCTGGGAGATACCACGAGGCGTCGAGCACGCGAAGTCCGGGCCGGCCCAGCCGCTCGGCCAGCCAGGCCGGTGGAGACCAGCGCCGGCAGCGCCTCGGCCGGCGGCGTCACGGGATGAGCAGCACCTTGCCGGTCGTGCGGCGTCCCTCGAGCTCGCGCTGCGCGTCGGCCGCCTCGCGCCAGGGGGAACTCGCGCCCGATCCGCACGGTGAGCGAGCCGTCGGCCACCCAGCCGAGCACCTCGCCGGCCCGCTCGAGCAGCTCGGCGCGGCTCGCGGTGTAGTGGGCCAGCGTCGGCCGGGTGAGGAACAGCGAGCCCTTCTGCGCGAGAAGCTGCGGATCGAGCGGCTCGACCGGACCGCTGCTCTGGCCGAACAGCACCATGCAGCCGCGCGGGACGCAGGCAGTTGAGGCCTTTGGCGAAGGTCGTGCGGCCCACCGAATCGTAGATCACGTGGACGCCCGCGCCGTCGGTCAGCCGCTTCACCTCGGTCTCGAAATCGGTCTGGGTGTAGAGGATGACCTCGTCCGCGCCGGCCTCCCGCGCGAGCGCCGCCTTCTCCTGCGGTGGACACCGTGCCGATGACCCGGGCGCCGCGCCGCTTCGCCATCTGGCGAGAGCAGGAGGCCGACGCCGCCGGCCGCGGCATGGACCAGGCAGGTGTGGCCGCGCGCGAGCGGAAACGTCGAGCGTGGTGAGGTAGTGCGCGGTGATCCCCTGGAGCATCACGGCCGCGGCCTGCCGAGTGGTCACCCGGTCGGGGATCGGCACCAGCCGCTCGGCCGCCGCGAGCGCGTACTCGGCGTAGGCGCCGAGCACGTTGACCGAGGCGACGCGGTCGCCCGCGCGCACGGTGGCGACGCCGGGCCCGACGGCCTCGACCGGTCCCGGCCGCTTCCGTGCCCAGCGTCGCGGCAGCGGGACCTTGTAGAGCCCGGTGCGGTGGTAGACCTCGACGAAGTTGAGGCCGACGGCCTCGACGCGGACCAGCGCCTGGCCGGGGCCCGGCTGCGGGTACCGGCACGTCTTCGACTCGCAGGACGCCGGCGTCGCCGGTGGCGTGGACGCGAACGGCCTTCACGCGTGCTCCTCGATGGGTAGCGGGGAATCTGTGCAGCACGACGGGGGCGAGCGCCATGCGCCCGCCCCCGTCGCCTGCGCTCCCGTGAGTCGCGGTCAGACGCCGGCCAGACGCCGCTCCGGCCCGACGTACGTCGGGTCCTGCCGGCACCCGGCGCTCGCGGCCGGCGTAGCGATCGCGCGCGCCGGCGGCGCCCGACGCCGGATCGGGTGCGCCGAACCGGCACGCCGTCCGACGGTGCCGGCGACGCCGCGTCGATCGCGTCGAGACGGGCGTCGTCGACGTGTCCGCGTCAGATCGATCACGCCGAGCCGTCGACGGCTCGCGTGAGCGACGTAGCGCGCGGCGCCCGACGGGCCGAAGTCCATGCCGTGGCGGTCGAGGATGGCCAGCGCCTCGTCGGTGCGCGCGCCGGCGTTGACCGTCACGAGCGTGCGGCCGCGACCGGAGGCCGCTGATCGAAGTGCGCGGCATCGGCCTCGGGGACGCCCAGGCCCACCAGCGCGCCGATGATGCCGCCGGTGGCGGCGCCGAAGCCCGCGCCGGTGAGCGTCGAGGCGAGCACGCCGCCCACCACGATCGGACCCGACCCCGGGAATCAGGAGCGAGCCGAGCAGCCCGATGAGCCCGCCCACCAGCCCGCCGCTCAGCGCGCCCTGCCGCGGCGCCTTCGGCGGCCGTCGCCGCCGGTCGATTCGAGCAGGTCGCGCTGCTCGTTCGGGATCCTGCAGCGCCACGCCGATCCGTTCGTCGCTGAAGCCGGCGTGCTTGAGGTCGCGGATGGCCGACTCCGCATCGGCTCCGCCGGGTGAACAGGCCGACGACGGTGCGGCCGGTGTTCTGATCTGCTGCGTCGTGCGCCATGGTGTCTCGACCTCCTCGCGTCGAGTGCACGCTGTCGGTGGCAGACTGCGGCGAAGCTAGGTCAATGGCCGAGTGCCATTCGTGACACTCCTCACACGGCTCGGGCGGCCGAGCGCTTAACAGAACCCGGCCGGCGCCGTCCGTCCGACCGATCCCGACACGCGACCCGCAATCCACCCTGTGGAAGGAGCTTCGACCATGCGCCGAACTCATTGGGCCGCACGCGTCTCCGCGCTCGCGGGCGGGCGCGCTGATCCTGGCGCTCGGCGGGTGCAGCGACGCGACGACGCCGGGCACGGCGCACGACCCTGCCCGCCGCCGAGGTGAGCGACATCGGGGCAGCGGAGGGCGACGAGGTGGAGCAGGCAGTGGAAGCGCTCACTACCCCGTGCGGCACTGGGCGTCGTGGTGCCCCGCGCGCCCGGCTGCGCGACGGTGGACGACGAGACCGACACCGACGGCGACCTGGCGCCCGACGCGGCCACCTACACCTTCGCGCTGCCGGCCTGCAGCTTCACCGGGTTCCGCGGCGGCACGCTCGAGATCACGGCACCATCACGCTGAGCGACCCGACGCCGGACGCGCGCCGACCTCGCCGTCACCGCGACGCTGACCGACTTCACGTTCCGCTTCACCAGCCCCAACGCCAGCCGCACCTACTCCGCGGTCCGGAACGGCACGCGGACGCTCACCGGCAATGCGCAGGGCGCATCGCTCAGCAACGCCATCACGGTCGTGCGGAGCGCGCCGGGGCGGGCGGACGCCACCGTGGTTCACAACCTGCTGCTCAGCTTCACGCCGGCGGCGGGCGAGCAGCTCGCCTTCGGCGAGCCGCTGCCGAACGGCACGTTCGTCCGAGAGCGGGACGTTCACCTGGAGCCGGGCGCGATCAGCCGGACCTTCACCGTCACGACGGTGGAGCCGCTGGTGTGGGATGCCTCGTGCACGACGGACCGGAAGATCGCCTCGGGCGAGACCCACGCGACGCTGGGCGGACGGGAGCTACATCCGGACGGTGTGGAGCGGGTGCGGGGAGGATCCGGCGCGGAGCTTCGTGCCGGTAGACGGACGGACAGGCGGACAGACGGACGGAGAGGCAGTGAGTCTAAGGCGCGCATGAGCACGAGGACGCTCGCGTGCGCTGATCACCGCGCCTCGTCCGTCGTCCGCCGTCGCCTGTCGCAGTCCGTCGTCCGCCCTCGCTCTGTCCGTCCCCTACGCCGCCACCTCCGCCGAGGAGACGTCGTCACCCGGGGCCCGCGCGCGCCGGGTGTACTGCTCGAAGAATGCCCGCGCCTGCTCCAGATCGGCGGGATGGAAGTACCCGGGCCCGAGCCCCGCGCAGCCCTCGAGCGCGATCTGCACCAGGTCGGCCGCGGTGCTCGCGAGCGCCGGGTCGCGCAGACCCACACGGCCCGCCCGGTCGAGCACGGCCGAGATCGGGCGCGCCGAGCAGATCGGCGGCGGCGCGGAGCGCGCCGCGGCTCGTAGGTGATCCCGACCGCGAGCGCGAGCGGAGCCGCGTACCACTGCGGCGCCACCGCGTCCGCGGAGCGGAGCTCGAAGTGCCCGCGCGGCCGCACCTCGGGAAACAGCGTGGTCAGGTGGTCGTGCCACTCGTCGAGCGTCGACGTCAGCGCGCGCCAGCCACTCGCCGAACGGCAGATGCTCGCCGCCGACGGTCGGGAGCAGGATCGCCGGAGCCTCGAGCGCGAAGTCGAGGTAGGCGTCGACCGGCGCCCGCGCTCGCCCAGGGCAGGCCGGTGCGCGCCGGGTCGAGCGCGCGCCAGACCTGCGCCCGGGCGCTGGCGCAGCCCGTGTCCTCGCCCGTCGTAGATCGGCGAGTTGGCGAAGATCGCGACCACGTACGGCGCCGCCGCGTTGAGCACCCGCCAGCGCAGCCAGGGCTCGTCGTCGAGATCGAGCGCCACCTGGAACGCGGCGGTCTGCCGCATCATCCGGGCGCCGGCCGGCCCGCGCCGCGCCAGGTACTCCGCCATCCGCTGCGTAGCGCTTGGTCTGGAGCAGGAGCGGCGCGCCGCTCGATGCCGTTCGCCGGATCGATGCCCACGGCCAGCAGCGTGATCCCCTCGCCCGCCGCCGCCGCGCGGAGCGGCAGCACCACCGCCCGCAGCAGCCGCCAGCAGCGCGCTCGGCGAGCGGCACGGCGGGCGAGCTGTACTCGAGCTGCCCGCCCGGCTCGAAGGTGAGCGTGCCGCCGCCCGGCAGCGTGAAGCAGGGCGTGCCCTTGGCGGTCCGGGTCTCGGTCCACCCTGGCGCGCCGCCGTAGCCGGCGGAGGAACGGCAGCGTGGCGCAGCACCCGTCGCCCTCGATGCGGACATCGCCGCCAGGTGCGCGGTCTCGACCGGGATGAACTCGGCCTCGGCGCCGATCCGCCGCGGCGTGAGCGAGGCGCTCGCCGGCGCCGCGAAGGCGTGCGCTCGCGAGGTCGGCGGCGAGCGCCGCGCGGCTGAGCCTGCGTCATGCCGGCGCTCCGACCACCAGCCCGAACGGCGTCGTCGGATCGGTGCGGCCAGGCCTCGATCCGGAGACCGGCGGCCTGCGAACAGCGCCGCCACGCTCGCCGCGGTCGTACTTGGTGCTGATCTCGGTGCGGATCGACTCGCCCTGCGGCGAACCGGACCGGCTCGAGCCCCGGGATCGTCGACCGTCTGGTCGCGCGTCGAGACGAGGTGCATCTCGATCCGGTGGGCCACGCGGTCGTAGAACGCCCGGTGCTCGAACGCCGCTCGGATCGAAGTCCGCGCCCAGCTCGTGGTTCAGCACCAGCAGCATGTTCCGGTTGAACTCGGCGGTGACGCCCTGGCTGTCGTTGTACGCCGCCTCGATCCGCGCGATGTCCTTCCGCAGGTCGACGCCCATCAGGAACCGGTCGCCCGGCTCCATCGCGGCCCGCACCCGGCGCGAGCAGGCGGATGGCGGCCGGCGGGTAGAAGTTGCCGATCGTGCTGCCGAGGAAGGCGAACAGGGCCGGGCCGCGGCATGCGCCGCGGCAGGTTCGAGCTCCTCCGCGATGTCGGCGACCGCCGGCTCGACGGCGAGCCCGGGATACTCGCGCCGGAGCTGGGCCGCCGTCTGGCTCAGGAACGTGGCGCTCACGTCGATCGGCACGTACAGCTCGGCCAGGCCCGTCGCCCGCATCGCGTCGAGGATGATCCGGCTCTTCTCGGCGTTGCCGGCGCCCAGCTCGATCAGCGTCGCGGGTGCCGAGCTCGCGCCATCAGCTCGGGCATCCAGCCCTCGAGCAGCGCGCGCTCGGTGCGCGTCGGGTAGTACTCGGGCAGCCGGGTGATCGCCTCGAACAGCTCGGACCCGCGCTGGTCGTAGAAGTACTTGGGCGACAGCTCCTTCTGCGGGCGCGGACAGGCCGGCGGCCACCTCCGCGAGCATGCCGGGGTTCGGCCGGCCGATGCGCGCCGGACGTCGCGCGCGGTCGGTGCATCGGCTTAGGCATCGCGGGCGCACCTGAAGCCGCTGAAGATCTGGCGGCGGATGGGGTAGTCCCAGTTGCGGAACGTGTTGCGGATCGCGCCCGGCCGCGTGGCCCACGAGCCGCCGCGGAGGACCTTGTACTCGGTGCCGAAGAAGACCTCGGAGTACTCCTTGATACGGGAAAGCTCTCGAAGCCGGGCCAGGGCCCGAAGTCGCTCGCCGTCCACTCCCACACGTCGCCGATCATGCCGTAGCAGCCGATCGGCGAGACGTTCGCGCGGGTAGGCGCCGAGCGGCGCGGTGCCGAAGGCGAGCTGATCGACGTTGGCGAGCGTGCGGTCGGGCGGCGCGTCGCCCCACGGGATAGCGCGGCTTGCCGCCGGCGGCCGGATCCCACGACGCCGCCGCCTCCCACTCGATCTCGGTCGGCAGCCGCTTGCCCGCGAACCGCGCGAACGCCTCGGCCTCGTACCAGCGTCACGTGGCAGACCGGGTGCGTCGGATCCACCGGGCCCGATCCGGTCCATGCGTGCGCGTCGTCCAGAGCGCCGTCGCGTCAGGTTCCAGTACTTGGGCGCGCCGCGCGCCGGACTCCGTGCGCCAGCGCCAGCCCGCCTCCGACCAGTACTCCCGGCGTCTCGTACCCGCCGGCGCGCGATGAAGACCAGGAAGTCGTGGTTGCGTGACCGGATGCGCGTCGATCCAGAACGGCGCCACGCTCGACCGGGTGCGCGCGGCCGCTCGTTGTCGTAGGCGGCCGAGCGGTCGTCGGTGCCGATCGGTCGACGCGCGCCGCCCGGGAAGCGCACCATCTCGCCGCGGCCGCGCGAGCGTGGACGCGCGGCCGCGCCGGCAGCTCGAGCCGCGCGAGCGGCGCGGTAGGGCGCGCCCTGCTTGAGCTGCAGCGTCTGCAGCATGGTCTCGTTGTGCTGGTACTCGTGCTGGAGCACCATCTGGTAGACGTAGCCGTCGCGCAGCAGCGGGTTGGCGGCGTCGAAGTCGGCCGAGACGAGGCGCGCCGAGCACCCGGCCGCGGATCTCGTCCATGATCTCGCGGCACTCCGTCGAGACCCGGCAGCGCCAGCGCGCCGCGCGTGCTGCGCGGATGCTCGAACGGGTTGTAGAGCCCCGGCATCTCGACGAACTCGATCGGCCCGTCGAGGTTGCGGGTGAGCCAGAGCTCCTCGAAGTGCGCGATGTGGCCCAGGTCCCAGAGGATCGGGCTCATCAGCGGATCGTGCTGCAGCGTGCAGCTCCTCGTCGGTCAGCGGCGCCACGAGCAGCAGCGTGCGCGCCCGCGCCTCGAGCAGCTGGTCGGCGATGACTTCGGGATCGATGCGACTGGGAGCGGCGGCCAGCGTCATGCGTGTCTCTCCTGCGTCGGTGCGTCAGGCTTCGAGCGTCGTGAAGAGGTTGTTCAGCGATTCGGCCAGCGTCGGGTGGGCGAAGATCGCGTCCCGCAGCCGGTCGTACGGCACCTTTCCCATCATCGCGAGCTGGAGCACGGCCATCAGCTCGCCGCCCTCGATTCCCAGCACCGCGGCGCCCAGGATCTCGCCCGTGTCCGGCGTCCACCAGCGCCTTCATGAACCCGCGCGACTCGTCCAGCTCCAGCGCGCGGGCCACGTGAGCTCATCGGCATCCGCGCCACCCGGTACGGCCCTGCCCTGCCGCCGTGCGTCCTTCTCGCTCAACCCGATCCGGCCCAGCTGGGGGTCGATGAATACCGTGTAGGGTAGCGAGCCGGTCTGTGATGCATGCACGTCCGCCCTGTAACAGGTTGGTGCGGATGATCCGGAAGTCGTCGTAGGAGATGTGGGTGAAGGCCGGTCCGCCCTTCACGTCGCCCAGGGCGTAGACCCCGGGGACGCTGGTCTCGAGCTCTGGTCCTACGGTGATGAAGCCCTTGGCGTCGGTGGCGATCCCGGCCGCCGGCAGGCCCAGGCGGTCGGTGTTCGGCGTCCGCCCGGCGGCCCGGAGCACGTGCGAGCCCTCGCACGACCCGCTCGCCCGCCGGGCGTCCGGACGGTCAGCCGGACGGCGCCGCCGGTGCCCTCCGCCCGCACGCGCCTCGGCTTCGAGCAGGACCTCGATGCCGTCCTCGCGCAGGAACGCCGAGCACCGCCTCCGCCACGTCCTCGTCCTCCAGGGGCAGGAGCTGGCGGCCGCGCTGCACGACGGTCACCCGGCTGCCGAACCGGCGGAACATCTGCCCGAACTCGAGCCCGATGTAGCCGCCGCCCAGCACGATGAGGTGCTCGGGCACCCGGTCCAGCTCCATGATCGAGGTCGAGTCGAGCGAGGGCACCCGGTCGAGCCCCTCGACGTCGGGCGCGGCCGGCCGGCCGCCGGTGTTGATGAAGACCAGCTCCGCCTCGAGCATCCGCCCATCCACCGCCACCTGGCGCGGGCCCGTGAATCGGGCCTCGGCGCAGATCAGGTCGAGGCCCTCGGTGGCCTCGAGCCGGCGCAGGCTTCCGGCGCGGAAGCTCTTGACGATGGCGCGCTTACGCTCGCGGACCCGGCCATGTCCACCCCGATCGGGCCGGTGGTCACGCCGTAGTCGGCCGCCCGCCGCGCGAGATAGGCCACCCGGGCGCTGGCCACCATGGTCTTGGTGGGGGTACACCCCTCGTTGATGCAGGTGCCGCCGACGTGCTCGCGCTCGATCAGCGCCGTCCGCCGCCCGCTCTTGGCCAGCGCGGCGGCAGGGGTCCGCCGGCCTGGCCTGCGCCGATGACGATGGCATCGTACCGCTCGGCAGTGCTCATGCGCACGATCTGTGTTGGGGTGGAACGGCGCCTCGGACTGGTGGTGTAACGACGCGAGCCCGGGGGAGGTTCCCTGCCTGCCCCGGGGCTAGGTCCGTCCCAATGTTCCCCCAAAATCGGCGGTCCGCCACCCGGGACCCGGTCCGACCGGATTTGACCGCAAGAATCGAGTGGCCCGGCGCCGGCCGGGTGCTACCATCCGTGCATGATCCTCGATGCTTCCCCGACCGAGACCGGCCGCTGGGCCGCCGTGCTCGACCGCGACGCCGCGGCCGACGGCCAGTTCGTCTACGCGGTGGCGTCGACCCGCATCTACTGCCGGCCCTCCTGCCCGTCCCGCCGGCCCAACCGGCGCAACGTCCGCTTCTTCGCCACGCCCGGACGCCGCCGAGGCGGCGGGTTACCGGGCCTGCCGCCGATGCCGGCCGCGCCAGGCGCGAGACCGACGCGGTGCGGCGGGTCCGGAGCGCCCAGCGGTACCTGGACCAGCACCTGGACGAGACGGTGACGCTGGAGCGGCTGGGCGACGCGGTGGGCCTCAGCCCGTATCACCTGCAGCGCACCTTCAAGCGGGTCACCGGCGTGTCGCCCCGGGCCTACGCCGGGGCCCGCCGGATGGAGCGGATGAAGTCGCGGCTGAAGCAGGGCGACACCGTCTCGCGGGCGACCTACGACGCCGGCTATTCCTCGCCCAGCCGCGTCTACGACCAGAGCCGCGCGCGGCTCGGCATGACGCCCGGCGCCTACCGGAACGGCGGCCGCGGGGTCGCGATCCGGTTCACGACCGTGGACACGGCGCTCGGCGCCGCTCCTGGTGGCGGCCACCGAGCGCGGCGCTGTGCTTCGGTCACGCTCGGCGACGACGCCGGCGCGCTCGAGGCCGCGCTCCGCCGGGAGTATCCCGGCCGCGCAGGTCGAGCGGGCCGACGACGAGCTCCGCGGCTGGGCCGGCGCGGTGGTCGCGCGCCTCGCGGGCGACGAGGCCGAGCGGGTCCCGCTCGACGTCGCGCGGCACGGCGTTCCAGTGGCGGGTGTGGGAGGCGCTGCAGCGGATTCCGCGCGGCGAGACCCGGACCTACGCCGAGATCGCGCGCGAGCTCGGCCAGCCGTCGGCGGCCCGCGCGGTGGCCCGCGCCTGCGCGACCAACCGGGTGGCGGTGGTCATCCCCTGCCACCGCGTCGTGCGGGGGGACGGCGGGCTGGGCGGATATCGCTGGGGCATCGAGCGGAAGCGGGAGCTGCTCGAGGCGGAGAAGTCGGCGGCCGGAGATCGCCGGCTGACACGGCCGCGCCCGACCCCGCTCAGTGGTGGGGAGCGGCTTCGGGTTCTTCCTGCTCTTCGTGTCTGCGTGGTGAACCGGCCGGCGATGACCGCTCAGGAGCACGGAGCAGCGCCAGCTCCAGTCCGTCGCACAGCGCCTGCCAGCTCGCCTCGATGATGTTCTCCGAGCACCCCACCGTGCTCCAGCGCTCCGCGCCCCGCGCCGACTCGATGATCACCCGCGGCCGCGCGCCGGTGCCGAGGTGCTCGTCCACGATGCGCACCTTGTAGTCCACCAGGTGCACCTCGGCCAGCGCGGGGTAGTGGGGCAGCAGCGCCTTCCGCACCGCCCGGTCGAGCGCGTTGACCGGCCCGTCGCCCTCGGCGGCCGTGTGCATCATCTCGTCGCCGACCCGGAGCCTGACGGTGGCCTGCGCCCGGCTCCCGTCGCCGCCCCGCTTCTCGACGATCACGGTGAAGTCCTCGCAGCTCGAACGGCGCGCGGTAGCCCGGCGCGTCGCGGCGGAGCAGCATCTCGAACGAGCCCTCGGCGGCCTCGAACTGGAAGCCCTGGTGCTCGAGCTCCTTGATCCGCTGCAGCACCGCGCCCTCGCCGCTCGCCGGCCTCGAGCCCCAGCGCCTCGGCGCGGAGCCGCACGTTCCGCCGTCCGGCCACCTCGCTCACCACCACCCGCATCTCGTTGCCCGACCGCCGCCGGATCGACGTGCTGGTAGCTCTCGGCCAGCTTGGCGATGGCCGCGACGTGGATGCCGCCCTTGTGGGCGAACGCGCTCCGGCCGACGTACGGCGCGTGCGGGTCGGGATGCTGGTTGGCGACGGCGGCGACGAACTGCGAGACCTCGGTCAGCCGGCGGAGCGACGCGGCCGGACAGCACCTCGTAGCCGAGCTTGAGCTGGAGCGTTGCGATCGAGCGGGACGAGGTCGAGGTTGCCGCAGCGCTCGCCGTAGCCGTTGATCGTGCCCTGCACCTGCGCGCAGCCCGCGCGCACGGCGGCGAGCCCGTTGGCCACGGCCAGCCCCGCGTCGTTGTGCGGATGGATGCCGACGGGCGTCGCGAAGGCGGCCCGGACCTCGTGCACGCGCTCGGCGACGACGTCGGGCAGCTCGCCGCCGTTCGTGTCGCAGAGCACCAGCCAGTCGGCGCCGGCCTCGGCCGCGGCGGCCAAGCGTCTCGAGCGCATACGCGCGCGTCGAGCCGATAGCCGTCGAAGAAGTGCTCGGCGTCGTAGATCACCTCGCGGCCGAGGCGCTTGAAGAAGGCGACGCTGTCGCCGATCATGCGCAGGTTCTCGTCGCGGCGTGGTCTCCAGGATGCGCTCGACGTGGAGCGTCGAGCTCTTGCCGACCAGCGTGACCACCGGCGTCTCGGCGTCGACCAGCGCGCGGAGGCTCGCGTCGTCCTCGCAGCGGATGCCGGCGCGGCGGGTGCTGCCGAACGCCGCGACGCTGGCGCGTGGCCAGCGGCGACCGCGCGGATCCGGCGGAAGAACTCGGCGTCCTTGGGGTTCGAGCCCGGCCAGCCGCCCTCGATGTAGCTGCACGCCGAGCCCGTCGAGCGCGCGGGCGATCTTCACCTTGTCGTCGACCGAGAGCGAGAGGCCCTCGCGCTGGGTGCCGTCGCGGAGGGTCGTGTCGTACAGGCGAATTGCATCGGCGGCATTCGGCTCGACTCCTGGGGTTGAAAATGCGAGCGGCCTCTCGAGGGAGAGGCCGCGTGGTCGCTGCTGGCTCGGGGTCTGCTACCCGCGTGCTCGCGCGCCGCCTCTCGGTGGGAGTCGGAGCGGAATAATGCAGCGGCAGGTTGCAGACGTATTCACGAGCATGAATATCTATACATCGCCCGACCGGGGCTCGTCAAGCGCGGCCCGTCCGATCTCGTGGCGATCGGTGGCGCCCGCTCACTCGCCGGGATGGTACGCCCGCTCGGTGTGCCCCTCGAGCTGCCCGGGATAGAAGTACACGTCGCCGCAGGTTGCCCGTCCGCGTAGCGCTCGGCCTGGTCGTTGAAGTGCGCGCGACCCGGGATCGCCGCTCTCGCCGCCCGCCGTCACCGCCCTCGCCCGCACGCTGTCCTTCCCGAACTCCACCACCGCCACGAAGCTGTTGCCGTAGGTGCCGTACATCCGCCTGGTCCCGGGATAGGTGCGCGCGCCGAACGACGCGAGCGAGCCCCACCGCGCCGAGGTGAACGGCACCGGGATGCTCGGCCCGGCGTCGTCGAACGGCTGCACGATGTCGCCGGTGAGCCGCTGGAACCGGTTGATCTCGCCCCACGGGCGTCCTCCAGGTGCCGAAGTCGCGCGCGAGCCGGCCGATCGCCGCGCGCGAGCGCGCCGAGCCGCTGCGCCGCCGTGGCGCGCGTCGCCATGTAGTCGTACGCCGCCATGCCGGCCGCCGCCGGCCGCGCGGCCGTGAGCGCTCCACAGCGCGTCGCCCCAGTACACCGCGAGCGACGTCGCCACCGATCCCGCCGACCAGCGGTAGTCCCAGGCCGCGGAGCACCGCGATCGGCTCGGCCAGCCTGGCCTTGAGCGGAGTCGCCGCCGGGCGTCGAGTCGTACGCCGCCAGCAGCGGCGGGAGCAGCCGCGCGAACGCCGTGAGGTAGCTGTCGAACGCCGCGTCCCGCAGCCGGTCGAGCGTGAAGTCCTTCCGCCCCTCCAGCACGCGGATCGCGTGCAGCCCGCGCGGGCTCTCGCCGGCCTGGTCCATGTACCTGGGGAACCGGTCCCGCGCTCGGGCTGTCGCGCCCGCCGCCGAGTAGGGCCAGTTGTTGGTGTTCTGGATCCAGCCGTTCGGCGGATCCACCACGTGCGGGCTGTCCTCGACGCCGTGCACGCCGTGCCACTCGGTCGCGGGATCGCTGCCGTCCACCGGCCTGGTCCAGTCGAACCGGTCGTCCCGCCGGGGCACGAACTGCGGGTGGAAGTAGGCGATGTGCCCGTCGGCGTCGGCGTAGACCGTGTTGTTCGACGAGTTGGCGTGCAGCTCCATCGACCTTGCGGTACGTCGGCGAGCGTCCGCGCCTTGGTCCGCAGGAACGACTGGCTCAGCGCCTCGACCGGCTTCTCCATCAGCCGGACGCTGATCCACTTGCCCTCCGCCGCGCGCACGATCGGGCCGTGGTGGGTGCGGTAGACGGTGAACGTCCGCGTCGCCATGCCGCCTCGCCGTCCGATAGGGGACGCGCGATCCGCTCCGCCACGACCGGCCGCTCGCTCGTGCCCGTAGCGATAGAACAGCGCCGCCGCCCTTCCGCACGACGTCTCGGCGTACTCGTCGACCGCGTCCGCGCCGGTCGAGGTGTGCATCCAGCCGAGCCGCGTCGTTGAAGCCCTGATAGATGAAGAACTGCCCCCAGGTCGCCGCGCCGTAGGCGTTGAGCCCCTCGTCGCTCGTCATCTGGAGCTCGGAGCGGAAGAAGAACGAGGTGTGCGGATTGATCAGGAGGAGCGCCCGGCGGTTCACCGTGTTCGCCGGCGCGATCGCGAAGCCGTTGGAGCCCGTCGGCTCGGCCGGTCGCGCGGTCGCCCGGCTCCACGGCCGGCGCCGGCCGGCCGGCGCTGTCGCCGTAGAACGCCCGCAGCTCGTCGAGCGCGACGCTCTCGATGTCGCCGCCGATGCTGCCCTCGCTGAAGCTGAGCGCCATCCACGGCTCGAACCGCGTGATGACCCGCGGCTTCACGTCCGGATGGGTGTGGAGGTAGAAGTTGAGCCCGTCGGCCCAGGCGTCCATCAGTCGCTTGAGCCAGGCCGGGCTCGCGGCGTACTTCGCCTGCAGCTGTCCGGATCGATGAACAGCTTCATCCGCAGGTCCTGCCAGATCGCGCTCTCGCCCTCCGCCTCGGCCAGCCGCCCGATCGCGTTGAGGTAGTTGGTCTCGACCCGGTTGAAGTCGTCCTCGGCCTGGGCGTAGATCATCCCGAACACGGCGTCGGCGTCGGTCTTGCCGTGGACGTGGGCGATGCCCCAGTCGTCGCGGATGATGGTGACGCGCGCGCCTGGCGCTCCCAGCGGGCGACGTCCGCCGCTGGCGAGCGGGTGGGGGGAGCCTGGACGACGGTGGTGGTGGCGACAGCAGTGGACAGGATCAGCAGGAACGGGTGCATTCGTCTACGGGAAGATGCCGAGCTGCTCGTAGCTCAGCGCGACCTTGTCGATCGCCACGATCATCGCGGCGGTGCGCATGTCCACCTTGCCCTGCCGTTCTTCCATTCCTTCCGGATGGGCTGATAGGCGCCGATCATGGTCTCCTCGAGTCCCGAGTTGACCAGGTCCTCCTCGCTGGCGCCCGTGGGTCACCCGCTCGATCTCCTCGGCGGTGAACTTCCGGCCGGTCACGCCCTCGACCGCTTCGAGCAGCCGCGTGTACGCGCCTTGCTCGAACCGCTTCTGCATCCGGCCGAAGCGCACGTGGCCCAGGTTCTTGACCCACTCGAAGTAGGAGACCGTGACGCCGCCCGCGTTGATGTAGGCATCGGGAATCACCAGGATGCCGCGCTGGGTCAGGATCTCGTCGGCCTCGTTGGTCGTGGGACCGTTGGCGGCCTCGACGACGATCTTGGCCTTGATCCGCGGCGCGTTCTCCGCGGTGATCTGCCGCTCGAGCGCGGCCGGGATGAGGATGTCGCAGTCGAGCTCGAGCGCGTCCTCGCGCCGCGCGAGGTTGGTGGCGCCCGGGAAATCGAGCAGGCTCCGCCGCTCGCGGCGGTGCGCCATGACCTTCTCGAGGTCGAGCCCTTTCGGGTTGGCGATGGCGCCTTCGGACTCGGCCAGGCCCACCAGGATCGCGCCGCCCTCCTGGAAAAACTTGGCCGCGTAGTAGCCCACGTTGCCCAGCCCCTGGACCACCACCCGCTTGCCCGCGATGCCCGGTCGACAGTCCGAGCGCCTTCATGTCCTCGGCGACGCTGCAAGCCTCGCGCGTGCCGTAGTAGACGCCGCGGCCGGTCGCCTCGGTGCGGCCGCGGATGCCGCCGGCGCTCACCGGCTTGGCGGTGACGCAGCCGAGCGCGTCGAGCTCGCCCGGGCGGAGCTGGGTGTAGGTGTCGGCGATCCAGGCCATCTCGCGCGGAGCTGGTGCCGACGTCGGGCGCCGGCACGTCGAGCCCGGGCCCCATGAAGTTCTTGCGGACCAGCTCGAACACGTAGCGCCGCGTGATCCGCTCGAGCTCGCCGATCGAGTAGGTCTTGGGATTGATCCGGATGCCGCCTTTGGCGCCGCCGAACGGCACGTCCACCAGCGCGCACTTGTAGGTCATCAGCGCCGCGAGCGCCTGTACCTCGTCGGCGTCCACCGCCAGGGCGTACCGGATGCCGCCCTTGGTCGGGAGCTTGTGATGGCTGTGCTCCGCGCGCCACGCGTGGATCACCTCGATCGTGCCGTCGTCGCGCTTGATGGGGAAGCTGGTGTAGAAGAGGTTCTTGCAGGCCTTGATGTTGGCGAGGAGCGTAGGGTGGTGATGGGTGAAGCCGGCCGCGCGATCGAAGCCGCGTTGACCTGGTCGAGGAATCTGGTGCCCACGGACATGGGGCGATCTCCTGTGACGGCCGAAGAAGAAGGTGCGCTCATTCTTAGCCGGTGGAATGGGCGAAGCGCCAGGGGACCGCGGCGGTCGTGACCTGACTTCGGCCAGGGGTTCTCCCGGTCCGTCGGCTGCCTGCGTGCCCCGGCGATGATGGGCCGAAATCGGGTCGAACGCCGCGGCTGCGCTATCGGGTGACGCTGTGGGGCTTCATCGGCGGGGTGGTGTTGGCGGGCATCATGATGCTCGTCTAGCAGGAACGATCACCTCGGCTCCGCCGCGAGCCGCTCGAGCCCGACGCGAGCCTCGCTCGCGTATGGCTGCAGCTCAGGATCGGGGTGCTGCCACATCCCCGCGACCCAGCCGTAGGAGCGCAGCGCGGTCACACGGTCGCCAAGCCGCTCCGCCACACGCCCGCGCAGTAGTACCCAGAGCACAGCCGTCGGAAACGGGCTGAGCGTGACGCTCGGGTGGTCCGCCCGAAGAATGGCCCACGCGTCCGCGTCGCGGCCACGCGCGGCGAGCAGCTCCGCGACTGTGAACCGGTCGAGATAGCAGCCCGGACAACCGTCCGAGTCGAGGGAGCGGAGTCGCTGGAGCGCGGCGCCCGTGTCCGCTCGCGCGAGCGCCAGATATGCCGCGGCCGACCCGGCCGCGTACCTCCCGACCACGCGGGCGGCCGGATCGGCCCCGTACTGCGCCGCCGAATCCGCCCTCACCGCGGCCGCCGCGAGCGGAGCTCGGTATCGCGCTGGCCGGCCCACCAGGGGAAGGCCTCGACCATCCGCTGGGAGACGGGCCCCCGGAGCCGTCGCCGCAGGACCGCCGCCGCGCTGTCCGGTGGCACCGCGCCGATCAGTGCGGCGTCGGCGAAGAGCCACGTCGTGTCCTCCGCGCGGAGCCACGGATATGCCTCCCGGAGGTGCCCGCGCGACATCAGCATGCGCGCGACCGACCGGTTGATGCGGGCGCGGGTGGCGAACGGCGGTCGGGCCGCCCGGCGGCCGCGACGCGACCACCCGCATAAGCGCCACGCCAAGCTCCGCGCTGTCGGCCAGACCAGACAGCACGATATGGGCGTTGAACAACGCGGCATTCGACATTGGCGCGGCGAGCCGGGGCACGTCCGCGGCAGTTACGCCCGAGTCGAGCAGCGACCGAGTCAGGCGGGCGCCGCCGGCCTCTGCCTCCTTCGGATCGAGCGCCAGATAGGGTCGAGGTAGCGCCGCATCGCCGCCGGGCCGTCCGGGGCCGCCGACTCGATCGGGTGGATGTAGGCCGGCGCGAAGGCAGAGTCCAGCGCGATGGCCCGGTCGAAGGCCTTGAGCTCCTCGCCCGTCGGGCGGCCGGCGAACGGGCCAAAGTGGTCCGCTGCCTCGCCCAGCGAGGAACCACGCCTCGGGATCATCGGGATAGCGCGGCGGTGGCCTGCTCCGGCGGTGGCGAACGCGCGCTGGAGCCGGGCATGCCCAACCGCTGTCCGCGTGATTCGCCAGTGGACCGGCCTCGAACAGCGAGGCCAACAGGGAGTCGCCAGCGAGGAGCAGGCTGTCCCGCGGCGGCAGGCCGTGGTTGTGCGCGCCGGCCTGGAGCGCGTAGGCCGTCGAGAGCGAGTCGTACCCGGTGCGGAGCCAGCCGAGGACGGTGCTCGCCCGGCGGAGCGCCGGCGCGAAGCGCGCTGTCGAGCGCGATGGCGCGCTCGTAGTAGCCTACGCCGAGTCCCAGTTCGTCCGGCGGAACAGCTGCTCGCCCTGGAGGAAGGCCTTGAGCGCGGGCAGGCTGGTCGACCCGAACGGCGCCAGCGTGACGGCGCCGATCGGCGCGCGTGCGGCCGAGCGCCTGCAGCACGCGGAGGGTGAGCGAATCGGCGGCGCGGTCCACCCGGCTCGGCCTGGTCCGCCAGCTCCCACTCGTCGATCGGCCTGCCGCGCGCCACATCGTAGAAGCGTGGCCCGGAGCCGAACCGAGTCGCGGCCGGCGCCGAGCACCGAGCCGTACAGCGCCAGCGCCGCGCCGGTGCGCCGGCCCAGCTCCGGCGGCCGACTCGGGTCGGCGCGGCCCTCGCCATCGCCGGATGACCGTCGTCGGCGGCACGGTGCGGAGCGGGCCCGCGCCGTCGAGGTTCCGCGACAGGAGGTCGACCAGCCCTTCGCGCCAGAGCGCGAGCGCCGGGTCGAGCACGTCGAACGGCGCGACGGCGACGAGCGAGGTCGTCGAGTGCCGCGCGGCGACCGGCGCGCGGGACCGGAGGAGCGCACGGCGGCGCGACCGCCACGCCGACGCAGCGCGGCAACGACGGCGAGCCGACGTCGCCCGGCCGGCCGGGCCGCCCGGGCCGCCGGTCGCCCCCGTGCCGCTTGGCGGATCGGCTCGTCGCCGCGCTCGCCGTGCCGGCCGGATCGAGCGCGTCGGCGAACGCCGCCGCCGTCGGCGAACCGGTCGGCCGGCGCCCGGGCCAGCGCCCGTGTCGCGACCCGCTCCAGCCGCGCCGGCACCGTCTCGCGCACCGGACGCGAGCGGGCGCGGCGTCTCGGTGAGCCGCCGGGCGACGATCGCCTGGGCGGTCGGCCCGGTGAACGGCGGCTCGCCCGCCAGCATCTCGTACAGCACGCAGCCGAGGCTGTAGATATCGGTGCGCGCCGTCGAGGTCGCGCTCGCCGGCGGCCTGCTCGGGGCTCATGTACGCGGGCGTGCCCACCACCAGCCCGGTCTCGGTCAGCCGCTCGCCGCTCGGCCGCGCCGAGCGCCCGGCCGATGCCGAAGTCGGCGACCAGCGTGTCGCCGTCCTCGGTGAGCAGGATGTTCTCCGGCTTGATGTCGCGGTGGATGACGCCGTGGCGGTGGGCGTAGTCCAGCGCGCGGGCGACCTCGTGCGCGATCCGGAGCGCGTCGTCCAGCGGGAGCTGCCTCTCGCGCGCGAGCCGGTCGCGCAGGCTCTCGCCCTCGACGTACGGCATGGTGAACCAGAGCTGGCCGTCGGCGCTCGCCCGAGTCGTACACCGACAGGATGTGCGGATGCTGGAGCCGCGCGGCGAGCCGGATCTCCTGCAGGAACCGCTCGGGCCCGAGCGCCGCGCGCGAGCTCCGGGTGGAGCACCTTGAGGGCGACCGGCCGGTCGTGCCGGAGGTCGTGGGCGAGATAGACCGTGGCCATGCCGCCGCGCCCGAGCTCGCGCTCGATCACGTAGCGGTCACGCAGCGCATCGACGAGTGGCGGTGGCGGCTGGGGCACCGGGGAGCCGGCGGGGAGAAGATCGTTCGAATCTGTGGAGGCTGGTCGGGTCTCGCCAGCCCTGGCGGCGCGCAGGTGGGACCTGGCTTCTGCGACGGCGTCAGGCATCGTCCCTCGGCCTCCGGTCACTGCGCCGGCTGCTTGCAGCGGCTCGAATGCCCCGAGCATACTAGCCACCACCACGCACGCGCATCGCTCGTCCAACCCGCCGTCACGCCAGGAGGCCCCATGGGAACGATGCGACTCGTGGTCGACGCCTGCGACCGGGCTGCCGGCGGAGGTCGGCGTCGACCGGCTCGGCGAGCTGCTCGCCGACCGCGAGAACCGGCTGTGGCTCGACATCAGCGATCCCGGTCCCGCGGAGGTGGAGCTGCTGCGGCGCGTCTTCGGCTTCCACGAGCTGGCGCTCGAGGACGTGACCCGGCCGCACGAGCGGCCCCGGTGCGACGCCTACGCCGGCTACTACTTCATCGTGGTCTACGCCGCCGAGCAGGCCGGCGACGCGTTCTTGCCGCGCGAGCTGAACCTGTTCTGGGGCGAGAACTACCTGGTGACCATCCACCGCAGGGCCAGCCGCCGTGCTCGCCGCGCTGGCGGAAGCGCGCCGGCGCTGGGAGCAGCACGAGCGGCTGCCAGGCGCACGGGATCGCCTGCCTGGCGTACACGCTGTTCGAGAGCCTGGTGGACGGCTACTTCGTGGTGCAGGACCGGGTGCGCGAGCGGATCGAGGGCATCGAGGAGGCGATCTTCACGGGCGCCGAGGGCGCGGCGGCCGACCTGTTCCGGCTCCGGAAGGAGCTGCTGCGGGTGCCCCGGCTGCTCGCGCCGACCAGCCACGTGCTGGCCGAGGTGCTCCGCCGCGAGCGGCACGGTCCCGGAGGGCCTCCGGCCCTACTTCGCCGACGTGCAGGACCACGCCGTGCACGTCCTGGCGGAGCTGGACACCTATCGCGACCTGCTGGGCGCCGCGCTCGACGTGCACGTCTTCTACGCCTTCAACCGGCTGGGCCAGATCATGCAGCGGCTGACCGCGATCACCGTCATCATCATGGTGCCCAACTTCGTGGCCAGCATCTACGGGATGAACTTCGTCCACCTGTTTCCGCCCAGCGAGTCGACCTACGGCTTCCTCGTGGTCGTCGCGTTCCTGATGGTCATGGTGGCCTGGGGCTTCATCCACTCCCGGATGCTGGGCTGGCTGTGAGGCGGCGGTGCTCCTCGGTGTGGCGGATCCCATCCGCCGGGAGTACGATTTCGTTCTGGCGGGGTCCGCCAGGTCGGCGTGGATTGTCTCCCGGGCCCGCCGGAGGGATCGGACGCTGGCACCGCAACAGAGCGTGGAGGGTGAACCGATGGACAGCGTCGTGCACTTCGAGATGCCGTACGAGAACCGTGAGCGGATGGCCAAGTTCTATCAGTCGGCCTTCGGCTGGCAGACCCAGATGCTCGGCCAGGACATGAACAACTACGTCGTCGCCACCACCACCGAGACCGGCGAGGCCGGGCCCACCAAGCCGGGCGCGATCAACGGCGGGTTCTACGGAAAGATGCCGGACCGGCCCATGCAGTATCCGTCGGTCGTGATCGCCGTGGATGACGTCAAGGAATCATGGCAGAAGGTGGCCACGGCCGGCGGCAAGGTCCTCGGCGATCCGATGGACATCCCAGGCGTGGGCCAGTACGTGTCGTTTGTGGACCCGAGGGCAACAGGGTGAGCATGCTACAGCCGCTTCCGCGCAGCAGGCGGCGAAGAAGAAGCACGTAGGAAACGTGGGAAGAATTGCGGCCAGTACGAACGCGACTTGTAGCGGACGGGGCTCCCGTAACCTGGAACCGCCGTCCTCGCTGGCGGCCGGGCCCCACCATTCGTTGAGCACCCGATCGGACGCGACGAGAGCCTGCCGCGGAGATGGATATGCGCGCAGGGCCGCTGTCCCCGCTAGCTCTCTGGGCCGACACGCTTCACGCCAGACGACCCGTCCCACAACGAATCCAGCTCGCCCGGGGACCCGCGTCGCCGTGGTCCCGGAAGGGAGCCAAAACGGCCGTGCTGAACGACGATCCCGGCAAGGCGGCGATGTACGGCCGACCTGTCGTTCCCGGACGGCCTCCTCGCCTGGATCCCGCGGACTTCGTCGTCCTCACCGACAAGCGATCGCGGTGTAGAGAGCCACGCTGGCTGGCCACGCCGGTCAGACCGCCGAGCTCACCGGCTCGCAGAAGGCCTTCTCATCGTGCAGGCCGTCGTCTTGCTGCGCGTCGTGCTTCGGACCGGGCACCGGCATTTGCCGCCGGTGCCATGGGCGCGGTCGCCGTCGCCTTCACGGCGGGAGTCCAGGGAGCGCTGGGCCTGCTCATGAATACGTGAATGGCATGGTGTGCGACGACCCGCAGCACAGTGGCTGGATCTGTAGCCTGCAACGAACGGCCTTCGCGGCGCGTACGCCCTGGAAGCCGTGCGCGCCGTCGGCTACGTGCTCTGGAGCCTGCGTGCAGCGTCTTCCGACGGGGCCGCGCCGGCGAAACGCCGACGCCACGGTGACCATGCGAGCCCTCGTCCTCGCCGCGGCGGTCTGTGCGCGCTGCCGCCTGCCGTCCCGCGCCCCCGCCGCCTGACCCCGGCGCGCTCGACGCCGTCGCCCGGCGCTACGTGGTGCTCGGCCTCGGGCTCGGGCACCACGATCCCAACTACGTGGACGCCTACTACGGCCCCGACTCGCTCCGGAAGGCGGCCGACGCGGAGTCGCTCTCGGTGGCCCAGGTGCGGACCGCGGCCGAGTCGCTGATCGCCATGCTGGGCGACAGCGTGCCGGCCTACGCCGACTCGCTGGTTCGCCTCCGGCACCGCTATCTGCGCGTGCAGCTCGGCGCCATGGCGGCCCGGGCCCGCATGCTGGGCGGCGAGCGGCTCAGCTTCGACGCGGAGGCCGAGGCGCTGTACGACGCCGACGCCGCCGCACTACTCCGACGCGCACTTCGACTCGCTGCTCGCCCGGCTCGACAGCCTGCTGCCCGGCCGGGGCACCGCTCGCCGACGCGCTATCAGCGCTTCCGCGAGCGGCTCAACATCCCGGCCGCCAAGGTGGACACCGTCTTCAAGACCGCGATCGCCGCCTGCCGCGCGCGCACGCTGGCGCACATCCCGCTGCCGCCGGGCGAGCGGTTCGACCTGGAGTACGTGAAGGGCACGTCGTGGAACGCCTACAACTGGTACAAGGGCGGCTATCACAGCCTGATCCAGGTCAACCTCGACTTTCCCATCGCGATCGACCGGGCGATCGACCTGGCCTGCCACGAGGGCTACCCCGGGCACCACGTCTACAACGCGCTGCTCGAGCAGGCGCTGGTGCGCGACCGCGGCTGGGTCGAGATCTCGATGTATCCGCTGTTCAGCCCCCAATCGCTCATCGCGGAGGGGAGCGCGAACTACGGGATCGACATGGCGTTTCCCGCCGGCCGAGCGGACGGCGTTCGAGCGGGACTCGCTGTTTCCGCTGGCGGGGCTCGACACGGCGCTGGCCGAGCGGAACGCGGCGGTGCGGCAGGTGGTGGAGCGGCTGAACTACGCGCGGAACGAGGTGGCCCGCCGCTATCTCGACGGCCAGCTCGACTCGGCCGGCGCGCGCGCGGCGATGCAGCGCTACTGGCTGAGTCGCGCCGAGGCCGCGGCCAAGACGGTCCGGTTCATCGACACCTACCGCAGCTACGTCATCAACTACAACCTGGGCCGCGACATGGTGGCGGACTGGGTGGCGCGGACCGGCGGGGACGACGAGGCCGGCCGCTGGCGCGCGTTCCGGGCGCTGCTCTCGGCGCCGCATCTGCCGCGGGACCTGCGATGAGCCAAGTCCCTCGCCCCACCCCTGCCCGCCCCCCTCCTAGAGCCCTCCGTACGCGAACCCCCCGCCCCCCTCCCTGTCTTCCGACCCCCCTCTCGTATGCCTCAGACATTCCCTGCATCCTCCCCGGCTCCTTCAGTCCCCTCGCCGACCCCTCCGCTCCCTCCTCCCCCTCCCCCCCTCCCCCTCTCCCCCCCTCCTCCCCCCCCCCTGCCCTTCCCCTCCCTCCCCTTCCATTTCCTTCCCTTCCCCCCCCCTCCCCCCCCTCTCCCCCCCCCCTCCCCCTCTCTCCCCCCCCCCCCCTCCCCCTCCCCCCCCCCCCCCCCCCCCCCTTCCCCCCCTCCACTCCCTCCTCCCCCCCCCCCTCCCCCTCCCCCCCCCTCTCCTCCCCCCCCTCCCCCCCCCTACTTCCCCCCCCCTCTCCTCCCCTCTCCGCGGCCATGATGCCCTACCTCCTCGCGCTCGCCTCCGCCCTCCTCTACGGCGCCGGCGATTTCACCGGCGGCCTCGCCACCCGACGCGCCGGCACGCTTCCCGTGGTCGTGCTGTCGCAGCTCAGCGGCCTCGTGCTGCTGCTGGTGCTCCTCCCGTTCCTGCCGGCCTCCTCACCATCCCGGGCCGATCTCCTCTGGGGCGTATCCGCAGGGCTCACCGGCGGCGTGGGCGTCGCGCTCCTCTACCGGGCCCTCGCGATCGGGCGGATGGCGGTCGTGGCGCCGACGACCGCGGTGTGCGCGGTGGCCGTTCCCGTGCTGGTGTCGGTGGCGCTCGGCGAGCGGCCTGGCACGCTCGCGATTTTGGGCATCCTGCTGGGCCTGGGCGCGATCGTGCTGGTGAGCCAGCAGACGGCGGCGGAGGCGGCGCCGCTCGATCGCGGGGTCGCGGGCCGACTGCCGCCCGGGGTCGGCATCGCGCTCGTGTCGGGGGTGGCGATCGGGCTCTTCTTGCTCTCGCTGGCGCAGACCCGGCCCGAGGCGGGGATGTGGCCGATCCTCGCGTCCCGCGCCACCTCGGTCACCCTCTTCGGGCTCGCGGCCGTGGGAGCTCGTCGGTCGCTCCGCTTGCCGGGGGTGCTCACGCTCACCATCGTCTGCGGCATCCTCGACATGTCGGCCAATGCGCTCTACCTCCTGGCCGCGAGGACCGGGCTGCTCAGTGTCGTGGTGACGCTGACCTCGCTCTACCCCGCGAGCACCGTGCTGCTCGCGCGCGTCGTGCTGGGTGAGCGGCTCAACGCCCGGCAGGTAGCCGGCGTTGGCTGCGCGCTCGCCGCGATCGTGCTGATCGTGAGTGGCGGCCGCCTGTAACGGAGGAAGCCATGCCAAAGCGGATCCACCGACGGCGAGACACCGATCCCCGAAAGGGGCTCCGAGACGTACGGCCACACGACCTTCGCCGATCCCGTCAACAAGAAGTATCCGATCGACACGCCCGGGCGGATCAAGGCCGCCTGGGCGTACATCCACCAGCCGAGCAACGCTGAGAAGTACACCGCCGGCGAGCTTCGGACGCTCCGGGCGCGGATCCGGGCCGCGGCGAAGGCGCGGAAGGTGACGCTGCCGGATCCGGATGAGTTCGTGGAGCTGATGGCCCGCGTGCGGAAACGGCGGAAATAGGCGACGGCCGCTGAGCTCGGCCGACTCACCCGTAACGATGCAGGGTCGCTCGCGCTGCCGTTGCGGCCACGGCGTCCGCGGCGTAAATAGGCAGCGCGCACCTCCGCGACCCCACCGACTCGTCTTGGGGAGACGACGATGCCATTCGCTTCGACCGCGCCGCTCCGCGAGGCGATCCAGCGGGTGTTCCCCGACCGTCCGTTCACCATCCGACTGTGGGACGGCACCGCCGTACCCGCCACGCGCGACGGCGGGCCCACCTTGAGCGTCCGCTCTCCCCGCGGGATCGCCCACGTCCTGCGCGCACCCGGACAACTCGGCCTCGGGCGTGCCTTTGTCGCCGGTGAGATCGAGGTGGACGACCTCGATGCGCTGGTCGACGTGGCCGACCGCTGGCAGCCACCCGCGCTCTCGGCGAGGAGCCGCGCACGGCTGACGCTCGCCGCGGTCCGAGCCCGGGGCGGCCTAGCAGCGCTGCCGGTGCCGGCGGCCGAGCTGCGGCCGCGCGGCGCGCTGCACTCCCGGAGTCGGGATGCCCGCGCCGTCCGCCATCACTACGACGTCTCCAACGAGTTCTTCGCGCTGTTCCTCGATCCGTCCATGACCTACAGTTGCGCCTTCTTCGGAAGCGGCGACTCGCTGGAGTCGGCGCAGGCGGCCAAGCTGGAGCTCACCTGCCGAAAGCTCGGCCTTCAGCCTGGCCAGCGCGTGCTCGACGTCGGGTGCGGGTGGGGCAGCTTCGCCATGCACGCCGCCGCGTGTCACGGAGCGGAGGTCGTGGGGATCACGCTCTCGGAGGCGCAGGCTGGTCTGGCCCGGGAGCGCGTCCGCGAGGCGGGTCTCGACGACCGGGTGAGCATCCGCGTTCAGGACTACCGGGATCTCGCCGGCGAGCGGTTCGACGCGATCGCCAGCATCGGGATGGCGGAGCACGTGGGCGCCAAGCGGATCGACCTGTATGCCCGGCACCTCGCCGGGATGCTCCGGCCCGGCGGCCGGCTGCTCAATCACGCCATCGCTCGACTGTACGAGGCGTCGGCGGGCGTGTTCACCCTGCGCTACGTGTTCCCCGACTCCGAGCCGCTGCCGCTCTCGCGGGTGCTCCTCGCGCTCGAGCGAGCCGGCTTCGTGACCGAGAACGTCGAGGGGTTCGGGGCGCACTACGTGGAAACGCTGCGCCACTGGGCGCGACGGCTCGACGAGCATCGCGAGGACGCGGTCCGGCTCGCGGGGGAGGAGCGGGTCCGCGTGTGGCGCCTGTACCTGCGGAACGCACGCAAGAACTTCGAGTCGGGCTTCCTCTCGATCTACCAGGTCCAGTGCCACCTCGGAGCGCACTGAGTCCACTGCGCCATGCAACCAGGAGGACGCTCCACGGCCGCCCGATCGGGCGGCCGTTTTCGCGGCGTGCCGCGGATCACCGCACGCGCCCCGCTCACAGCGCTATCTAAGGCAAAGCTCACACGCGGCCCGCTCGCCCACGGGCTACCCCTCACACGGACGCCGGCATGGCAAAGCGAATCGTAGGACGATGCGAGGGGTGCGCGACCGAGATCGTGCTCGCCCGGGAGGGACCGACGACGGATAGGGTGCTCCCTGCGCCCATGCTCAAGACGTTTCTGATCACCCACAAGCCCTGCCGAGCGGCCGTGCGGGACGGCCCGTTCTTCACATTGCACGAGCTGGATGCCTGACGAGCGGGCGTTCGCGTGACGCCTTACGGCGTGCTGGACTCCGCCAGACTGTCCACCCACGCCTCCACGTGCGACCGCAGCATGGCGAGCGGCACGCTGCCGTTCTCGAGCACGTGATCGTGGAACGCACGGATGTCGAACCGCGGTCCCAGCCGGGCTTCGGCCCGCGCCCGTAGGCTGTCGATCTCGAGCCGTCCCACCATGTACGCCGTGGCCTGCGCCGGTCCGGCGATGTAGCGATCCACCTCCGACTCGAGGCTCTGCCGCGAGTCGGGGACGTGCGCCATCATGTAGTCGATCGCCTGCTGCCGCGACCAGCCGAGCACGTGCAGCCCCGGGTCGACGACCAGGCGCGCCGCGCGAAGCGCTTGCGACCCGAGCTCGCCCAGCCGCTCCAGGTCGGACGAGTAGAGGTCCATCGCCATGGCCAGCCGCTCCGCGTAGAGCGCCCACCCTTCCCAATATCCCGAGAAGCCGAAGTAGCGGGTGACCGGATGCGCGCCCGCCCGCTCTTGCGCGATGGCACCCTGCAGGTGGTGTCCGGGAATGGTCTCGTGGAACGCCGTGGCCTCCAGGATCGCGCGCGGCTGCGGCGGTCCCGCGTTGATGCGCCAGCGACCCGGCCGGCTCCCATCGGTCGTGCCGGAGAGATAGGAGTTGGGGCAGCCGGACTTCTCCTCGTACGGCTGGCACGGGTCCACGATCACGTCCTGCTTCGGCAGGCGGCCGAACCACTTCGGCATCGCCGCCTTGGCCCGCGCCACCGCCTGCTCGGCGGTGCGGATGACCTCGGCGCGGTCCGTGATCAGGTACTTGGGGTCGTTCCGAAACCGGTCCGCCAGGGCGACGAGATCGGTGGTGCCGAAGCTCCGCTGGGCGATCGGCCGCATCTCGCCCTCGATCTCGTCCATCTGCCGGAGCCCGAGCTCGTGCAGCGCCTTGGGCGCGATGTCGATGGTGGTGAAGCCGCGGACCAGCGCCTGGTAGCACTCGGCGCCATGCGGCAGGCTGGCGACATCGGTCGTGGTGCGGGCGTGGGGCAGGTACTCGCCGGCGACGTAGTCGCGGTAACGCCGGACCGCCGGCAGGATCGCCGTCCCGACCAGCGCGACGACCGAATCGCGGAAGGCCGGCGTGGAGTCCGTCGCGATCATGGCCGCGAACGGCGACTTGGCCGGCGGCAGCTTCAGGATATCGTCGAGCTGCTGCAGCACCGCTTCCACGTTCGCGCGCGGCTGGGTGTACCCCTGGCGGACGCCTTCGCGCAGGTTGGTGATCTCGGTATCGATCCATTTCGGCACCGCCCGCCAGCGCGTCAGCGCCTGCGCCCGGAGCTCCGGCGTGCCCAGCGGCTGGATCTGGGCGAGCACGGGGAGGTAGAGCTGCCAGCCGTTCTGCTGGTGGATCGGCCAGAGCTCGCCGTGGCAGACCCGTGACTGGCGCGCCGCCGCCAGCGTCTCGCGCAGAATGCCGTAGGTCGGCTCGTCCGGCGTGCCGCGAAGCGCCCCGGGGTCGATCGCCTCGAGCTGGGCCAGCCAGCCGTCCTCCCGCTGCTGCCATGCGCGCAGCTCGGCCAGGGAGTTGTCGCCCAGCCGATCGTTCGCCGCCTCGGGCACGCCGGAGAAGGCGGCGGACATCGGGAACTCGCGCGTCCAGGCGGCGAAGTAGTCGTCCGCCACCGCGCGCACGCGGTCACCCGCGTTGCCCGTCGCCGGCGCGGGCGCGGACGAGGCTCTGGTCGACGACGTCGACCCCGCACATGCGGCGAGGAGGAGCGCCGCACCGCAGCAGAGAAGCGCATGCCGGCCGGACGATGGAGGAGCGATCATAGGCGGAATCAACGCTTGATTGGGGCCGGCCGGGGGGACGTCCGAATCACCGCGTACGGTACGTCGGGAGGCCGGATGATGCCAGTCATCCGGCCGGCCCCGGCCCGCCTGGGCCGCCGTTCCGCCGACACTGAGGGCGAACGTGCCCCATCCGCGTGGGGGTACCTTCCCGCCGCCGACCGTGCGACTATTCCCGAACGATGCCCTCGCTCGATACCCTGATTCCGCGGTTCAAGGCCGCCGACCGCACCACCCGTCTCGAGACCCTGCTCGACTACTCGCGCAAGCTGCCGCCGCTGCCCGAGCGCTACGAGGCAGGAGAAGGCTCGAGGCGAGCACCGGGTGCACGAGTGCCAGACGCCGGTCTACCTCTGGGTCGACGTCGACCAGGGCAAGGTCCACATCCACGCCGACGTGCCGCCCGAGTCGCCCACGGTCCGCGGGATTCATCTCGCTCCTGGCGCGCGACCCTCGACGGCGCCGCGCCCGCAGACATCGCCCGGGTGCCCGACGACCTCCTCGACCAGCTCGGCCTGAGCGAGACGCTGGGCATGAACCGCACTCAGGGACTCACCGCCATCCTGTACCGGATCAAGCGCTCCGTGGCCGCCGCCGCCTGATGCTGGGCGTCCTCGAGCTGGCCGGGCGCGGCGCGGGATTTCTCCGCCGCCGCGAGGCAGGCTACCTGCCCGTCGAACGGGGACATCCACGTCGGCGAGCGGGTCATCCGCCAGTACGAGCTCCGCGCGGGCGACGAGATCGACGGCGAGACCCGTCCCGGCGGCAAGGGCCGGAGCGCGACGCTCGAAAAGGTCACCGCCATCGACGGCCGCCCGCCCGCCGAGGTGCGCGGCCGCCCCGACTTCAGCCAGCCTCGGCGCGATCCATCCCAACGAGCAGCTCCGCCTCGAGTGCCAACTGGTCCGCCAGGGCCAGCCCGACTTCACCAACCGCGTGATCGACATCCTCTGCCCGTTCGGCAAGGGCCAGCGCGCCCTGATCGTCGCCCCGGCCAAGGCGGGCAAGACGATGGTGCTCCAGTCCATCGCCCAGGGAGTCAGCGCGAACTATCCCGAGGCCGGCCTGTTCATCCTGCTGGTGGACGAGCGGCCCGAGGAAGTCTTCGAGATGGAGGCGATGGGCGTCGGCGAGGTGATCGCGTCGAGCTTCGACAATCCGGCGCAGCAGCACGTGGCGGTGGCGGAGCTCACGCTCGAGCGCGCCCGCCGGCGGGTCGAGCTGGGTGAGGACGTCGTGCTGATCGTGGACTCGCTCACCCGCCTGGCGCGGGCGTACAACACGGTCGAGAAGGGCACCGGCCGGACGCTCTCCGGCGGTCTGGACGCCCAGTCGCTCGAGCGGCCGAAGCGCTTTCTCGGCAGCGCGCGGAAGATCGACGCCGCCGCAGGGCGGCGGCTCGCTCACCATCATCGCGACCGCGCTGGTGGACACCGGCAGCCGGATGGATCAGGTGATCTTCGAGGAGTTCAAGGGGACCGGCAACAGCGAGCTGGTGCTGAGCCGCGAGCTGGCCGAGCGGCGGATCTATCCCGGCCATCGATCTGGTGGCGAGCGCCACCCGGCGCGAGGAGCTGCTGCTGTCGCAGGAGGCGCTGGCGCGTCAGCCGGCTGCTGCGCCAGCGCATCGCCGGCATGACGCTCGATCAACGCGATGAACGACCTGCTCACCGACATGCGCCGGAACCGGACCAACGACGAGCTGGTCCGCGCGCTCGCCGCAGGCTGACCGGCCCGATCGCGCGCTAGCCTGCCCGCCCGACCGCCTTCGCCACCGCCTCCAGCTTCGCCTCGATCTCCGCCTGCGGCAGCCAGCGTCCGCGCAGCATCACGCCGGCGCGCCGGGTCGTGTTCCGGATGTCGGCGAGAGGATCGGCATCGAGCAGGACCAGATCCGCACGCTTCCCGGTCTCGATCGTCCCTGTCTCGCTCAGCGTCCCGAAGAACAGCGCGACGTTCCGGGTTCCCGTCTCCAGCGCCTGCCAGGGCGTGAGGCCCGCGGCCACGAGCGACTCAAGCTCCCGATGGGTCGAGAAGCCGGGGACGTTCGTACATCTGCGGCGCGTCCGAGCCGAGGAGCAGCCCGGCCCCGGCGGCGTGCAGCGCGTGGATGAGCCGGCGGCGCACCTCGAGCATTCGCCGCGCCGACTCGGCCGTGGATCCGGTCTCCTGGAGCACGGTGTTCCGGGTCTCGGTCCACTGGGCGAGGGTGCCCGCCGGCACGTAGCGCATCTCCGGCCGCCGGGCCAGCTCGTCGGCGGGAACGGCGATCAGGTTCTCCATCAGGACCTGGGTCGGCACGTTCCACACGCTGGCGGCCTTCGGTGGCCTGGACCAGGCTGGCCAGCTTGGACTCGTCGAGATGCTCGCCGAGGTTCATCCCGAAGAAGGCGGACTCGGAGGCGGGAACCGGCGCGTCCGGTCGGAGCATCGCCTCGACGTACCCGTCGAGGTGCTCGATGGACGCAGTACCGTGCCTCGAGCGCCCGCGCGAGCCCGACCTCCGCCGGGACATGCCCGGCGAACCGAATGCCGACGCGCCGCGCGGTCCCGACCAGGGCGTCGAACACCTCGCAGCTTGAGGCCCGGGTGGATCTTGAGCAGGTCGTATCCGGCGGCCTTCTGCTCCGCCACCGCCCTGACGGCAGCCTCGGGCGTGGTCACGCTCGTGCCGTTGAACGAGGGCCCGGCGGCGTAGATCGTGGGGCTGAGCAGGTCGTTCCGCGCCGCGCGGGCCGGAGCTCGAGATGGCGCGGATGACCGAGCATCCCGCGGATGGTGGTGATCCCGCCGGAGACATAGAGGAAGAGGACGCGCTCGACGACGCTGTCGGACTCCTGACCGCCGGGGATGTGCGCATGCATCTCGGCGAGGCCCGGGATCAGGTACTTGCCTCGGCCATCCACCGGGGTGGCACCGGCGGGCACCTTTACACGGTTCGTCGGACCGACCGCGACGATCCGGTCGCCGCGCACGACGACGGTCTGGTGGTGGAGCGATGCCGGTCCCGATCCATGGGGATGACGGTGACGTCGACGAAGGCGGTCGCGCGCTCCTGAGCGGAGGCGCGGAAGGCAGCGAGGCCCAGCAGCGCGGCGCAGAGCGCCGCGCGGGAGAGGTGCGGCATGGGAACCCTCGAAACGGAGTGGGGAAGGTCCGTCGCCGTACGCGGGCCGGCGGCGCTCCGTTTCAGCCGAGGCTCAGGTCCGGACGGCGGCGCTCCGGTTGGCCTGCTCGAACTCCTTCATGAACTTGACCAGCGCCTCGACGGCCGCGCGCGGGCACGCGTTGTAGATGCTCGCCCGCATGCCGCCCACGGACCGATGGCCCTTGAGCCCGTCGAGCCCGCGCTTCGTGGCCTCGGCGATGAACTTGTTCTCCAGCTCCTCGGTCGGGCGCGCGGAAGCAGACGTTCATGAGCGACCGGCTGTCCGGCTGCACGGTGCCGCGGAAGAAGTCGCTCGCGTCGATGTAGTCGTAGAGGAGCTTCGCCTTGGCCGCGTTGTGCTCGGCCATCGCGGCCAGCCCGCCCTGCGCCTGGATCCACTTGAACACCTCGCCCACGAGGTAGATGCCGAGCGTCGGCGGCGTGTTGTAGAGCGAGCTGCTCCGGCGACGAACGTGCGGTACTGCAGCATCGTCGGCAGCGTCTTGGGGCCGGCCTCCACCAGGTCCTTCCGGATGATCACCAGCACCGACGCCCGACGGGCCGAGGTTCTTCTGCGCGCCGGCGTAGATCAGCCCGTACTTCCGGACGTCGATCGGGCGGCTGTACATGTCGCTCGACGTGTCGGCGACGAGCGGCACGCCGGCCGGCACCGCCGGCTCGCTCCGCCACTGGGTGCCGTAGATCGTGTTGTTGGTCGTGAGGTGGACGTACGCCGGGCTCGGCCGAGTACGCGATCTCGGCCGGCGTGGGGATCCGGTCGAAGTTGGTGGCCTCGCTGCTGGCGGCGACGTGCACCTTGCCGCCGAGGATCTTGGCTTCCTTGATCGCCTTCTGCGACCAGACGCCGGTGAGAGGTAGTCGGCGGTCCGGTCGGCGGGCAGGAAGTTCATCGGCACCATCGAGAACTGCAGCGAGGCGCCGCCCTGGAGGAACAGCACCGCGTAGTCGTCGGGGATCCCGGCCAGCGCGCGGCAGTTCGCCTCCGCCTCGGCGAGGATCTTGTCGAACACCTTGCCGCGGTGGCTGTGCTCCATGATGCCGATGCCGCTGCCGGCCACGTTCCAGATGGCCTCCTGCGCCTTGCGGAGGACGGGCTCGGGCAGCACGGCGGGGCCGGCGCTGAAGTTGTAGATGCGGTCGGTCATGGGTGGAACCCTTAAGGATTGTGAGTCGGGTCGAGAGTCGGAGGACGGACCGGTGCACTGCTCGCGTCATCTCGCTGTCGACCTCTCCGTCATCTCCGTCATCTCCTGCCGTCGATCTCGCTCAACTCCACGCTGATGATGTCCGCGGTTCCCGGTCCGGATCCGCTCGAGCGCGCCGTCGTCCGGCACGCCGTCGAGGTGGATCCGCGCGAGCGTCGCCTGGGCGCCGTGGTAGATGATGTTCTCGACCTCTTCCACGTTGATGGCGCCGCCGGCCAGCACGCCGAAGACGTGCGCCAGCACGCCGGGCCGGTTCCGGTGCCGGATCGAGAGCACGTGCGTCGCCGAGCTCCGCGCCAGCCGGTTCACCACGTTCGGCACCTCGCCGGTGTCACGGAACGTGCTGCACGATCCGGATCACCTCGTGCGCGATCGCCACCTGGGCCTGGTCGGTGGACGCGCCGACGTGGTGCGTGCCGTAGACCCCGGGCGCCTTCACGATCGGGTTGGCGAACGCGCCGGTGCCGCCGGCCGGCTCGTTCTCGAAGACGTCGAGCCCGGCGCGGAGCTTCTTCTCCCGGACCGCCTGCTCCAGCGCCGCCTCGTCCACCACCGAGCCGCGCGAGGTGTTGATGAGGTACGCGCCCGGCCGCATCGCCGCCAGGAACTCCGCGTTCACCAGGTGCTTGGTCTCGGCGTTGGCGGCCACGTTGATGGAGACCGCGTCGGACATGCCGCGCCACCTCGAGCGGCGTCTGCGCGTAGGTGATGCCGAGCCGGTCGGCCTCCTCGTGCGTGAGGCTCCGGCGACCAGGCCGACGACCCGCATCCCGAACGCCTGCGCGCGCGCTCGCGATCTCCCGCCCGATCTGCCCCAGCCCGACGATGCCCAGCGTCCGGCCGTGCAGCCCGCGCGCCTTGGAGTACTCGCCCTTGTTCCAGGTGCCCTGCGCGGAGCTCGGCCGACCTGGTCGGGAATCCGCCGGTCGCACGCGAGCAGCAGCCCCATCACCAGCTCGGCCACCGCGATCGAGTTCTTGCCCGGGCAGTTGGAGACGAAGACGCCGAGGCTCGAGGCGGTGTCGACGTCGATGGTGTCGATGCCGGCGCCGGCGCGGATCACCAGCGTGAGCGCGGTGCCCGCCTTGAGCGCGTCGGCGTTCACCTTCTTGCCGCGGACGATCAGGATGTGCGGGTCGGTCGCCCGGATGGCCGCCGGCAGCTCCTCGGCCTTCACGTCCGGCTGGGAGACCACCGTGCAGCCGAGCTCCTTGAGCCCGTCGATGCCGACCTTCTCGAACTTGTCCGCGATCAACACCTTCATGCGACGACGCTCCGCCCGGTTCCGTCGTGAGCCTACAAGGTATGCACGAAGAGCCCGCTCCGCAGCTTGGGCTCGAACCAGGTGCTCTTGGGCGGCATGATCTGGCCCGCGTCGGAGACCGCCATGAGCTGCTCGAGCGTGGTGGGATACAGCGAGAACGCGATCGCCATCTCGCCCGAGCGCACCCGCCGCTCGAGCTCGGCCGTGCCCCGGATGCCGCCGACGAAGTCGATCCGCTTGTCGGTGCGCGGGTCGCCGATGCCGAGGATCGGGCCCAGCACCCGATCCTGCAGCAGCGACACGTCGAGCGAGCCGATCGGGTCGCTGCGGTCGATCGTGCGCCTCGTCGAGCTCGAGCCGGTACCACGCGTTCGCGAGGAAGAAGCCGAAGCTGCCCGGCCGGGCGGGCGCCGGGTCGCTCGGTGGTCGTGACCTGGCCGACGTGCGACGAGCCGCGCGAGCACGCTCGCCGGCGCCGAGCCCGCCGAGGTCGCGCACGACCCGGTTGTAGGGCAGGATCCGGAGCTGCTCGGCCGGGAACAGCACCGCCAGGAACCAGTTGTACTCGCCGTCGCCGCGGTGCTGCGCCGGCGCGTTCCGGAGCTCGCGTCCCGCGCGCCAGGCGCTGGCCGAGCGGTGGTGCCCGTCGGCCACGTAGGCGTGCGGCACCTCGCGGAACGCGTCGAGGAACGGGCCCGGGTCGGCGATCCGCCAGACGGTGTGCCGCACGCCGTCGGGCGCGGTGAAGTCGTAGAGCGGCGCCGTCGGCCAGGATCGGCGCGGGTGAGCGCCTCGATCTCGGGCCGGCCGCGGTAGGTGAGGAACACCGGCTCGGCGTTGGCCCGGAGCGTCAGCACGTGGCGGGTGCGGTCGTCCTCCTTGTCCGGCCGGGTCTTCTCGTGCTTCCGGATGATGTCCTGCTCGTAGTCGTCGATGTGCACGCAGCCGACGACGCCGGTCTGCGCCCGGCCGTCCATGATCTGGCGGTAGAGGTAGAGCGACGGCGTCGGCCTCGCGGATCAGCGTCCCCTCGGCCTGGAAGCGGTCGAGCGCCTCGCGGGCCTTGGCGTAGATCCGGGGATCGTAGGGATCGACGTCTGCCGGGCAGGTCGATGTCCGACCGGCCGACGTGGAGGAAGCTGTACGGGATTCCCCTCCGCCAGCGCCGCCGCCTCGGCGCGGTTCACCACGTCGTACGGCACCGCGGCCACCCGCTCGGCGAGCTCGGGCGCGGGACGGACGGCGCGGAAAGGGTGGAGTCGCATGCGACGGGCCCGAAGCGGTGGGAGACGGCAGCTTGCCGGACGCGGCATCCTATCCGCGGACGGCGAGCGAATGCAAGACGGCGATCCCGCCCCCGCAGCCCTCACCCCCTCCCGGCCTCACCAGCCGCTCGCACGCGCCGAGCACCGCGTCCACCACCAGCGCCAGCAGCGCCGCGGGCAGCGCGCCGGAGAGGATCATCCGCGTGTCCGACAGCGCGAGCCCCGCGGCGATCGGATCGCCCAGGCCGCCGGCGCCGATGAAGGCGGCCAGCGTGGCCGTGCCCACGTTGATCACCGCCGCCGTGCGGATGCCGGCCATGATGAGCGGCGCCGCCAGCGGCAGCCGCACGTGCCGCAGCACCTGCCGCGGCGTCATGCCCAGCGCCGTGGCCGCGCCGACGGCCTCCGGCGCCGCGTCGCGCACGCCGGTGTAGGTGTTCCGGAGGATCGGGATAGAGCGAGTAGAGGAAGAGCGCCACCAGCGCCGGCACCACGCCGATGCCGAGCAGCGGGATCATGAACGCGAGCAGCGCGATGCCCGGGATGGTCTGGAGCACGCCCGACCGCGCGGATCACCGCCTTCGGCGCCGCCGCGCAGCGCGCTCCAGCGCCAGGCCCAGCGGCACGCGCCACGGCGATCGCCGCCGCGAGCGACACGACCACCAGCAGCAGGTGCCGGCCGGTGAGCCGCGAGCAGCGTCGCCCGCTCGGCCCAGAGATAGGCGGCCAGGCCCGCGCGCGCTCGCCGCGGCGCGCCGCGGCCTTGCCCGGCCGGCGCGCGCCGAGCAGGCCGAGCGTCCCGCAGCGCGTCGCGCGCGCCACGCGCGCCACGGGCTCGCCGTCCACCTCCACCCGCCGGTTGAGCCGCCGCATCGCCGTCTCGCTGAGCCGGCCGCTCAGCTCGGTCAGCGCCGCCACGGCCGCCGGCGCGTCGCTCGGCGAGCCCGGGCGCCACGAGCGCCGCGGCCTCGTACGGCGGGAAGAAGCGCGCGGTCGTCCTCCAGCACGACGAGGTCGTAGCGCGCGATGAGGCCGTCGGTCGAGTAGCCGTCGATCACGTCCACCTCGCCCGCGGCGAGCGCCTGGTACTTCACGGCCGGCAGCAGCGCGCGCACCTCGCGGAACCGGAGGCCGTAGGCGCCGGCTCAAGCCCGGGCAGCCCGTCGGCCCGGCCGATGAAGTCGGGCGTGAGCCCCGCCCGGAGCGTCGGGCCCGCGCGCGCCAGGTCGCTCAGCGTGCGGAGCTCGAGCCGCTCGGCGGTCTCCCGCCGCACCGCGATGGCGTAGGTGTTCTCGAAGCCGAGCGGCGGCAGCCAGCGGACGCCGAAGCGCTCGCGGAACTCGCGCGCCACCTGCGCGTACACCGCGCGCGGGTCGGCGCTCGGCCGCTCGTGCAGGATCGCGAGCAGCCCGGTGCCGGTGTACTCGGGATAGACGTCGATGGCGCCGGTGCGGAGCGCGCCGAACGCGATCTCGGTGGCGCCGAGCCCGGGCCGCCGCTCGACCGCGAGCCCGCGCGCCTCGAGCAGCTGCGCGAACATCTCGGCCAGCAGGTACGACTCGCCGAACGGCTTCGAGGCCACGACCACGGGGCGCGCCGGCGTCCTGGGCGCGGGCGAGCGCGACGTGCGCGAGGCCGGCGCCGCGAGCGCGAGCGCGCGACGGCCCAGCCCGCGCACAGCCCGGAGCAGCGTCGCGCGCGCCGTCACGTCACGCCGTCACCCGCGCCCGCGCGAGCAGCGCCCGCACGTACGTCGGTCGCCGGCGCCGCGCGCAGCTCGGTCGGGCGTCGCCACCTGCTCGATCCGGCCCTGCGCGCATCACCGCGATCCGGTCGGCCAGGAGAAACGCCTCGGCCAGGTCGTGGGTCACCAGCAGCGTGGTGATCGCGAGCTCGCGCCGGAGCTCGAGCGAAGGTGCCCTGCAGGTCGGCGCGGGTGATGGCGTCGAGCGCGCCGAACGGCTCGTCGAGCAGGACGACGTCCGGGCTCGGCGGCCAGCGCGCGGGCCACCGCGACGCGCTGGCGCTGGCCGCCGGACAGCTCGCGCGGCCAGCGGTCGCCCATCGCCGCCGGCTCGAGCCCGACCAGGCGCGAGCGCCCGGTCGGCGCAGCGCCGGCCGCGTCGGCCATGCCCGCGGAGCCACGGCACCAGCGCCACGTTGCGGCGCACGCGCCAGTGCGGCAGCAGGCCGCCGTCCTGCGGCACGTAGCCCGATGCGCCGGCGGAGCGCGACCGGGTCGAGCGCCGGCGGCGTCGGCGCCGTCGACCAGCACGGTGCCCGCGTCGGGATCGGTCAGCCGGTTGAAGCAGCGGAGCAGCGTCGTCTTGCCCGAGCCGCTCTCGCCGATCAGCGCGACGCACTCGCCGCGGCGCGACCTCGAGCGAGACCCGGTCGAGCGCGACGACCGGGCCGTAGCGCTTGGAGACCTCGCGCGCCTCGAGCGCGACGTCGGCGTGGTCGGTCCATCGGGGTCAACTTACCCGGCCGGCGGGCAGACAGGGCGGCCCGGGACTCTCGCAAACTACGAGGCGATGCGTGCGCCCGATGGCGCGACGCGCGCGAGACTCTCGGCACACGATCGGCATCCGGCGGTGCAGATTCGCTCGGCAGTCGGGCGCGGCCGATCGTCTAACCTCAGTCGACGGCCGCATTCGCCGCATTCGCATCGCAGCGATCGGACCCGTCTCGCACCGAGCGACATTGCCGACGTTCCTTGCAGTCGAGTCATGCAGAAAGATGCATCCGCCGCGAGCATGAAATTGGCATCGTAGTTCGCTCTGACACGCCCCACACCCGAGGATGCGGCATGTACCGGATCGAGCTGGCGCCTGGCGAGGAAACCGTCTTCCGCACGATCGAGGAGCTCGCCGTCGGCGTGCGGAACGGCCTGGTCACGGCCCGGTCCCGGATCTACCACAACGCCACCCAGAAGTGGCTGCCGATCGAGTTCCATCCGCACTACAAGAAGGCGCTGGAGCTGTCCGCGCACCGCCAGGACGTGCCGAGCGCAGCGCCGACTCCCCGAGCGGCCTGGACACGCTGAACTTCGCCGTGCCGCGCCCCGGCCACCGCCGGAGCCGCCGGACCGCTCCGCCAGCGACGCCCGCGCCCGTCGCGCCGGACGCCGGCTCGCGCCGGAACCAGTCGCCGCAGGCCTCAGTCGCGCCCAGCCCGGTCGCTCGGAGCCGCCACTCGGCCGTCCGCGCTCCGCGTCAGCGATCGAAGCTCCGGCGTCCCAAGCCGTGCGGGCCGAGTCGCCCCGTGCCGGATGCGAGCCGCCGGTCAGTCAAGTCACCGCCGAGCCCGTCGATCCGCGAGATCGCCACCCGGTCCACCGGTCCTGTGCGATTCCGCGGCCGCCGCGGTCGAGGACGAGCCGGTCGCGGAGAAGCCGCGCGCCGGAGGCGGCGGCGCTGCCGCCGGTCGTCGCCTCACCGGTGCTCCAGTTCCCGCGATCGTGTATCCCGAGATTCACCCCGGCCGAGCCGCCCGTGGCCGAGCCGGTCGACGGCGTCCACGCGGAGCCGGCGTCCGCTGCACGTCGTCGGCGCGATCGTGGTGCTGGCGTGGGCGGCTACGGGATGATGTCCTTCGCGCCGTCGCGCGGCTCGACGCCGCCGCCGGTCCGCCGCCGCGGAGCCGACCAGCCCCGCGCTGCCCGCGCCGACGATGCCGAGCAGCCGGCCGACCAGCCGGCCGCCGGAGCCGGCGCCGCCGTCGACGCCGGTCCAAGCCCGGTCGTCGATGACGCAGCCCGCCTCGTCGGGGTTCGCCGCCGGCGCTCGAGCCGCGCGCGATCGTCGTCCACGTCCCGGCCCCGCCGGCGCCACGCCGCCCGGCTCCGGCGGCCGATCAAGGATTCGTCGCTCGCGCCCGCCCCGGTCGACATGCAGCTCGACGTGCCGGCGCTGCCCGGCGGCGATTCGCTCGTCGCCACGCCGACAGCCCGCAGCGACTCGGCGATGAAGCGGATCCTCCGCGCCGTGAACGGCGGAAAGGACCTGCCACAGCGCCCCTGATCCGCAGTGTGACTCATCCCACAGCAGCGCCTTCCATCATGCTAGATTATCGGGCAGCGTAAGTTGTTATTTATCAACAACTTATGTTGATAACCCTGTGGAAATCCCCTCCGCGGTGTGGAAAACTCCCGCGGGACGTTCCCACGGCCCTCTGCCGGGCCGCCTCCGGGGAGGGTGCATGGCGAGAGCGATCTGGAGCGGATCGATCAGCTTCGGGATGGTCAGCATCCCGGTGAAGCTCTACGGCGCCACGGAGAGCAAGGACATCAGCTTCCATCTGCTCCACGCCACCTGCGGCACCCGGCTCAAGCAGGTGCGCTGGTGCCCGACCGACGAGGTCGAGGTGCCCTGGAGCGAGACGGTGCGCGGCTACGAGTACGCCAAGGGCGAGTACGTCAAGCTCACCGACGAGGACTTCGAGAAGCTCCCCCTGCCCAGCCGGCACATCATCGACCTCACGCGCGTTCGTCGAGGAGTCCGAGATCGATCCGGTCTACTACGAGCGGAGCTACTACCTCGCGCCGGACGAGCGGGCGGAGAAGCCGTACGCGCTGCTGCTGAAGGCGATGGAGAAGAAGGGGCTCACCGCGCTCGCCACGATCACGATCCGGAACAAGGAGCAGCTCTGCGCGCATCCGCCCGAAGGACGGCGTGATCATGCTGGAGACGCTCTACTACCCGGACGAGGTGCGCGCGAGCCCGAGGTCGACACTCGGCGGCGCGAAGGTGAGCGAGCGCGAGCTCGACATGGCCTTCACCCTGATCGAGCTGCTGCGGAAGCCGTTCGAGCCCGAGGAGTACCACGACCACTATCGCGAGGCGCTGGCGCAGCTCATCGAGGCCAAGCTCGAGGGCCGCGACGTGGTGAAGTCGCCGCCGGCGCGCGAGACCAAGGTCATCGACCTCGCCGACGCGCTGCGGAAGAGCGTCGAGGCGGCGCGGAAGGGCGGGAAGGCGCAAGCCCGGCGGCGAAGCGCCGCCGACGCCGGCGCCCGCGCCAGCGCCGGGCCGGCGCGCGCCGCACGCGCAAGGTCGAGCTGAGCGTGCCTGCGTGCCTCTGTGGTGACTCATGACGAAGCCGCGCCCCGGCAAGGCCGTCCGCGAGGTGCTGGACCAGCTCGCCACCAGGGACGACCGGACCACGCTGCGTCGTGGACGGCCACGAGCTGCCGGTCACGAGCCTCGACAAGCCGCTCTGGCCGGGCGTCGGCCGCCGCAAGGGCGCCACCAAGCGCGACCTGCTGCGCTACCTCACGCGCGTCGCGCCGTACATGCTCCCGCATCTCGCCGACCGGCCGCTGTTCGTCACCCGGTTCCCCGACGGCGTCGACGGGCAAGAGCTTCTTCCAGAAGCACTGGGAGCCGGCCCCGCCGTTCGCCCGCACCGTGCGGATCCACTCGAGCCACAACGACCGCGACGGCGACTATCTCATCTGCGAGAACCTCGCGACCCTGCTCTGGCTCGGCCAGATGGCGGGGCTCGAGCTGCACGCCTGGTTCTCGCGGGTCGAACCCCGAGCCGGACGCGCGCGGGCCGGAGCCGGAAGTTCACCGGCTCGGAGGCCGCGCTCGAGCGCTCGATCCTCAACTACCCCGATTTCGTCGTCTTCGATCTCGATCCCGTACGTCTACTCGGGCAACGAGGCGCCGCGGCGAGGAGCCGGAGCTGCACCGCCGCGCCTTCGCCCGCGCGCGCCGGCTCGCGCTCCGGATCCGCGAGATCCTCGACGGCCTCGGCCTCGCCACCTTCATCAAGACGTCGGGCCGGACCGGGCTGCACCTGTACCTGCCGATCGTGCGCGACCTCGACTTCGACGCGGCCCGCGGCGGTCGCCGAGACCATCGCGCGGCACGTGCAGCGCGAGCGGCCCAAGGACGTGACGGTCGAGTGGGCGGTGCGGCGGCGGACGGGCAAGATCTTCTTCGACTACAACCAGAACAGCCGGGGCAAGTCGCTCGCGGTGCCGTTCTCGCCGCGGCGGCATCCGGCCGCGACCGTCTCGATGCCGATCGCGTGGGACGAGCTCGAGCGGGTCTATCCCGACCGACTTCACCCTCCACACCGTGCCCGACCGGCTCGACGCCGTCGGGCGACCCGTGGGCGGGCATGCTCGACGCGCAGCAGGATCTCGCCGAGCGTGCGTCGGCGCGGCGGAGCGCGCCGGATGAGCCGGCGCCTGGAGACGCTGTCGAAGTCGGCCAACGCGCGGCTCCGCTACCGGGCGCAGCCGGGCTGGATCCCGCCGATGCTGGCGACGCTGGCCGACGCGCCGCCCCAGCGGCGGCCAGTGGCTGTACGAGCCCAAGCTCGACGGCGTGCGCGTGCTGGTCTACGCCAACGGCGGGGACATCCGGCTCTTCTCCCGCAACCGGAAGCCGCTCGAAGGCGCCTATCCCGAGCTGGTGGACGCGCTCTCCTTCGCCGTCCGGGGCGACGCGGTGCTCGACGGCGAGGTGGTGGCGGTGGACCCGGAGACCGGCCAGAGCAGCTTCTCCCGGCTGCAGCGGCGGATGCAGCTCCGCGACGAGGCTCCGCGCCCGCCGGAGCGGCGTGGCCGGTCGAGCTGTACCTGTTCGACTGCCTGTTCTACGAGGGGATCGACCTGACCGGCCTGCCGCTGGTGGACCGGAAGGCGGTGCTGCGCGACGTCGTCTGGTACGACGACCCGATCCGGTTCACGCCGTTCCGCACCACCGGCTCGGCCGCGATGTTCCGCGAGGCCTGCGCCAAGGGCGCCGAAGGGATCATCGCCAAGCGGGCGCGACGGCCGGTACGTGAGCGCGCGGTCCACCGACTGGCTCAAGATCAAGTGCGTCCACCAGCAGGAGTTCGTGGTCGGCGGCTACACCGCGCCCAAGGGCTCGCGCGAGGGCCTCGGCGCGCTGCTGGTGGGGTACTACGAGCACGGCGCGCTGCGCTACGCCGGCAAGGTCGGCACCGGCTACGACCGGGCGACGCTGGAGCTGCTCGCGCGGAAGCTCGCCCCGCTGCACCGGCGCACGACGCCGTTCGCGCCCGGGCCGTCGCCGGCCGGCGAGGTCCAGTGGGTGACGCCGCGGATGGTGGTCGAGATCGGGTTCGGCGAGTGGACGCCGGCGGGGCTGCTGCGGCACCCGCGCTACCTGGGCCTCCGCGAGGACAAGACGGCGGCGGAGGTGCGGAGGGAGGGTTAGTCCCTCAGTCCAGCTCCACCTTCCACGCGTAGTTCTCCAGCCGCTCCGACCGCGGCCCCGCGCCCGATGGCGTGAGCGCGAACTCCGCCGCGTGCGGCGTCGACAGGTACATCGCCTTCACCGCCTGCTTGAAGGCCTGGGCGCAGGGGCCGGTGACCGTGGCCTCGTGCCCGGGCGCCGGCGTCCAGGTGAGCCGCATCGAGCGGCCGCTCGGGCTCGTCTCGTCCTCCATCACGACGCCGGTCGACCGACGACCGCGCCCTGGCCGGTGAGCGTGAGCGCGCAGCCCGTCGCCGCCCTCACCTGCGGCGTGCCGTGCACGCCGCAGAAGAGCAGCTCGGTGCGCCGGCTGAAGGTGCCGGGTAGGTACCGTCGCCGGTTCGCGTAAGCTCGCCCTCCACCGCCTCCTCGCCGCCGTTGCGGCAGCCCGCCGTCGCGGCCTCCTGCGGCCAGGTGCTGGTGAGCCGTACGCGATAGGCGGACTTGAGGGCGGCCGGCACGGGCGCGAGCCCGGCGCTGAGCGAGAGCGCGGTGGCCGTCCCGCCGTGTCGGCTTGCGCGGCGCCGGTTGCCGGCGTCAGCCCGGCAAGGGCAAGGGCGGTCGCCAGGATGGGAATGGTCGGTCGAGACATGCAAGACTCCTGATGTTGAGTCGTGGCTCCGTTTGCCCGCACGGGCGCGGATCGCACGCGCGAAGGACGCCGGGAACCTCATTCACGCCCGCATCGAAACGGCGAGCATGAAGTCGCGCGAAGGTCACGCGCCGACCGACCCATCAGACAAGTCGCGTGCCCCGCTCCGGCAGGCGGCCAGATCGTGACAGGCGACGACCAAGTCGCTGGGCCACGGGCAGTTGACGCGAAGCGCCGGATCCGCTGGGCGAATCCGGCGCTCCTTCGTCCCGACATTTCTGTGGCCCCGCGGCGAGACCCGGCGCACGGTTGTCGGCCCCTCCACCCTCGCGCGCCCGCCCGGGCCGACGATCAGCCCCGAAACCGCCGCGGGTCGATGGCGTAGCCGCGCACTTTGTAGCTCAGGATCCGCTCGGTGGTGCCGAGCAGGCGCGCGGCCTTGGCCCGGTTGCCGCTCGGCGGGTGCAACGGTGGACACCCTGAGTAGTTGTCCGAAACAGCGATCGTTGGTCTGGGGAGAATCGAATCGGACCAAGATAGGTACGGAATCGTGGACGTGTCGCCCGGCTCCGTAGACCCCGCCGCCACGGTAAGGGGGACGGTCGTCCCCCACAGTGTTCTGGCGCTTCCGTCGAGCCTCCCGACCAGGTATCTCCACTCCCACCCGCGCCGACTCCCGGGTATCTCGGCAAGGCGACGCTCGGCTTCATGAGCCCATGCTACGCCTGCCCCACTGGTCGCCCGTTTGTCGATATCGCGAGCCTCAGCAGCGAGAATCTGGGCATCCACTGCCGCCAGTACCGCCGCATATGACTGCCGCTCGGCGTACTCACGGGCAAGCTCGGCGCGCAGATACAGCATGCGAGCTGACCGCTAAGGCCCCCAAGACAGAGATGAAGACCATTGCTGCTGCCGCTACTGCTACTTTGTGTCTTTTGCCGAACTTGCTTAATCGGTATGCAACCGACGTGGGACGAGCGAGCACTACATCGCAATTCAAGTGTCGCAGGATATCGGCTCCCAATTCTGAAGCCGAAGCGTATCTCCGCGTGCGATCCTTCTCTAGCGCCTTCAAGGTAACCCAGTCGAGATCTCCTTTCAGCTCTCGGCGCAGTGCCGGAAGATCAGTCCGTCGCTGCTTGACGATTTCCGACACCCTCTGCCCGAGACCACTCAACCGCGTGCTGGGGCGCAGCGGCTCCTCCTCACGGATGATGCGTTGTATTTCTGCGTATCCGGCACTCCGGAGACGTTCGGCATTAAACGGAAGGACGCCCACCAGCAATTCGTAAAGCACAACACCCAGCGAGTAAATGTCTGTCGTCGTATCGACATCCATTCCTCCCATTTCCGCCTGCTCTGGACTCATATACGCGGGCGTACCGATGAGCAGGCCTAACTGAGTGAACACAGTCTTTTCGGTCAGCCGCTGGTGCGTCGCCTTTGCGACGCCGAAGTCGATGACTTTCGGCACCGGTCGACTGTCCTGCGTCATGACGAGGATATTTGACGGCTTGATGTCCCTGTGTATGACGCCCTTCTGGTGAGCGTGGTGGACAGCGGCGCACAGCTGGACGAAGAGCTCAAGTCGCGATCCGGTCGACAGCCTCTGTTTGTCGCAGTACTCCGTGATCGGAATGCCCGGCACATGCTCCATCACGAAGAATGGACGGCCGTCATCCGTGGCACTCGCGTCGTAGACCTGCGCGATGTTCGGGTGGTCCATCAGGGCGAGGGCCTGCCGCTCGGCCTCAAACGGCGCGATCACCTCGCGCGTATCCATTCCGATCTTGATGATCTTCAGAGCGACGCGACGCCGGAGCGGCCGATCCTGCTCGGCCAGATAGACGGTGCCCATTCCGCCCTCTCCGAGGGTTTCGAGGATCCTGTATGGGCCGATGTACGCGGGGCGCTCTACGCCGTCAACGTGAGCGGTTCGCGTTGTCCCTTGATCGGCAGCAGCGATGTGAAGCAGGCAAACGTTACAAACCCCGTCGGAGGGCAGCGAAGCGCCGCATTTGGGACAGAGGGAGCCAGGCATTCGGACTAGCGAGACTGCGGTAGCATACGCGATCGTGCGAGATCAGCGTTTCAAGCGTGCCGTCCAGTTTTGTGACGACTGTGATGAGGCGTCGGCGTCTGCCAGCGGAAAGGCAGACACGAGAAACCGCTGGCCATCGGCCGTGACGTTGTACGGGTAGCCCGGGCCAGCCGAGTATGCCGGGGGACCTGGACCGGCATTCAGGATCGCGCCAAAGAGATCTTGCCGTCCTCGACGCAGTACAACTCCCGGCCGTCCCGTCTCCAACGAGGGAATCGTCTGCCTCCGCCTATCCGGACACGCTCGAGGCCCCCCTCCGCCACGTTGCCGGAGGCGAACCGGTGGCGCGCTTGAAGGCCCGGTTGAAGGCCGCCTCGGACTCGTACCCGACGCGAGTCGCGACTTCCTGGATGTGTGCGGCCCTCTCGCAGCATTTGCTTCGCAAGCTGCATCCGCCAATTGGCGAGGTAGCGGATCGGCGCTTCACCGACCAGCTCCGTAAACCGTTCGGCCAGGGCGGAGCGTGAAATCGCCGACTCGCGCGCAAGCTCGTCGACGGTCCAGTTCCGCATCGGGATTGGCGTGAAGCAATCGCAACGCCTTGCCGACGTGCGCGTCGTTCAACCCGGCGAGCCAGCCGCCCTGATTGGCGGGCAGGCGGTGCATGTATTCGCGCAGAATCTCGACGAACATCAGCTCGGTGAGTCGTCCGAGCATGGCGGCATTGCCCGGACGGGCAGCTCTGGCTTCGTTGATGGTGAACTTCAGCGTCGTGCCCAACCAGGTCCCCGATCCCTGCGGCACAACCGTGGGGCGGCTGCCGCTCGCGTCCACCGCTTCGATCGCCGAATAGTCGTCACGGCTTCGCACCAGCAGCATCGTCGGCAGCGCCTCGACCAGCGGACTGAACCGCTGGTCGCAGTTCAAATAGCCACACACAAAACGCGACGTTCTTCCACCCCCGCCGTACGACAGCTGCGGGGGCTCGTCGTACCCGCCCGGCGAAAAGATGGACGTGAGAGGCGTCGGCGTCGCCGCACTCGTGACTGCGCATGGTGTGCTGGTCGCCGCGCGGGAAGACAATCACATCGCCCGCCTCCATCGTCGTCACGGGATGCCCCTGACACACAACCTCGCACTCGCCCTCGACGAGGATGTGAAACAGGACGACGCATTCCGCTTCGGGCATCACGGCCGACGCCAGCATTTCGGGAATCGGGGATTCGAGCGCCCACGGTGCGGAGAAGTCGGCCGTGAAAAACACCGCTCCCGACAAGCGCACAACGCGGAGCACGTCGGACAGCACATCCATCGCAGTCGTCCCCTCGTTTTGGTCACAGATCGCGGGTTCCCAGAGCCTCGGTCAAGAATCCCAGAGCCTCAGTCAACGAGTCAAGTCAAATCCGGTGGGTCGGACAAGAGGCACAGAGCCTCGGTCATAGAGCTCCAGCATCAAGTAGGTGCAGGATGGGCCTCGCACTGAGGGCTCATCAACAAGGAGAGAAGCGATGCCACTGCTGAAACCGGATCCGACATTCTATCCGTCGCCGACGCTGGCGAAGCAGTCGCCGCCGGAGAAGCTCGCCTACATCGCGCTCATCAACCCCGGCGAAGATGGACGCGCGGACGCGATTGGCGTCGTGGACGTCGATCCCGGACTCGAAGAGCTACGGCCGTCTGGTTGGTCAGACGGACATGCCTCACGCCGGCGATGAACTGCATCACTTCGGCTGGAACGCCTGCAGTTCCTGCCTGTGCCCGTACGCGCCACATCCGCACATGGAGCGGCGCTATCTGGTCGTTCCGGGGATCAATTCGTCGCGGATCCACATCCTCGACACGAAACCGGATCCGCGCCAGCCGAAGATCGTGAAGGTGATCGAGCCGGAGACGCTCGCGCAGCGCACGGGCTACGCCGCTCCGCACACGGTCCACTGCGGACCCGACGGCATCTTCATGAGCGCGTTCGGTGCGCCCGACGGCAACGGCCCCGGCGGCACGTTCACGCTGGATCCCGAGACATTCGAGATTCGCGGCCGGTGGGAGATCGATCGCGGGCCGCAGCAGCTGGCCTACGACATCTGGTGGCACCTGGGACTGGACACCATGATCACCAGCACCTGGGGCACGCCCAACATGGTGAAGGACGGCGTCAACCCGGAGCTGCTGCTGGGCGGGAAGTACGGAAACAGCCTGCACGTGTGGGATCTGCGCCGGCGGCGCCACGTGCAGGAGCTGTCGCTCGGCGCGGAGCAGCAGATGACGCTGGAGTTGCGCCCCGCGCACGACCCGACCCGCGCGTACGGGTTCGCGAGCGTGGTGATGTCGCTCAAGGATCTCTCATCGTCGATCTGGCTGTGGTACCGCGAGGCAGCGGGAACGGCGTCCGAACGGCAAGTGGGCGATCAAGAAGGTGATCGAGATCCCCGCGGAGCCTGCCGACCCGGAGAAGCTGCCGCCGATCCTGCAGGGGTTCAAGGCGGTGGCGCCGCTCGTGACCGACATCAATCTGTCGGTCGACGACCGCTATCTCTACGTCTCGTGCTGGGGCACGGGCGAGTTCATCCAGTACGACGTCAGCGATCCGTTCAAGCCGAAGAAGATCAGCTCGATCCGGCTCGGAGGGATCGTGGGCCGCACACCCCACCCGCGCAACCCGGATCAACGCCTGAACGGCGGACCCCAGATGGTCGAGGTCAGCCGCGACGGCAAGCGCATCTACTTCACCAACAGCCTCTACACGCCCTGGGACGAGCAGTTCTATCCGGACGGCGTCCGCGGTTGGATGGCCAAGGTGAACGTGCGGCCCGAAGGCGGCATGGAGCTCGACTCCCGGTTCTTCCTCCAGTCGGACGGCATGCGCCCTCATCAGGTGCGGCTGGAAGGGGGCGACGCCTCCTCCGATTCGTACTGTTACGCCTGAACGAGAGGAGGTCGTCATGGAATGGGACGCGATGGTGGCGCTCGGCGCCTATCACGGGATCAATCCAGGCATGGGATGGCTGTTCGCCGTCGCGCTTGGCATGCAGCAGGGAAGCGCCCGCGGTGTGTGGCGGGCGCTGCCACCCATCGCGCTCGGTCACGCGATGGCCGTGGGGGTGGTCCTGCTTGCCGCCGCCCTGGCGGGCCTCATCGTCCCGCTCGAGACGATGAGGGTCATCGTCGCGGGAATGCTGATGACGCTCGGGCTCTACCGGCTCTGGCGTCATCGACACCCGCGATACGCCGGCATGCAGGTGACTTTCGGCACGCTGACCGTCTGGTCGTTTCTGATGGCGTCTGCCCACGGGGCGGGATTCATGGTGCTCCCGTTCGTGATGCGGATGCCGGGCGCGGTGTCAGCGGCAACGGGCGAGCACGCGGGGCATCTCGCCGCGGCGGCGGGAAGCGTGCCGTGGACGAACGCGGCGGCCGTCGGTGTTCACACGCTGGCGTATCTGGTGGTGATGACGCTGTTCGCGTGGACCGTGTACCGCAAGCTGGGCCTGAGGCTGCTTCGCACGGCGTGGTTCAACCTGGACTGGCTGTGGGCCGGCGCGCTGGTGGTGACCGGCGCCGTCGTGCTCCTGACGTAACGAGCGCACTGAATACGGAGCTCCACTATTGAACGACAAGGAGGATGTCATGCGACCATCGAAAGTTGATTTCATCCGGCAACAGGGATTCACGACCGAGGGCTGCCAGGATGGTCTGTACTCGGCGCTGATGTTCCAGCCGCGCGTGATCGCCGGAGTGGTGATCTCGGGCGTCGTCCTTCAGAGCCCCTGGCTCTTCCTGGCGCTGTCAACGGTGTTGTGGTGGAGCGCGCTCGTTCCAAGCCACAACCCGTTCGACGCATTCTTCAACCACGTGATGGCGGACCCGATGCGGCTCGCCGCCATGCCTGCGGCGCCCCCGCCGAGGCGATTCTCGCAGGCCATGGCCGGCACGTTTGCCATGAGCATCGCGATGACGCTCTTCGCAGGAGCGTCGCACGCAGCCTGGCTGCTCGAGGGCGTGTTCGTCGCCGCGTCGATGAGTGTCGTCGTCCGCCGATTCTGCCTCCCAGCCTACGTGTACCATCTGCTGTGGCCTCGAACTCCCGCCACGCCCTGTCCATCGCCGTCGGGGCGCGTGTGACCGGTCATTTGGCTTTGCCATTCCCGCCCCCTGGACGATAATCAGCCCCAGACAAATATCCCGTCAGAAGACTTTGGCTCGTTCAGGGCGTAGCGCCTGAGTCGTCCGTCTGGTGCGGATGAGAAGGGGTCATCAGATGTCTCATAAATGGATCTACGGAACCATCGCGGCGTTCGTGTTCGTGCCAGGTCGCGTTCGCCTCGGGCCCCACGCACTTCAGGCCTGAGCCGGCATTCAACGGAACGACCTGGCCGGTTGGCACCCTGTCGGGCAGGCCGATTGGCGCGTGGAAAAAGGCGAGATCGTCGGCACGCCCAAGACGCCCGGCGGCGGCTGGCTCGTGCTCGACAAGTCCTATCAGGACACGGGGTTCTTCGCGTCGTTTCGCTGCATGGGCGGATGCAAGACCGGCGTCATGCTGCGCGCCGAAAAAACAGCTGACGGCATGAAGGGCGCCTTCGTGTCTCTCAATGAGGGCGACCTGGCGTCGTACAACCTGAAGCTCGACGCACAGGGTCAAGAGGTTGGCGCGGGAAGCCCTGCGCGGCGGCGCCGGCACGACGCGTATTGCGCCAGCCGCGGCGGCTGGTGGGCGCGGTGGCGCGGCGGCCGGACGTGGCGCGGCTCCCGCGCAAGCTGGTGGAGGCGAGATGGCGACTCCGGCTCCGGCCGGTCGCGGCGCGGCCGCTGGCCGCGGCGCGCCGGCTCGGGGAGGGGCGGCGGTGGCGGTGGCTACGCCGGTCCCGCCGGAGCGCCCGTCGGTCTTCGCGCCGAGGAATGGAACACGGTCGAGGTCATCGTCGATGCCGAGGTCCTGCGGGCGTCGCTCAACGCGATGGGCGCCAGCGGCGGTGGCGGTACCGGCATCACCGGCGGCGGGACGGGCGACGGGACGAAAGGCTTCGGCCCGGTCGCGCTGTATGTCGGCGGCACCGGCGAAGTGCGGTTCAAGGAAGTCTCGGTACGCGATCTCGCGCCGAAGATGGAGGCACCGGAAGAAACGTCCAGCCGATTCAAGGGGCAGCGCCTCAGCGACTTCTACTACGCGTGGTCGGCCACGGCGGCCGACTTCAACCACGACGGCGTGATGGATGTCGCGGCCGGACCGTTCTACTATCTCGGTCCCACCTACACCGAGCGCAGAGAGTTCGCGATCTCGCAGACGTTCAATCCGAGCAACCAGTACGCGAGCGGCATGATCAACTTCGCCTACGATTTCACCGGCGACGGATGGGCGGACATCCTGATGACCGCGGGACGGCCCGATCATGCTGTACGTCAATCCCAAAGGTGAGTCGCGGCGCTGGGACAGCTACTCCGTCGTGCCGTCGGTGTCGACCGAAGAAGTGCAGTTCAAGGACGTGGACGGCGACAGCAAGCCGGAAGTGGTCTTCGGCGGTGGCGGCGTGGTCGCCTACGCGAAGCCGGATCCCGCGGATCCCACCAAGCCGTGGATGGTCCGGGCGGTTTCCGAGAAGATTACCGTCAATGCGCACGGCGTCGGCGTGGGCGACATCAACGGCGATGGCCGCATGGACATCCTGCAGCCCTCCGGATGGTGGGAACAGCCGGCGAACAACAGCACGCCGGAACCGTGGGCGTTCCATCCCGAGTACTTCGGCCGGGGCGGCGCGGAGATCAGCGTTTACGACGTGAACGGCGACAGCCGCAACGACGTCGTCACCGCCATCGAAGGGCACGGGTGGGGTCTGTCCTGGTTCGAGCAGAAACGCGACAGGGACGGCACGATCTCGTTCGTCGAGCACGAGATCATGGGGAATTTCTCGAGCAAGAATGCCGGCGACGTCGTGTTCTCTCAGCCGCACGCCTCGACGATTGGCGACATGGACGGCGACGGAATCCCCGATCTCATCACCGGCAAGCGCCACTACTCCCATCAGGAGAGCTGGAGCGATCCTGACCCGTATGGAGCCGCGGTGCTTTACGTGTACAAGACGGTTCGCGATCCGAAGGCCCCGGGCGGAGCGAAATTCGTTCCGGAGCTCATTCACAACCGCTCCGGCGTCGGCTCGCACCTTCAGGTGTTGGACGTGAACAAGGACGGCACGCTCGACATTCTCACGTCGGGCACGCGGGGCACGTTTGTGTTCACGGCAAAGCCTCGCGCGGGAACCGCGAAGCCGGCGGCGCGGTAGGGGACTTCGCTGTCAAGTTCGAACTTCGAAGGTAGAAGTCAGAAGCAACTGAACGATTTCTGACTTCTTACTTCTGAGTTCGAACTTGGCCGCGACGTTCGCAGGTTGTTTAACCGCCGAGGGCGCTGGGGCGATGGTCGCCGGATACGCGTGGTCGAGGACCGACCACATGAAGTCCGTCCGCATGCGCGCTCCCGAGTGGCACCCCATGCATCCCATTTGCACGCGGTCTTGATCGAACGTCTCCAAGGTGACGTTCGCGAAGGCCGATCCGGCGCCGACGCCCGGAAAGCGTGGTCGAGGCATCCCCGGTGACGGTCACGGCCACGGGGTTCGCCTGATTGCCGGGCACGCGTGACCACTGCGTCATCACCAGTTGGTACTGCCCCCACGCCGTGTCTTTCAACAGTCTTCGATAGCGCGTGTTCATCGCGGCCGTGTTGGGATGAATCGGCATCCTGGCGTACCGGACCACGTTGAACGGCTTCACCGGTTGAGGCGCGAGCGGAACGAGGAACAGGGGGTTCTCGTCCGGCATCTCCGCCGTCCCACCATCGTGAAACGTGAACGTTCCGGGCCCGTCCGCTTGCGCCGGCGGGACGTTGTCCACGTGCTCGTAGGTTGACCAGGACCATTGCGGACGGCTCGGCGTTTTCTGGACGACGTGCAATCCGACGAGTCCGACGGTCATGCGGGAACACGTGCCCTTGTCCGGATCCTTCAGGATCGCCGTGCGCGTGTAGTACCGGTGCGTCTGCGCTTCGGTGAAGCCCGTCATGTCGAGCCAAGCGGCCTTGATGGCGAGCGAGCCGTCCGGAAACTGCATCGCTGGCACTGAGGCGGCCGCATCCGTGACGGCTGGAAGCTGGCTTCTCAGGTAGTACTTGTTGGCCACGATGAAGTCGTAGGCGGGCTGGTTGTAAAGCGTCTGGTAGCGGACGTATCTCCCGTTCTGCGCCACGAGGGGCCCCACGAGCGTGCCGAATCCAGACTGTGCGACATCGCCGTACGCAGTACTGCTGGCCAGGACGATGTCGCCGAACTGCGGGTTCACCTTGCAGGCGTTGTGCGCGGCGGTGTCGTAGTCGTTGAAATTCGCGGTCGGCGCCGTGCCGTCCTCGTGGAAAACTTCCCACAACGACTTGTAGGTCTCGAACACTCGCGGTCCCGCGTCGCCGAGCGTTTTCGCTGTGTCGGCAACCCCGCGCTTGTCCGGCGCCGCCGGCCAGACCATCGCGACGAACAGCCGCCAGGAGTAGTCGTCGAAATAATCAATCGCGACTTCGTTGAAGCCGTCCGGAATGCAGGTATCGATCGGCTGCTGGGGAGACGACGCGTCCGGAACCGGCCGAGCGGGGCACGCTTGCCGCGGAGCGGCCGCGAACGCGCCGAGCGTGGCCACGGCAGCCACCACCACGGCGGTCAACTCGAGCGTGTATGACCTTGAGACCGGCATATATGGAGCCGGTGCAAATTATATCGTGGGGCGTTGTCGGGCCGGGGCGGAAGATCGCTGGATGCCAACGCAGGACGAAGCACGCTGGCGTCCGCGGTAGAGGCGGCTCGCGCGTCATGAAAAAGTGAACGCGTCCGTTGAAGAACGGGCGCCGCGACCATGTCCATGTTTGCGAGCACCACGGCGACGTAACCGTCGCTGTAGAACTCGAGCGCCGCGTCGGCGCCGGGCAGATCCCCGCCGTGCCCCCACACGCCCGGCACCCGTTCGCGCATGACGCCGAAGCCGTACGACGATGCGCCGAGTTCGACCTTGGGCGTCTTCATCAATTCCAGCGTGGCAGGCGACACGAGCCGGCCGTCGATGAGTGCCGACGGACCAGGACGGTTGCCAACACGGTGTGCCGCATCGAGACCTCGTGTGGTCATAGGACGAAGGATCGGCGGCACCGGTTAGCCGCGGCGGTATCCTAGTCGCTTGCCGAATCCCAAGGCGGCAGGTCGATCCACGCGGCACACGAGCAACAGGACGACGCGCACATGGACCGGGGGCCGGGCGCTGGAGCGCGATCGACTCGTGAGCGACGGTGACGAGGTCACGAGCCCGGAGACCGGCCTGCGCTATCGCGTCGATCGGCTGCTCGGCCAGGGCGGATTCGGCCAGGTTTACCTTGCGCAACGGATCGGTCAGTCGCACACCGTGCCCGAGAGCGTGTGCATCAAGGTCAGCCGGCGGATCGATGGATGGCTGCGCGAAGCGTATTTCGGCCAGTTGCTGCAGGATCACCCGCGCGCGGTCCGGGTCTTCGACGCGTTCCCGATCGTCCACACCGGCAGAAAGCCGCTCTATTGCCTCGTCATCGAGTATGCCCGTCACGGCGACCTGAGCGCATTTCTACATCGCACCGCCCGCCGGTGGAACGAGACGACCGCGCGGCGCGAAATCGCCGGGATCCTCCAGGTGCTCGGCAAGCTTCATCGTGGCCAGATGCTGCACCGTGACCTGACGCCGATGAATGTGTTCGTCTGCGATCAGTCCCGCCTCAAGCTCGGCGATTTCGGCATCGTCCGGCAGCAGAGCGACCAGCGCGGCATTACCGCTCACACGCTGAATCCCCTCATGGCCCCGAGCGATGTCTTCGGGGGCGCGGCGCCGAAGTGGCAGGCGCGAGACGACGTCTACCAGGTGGGCCAACTGCTCGGGATGCTGATCAAGGGCGACGCGGCCGCGCGGATTCGCGCGCCTGAAGTGCGCAAGCTGCCGTGCGGCGACGATCTCAAGGAGATCATCTATCGCTGCATCGGGGAGCGCCGGAAGCGCTACGAGAGTGCCGACGAGCTGATTGACGCGTTGTCCAAACCACCCGCCAGGCTGAAAGCCGGTGGCGCACGGACGTTGAAGGGTGTCCATCTGGCGTTCACGGGGATCTTCACAAAGACGCGGCGGGAGGTGCAAAAGGCCGCCAAGCGAGCGGGCGCCATCGTGCATGGCATGCCGTCGGTGCGCACGACTGTCGTCGTCCGCGGCCGGCCGAACGCGCTCCAGGCGGCAGGTCGCGACGCCGGACGCAAGCTGATGGAAGTGAAGCGGCTCCGCGACAAGGGGCATCGCATCACGATCATCAACGAAGCCCGGTTCTGGCGATTGGCGGATCGAAGGCGCTAACCGCCGGCTCGGCTCGCCTGCGCGGAGTCCAATACGGTGGGCCACTGACCAGGAGGTCCCCGATGCGACTCCCAGTTCTCACGCTGACAATCCTGTTCCTCACCAGCCCGGCGTTCGCACAAGGCACGATCAACGTGTCCGGCCAGGCGCTGATCTACGTCGTTCCTGACGAAGTAATCGTCGGTCTGGGCATCGAAACGTTCGATGCGTCTCTCGCGCAATCAAAAACCAAGAACGACGCGGAGACCGCGACCCTGCTCCGCGCGATCCAGGGGCTCGGCATCGACCCCCGGCACGTTCAAACCGACACGATTGAGGTCAACCTCGAATATCGGGACAGCTCGCATCCATCGGAAGGCATCGAGGGCTATTTCGTGCGGCGGGCGTTCACCGTCACGTTGAAGAATCCCAAACTCCTCGAGACCACCGTGACATCGGCGCTCGCCAACGGCGCGAATCGCATCATGGGACTGGAGTTCCGCACGACTGAACTGCGGAAGTTCCGGGACCAGGCTCGACGGCAGGCCGTGGCCGCCGCGCGCGAGAAGGCGGACCTGCTCGCCGGGGAGATGGCGGCGGCCGTCGGCAGACCCGTGGCTATCAATGAAGGATACGGCGGCTCCACCAACGGGTCGCGCTGGTGGGGCTGGAACGGCGGCGGCGCCAACTACGTGCAGAACGTCGTCCAGGCAGGCGGCGAAGCCGGTCCGGATGGTACGACCATTCCGCTCGGACAGATCGGCGTCAGCGCCACGGTGTCGATCACGTTCTCCCTCGCCGGCTGACCGCGGTCGAGGCCGGTCAGATCTGGATTTTCGAGAACGCGTACGCGCCGAGGGCGAGAAACACGCCCGCGACGCCCGAGAGCACCGCGATGTCCGTCACCATGCCGAAATGGGAGATGCCGATGAACGCGCCGCGCAGGCCGTCCATCCCGTACGTGAGCGGATCGAGCTTCGTGGCGACGCTGAGCGCCCAGGGAATGTTGGTCAACGGGAACAGCGCCCCCGACAGGAAGAACATCGGCATGACCAGGAAGTTCATGACCAGCGGGAAACCCTGCATGTTCTGCATCGTCGAGCCAATCGCGGTGCCGAGCGCCGAGAAGACGACGGCGATGAGCGCCATGAACAGGAGAGCGAGAGGCAGTGCGGTGATGTGAGCCGGGCCGGAAACCCGCAATCAGGCACACGATGAGCACGAGCGTGCCCTGAATCATCGACACGGTCGCAGCACCCAATGTCCGGCCGGCCATGATCGTCAGGCGTGGCACCGGTGCGACGAGTGTCTCTTTCAGGAACCCGAACTGGCGATCCCACAGCAGCCCGATTCCGGAAAAGACCGACGTGAACAGAATCGACATGCCGACAACGCCCGGCGCGACGAACTGCAGGTAGCTGCCCTGCCCGGCCTGCTGGAAGACAGGACCGAGACCGAACCCGAGCACGAGCAAGTACAGCAGCGGTTGTCCGAACGACGCGACGATCTGCGCGGGCGATCGGCGATACCGTTTCAGCTCGCGGAGCCAGAGAATGTAGACCGCGCTCACGTCATCGCCTCCACGCGCGGGCGACCTGCCGCATCTGATCGGCGTCGGTGGCGCGTTCGTCACGAATCGTCGAGCCGGTCAGCGCGAGGAACGCGTGCTCGAGCGAATCGGTGCCGGTCTGCTGCCTGAGCTCCGCCGCCGATCCCTGAGCGACGATCCGGCCGTGGTCGATGATGGCGATCCGATGCGCGACGCGTTCGGCCTCATCCATGTAGTGGGTCGTCAGAAATACCGTCAGCCCTTCGGTCTCGTTCAGGTGTTTGACGTGCGTCCAGAGCTGATTGCGGCTTTGCGGGTCGAGGCCGAGCGTCGGCTCGTCGAGAAACAGGATCCGGGGCGTGTGCAGGAGCCCGCGCGCAATCTCCAGGCGCCGCTTCATGCCGCCCGAGAACTTCTTGACCAACGTCTCCCGGCGATCCCATAACTCGAAGAGCGTGAGCAACCGCTCAATCTTCTCGGTGCGAACGCGGCGCGGCACGTGGTACAGCACGCCGTGCAGCTCCATGTTCTCGTAGGCGGTCAGCTCGCTGTCGAGGCTGGGATCCTGAAAGACGATGCCGAAGCGGCTGCGCACCTCGTGAGGGTGAGTGCGCGGATCGAGGCCGTCGAGGGCCATCGCACCCGACGTCGGCACGAGCAACGTCGTCAGCATTTGAATGGTCGTGGTTTTTCCCGCGCCGTTCGGTCCGAGAAACGCAAAGATTTCGTTCGTACCGACGTCGAAGGACACGCCATTGACCGCGGTGACCTCGCCGAAGGTCTTGACGAGGTCGCGCACCTGAATCATCGGAGTAGACATGGGCCGGGCTGGGACGACAGACCGACTAGTGTAGCCACAGTCGCCACATTTGTGTCGGCGGTCGACCCGACGTCGAACAATTCTGTGCATTCCTGCGGGCCGTGCCGTCGTTTAGACTCGGCGGCAACAGCGCGCCATCCGGCGCCTCCGTCCCGCGGAGCCCGCATGCATCGGCACGAACTACAGGAGGTCATCGAGCAGTTGCACGCTCGCTATCGGTCGCTGACCGACGGCGACGTCGCCACCTATATCCCGGAGCTGGCGAAGAGCCCGCCTGACGACTTCGGGGTCTCGCTCGTCACATCGCGCGGGCGCGTGTTCGAAACCGGCGACGCCGATCGCCCGTTCACCATCCAGTCGATTTCGAAGCCGCTCACGTTTGGCATGGCCATCGAGGAATTCGGCCAGGAGGGCGTGACTCGCCATGTCGGCGTCGAGCCGAGCGGCGACGTGTTCAACTCGATCGAGCTGCAGAACGGGACCAACCGGCCGCACAACCCGATGATCAATGCCGGCGCGATCAGCGTCACGGCCCTGCTGCACGCGCGCTTCGGCCAGGACACCATGGACGCTCCTGCTCGACCGGCTCAGCGCGGCGGCGGGACGACGGCTGTCGATCGACCAGTCGGTCTTCGAGTCGGAACGGCGGACGGGCCACCGCAATCGAGCCATCGCGCACCTGCTCCTCAACTTCGGCATCGTCCATGACGAGGCCGAAGACGCGCTCGACGTGTACTTCAAGCAGTGCGCGATTCTCGTGACCTGTCGCGACCTGGCAACCATCGCCGCGACGCTCGCGAACATGGGCCGTAACCCGATCACCGGCGAGCAGGTGTTCGAGGTACAGACAGTCAAGAGCGTGCTGTCGATCATGTTCACGTGTGGCATGTACGACTACTCAGGGGAATGGGCGTATCGCGTCGGCGTGCCGGCCAAGAGCGGTGTGAGCGGCGGCCTGATGGCCGTGGTGAACCGGCAACTCGGCATCGCCACGTATTCCCCACGGCTCGACCGCCGAGGCAACAGCTGCCGCGGCATCGAGCTGTGCGTCGAGCTGGCGGCGCGGTTCGGCCTGCATACGTTCGATTGTCTGAACAGCGGCTCGAGCTTCCTCGAGGTCATGCTGCAGGACCAGACCGAATCCAACGCCTGACGGACTGCCAGCTCCCGATGCGGCGGCGCTGCTAATCTGACCGGGCAGCCCGATGGAGCGTTCCCCCGTTTCAGCGCCGGACGTGATCGTCCGCGCCGGTGAGGCCGGCGTCCTGTACGTGACGGACCGGCGGTCGCTTGGTGCCTTTCCCGGCCGGATCACGGAGTGGCTCGACGATTGGGCGGCACGCGCGCCCGATCGGGCGTTTCTCGTGGAGCGAGATGCCGCTGGCGCCTGGGTGGCCCTGACCTACGCGGACGCGCGCAAGCGCGTTCGCGCGGTGGCGCAGGCGCTCATCGATCGACGATTGTCAGCGGAACGGCCGGTCGTGATCCTGTCCGCCAACAGCATCAATCACGGCATTCTCGCCCTGGCCGCGATGTACAGCGGGATCCCGTACGCTCCGGTGTCACCCCAGTATTCGCTGCAGTCTCGCGACCTCGGCGTGCTGAAGAGAATCACGGCGACGATGCGGCCTGGGCTCGTGTTCGCCGCCGACGGCGCTGCGTTCGAACGCGCGTTCGGCGTGTTCGGCGCGGACGTCGAAATCGTCACGTCCTCGGCGACGGTAGTCGTCGAGGCCGGTCACGCCGTTCGACGAGCTGGCGCTCACAGCCGAATCACCGGCAGTCGACACGGCACACACACAGGTCGGTCCGGACACCGTCGCAAAGATTCTCTTCACGTCGGGGTCGACGGGTCATCCGAAAGGCGTCATCAACACGCAGCGAATGCTCTGTTCGAACCAGTTGATGCTTCGTGCCGTATTTCCGTTTCTGGCCGAGGAGCCGCCCGTCCTCTGCGACTGGTTGCCGTGGCATCACACCGCCGGCGGCAACCACAACTTCGGGATCGTGCTCGCAAACGGCGGCACGTTCTATATCGACGGTGGCCGGCCGACTCCGGACGGCATCGACGCGACGGTGAAAAACCTCCGCGAGGTCGCGGCCAGCGCGCATTTCACGGTGCCGCGCACGTACGAGGCTTTGCTGCCGTATCTCAAGGCCGACGCCGAGCTGCGGTCGCGGTTCTTCAGCCGGCTCACGCTCTTCTTCTATGCAGCAGCCGGACTGACCCAGCACCACATCGACGAGCTGCAGGCCCTCGCGCTCGAGACGACCGGCCGTCGACTGCTCTGGGTCACCGGCTTCGGATCGACGGAGACTGCGCCGTTCGTGATGTCGACGGGCAGCGTTGGTGCCCACGCAGGCTTCGTCGGGTTTCCCGTGCCTGGCGTGGAACTGAAGCTTGCCGCCGTCGGCGACAAGCTCGAGGCACGAGTGCGCGGACCGAACGTCACGCCCGGGTACTGGCGTGATCCGGCCATGACCGCAGCGGCCGTCGACGAAGAGGGTTTCTTCCGAATGGGTGACGCGCTGCGGCCGGTGGATGCCGGCGAACCGTCGAAGGGGTTCATGTTCGATGGCCGTCTCACCGAGGACTTCAAGCTGTCGAGCGGCACCTGGGTGAGCGTGGGCCCGCTGCGGGCACGGGTTCTCCTGCATCTGGGACCCTACGTGCAGGATGTGGCGATCGCCGCACCGGACCGCCCGTTTGTCGCGGCGCTCCTCTTTCCTCATATCTCGGCATGCCGACGGCTTTGCCACGACCTCGCCCCCGACGCCCCGGCCGCCGCCGTCCTGACCCATCCGCGCGTGCGTGAGACTTTTCTTCACATGCTCTGCACATTGGCGGCGGAAAGCACGGGCAGCTCGACTCGTATCGCGCGCGCAATTCTCGTCGACGTTCCGCCGGCGATCGATCTCGGCGAGGTCACCGACAAGGGTTCGCTCAATCAGCGGGCGACCCTGCAGAATCGGGCCACGCTCGTCGAGGAGCTTTACGCGCCCTCGCCATCGAATCGGACCATCGCGATCTGAAATCATCAGGGCGCGACAATGATCTCCGGACACGTCAGCCGAAGGACATCGATGGCGCCGTCGGGAACGGCCGTCAGCACGGCGTCGGTTCCCTGTGCCGTGAAGCTCGTCAGGATCACTTTTGAGATACCGAACCATTCGCCACCCGATTGCACGCTCGCGAGGTATCGCCCCTCGTTCCGGTCGGTGACGAGCTGATCTCTCGGATAGAGGGCCGGCCCGGCTGCCCGCGCCCGCGTCGGGTCCGACGTCACGCAGTAGTCGTCAGCAGGCATCGCATCGGGCGGAGCCGGCAGCGCGATGAACACGCGGGCATCCCGGCGTTCAGACGCGTTGGCTCGGGTTGGATGCACTGCCCTGGCGGCCAGAGCGACCGTAACCCTTGCGTGGCTTTGCACCGCGGCCTCTGCCGAGTGATCGAAGTGCGCACGCTCTCCGGGCCTCAACGGAAGCGCGTGCCACTGTCTCGCGCGGGCGAGTTTCGTGTCGAGGTCTCCGCGGCTGACGAACATGTCCTCGAGACTGAGACCTGGCGACGGGGGCCCCAGCAGCGCGTCCTGTGCGATGTTGGCCATGACATCCGCGATGAAACCGTACGCAATTCCTTGTGGTGAGTACGATTTCTCGGCCGGAGCGAACGCGGCCGCGTCCTGTCTGATGGACTCCGCGAGTTCTCCGATCAAGTCACCGTAGCGGCTCAAGTACGCCGATGCGGTCTCACCCATCGCCGTACGCCTCACGCGACCGCCTACTCGTTCGACGAACAGATCTTCGATCATCACGTACGGCGCCAGCAGATCCAGGCGCGTGACGTACAGCTCGGGATCGGCCGACATGGCCTGGAGGATGGCGTCGGCCAGGTCCAGCCGTTCTTCGTCAGGCCCTTCGTGGCATGTCGTCCGGTAGGCCTCGAGCAAGGGCACGAGATCTCGCACGAGAAGCGCGCTGTCGAGCGCGTTGGAGTTTCGTGTGAACGCGAGATTTTGCGGATCGTCCGGCGGCAGTCCGGTCTGCCACGTCCGATAACGAAGCTGAGAGCGGAGGTGACCGCCGGCCAGCCTCGCGCCCGCTTTGTGGACAGCCAGACGACGGGCACCTGTCAAGCGTGCTGGACGTCCGCTCGGCCACCTCGAGGTACGGCTTCACGTGCTTTGTCAGGGGTCCCTGCGATGTCTGGATCAACCAGCTGGCGTCGCGGACGAATATCGCCGGGCTTTCGGGTCCGTTCAACCGGTCGAGGCGCTGCTGAAGATCGTCCAGACGATCGGGCGCGCCGTCGCTCCCGTCATCCCAGATCCGAAGACTCAGCGCTTCGAGCAAACGAAGCATGAACACGCCATAGAGCGTCTGCGCGTAGCTCAGTCGCCCGCTCCGGCCGGGCCACCGGTGACGGTCCCAGTATTCGTACGCGCGAAGAATGAGCTCGAGCGGGTCGAGCTCATTGACGTAGCGGTTTTCGGACGCGACGGGCTCGAACCCGTCGGCCAGATGTCTGGCCGCGAGTTGTCCCTGAAGCCGTGACAACTCAGGCGGGAGTCCAGGTAGGGCGAAGAAACACGCGCCGAACGTTCGCTCGAAGAACGGCCGGTCCCGCCGACGCGACGTGTCCTTGTCGCGTACGTTGAGCAGCGTCTGTTCGATTCGCTCGACGATGTCCTGGCGCCGATGAAGAAATCGATCGGCGAGCGCGACATGATCTGAAAACGAGGAGTGCAAGGCGTTCATTTCCGTGCACATGGGCTCACGCCGGACTGAGTCCGCAGAGCAGAATACCGAGGCCGGCCCCTGCGATACAATTTCGTCGCTCCAGGAGTATCGCGATGGCCCTAGTCGACTGGCAGATCGAAGGAATGGAGCTCGTCAACTGCAACTGCAACCAGGGCTGTCCGTGTCAGTTCAACAGCCCGCCGACACACGGCCACTGCCGAGCGCACATCTGGGTGCACGTCGAGCGCGGGCATTTCGGGAACGTCACACTCGATGACACGCGCTTCGGCATCATGGCCGCGTGGCCCGGCGCCATTCATCAGGGCAACGGCACCCATCAGGTGTTTGTCGACGACCGCACGACGCCCGAACAGCATCAGGCGCTCGAAACGATCGCCAAAGGCAAGGAGACCGAGCCTGGCAAGGTGATCTGGTTCATCTATGCCGCCATGTCGACGACGTTCCTGCCAACAGTCACCACCCGAATCGATCTCACCATGGACGCCGACGCGCGCGAGGCGACGGTCGCCGTCGCCGGTATCCTCGACGGCACGGTGTCGCCAATCCGAAACCCCGTGACCGGTCTGGCGTCGCGCGCACGGGTGACGCTGCCGATGGGCATCGAGTTCACCGACGCGGAGTGCGCCAGCGGGACCGCAAAGTCGAGAGGCCCGATCGACATCGACTTCACCAAGACTCACGCGCACTTCGCCAGGTTCAACTGGAGCACCCACGGCGTCGTTCGATAGTCCGGGGGGCTTCGCCCCCGCGGCCCCCCCTACGCGCTCACTCGCGGGGCCCCGACGCCCCACTCCGTTCGCGCGGGCTCGCTGGCGCTCGCTCAAGTCATGACTCTTCTCGAACGCGCACTCGATCGCGACCGTTCGATCGTGCTCGTCGGGCCTCGCTGGGGCACGGCTGCTGGCGTGGGCATGGATTGTTCCGATGGCCCGGGACATGTACGGCCCGATGAGCGGTCCGTCCGCATGGATGATGACGCCGGTCTGGGACGCGACACACGTCGCTGCTTCTTTTCGCGATGTGGACCGTCATGATGACGGGCATGATGCTGCCGTCGGCCGCGCCGACCATCCTGCTCTATGCCGGCCATCGTCCGCCGCACGCAAGAAGCCGTCGCGTCGGCTCGCGCGTACACGTTTGCCGCCGGATACCTGGTGGTGTGGACGATGTTTGCTGCCGGCGCCGTCGTGATTCAGCGAGTCCTGACCAGTCAGCTGATCCTCTCGCCGATGATGGAGCTCTCAGCCGGCGCGCGTCAGCAGTGGTCCTGGCCCTCGCCGGGGTGTATCAGCTCACGCCATTCAAGCGCGCGTGCCTGTCCGTGTGCCGTTCTCCGGCGTCGTTCGTCGCGACACACTGGCGCGACGGCGCCGGCGGCGCGCTGCGCATGGGCATCGCGCACGGCTCTGTACTGTCTGGGCTGCTGCTGGGCGCTGATGCTGCTGCTCTTCGCCGGCGGCGTGATGCACCTGCCGACGATCGCGCTGCTGACGGTCTTCGTGCTCCTTGAAAAGGTGCTCCCGCTCGGCCGGCACACGTCGTCGTTCACGTGGGCCACCGGGAGCGCGTTGCTCGCGCTCGCGATCTGGCAACTGCGTTAGCGGCTGGACGCGGTATCCTGCCTGCAGCACGCGCAGGAAATCGGGGAGGAGCCCATGCGGCTGTTGCTGGCGATCGTCGCGGCGGGTCTGTTCATGCGGGCGGATGTCGCGGCACGGCAGGCGACCGAGGCAGGCGGCAGGCCCGCGCTCGACTTCGAGTTCTACCGGACGCGAGTCGAGCCGATGTTCCTGGTCAAGCGGCCAGGCCGCATCCGCTGCGTGGAATGCCACGAACGCGGCGCCGGGGCCCTGCGTTTCCAGCCATTGACCAATGGCGTCTGGACCGAGGAGGCGTCCCGAAAGAACCTCGCGGCCGTGTCGGCGTTCGTCACTCCGGGCAATCCGACGACCAGTCGCCTGCTGCGGCACCCCCTGACGCGCGAGAGCGGAGGCGATCCCTTCCACGGCGGCGGCAAGCACTGGTCCACGAGCGATCCGGAGTACCTGGCGCTCGCCGCGTGGGTTCGAGGCGAGATCGAAACCGCCCGACAAAGACCGTCGTGCGCATCGTGCAGACCAACGCGGCCGGCGAGGATGCACACCTGATCGATCCGGCGACGAACAAGGTCGTGGACGTGATCAACGACGTCCGCATCCCGCACGGCGTCACGTCGGCGCCGGACGGCAGCCGGCTCTTCATCACCGACGAGGCATTCCACACGCTGGACGTCGTCGACGCGCTGAGCTTGTCGGTCGTCGCCCGGATTCCGCTCACCGGCCGGCCGAACAACGTGGACATCACGAAGGACGGCCGCAAGGTGTACGTCGGCATCCGCGAAGCGCCGGGCGCGCTCGACGTGATCGACACGGCGTCGCTGAAGCGGATCGCGACGCGTGCCCGTGGCCGGCGACGTCCACAACGTGTACGTCACGCCGGACGGCAGATTTGCCGTCGCCGGGTCGATTGGCGACGAGCACGATCTCGATCGTCGATACGGCGACCGATCGGATGGTGCGCACGATCACGATGGACGCCGGCATCCGGCCCATGGCCTTCGATCGGAACCCGGATGGCTCCACGAAACGCATCTTCGTGCAGCTCTCGAACTTCCATGGATTCGCCGCGGTGGACTTCGCGACCGGACGCGAGCTCGCGCGGATCGAGCACCCGGCCATCGCCGGTGTCGAACCGCACTACGACGGTCTGCAGACCGCTCCGGCGCACGGTCTCGGCGTGACCCCCGACGGCCGACAGCTCTGGTCGACGAGCAAGGTGTACGGATACGCCTACGTCCACTCGCTGCCCGATCTCAAGGAGATCGGCCGCGTGTACGTCGGTCAGCATCCGGAATGGATCACGTTCTCTCCGGACGGCCGGCGCGTCTACATCGCGGCGGCCGGCGACAACATGACGTTCGTCATCGACACGAGGACGATGAAGGAGATCGCGCGGATTCCGGTCGGCCAGGTGCCGAAGCGGATCGGGACAGTGATTCTGCAGACGTATTGATCGGACCTGAGAAGTGGCCGGGGTCACCTTCCGCCGGAAGCCTGTCAGGTGTCCTGTGACACTAACACGCCGATTCGACCTGGAGCCGGGAATGAACAGGCGAGACGCGACCGCCGCGTGGTCGCGGCCAGCCGCGGCTTCGCTATACGTTCGCACGAGCCACAACGAAGCGGCGGCAACGCCTGACGCGAAGGGACCGCGGCCATTTTCCACGGCTCCATCTCGGATCTCCAGGAACGGCTGGCGGCCGAGCACTACGTCGCCGACCGCGGGCTGGCCGTCTCGCTGTTCCTCGCGCTTCGGCTGCGGCGGCCGCTCTTCCTCGAGGGGCAGGCCGGGCGTCGGCAAGACGGCGCTCGCCGGCCGCCATGGCCGCGGCGCTCGAGACCGATCTCATCCGCCTGCAGTGCTACGAAGGCCTCGACATCACCCACGCGGTGTACGAGTGGGACTACGCGCGGCAGCTGCTCGAGCTGCGCATCCTCGAGGCGGCCGGGACGCGTGGATCGAGCGACGCCACGCGCCGCGAGCTGTACAGCGACGCCTTCCTGATCAAGCGCCCGCTCCTCCAGGCGATCGACCCGGCCACGGACCCGTCCGGCGGTGCTGCTCATCGACGAAATCGATCGCGCCGACGAGGAGTTCGAAGGATATCTGCTCGAGCTGCTCGCGGAGTTCCAGATCACGATCCCCGAGCTGGGCACCGTGCGCGCCAGCCGAGCCGCCGCTCGTCATCCTCACGTCCAATCGCACGCGCGACGTCCACGACGCGCTCAAGCGCCGCTGCCTCTATCAGTGGATCGACTACCCGAGCTTCGACAAGGAGCTCGCGATCATCGCCGAGCGCGCGCCGCAGGCGTCGGCCCGGCTCGCCGCGCCAGGTCACGGCCGTCGTGCAGGAACTCGCGCGGCCGAGCTGTACAAGGCGCCCGGCGTCTCGGAGACGCTCGACTGGGTGGCCGCGCTCATGGCGCTCGATCGCGAGACGCCGATCTCGACGCGCTCGAGCGAGACGCTCGGCGTCGCGCTCAAGGCCAAGCGACGACATCGACGCCATCCGCGGCGAGCGGCTGGCGGGCATGCTCGCGCGCGCGGCAACGCGGTAGACCGGCCCGAGCAGCGTGAGTCGCCAGGTGAGTCGCATGCTGCATCGAGAACCTGCTCGTCTTCGGCCGCCTGCTGCGCCGTCTCGGCCTCGACGTCCACCCGGGGCGCATGCTCGACGTCACCGAGGCTCTGCAACACGTGGATATCGGCAAGCGCGACGAGGTGTACCACACGTGCCGAACGCTGCTGGTGCATCGCCACGACGACCTGGCGATCTTCGACCGCGCCTTCGATGCGTTCTGGCGTCGAGCGACGGACAGCCTCGCGTGACCGTGCCGACGGCGCACCGGCACACGACGTCGCCGACGCAGCGCGGCTGCGCGACGCCGCTGACGAGTCGCACTCGAGCCGTCAGCGAGTCGCGGAGCGAGACGATGCGCGGCGCGCTGCGGACCTGGAGCGACGCCGCCGGCTGGCGACACAAGGACTTCGCGGAGTTCACGGCCGAGGAGATGGCCGTCGCCCGCGCGGCGCTCGCGCGGCTCGTCTGGAACCCCGGCGAACGGCGGACGCGCCGCTGGATTCGCGGGTCGCGGACCGCGCCTCGACTTCCGGCGCGCGCTGCGCCAGAGCCTGCGCACCGGCGGCGACGTCGTCTCGCTGCCACGCCGCGAACGCCGGCGTCGTCCGCGCCCGATCGTCCTGCTGTGCGACGTCAGCGGCTCGATGGAGCGCTACTCGCGCATGCTCCTGCACTTCGCGCACGCGCTCGGCCAGCCGCCATCGCCGCGTCGAGGCGTTTCTGTTCTCGACGAGCCTGACGCGGATCACGATCGAACTGCGACCGCGAGGCTGGACGCGGCGGTGGCGGCGGTGTCACGGTCGGTGCCCGACTGGTCGGGCGGCACGCGAATCGGGCGAGGCGCTCAGAGCGCTGCACCGGCGGTGGACGCGCCGCGTTCTGCACGGCGGCCCGGTCGTGCTGCTCATCTCGGACGGCTGGGACCGCGGCGACCCGATCGTCCTCCGCGACGCAGATGGCGCGGCTGCAGCGGAACTGCCATCGCTCGATCTGGCTCAATCCGTTGATCGGCACGGCCGATTACGCGCCGCTCACGCGCGGGTCTGCAGGCGGCGCTGCCGTTCGTCGATGATTTCCTGCCGGCGCGGACGCTGACGAATCTCGCCGACCTCGCGGTACATTTGAACACGCTCGCCGCTCAGGCCGACTCGATCCGCTGATGGATATTTCCGGCACCTACACATTCAACGCGCCGCCCGATCGCGTCTGGGATCTGCTGATGGATCCCGACGGCGATCGCGTCGTGCATTCCCGGTTGCGACCGTTTCGAGCCCGATGGCGAGGATCGCTATCGCGTGCGGCTGACCGTGGCGCTCGCCGCGATCACCGGCACGTACGACGGGCTCGTCGTCCTGTCAGACAAGGTGCCGCTGACCTCGTATCGGCTGATCGGCGAGGGACAGGGCCGCGCCGGATTCGTCAAGGGAAGCTCGGCCATCGCGCTGCGCGCCGACGGCGACACGACGATCGTGGACGTGACGGCGCACGGTGCAGACCGGAGGCGCGATCGCCCGCGTCGGCCAACGGCTCATCGGCAGCGTGTCGAAGATGATGCTGGACCGGTTTTTGCGTGTCTGCAGGCGAAGATCGGGTCCAGGGGTCCAGACTACCAGCCCTTCAGCCGAATGTTTCTATACTCGACTTTCATCGGGGGTCCCACATGGACCTGTACGCCGATCAGACCATCGGTGGGCCGATTCTGCGCATCATCATCGATAGTGACGCTGAGCAGCCGGCCGTTGAGAGTGAATCAACATGTTCCCGCGAACGATCAAATGAACGGCATTCCAATCGTCGCTGACCACCTGCCCCAGTTCGGCGTTATCCCCGACCACGGACAGCAACGACCGGCGGACGCGTGCCAACGATGCGGGTTACCTGGCCGCGCACACCGACAAACAACCTCCCTTTCTCCTCGTAGTTGTTACCGACATAGCGTTTGCCCGCGTCCAGATCGAATTGGTAGCCACGCATCGCGAATTTGTTGCCCGGGGTCACCGGATCGGGCACGACCTCGCTCCGGTAATTGATGCCGCTATTCCCGCCGGCCGTGATGCGATAATCGAGCTTCAGCTCGAAGTCCTTTGGCGGCCGCCACGCCAGATGACGAAGGTGTTGCTCTTGAGAACCGTTTCAGGCGTGATCTCGCCGACCAGGGCACCCTGCTCGACTCTCCAGTATTTCGGGTCCCCGTCCCAGCCGTTAAGGTTTTCCCGTCGAAGATCGGAGCGAAGCCGGGCTCATCGCCCTCGACCGGGCTGGGCCGATCGCCTGCTTCGGTGTTTGGCTGGCCGTACGCTGGTGCTCGCAGCCTCGGGTTGCGAGTGTGCCACGAACGCGACGAGCATGCCCGCGGTCACAACGAGAACAGTGCGGCCGGCCATATGCTTCCGCACGGTCCACCGCGCGAACACCATTCGTGTTTCGGCGCTTTCCTTGTAGCCGTAGCGGATCGCCTTCGCCCGAAGCGTCACGGGTGCGTCGATCCGGATCGGGCCTGTGTAAAGACGCCACGCGGGATTCGGTCCCTCCTCGGTGGTGTAGCCGATGGAGGCGCTCTGCGTCGGCACGTAGATCACGACCTCCATCGGACTCGTCGATCGGCCATCGATGCGCGACGCGCTGCCGGTGCGTCGGTCGTCACGGCGCGGCACGATGTAGGGCTGCGCGGTCTCGGGCTGGACGCCGCCCGGCCACATCCGCTGAATCATCTCCGGCTTCGTTGATCGAGGCCCTGGTCGCCGGCGCGCGCCATCCAGTCGGTGACCGCGCGTGCGCATCCGCTCGAGCGTCGCGCGATGCGCCGGCTCCGCCGCCAGGTTCGCGGATCTGATGCGGATCCGCCTGCGTGTCGTACAGCTCCTCGGCCGGCCGCTGCGTGCGCATCCAGAGCGCGGCCGGGCCGGTCAGCTGTCCCGGCGGCCTGCAGCCGGAGCCACTCCTGCATGATCGCGCTCTGGTTGCGGTAGATGATGTGGCCCGGCATAGGGCAGCTCCGGCGAGAAGTTGCGGATATAGAGGAAGCGCGCGTCGCGGGCGGAGCGCATCATGTGGTACTCGATGATCCATCCGGTCGCGCGCCGCGAACACGAACGGTCGGCGGCGGCGCCGGCCTTCGGGCCCAACGAGGACGCGTCCCTGAAGATGCGCGGGAATCTCGAGACCGGCGAGCGCCAGCACGGTCGGCGCAAGATCGAGGAAGCTGACCAGCTCGTCGCTCACCGCTCCCGGCGCGACGGCGACCGCCGAGCGCCTGTCGGCCAGCGAATCATCAGCGGCACGCGCAGCCCCGAGTCGTAGAGCGACCGCTTGGCGCGCGGCACGCCGTCGCCGTGATCGCTCCAATAGAAGACGATGGTGTTGTCCGTCAGGCCATCCTCGTCGAGCTGCTTGAGGATCTCGCCGACCTGGCTGTCCATGTCGGCGATGTTGTCGTAGACGCGCGCCAATTCCTCGCGCACGAGCGGCGTATCGGGATAGTACGGCGGCACGGCGATCTTCGCCGGATCGGTGACGAGCGGCTTGCCCTTCCGCGCCGGACTGCGACGGGAAGATCTGGCTCTCGTGCGTCACCATCGAGGTTGAACACCGAGAAGAACGGCTGGCCTTGTCGCGGCGGTTGCGCCAGTGCGCCGTGTCGCCGAGCTCGTCCCAGATCGTGAACGGCTCGCCGAACTGGTAGTCGGTCTTGGCGCGATTCGTCGTGTAGTAGCCAGCCGCGCGCAGGTACTCGGGAAACGCCTTCACATAGAACGGCGGCACCGCGAGGTACGGGCCCGGCAGCTCGGGCACGCGGTCCTCGGTGGTCCGCATGTGCTGCGCGCCGAGCGCGGTCTGGTACACGCCGGTGATGATGGCGGCCCGGCTGGGCGCGCAGACGGGCGCGGTGGTGAACGCGCGCGTGTAACGGATCGACTCGCGCGCCAGCCGATCGAGCACCGGCGTCCGCGCCAGCGCGGTCGCCGTAGGCGCCGAGCCGCGGGCTCATGTCCTCGTTCGAGATCCAGACGATGTTCGGCGGCGGGCCAGCGCGCCGCCTGTCGGGCGCCGGCGGGCCTGTTCCGTGCAGCGTCGCCGCGAATACCAGCGACGTCAACGCGATCTGAGGCGTGGAAGGCATGGACAGGGCCCTGAAAAAGCCGTCTTACGTCCTCGCAAGCGCGGCGCGATCGCGCGCCGCGTGAACACGCCGATCATCGCGCGCCGGTAGTGTTCGCCGGCGTGAATATCTGAGTTCACGTTCGCCACGCCGACGCCCGCGTTCTTCGCCGCCGCCTCGATCGTGTCACCAGTCGCGGGGCGTCCGGCCAGCGCCTGCTCGACGTTCGTCAACCGCTGCGCGTGCGAACCAGCACCGGTCAGGCCGATGCGCGCCGACGCGATCGTGCCGCCGTTGACCTCGAGTGCCGCGGCGACGCCCACGATGGCGTAGTGGGATGCCCGCTGATAGAGCTTGGCGTAGGCCGCGGTCCGAATCGGTCTCACGTGTACGGCGGCAATGATTTCATCCGCTCCAAGATCGACCGTGAAGAGATCCTGGAAGAAGTCTTCGGCCTTGACTCGTCGCCGGCCGTGTGGTCCGGCGACTTCGAACTCGGCGCCAAGCGCCAGCATCACGGCTGGGTAGTCGGCCGACGGATCGGCGTGGGCGAGGCTGCCGCCCATGGTGCCGCGGTTGCGAACCTGCTGGTCGCCAATGGTTGCCGCGGCTTCAGCAAGCACGGGGCAATTCCGGGCGAGCACCGGCGACGTGGCGACGTCGTGATGCGTCGTCGCCGCGCCGATCACGATCTGGCCGTTGGCCTCGCGAATGCCGGAGAGTTCCGGAATTCTGGCGATGTCGATCAGACGTTGCGGCTCGCTCAGACGCAGCTTCATCAGCGGGATAAGGCTGTGCCCGCCGGCGAGGATCTTGGCGCCACCGGCGCTCAGCTTCGCCAGCGCGTCGTCGAGCGAGGTCGCGCGCTCGTAGTCGAATGCGCTTGGAATCATGCCTGGCCTCCCTGCCACCGAACCGCGTGACTTGACGTGGTATTCATTGCCCTCGACCGCATGGCGCGACAGTCAACCACGTCAAGTCAAATGGCTTCCGCTATTGATGATTCGCCAGAGCTTTTCGGGGCGCAGCATCATGTCGATGTGCTTCACACCGAAACCGCTCAGCGCGTCCACTGCCGCGGAAACGATGCACGGCGTCGATCCAAGCGTGCCGGCTTCGCCGACGCCCTTGGCGCCCAGGGGATTGATCGGTGTCGGCGTCACCGTGGATGAGAGCTCGAACCGGGGAAAGTCGGTCGCGCGCGGCAGCGCGTAGTCCATGAACGAGCCCGTCACGAGCTGGCCGTCGGAGTTGTACACGGCCTCCTCGATCATCGCCTGGCCGATGCCCTGCGCCAGGCCGCCGTGAATCTGCCCCTCCACGATCAGCGGATTGATCAGGTGTCCGGCGTCGTCCACGGCAACAAGTTTCAGAAGTGTCGGCTCGCCGGTCTCGCGTTCGATCTCGATCATCGAGATGTGACAGCCAAACGGGTACGTGTTGTTGCTCGGCTCGAAATAGGCGTCGGCGCTCAGCCCCGGCTCGTCCAGACCCTTCGGGAGCGGTACCGGGATGTAGGCAAAGGCGGCGACGGCCTGAAACGGCAGCGCAGCGGCGGGCGCGCCCGTGACGCCGATCTTGCCGTTCTCGAAGACGAGGTCGTCTTCGCTCGCTTCGAGCAGCGCCGCGGCGAACTTCGCCATCTTCGTCTTCACCTTCGTTCCGGCCATGTGCAATGCCGCGCCGCCCACGGCCTGCGATCGGCTGCCGAACGTGCCCACGCCCTGCTTCGAAATGCTCGTGTCGCCGTGCTGAATGGTGATGTGTTCGATCGGCACGCCGAACTGGTCGGCCAGCATCTGCGCGAAGGTCGTCTCGTTGCCCTGCCCGTGCGGCGAGGCGCCCGTCGTGGCCGTAATGCGGCCATCGCGTTCGATGGCCACGTGCGCATGCTCCCAGCCGCCCATCGGCAGCGTTGAAGACGGGCCGATGCCGCAGACCTCCACGTACATCGCGAGGCCGAGCCCGACAAGCCGGCCTTCGGCTCTCGCAGCGTCGCGCGTTTTCTTCAGCCCTTCCCAATCCGCGGCCTTCAATGCCGCGTCGAGCGCCTTCTCGTAGTCACCAGAGTCGTACACAGCTCCCATCTGCGTCTGGTACGGGAACGCGTCCTTGGGGATGAAGTTCTTCCTGCGCACGTCGGCCGGGTCCATCTTCAGCTCGCGCGCCAGCATGTCGATCGCGCGCTCGACGAAGTAGGTGGCCTCGGGCCGGCCGGCGCCGCGGTACGCATCGGTCGGCGTCTTGTTGGTGAAGACTTCCGTCAGCGTCGCGCGAATTGCCGGAATCCGGTACGTCGCGCTCGCCATCAGTTGCGTCAGCGTCGGGATGGCCGCGGTCAGCAGCATGTTGTACGCGCCGATGTCCGCGACGATGCGCATCTTCAGGCCGAGCACCGTGCCGTCACGCTTCGCGGCAAGATCGACGTCGCAGATCAGATCGCGCCCGTGGGTCGTCGCCACAAATGCCTCTGATCGATCCTCGATCCACTTCACCGGGATGCCGAGCTGCTTCGACACAGCCGCGGTGATGTACTCCTCGGCGTAGATGTTGATCTTCGAGCCGAATCCGCCGCCGACCTCCGGAGCGATCGCGCGAATCTGATGCTCGCCGAGATCGAACATTCCCGCGACCTGCGTCTTGAGAATGTGCGGGTTCTGCGTCGACGACCAGATCGTCAGGTGGTCCTTGCCCGGCTCATAGTGCGCAACGACACCGCGCGTCTCGATCGAGCTCGGCACGAGCCGATGGTTCACCATCCGCTGTGAGATCACGACGTCGGCACCGGCGAACGCACGATCGATCGCGGAGTCGTCCACCGTCTTGCCGTCCGCGCTGACACCCGTGCCGCTCGGCACCGGCCCGAGCGCGATGTTGTTCGCGAAGCCGGGATGGATCACGACCGGCTTGCCGGTCGTGGCGAGGTCCGGATCCACGACCGCGGGCAGCGGTTCGTACTCCACGACGACAGCGTCCGCCGCGTCGCGTGCAAGGTAGCGATCGCTCGCGACGACCACCGCCACCGGCTCGCCTGCGTACCGGACGACGTCGATGGCAACCGCACGATGCTCGGGCGATGGAAACGGCGTGAGGATCGGCAAGGGCTTGACGAGCTTCGCGATCTCGGCGCCCGTGTACACCGCCTCGACGCCAGGCATTGCCTTCGCGGCGGTCGTATCGACGGAGCGAATACGGCCGTGCGCGACATCGCTGCGCTTGAACACCAGATGCAGCATGCCCGCAAGCTTGACGTCGTCGACGTACGTGCCGCGTCCCTGGATGAGCCGCGGATCCTCCCGACGCTTGACGCGCTGGCCCACGAGCTTCGGAAGGACGGGAGACGTGATTGGCATGATTAGCTCCCCGTTCCTGCGGCGCGCTGGATCGCGTTGACGATGTGCTGATAGCCGGTGCAGCGGCAGAAATTGCCGGAAATTCCTTCACGCACCTGCAGCTCGGTCGGGTGCGGGTTGTTCTTCAGAAGCTCGACCGCGGACAGGATCATGCCCGGCGTGCAGAATCCGCACTGGAGCCCATGCTCCGCCCAGAAGGCCTCTTGTAATGGATGAAGCTGGCCATCTGTCGCAAGCCCTTCGATCGTCATGACCTCGGAGCCATCGGCCTGGACGGCCAGGACGGTACAGCTCTTGGCGCTGCGGCCGTCGAGCGTGACCGTGCAGGCGCCGCACTGGCTCGTATCGCACCCCACGTGGGCGCCAGTCAGGTGCAACTGCTCGCGCAGGAAGTGGATCAGGAGCATCCGCGGTTCGACGTCGCCTTTACGGACCTTGCCATTGACCGTGATCGAGATGTGCGCCACGCGACCTCCCGGGAGTGAGACGCGATTATAGGGGGCGCGGGTCTTCCCGCGGCGCGCGGTCGAACCCGTCTGCGGTGCAGTAGACTCCGCCCCGGGCCCATGTCCCGCCTCACTGCCTCACCGGTCGCCGGGGTCGTCGCGCTTACCGCCAGTCTGGCGGGGTTGGTCGCCGCCGGGCCCGTCACGCTCGCGCAGAGCAGCGAAGCCGAGCTCGTCCGGCGCGCCCGCGCGGTTCACGATCGCGTCATCACGCTCGACACGCACGTCGACTTCAACCCGGTGAATCTTCAGTGGTCGCGCAATTACACGATCGACCTGGGTACGCAGGTCAACCTGCCCGGACTGGCAGCCGGCGGGCTCGATGCGGTCTTTCTGATCGTGTACGTCGATCAGTCTACTGGGGCCGACGCGTTCGAGCCGGCAGGCTTCGACCGCGCGTACCAACAGGCGCTCGAGAAATTCGAGGGGATCCATCGGCTCACCAGGGTGCTGGCCCCCGATCGGATCGGGCTCGCGCTCACCCCGGCGGACGTCGCGCGCATCGCCCGGAGCGGCCGGAAGGTCGCGGTGATCGGCATCGAGAACGGCTACCCGATCGGGCGCAATCTCGGACGCGTCAAGGAGTTCTGGGAGCGAGGCGGGCGGTACATGTCGCTCGCGCACAACGGCCACAGCCAGCTTTCGGACTCAAACACGGGCGAGGCCGACGGCCAGTGGGCGCACGGCAACGGCCTCAGCGATCTCGGGCGGCAGGTCATCGCCGAGATGAACCGGTGGGGCATCATGGTGGACGTCTCGCATCCATCAAAGGGCTCGATGATGCAGGCCGCGGCGCTGTCCAGGGCGCCCATCATCGCGTCGCACTCCGCCGCGCGCGCGCTCTGCAACCACTCGCGCAACATGGACGACGAGCAGTTGCAGGCGCTGAAGAAAAGTGGCGGCGTGATTCAGGTCGTCGCGTTCGACGGCTACGTGAAGTGTGCCCCGGTAGACCGCACGCGGGCGATTGCCGCGCTCCGCCAGGAGTTCGGCCTGACGGAACTTTCCGGGCGCGGCGGCCGCGGAGCGCGTGGTGCGCCGCCCGCAGCGGCCGCGGCGCAGGGCACCACGGCAACAGCCGCGGGAGCCGCGGCCACGGTTCCCGTCGGCGGACGAGGGGGTCGACGCGGCGCCGGGCCCGACGCGTCGGTGCAAGCGCTTGCGGCCGATCGCCGCGCGCAGTATGAGGCGCGCATGGCCGAGATCGATCGGACCCATCCGCCCGCGGCGCGCGCGACCGTCAAGGACTTCGTCGACCACATCGACTACATCGTCAAGCTGATCGGCATCGACCACGTCGGCATCGCGTCCGACTTCGACGGCGGCGGCGGCATCGACGGCTGGGACACCGCCGGCGAGACCTTCAATGTCACCCTCGAGCTGGTGCGCCGCGGTTATACCGAGGCCCAGATCGCGAAGATCTGGAGCGGTAATCTGCTTCGCGTGTGGGGCGATGTCGAGAAGATCGCGAAAGACATTCAGGCCAGTCCTTCGGACAGCCGTCGCCCGTAATCAGGCCACTCGCGCCGCTGGGCGGGCCGAATCCATCCGACTGCGTCGGCCGTTGCGGGTCTAAGATGCGGACATGCGCCAGCAACGGCCTGGCGTTCGTCCTTGCCCTCGGGCTGGTTGCGGGCGGGTTCGCCGAAGCACCCGCGCGACAGACGGCCGTCGAGCCCATCGATGCCGAACTGAACGCGAGGATCCGCGACGAAGGGCTCGAACGTTCCCGGCTCGAGTGGATCGTCCACTATCTGACCGACGTGTACGGCCCGCGCCTGACTGGCTCCCCAAATCTCGAAAACGCCGGACGATGGGCGATCAAGACCATGGAAGGTTGGGGACTGCAGAACGGCCGCATGGAACCGTGGGACTGGGGGCACGAAGGCTGGCTGAACGAGCGCGCCTCCGGACACATCGTCTCGCCGGTCAAGGATCGGCTCGAGTTCGAGGTCGTGGGATGGACACCGTCCACCAACGGCACCGTGACCGCCGAAGCGGTCCATCTGGTGGCGCCGCAGGGGCCGCTCGCGCCAGATGCGGGTCCCGGTGGCCGCGGCCCGCTTCGCCTCGGACCGACTGAGTCCGAGCTCACGGCATACCTGGAGTCGATGGCCGCGAAGGTCAAGGATCGCATCGTGCTCGTGGGACCGCCGTCGATTGTCGGGGTCAACTTCACGCCGCCGCCGCTGCGGACACCCGACGACCAGGCGCGCGCCCGCTACGGCGGCGCCGGCGTGCCGGCCGGCGGGCGACGAGGCGGTGGCGGAGGACGCGGCCGCGGCGGACCAGCCGAGCCAGGACGACTCACGACCCAACAGGTCGCCACGCGGCTCGCGGAGTTTCTGCGTGCGAATCGTCCGGCACTCCGGATCTTCGACGCGGGACGACCTCACGGACAAATCGCGGCGTTCAACGTGGTCGGGTACAACTCCAGTCAGACCGTGCCAACCGTACTCATGCGCAACGAGGACTACGGTCGCATCGCGCGTCTCCTCGCGGAAGGCGGTCCGGTGACGCTCGAGTTCACGGTGGTGAACCGGACGTATCCTGCCGGACGGACGGCGTACAACGCCATCGCCGAGATTCCCGGCACGGACAAGTCCGACGAGGTCGTGATGCTCGGGGGACACCTCGATTCGTGGCACTCGGCGACGGGCGCCACGGACAACGCGATCGGCTGCGCCGTCATGATGGAGGCCGTGCGTATTCTGCAGAGCGTCGGCGCCAGGCCGCGCCGCACGATTCGCGTGGCGCTCTGGAGCGGCGAGGAACAGGGCCTCCTCGGCTCGCGGGCATACGTGGCGGAACACTTCGGCACGGCCGAGGCTCCGAAGCCCGCGTTCGGAAAGCTCAGCGCGTACTGGAACGTCGACGGCGGCACGGGCCGTATCCGCGGCGCGACGGTGTTTGGCCCGCCGGACGCAGCCGGCATCGTGACTCGACTCCTCGCTCCCTTCGACGACTTCGGCGTCTACGGCGCGATCGCGACCAGCGGACGCAACGCTGGTGGAACCGACAGCGGGGCCTTCAACCTCGCCGGATTGCCCGGCATCAGCACGGCGCAGGATTCCATCGAATACGAGAGTCACACCCATCACACCAACCTCGACACCTACGAACGCATCGTGTGGGACGACGTGAGGAAGGCGGCGGTGATTACCGCATCGATGGTGTATCACCTGGCGACGCGCGAGGAGCTGCTACCAAGGTTCGCGGCAGACGCGATGCCCGCCGCGCCTGCGGCGCGCGGGCGCGGCGCCGCTCAGTGAGGGGCGAGACGCTACAGGTTCCTGGCGACAATCGCCATGGTCTCGCGTTGTCGCTCGAGAACGAACTGGCGGGCTTTCGCGACCTTGATTCGGGCCGCGGCCGGATCCTTCGCGAGGGCGAGAACGGCGGGAACGACGCGGCGCACGTCGGCCTCGATGTCCAGATCAAAGAGCCAGTCGCCCAGTCCGACGTCGCGCCACATGAAGCCCTTGCTCGTCTGTTCGGCAAAGCGGCAGACGATCGCGGGGATGCCGTTGCCGACGCACATGATCGGCGAGTGCATCTCCAATCCGAACAGGCCGGCCGATCGCGTGTAGGTTGAGATCGCCTCGTCGGTCAACCAGTACCGGTCGCGCCAGACAACCCGCGACCTGACGTCAGCGGGCAGTGGATCGACGAGGATCTCCTTGCCGAGCTTCACCTGGGTTTCGTCCTCTGGACACACGAGCACCTTCAACGACGTCTGACGGACGACGGCGGCGATCGCATCCCGCAATGGCGCGTTGTCGTGCTCCTTCATCGCGTCGTTGCGAGCGTGCCGGCTGGCGTCGAACGGCGTATTTCTGCCGGCGATCTCCCAGTACGGTGTGAAGCGGGTTCTTGGGATCACACAGAGAAACCGGCCGGGCTCGAGCTGGTGTGCCGCGAGAAACGCGATCGCCCGCTCGTCATCTCGTACGTCCGCGGCGAACGCGCCGTCCGGAGCAAACGCCATGACCGGAGAGGCGACACCGTGGTCCTTCGCAAAGGCCAATGAGACGGAGTCCCGGAAGAACGCGAATCGGGCCTTGCTGAGGATTTCGACGTCGGCGGGGTTCGCCCGGCTCATCTCTTCGGGCGTTCCGTAGACGCCCGGAAACGTGATGCCGTAGACCCCGTACGGTTTGCCCGTTTCCTGACTCCAGCGTCTGACATCGGCGCGGCCCACGAGCGACGGGCCGGAACCGTGCAGCAGAAAGTCGCACTCTCGAAACGCAGCCTCTACTTCTTCCGGTGTGCGCACAAAGCCGAGCCGCGGGAAGCGGCGGCGAAGGAGAGCTTCGACGCCGTGACCAACGTCGGACGGCCACAAGCGCACGTCAACGCCCGGAATGTGGTCGGCGATGAGACGCAGCACGCCCGGCGTGTGACCGATGTCACCAATATTGACCGTCTGCCATGACGACCGAAGCAGGATGGTGCGAGGCGCCGGCAGACCGGCAAACATCCCGGCGAGCGCTGCGGCGTGCGAGAGAAATGTCCGGCGATCGGTCATTCGCGTTTCGGACTGTGGCGTCACGCTCAAGGGCGACGAGTCAGGAGGAGGACAACCGCGAACGTCACAGTCACGCTCCGCGAAACGCTTCGTCAATCACTCGAGCCCAGGCGTGCAGGATCGTGATGTGAACCTGCTGAATCACAGAGGTTCTCGAGGACGGCACAAGGATGCGGCAGACATCGTCGAGCTTGCCGATGCGACCGCCGTCCCTGCCGAGCAGCGCCACGAGCGACATCCCTTTCGACCGTCCTTCCACGAGGGCGCGCTCGACGGATGCGGAGTTGCCGGACGTGGAGATGCCGACGAGCACGTCGCCCGGCGCGCCGAGCGCGCTCACTTGCCGGGCAAAGACGGCATCGTACCCGTAGTCGTTCGACATGGAGGTCAGAATCGATGTGTCGGTCGTAAGGGCGACACACGGAAGCGACACGCGCTCGGTCTCGAACCGGCCGATCAGTTCCGCCGCGAAATGCTGCGAGTCGGCGGCCGATCCGCCGTTGCCGCAAACCAGAATCCGCCGGCCTGACTTCAGCGCGTTCACCATCAGTGCAGCGGCCTCGGTGACGACCGACGACAAGGTCACCGATTTCTGTGCCGCCTCAATCGACTCCTCGAACCACTCGCGAACGATCTCGTGCATCACGCCTCACAATCCCTGATAGGCCCGAAACACCGCTCTGAAATATTTCAGCGTCCGGATCGGGTCCGCGGACTCGGGAATCTCCGCGAAGCAATAGCCGTCGAACTTCATCGCGACCAGCGACGCAATCAGCCGGCGCCAGGGGTACTCGGCCAGAAACAGATCCCGCATGTGAATCTGACCAATCTGATGGCGCACGAGCGCGAACGCCGCGTCGAAACCGCCGTCGAGCAAGTCGTCCTGATTGGAGTTCCAGCAGACGCGGACGGCCGGGTGGTTCCCGCCATAGTCGAGAATCTTCCGGATGCGTGGAAGACGCGCAGTCTCGGGGCCGTGGACCTCGAGCTGGATCTTCAAGCCATGGTCCGCGGCGAACGCGCCGCACTCGGCAAGCGCTTTGCCGATCTGCTCGAGCGTCTTCGATTCGGGAACGTCCTTGGGCAGCCCGTTAGGCCGAACCTTCACGCTGGGTGAGCCGACATCTTTGGCCAGCGTGACCCACGCCTTCGTCTCGTCGATGTTCTTCTTCAGGACGGCAGGGTCTGACGAGTGATACTCGCAGGTCGTACCCAAGCCGCCGATCTTTACCGGCGATCCCTCAAACGCTTTCCGGACCTCCGCCCTGGCCGCGGGTGGCAACGCAATCTCGACACCGTGCTTGTGGGTGGTCCGCAACTCCACGGCGTCCATCCCCACCTCAGTGAGGTTCTTGATGATGGTCGGGACGTCCCAGTCCTTCGCGATGAGGTAGGTGACGGTTCCGAGCTTCAGGCCTTTCGGCTCGACGGGTGCCGCGGGCGCAAGGCCGCGCTGATCGTCCACCACTCCGGCCAGCACCGGTACGCCAACGGCGGCGGCGAGGAAGTCTCGTCTGTCCATCGGCGGAGCATACTCCACCGGGAACTGACGCTGCGGTTCATCGGTTCAGGGCTCCTGGTGGCTACTGTACCGGGCGATTTCCCTGGTGCGATTGGCAATCGTCGAACGCGGGATTGTTCCGCGCATCGAGCTCGTGTACGCCGCCCGCAGCGTGCAGTTCGACAACGCGACCGGCCGCAGCAGGTCGAACAGCGATTGCCGCTGTTGCATCTCCGCCGCGGCCCGCTGCCGAGATCGGTGCACCTTGACTTGATTGCGCACGACCAGGGCGACGCCCACGGCGAGGACGATGATGAGGATGATCGAGCCCGCTCGGCGGAGTGCGGCTGTCAACTGCTGGCGCGATTCTACGCCGTTTTCAGGGCCCTCAGGCCTCACTCGACGCGGGCATCCTCCCGCCCATTCGCGCGCGCATATCCGAGCTCGTTGCGCACGCAGATGCCATCACCGCGGCGATCCAGAGCCAGGTGGGCAATGTTTTAGGCCGCCTTTGGTGACATCGATTGGGATCATAAAGGTCCGGCTCTGGCACCCGTGTTGCTGAGAAATCGTGGTGGTGCGACTGAGATTCTTTGTGTGGCTCTGGTTGTCCGCCCTCCCTGGTGTGCTGGCGGCGCTGCAACCTGCGGCAGCTCCTAACGTGCTCCCTGCTTCGGCGACGACCGCGCTTGCGTCAAGCCTGGCGGCCTCGTCACGGCACGCAACGCATGTGTGGCGTGACCGGGCGCCGATGAACGACGACGGCACGGTGAACGCGTATGTCGAGATTGGCCGGGGTGATCGGCGCAAGTGGGAGTACGACATGGCCGCCGGCCGGCGCGCGATCGATCGCGTCATCCCGGCCGAGGTGGGCGGCTACCCCGTCAACTACGGGTTCGTTCCGCAGACCGTCTCGTACGACGGCGATCCGTTCGACGCGCTCGTGCTCGGCCCCCCGCTGGAAGGCGGCCGGATGGTGCGCGGCGTCATTGTCGGGTTGATGCTGATGGAGGACGAGAAGGGCCTGGACTCAAAGGTCGTGCTCTCGCTCATCGGCTCGAGCGGACGCCCGACGCACGAACTGACGCCGGAAGCACAACAGGAGATTGGCGACTACTTCCGCCGCTACAAGCTCCACGAATCGGGGAAGTTCTCGAAGGTGCCGGGCTGGGCGTCGGCCGCTGACGGCCTCTCGTTTGTTCAGACCACCCATGCCTTCTTTCGAGCCTGCCGAACACGGGTCGGAGAGCCCTGTCACCTCGATCGATAAGCTCCCTGTGCTCTCTGACAACTAGCCGGCGTTCGACCGGACGGCAAGCACGTCAATCGACACGGACTTGATCAAGCGCGTAAACCGGCATCCCCACGACGAGCTGCAGACGCACGACAGCATCGCGTGTCACCTGCGCCAGAAGCAGCAGGCGACCGACCGCGACCTGCACGATCGCGTGGTCGGATCCGGCATCGGCGTGAATCGCCGACACGGTGCCCGGCAGGATGTTGTGCAAGCTCAACGCGTCAGGCTGCCGCGTCGCCAGAATGACTTCGCGCGCGGGGACGCGCACACGAACGTTAGCCCCCAAAGCCGGCGCCCGATCGGCCGCCAGCAGCGTGCCGCCGTCGAACGAGAGCTCGACGAGCCCGCGGTCCGCCAACGTCCGCGTAACCGTCGCGTCGAAGACGGCACCCAATCCAAAAGCGTCGCCGAGCCAGGGCAGATCGGGACGGCTCATCAGCGCCGTGACCGGGCCACTCGCCACGGCCTTCCCCCGCTCGATGACCAGTACATGAGTGGCAAGCCGCACCACGTCCTCGAAGTCGTGCGTGACGAGCACGAGCGGCATCTGCAGCGTCCGGCGCAGCTCGTCGATCTCGTCCTGGAGACGGCGACGCACGGCGCGGTCCACGGCGGCGAACGGCTCGTCGAGGAGCAGCACCGCCGGGTCGCGGGCGAGCGCTCGTGCCAGGGCGACTCGCTGGCGTTCGCCGCCTGAGAGCTCGTGTGGCCTGCGCCCTGCCCGTTCAGACAGGTGCACCATCGTCAGCAACGCGATCGCGCGTGCCTGGCGTTCGTCGCGTGGGCGGTGCCCAAGCGCCGTCATCACGTTTCCTGCCGCCGTGAGGTGCGGAAACAACGCGTACTCCTGGAAGACGAAACCGACGGACCGTCGGTGGGGAGGCACGAACGTGCCCCGTTCGGTGTCGACCCACTGGGCGCCGCCCGATCGAACGGAGGCCTCGGCCGGCCGGTAGAGGCCGGCGATCGTGCGAAGAATCGTCGTCTTTCCGCTGCCCGACGGACCGAAGAGCGCGAGCACGTCGCGCGGTTCACAGGTGAAATCCACGTCGAGCGGAATCGGACCCGCCTGCCGGAGCCGGACAGAGAGTTGCTGATCAGCCACGGCGCGCGACCACACGGCGCGACAGGACAGTCGTCGTCATCAGCGTCACCACCGAGACGACGAGGAGCGTGGCGGCCATGACGCCGGCGCTGCGGTCGTCGAAGGCCTGCATGCGGTCGTAGATCGCCACGCTGAGTGTGCGCGTTTCGCCCGGCAGGTTGCCGCCAACCATCAGCACGACGCCGAACTCGCCGAGCGTGTGAGCGAACGTGAGGATCGCCGCCGTCAGAATGCCGGGCCAGGCCAGCGGAATCTCGATGTGCACGAGACGCTGCCAGGGCGTGAGCCCGCAGCACGCGGCCGCGTCACGAATGTCGGCCGGGATGGACTCGAATCCGCGCTGGATCGGCTGGACGACGAACGGGATGTTGGCGATCGCCGATGCGAGGAGCAGACCCTCGAAGGAGAACGGCAACGACTGCCCCATCACCTGCTGGAAGGCCTGACCGAGGGGCGAACGTGCGCCAAACGTGACGAGGAGATAGAACCCCAGCACCGTGGGAGGCAACACCAGCGGCACGGTGACGAGCGCCTCGACGAGCAACTTCCCGCGAAAGTCGCGCACGGCGAGCAAACGCCCGCACCAGATGCCGAACGGCAACAGGATGGCGACGGTGCCGGCACCGAGCCAGAGTGAAACGCTGAGAGCCGTCCAGTCCATGGACGACTACTCCGGCGCTGAATAGCCGTGCTTCAGAAAGATCGCACGCGCCGGCGCAGTTTGGAGAAAGGCGTAGAACCGTTCGGCCACCGCGCCGGCACGCTTGAGCAGGACCATTCGTTGCCGGAGTGGTGGATGATCGGCGTCTGGAATCACGGCGGAGGTGCCGCGGTCCGAGAAGCCCGGACTCAAGACGAGGGAGTACGCGATCAGGCCGCCGATGGCATTCCCGGTCGTCGCGAACTGCGCCGCCTGGGCTACGGTGTCGCCGAGGACGAGATGGGGACGAAGAGCCTCCCACAACCCGCGTTTGCGCAGAACAGCTTCAGCCGCCTTGCCGTACGGCGCGACGTCGGGATTGGCGATGGCGAACCGGCTGACGCTGCCGGCCTTCGTCAGGCGGGCAAGACCGTCGAGACGTTCATCCACCGTGAGGGGAGACCCGCTCGGCGCAAAGAGGGCCAGCCGGCCGATGGCGTACACGACGCCGGCGTCACGCGTGAGACCGGCCCCGGTGAGCTGTTTCGGAAACTCCTCGTCGGCGGCCAGGAACACCTCAAACGGCGCACCGTCCTGGATCTGCCGCGTCAGTGTCCCTGACGCCCCAAACACCAGCTCGACGCGCGTGCCTTGTGCGCGCTCGAACGCCTTGGCGATGTCAGTCACCGCGAAGTTGAGATTCGCCGCCGCGGCGATCGCCGGTGACTCGCTGGGCGGACAGTGGGGGCGCCTCGGGAAGTACGACGACCGACAGGAGCGCGATGACAAATCCGAGAGGCCTCACCACAGCACCATCGAGGCCCGGAACAACTCGCGCAACGCGTCCGGCGTCACGGGACGGGGAGACAGCTTCGTCACGCGATGTTGCGGCGCGGTGCCCTCAACGAGTCGATCGATGTCCGCATCGGTATATCCGATCGCGGCAAGACCGTTCGGCATGCTCGTCGCGCGCATGAGCGCAATGATTGCCGCGGCCAGGCACTCACCGGCCTCCGATGCCGGCACACCGCCGGTGTCGGCGCCCATCGCGGCCGCCATCTCGAGGTGCCGCTTCGGATCGGTCGACGCGGTCCATCGGAACACGGCCGGGGCCGTCAGGATCACGGACATGCCGTGCGGCACGAGAGCCCGCTCCTGCGGATACCCGGCGACGCGGAAGGTCTTGACCAGACCGGAGACCGGATACGACATGCCGTGGCAGAGGTGCACGCCCGCGTTGCCGAACCCGACGCCCGCGAAAGTCGCCGCCAGCAGCATCTCGGATCGCGCGTCGGCGTCGTCGCGAATGGCGCCGAGGATGTTGCGCGCGGTCATCTCGACGGCGCGATGCGCCCACACGTCGCTGATCGGGATTCGACCCCTGGTAGGTCGTCCGCACCGCGGGGCTCGCCGGCGCCTCGCGCTGGTGAAATGGCAGCGCCGTGTAGCTTTCGAGACCGTGACACAGCACGTCGAGCCCGCTGCACGCCGCCACCGTTGGCGGCAGTGTTCGTGTGTTCTCGGGATCGACGATGCCGACCACAGGCCGCAGCGCGCGGTGAGCGATGCCGGTCTTCGCGCCCATCGCGACGAAGTCGAAAATCGCGACACCGGTCGTCTCGCTTCCGGTACCGGCCGTCGTCGGCACCGCGATCAGCGGCTTCAGCGGTCCGGGCACGGGTTCGGCTCGACCGATTGGCGCATTCACATAGGCGAGCAGGTCCGCCGGATAGGTCGCGTAGAGATTCGCGGCCTTGGCGGTGTCCATCACCGAACCGCCACCGACGGCGACATAACCATCGAACTTCCCCGCGCTCGCGAACTGGATGGCTTCCTGAAATGACGCGTCGGTCGGCTCCGTGCGGACGCGGTCGAAGAGCACGGCGTCGACATTGGCATCGGCGAGCGACGTCATGGCCGTCTTCACCGGCGGCAGGCTCGCGAGCCGCTCGTCGGTCACGACCATGACGCGCCGGCAGCCGAAGCGCGACACCTCATAGCCCAGCTCGCGCGTCATCCCGACGCCAAACTTGATGGATGAGGTGTCCATCGTGAAGCCGGTTTCGTGTCGTGGCATCGATCCGCTCCGTCGATCGGTCACTTGCCAAACCAGACAATCGCAGCTGTTCCCATTCGGGCCGGGAGGTGGATTATATGAGTTCAGTGGAGGTCACATGAGCGCGTTCAAGCCTGTCAGCTACAACTCCGTCTCGCCGTACCTAATCGTCAGCGGAGCCGACGGCACCATCGACTTTCTGACCAGGGTTTTCGGCGCGATCGAGCTTCGGCGGCATCCGACACCCGCTGGAACGATCATGCATGCCGAAGTACGCCTCGACGACACGGTCATCATGCTTGCGGATGGAACGGACGGCTGGCCGCCGACCCCCTCGCACGTTCACGTGTACGTCCGCGACGTGGACGCGACGTACGCGAAAGCTCTGGACGCCGGCGCCGTTTCCGTTCAGGCGCCGGTCAAGAAAGCAGACGAGGACAAGCGCGGCGGTGTGAAAGACGCCGGCGGCACCACCTGGTGGATCGCCACGAAAGTCGCATGACTACGCCGTCAGCGCGCGCGGCTTCCTGTTGCGGCGGCAGAGCCAGCCGTCAGCCAACCGGGACGGTCTTGATCTTGGTGAGGACTTCTTCGAGCTGCACCGCGGTCGTCTGCAACTCCTCGAGCGCATCCGGATCGATTTCGTAGCGCAGAGGATGCTTGCGAATGAGGTTCATCCGATCGGTCAGCCGGTGGAGGATGCGGACAGTGTTGACGTCAAACTTCATGGCGCACGACCACAGTTTTGAGGTTGATCACCATCCTGGAGGGGAGGGTCCGCGTCCCCGGCAGGGACAAAGGACAGGATGGGCGGCTTGAACGCCCGCCGCAGAAGCAGGGTAACGATGAGCCGCGCCATCGTCAAGTAAAAGCTCCCGCAGGGGCGGTTCAGCGAGCCAGCGTCCCGGCGATTTCGCGAATCTGCGCGGCGTGACGCGCCTCGTGGGCCGCGAGGAAAATGAGCCACTGATACAGATTCAGCGAGCCCAGAAACGGATGCGGCGCCGTCACCTCGCCGATCGCCAGACCGTCGGCGCGGATCACAGCCCGTCGCAGAATGCCGCGCGTGCGCTCGAGCGTGGCGAGCACCTCGTCCATCACGGGTGCCTCAGGCGGTCGCGCACGCTCGCTCGCGACGAGGGCGCGCTCTCGATCCAGCAGACGCGCGATGTCGAGTGTTGGAAGGATCGGGCTCGGATCCTGTTCGGCGCCGAGCCCCGCGTCGCGCGCCTCCTGCAGCCGTTGTCTGAACAAGCCGGCGATCGACGCTTCAACGATCCCCAGGTGCGACACCACCTGGGCCGCCGACCACCGCTCGGGGGAAGGCCGGCGATCAGCATCTCCGGGCGGGACTTCCGCCACGGCGGCGATCAGAACGCTTCGCTGCTGGTCGAGAAACTCCAGGACTTCCGTGATCCGCGGGTGCATGTCGATCCGACGGCAGCTACGACGGATTGGCGATCACGTCGAACATCGCCGCCGAATCCCGCTTCGCGCCGCCGCGCTCCTGCAGTATCGTCAGCACCTCTGCTGCCGCCGAGCTCCCCGGAAGCTCGATGCCGAGGTTGCGCGCCATCTCGAGGACGATGTGGATGTCCTTGTAGTGAAGACGGGACTCGACGTTGCCATCGAACGCCCTCGCGATCATCTTGGGCGCCTGCAATTCGAGCATGCGGCTCGATCCGAACCCCGTCAGGATCACGTCCTTCACTCTGGCCGGGTCGACGCCGGCGCGCTCGGCGAGCAACATCGCCTCGGCGGCGCCGAGCATGTTGATGATCGTGCAGATTTGGTTGCAGGCCTTGGCGACCTGACCGGCGCCGCTCGGGCCGATGTACGCAATGGTCTTGCCGTAGCACTCGAGTGCGGGCCGCGCCCGCTCGAGCGCGGCCTCGTCACCGCCCACCATGATCGACAGCGTGCCGGCTGCCGCCGCCATCGCGCCGCCGGAGACGGGCGCGTCGAGCCATGAGATGCCGCGCGCGTGAAGCGCGGACGCGATCCGCCGCGCGCCGTCGGGAACGATGGTGCTGTGATCGACCACGATCGACCCGGGACGAGCGCCCTCGGCGACGCCGCGCGCACCGAGCGTGACCTCTTCGACCGATGCGGTGTCGAACACCATCGTGATGGTCACGTCGGACTGAGACGCAGTCTCGGCAGGTGACGACGCCGGTCGCGCGCCGGTCGCGACGAGCGGCGCCATCGCTTCCTGACGCCTCGCGAACACGGTCACGCCATGACCGCGCTTGAGCAGGTTCTGCGCCATGGGCGCACCCATGGCGCCCAGGCCAATGAAACCGACACGCATGGGGAGATCCTATCGAATCGCGAACGCGATGACGGTCGCGCCGGCGGCCACGGCGACGTACTGCCGTCCGTCGAACAGGTATGTCATGGGCGAGGATCGCCACGTGTGGTTGGTCGGGAAACTCCACAAGGGCGTGCCGGTCATCGCGTCCGCCGCCATCAGACGGCCGCTCTCCTCGCCGAAGATGACCAATCCGCTCGCCGTGGTCAACGTGCCGCCCCACGAGTCGCCGGGTCCCGTTTGCGGAAGCTCCCAGCGAATCTCACCGGTGCGAATGTCGATCGCCCTCAGAATGCGCCTCGGCGCAGGATCCGCCGCGATCTGCTGGGTTCCGCCGAGGTAGGTCCGGCCCGACTGCCACTCGCCGCCGTCGGTCTTCGTGTAGATGCTGCACTTCTCGAACGACTGCACGTAGTAGAGACCGGTCGCAGGATTGAACGACGGAGAAAACCAGTTGGTCGCGCCGTCCTGTGACGGACAGACCTTCGTGCCCTCGGCCGTGGGCGCCTGGTTCGGCAGCTTGATCGGCCGCCCGTCCGCGCCGATACCACTCGCCCACGTCAGATTCTTCACGAACGGTTTCGCGAGAAGCAGTTTGCCGTCGGTGCGGTCGAACACGTAGAAAAACCCGTTGCGGTCGGCGTGCAGCATCAGCTTCCGTGGCTGACCCTGCCACAGTTCATCCACGAGCACCGAGGTCTGCGTCGCATCCCAGTCCCAGAGATCGTGGGGTGTGAACTGGTAGTGCCATCGGAGGCGACCTGTCTTCCGGTCGAGCGCGAGAATGCAGCCCGCGTAGAGATTGTCGCCCTGACGATCGTCCCCGTTGTACTCCTTGCTCGGGTTGCCAACCGGCCAATACACGAGATCGAGCACCGGGTCGTAGCTGCCCGTGAACCACGTCGGCGCGCCGCCGTGATCGATGTCCCGCCCCTGCCACGTCTCGGACCCCGGCTCACCGCGTTTCGGAACCGTTGAGAACCGCCACATTTCCCGGCCGGTCGTCTGATCGTGCGCGACGACGAAGCCGTTGGCGCCATGCTCGCCTCCGCCCACGCCCGAAATGACGAGGTCTCCCGCCGGCAGCGGGGCGATCGTCGCGTAGTAGTTCTGTCGCCAGTCCGCCATCTCGGTGTCCCAGAGGAGGGCGCCGCTGAACCGGTTCAACGCGAGGACGTGGGCGTTGTCGGTCACCATGAACACGCGGTCACCGGCGACGCCCACACCACGGTTCACGTTGCCGGTGGTCTGCCCCTGCGTCCTCGGCCGCCGGTAATGCCAGATCTGACGGCCGCTGCCCGCGTCGAGCGCGTAGGACTCGTTCGTCGCCGTCACGTACATGATGCCGTCCACGACAACCGGCGTCATCTGCAGTCGTCCTGCGCCTGGCACCGTGAACATCCAGTCAGGCGCGAGACGCGTGACCGTCTGACGATCGATCTGCGTCAGCGTCGTGTAGCGATTGCCGCCGGGGTCACCGTTGTAGGACGCCCACGAGCGATGCTCGTTGATCTCGCGCACGCGATCGCCCACCCGCCGAAGCAGGTGCACGCGCCCATCCGACGTCTGCAACTGCACGTCGTCGAAACCTTCGCCGAGGACACGGCCGCGAATGGTCGCGCCGTCTGTCGTTTGGAACGTCTGCTCGCGGGGCGCGTCCGGAGAGTTGACGATCGATCGCAGGTACCGGACGAGGGTGGCGACCTCGGGATCCGCGACGAGGCCCGCGGGCATGCCACGAGCCGGCAGTCCTTCACGGAGGAGTTTTGCGAGCTCGGCGTCATCGCGCGCCGGAAGGCGCGTGACGATCGACGGGCCCATCGGTCCGCCGGCCGCATCCGCACCGTGGCAGCCGCCGCACCGTGTTTCGTACATCTGTCGTCCGGGATCGGGATCCTGCAGCGGAGCCGCGAGCACGAAACAGGCGAGCGTCAGAGCGGCTGAGATCAGCGCCATCAGGTGGATGTCGATCTGCGAGAGGGCCAGTATACGATCCGGCTCGATGCCTCGATCGAAGTCGACGGTCGCGAAGCCAACGTTTTTCGCCACCCCGCGGCGTTTCGCTCGTGGCTGGAGAAGCACCACGCCTCGGCGAAGGAACTGCTGGTGGGTTTCCACAAACGGGACAGCGGTAAACCCAGCATCACCTGGCCGGAGTCGGTCGACGAGGCGTTGTGCTTTGGCTGGATCGATGGCATCCGTCGGAGCCTCGGCCCGGAGGCGTACTCAATTCGGTTCACACCGCGCAGGGCAACGAGCATCTGGAGCCGGATCAACGTGGACAACGTCGAACGGCTGACGAAGGAAGGCCGCATGCGACCGGCCGGCCTCCGCGCATACGCGTTGCGCACCGACGCGAGCGGACTGGCGTGTACTCGTTCGAGCGCTACGAGGCGGCGAGGTTGACCGCAAGCCCGAAGAGAAGGCTCTGCGTGCGAACAAGAAGGCTGCCGCGTTTTTCGAGCGGCAGCCTCCCTGGTATCGCCGGGTCGCGGTCCACTGGGTCACGAGCGCGAAGCGCGAGGACACCCGCGCGCGACGGCTCGCCACGCTGATCGCGAAGTCCGCCGCAGGCGAGCGGATCGGACCGGTTACGCCGAGTCACGCGCTCTGACTTCTGAGAGCCTGCGATCGCCACTTCCTCGAGGCGGTCGTAGCTGATCGCGGCGCCGCGCTCCATCCCGGTCGACATCACCATATTGCGAACGTCGAGCGACGGATAGATCGCCGTCAGCGTGACCCGCGTCTTGCCGTGCTCTTCGGTGAGGACGGTCGTGACGACGGACACGGCGTCCGGAAACGGCTCGAAGATCTCGGTGAACACCATGCGCCGCGGCGCGTCGATCTCACGGTACTCGCCGTAGAACACGACGCGCTTGCCCTTCGGCGTCTGGTTGACGAATCGCCACGCGCCGCCAGGTCGGAGATCGACCTCACACTCCGGCACCGTGTACCCGTCGCCCAGCCGGCCCCACCACTCCTTGATGTGCTCGGGCTTGGTGAGCGCCTCGAACACGAGCGCGCGCGGCGCGTCGAAGAGCCGCGTCATCTGGATCTCGCGATCCGACGGGGTGGTGACCTTGAAGCTACTGCTGTTTGCCGCGCCGCTGACGACCATGGGCGTTCTCCTTGGTTTGGGACTTGGGTCTTGTGGCTTGGGACTTGATTTGTTCCAGATATGTGTCGAGTCGATCGAAACGCTGTTCCCAGATCGCCCGATAGCGCTCGGCCCATGCGGCCACGTCCTTGATGGGCCGCGCCTCGATGCGACACGGCCGCCATTGCGCTTCGCGGCCGCGCGTGATGAGCCCGGCGTTCTCGAGCACGCGCAGGTGCTTTGAAATCGCCGGCAGGCTCATGTCGAACGGCTCGGCCAGGTCGGTCACCGAACATTGACCAGTGGCGAGGCGGGCCAGAATGGCCCGTCTCGTCGGGTCGGCCAGGGCTGCGAACGTCGTGCTCAGGGAATCAGTCGCCATAGGGAACCGTACGCAGTATTTAACCTATAGGTTAAATACAACGCGTCGGCATGGGATGTCAAGGCGGGTCTAGAATTCACGGTCTATGACCTCAATCGTTCGTCGTGCCGCAAGCGGGCTCGTGGTCGCGACAACGGCCGGCGCGCTGTCGATTGGCGCCGTCGTCGCCCAACCGGCGCCGCGCGAGGTGCTGCTCTGGCCGGACGGCGCACCCGGCGCCCTCGGAACGGAGGACAGCGATCGTCCGTCGCTGACGATCTATCTCGCCGCCCGGACAGCGGTGCCGACCGGCGTCGTGGTCGCGCCCGGAGGTGGCTACGGCGCGCTGGCCAACGACCACGAAGGGCGGCAGGTCGCGGCGTACTTCAACGCGATGGGTGTGAGCGCGTTCGTGTTGCGATACCGTCTCGGGCCGCGTTACCACCACCCGATCGAGATCGGTGACGCGTCACGCGCGGTCCGCTACGTGCGGGCGATGGCCGGCGAGCTCAAGATCGCGCCTGATCGAATTGGCCTGATGGGATTTTCGGCAGGCGGGCACTTGGCGGCGACCACTGCAACGCTCGCAAATGCCGGAAGGCCCGACGATGCGGATCCCATCGAGCGTGTCAGCAGCCGTCCGGATTTCCTGATTCTTGGTTACCCGGTTATTTCGTTCGATCCGGCGATCGCGCACATGGGATCGCGCCGGAATCTCCTCGGAGACAATCCGGACCCGGCGCTCGTCACATTGCTCTCTGCCGAGAACCAGGTCACGCCGAACACGCCGCCGACCTTCCTGTTTCACACGACGGCGGACGCGGGCGTGCCCGCGGAGAACAGCGTCCGCTTCTACCTCGCCCTCAAGGCCGCGAAGGTGCCGGTCGAGATGCACATCTTCGAGAACGGGCCGCATGGCGTCGGCCTGGCCCTGGGCGATCCCGCGCTCAGCGCGTGGCCCGTACTCCTGACGAACTGGCTGCGCGGTCGAGGGCTTCTCGGGCGGCCATGACGACCGACCTCGGCCACGGCATCCCGTGGTCACAAACCGCCCTCACCGCCGACCGTGAGGGCGCGAGGCGCCTGCGCTGCTTCGCCCGCCTATTTGAGCCGCGCCTTCGGCTCCCGGGATGTGGCTGCAAGTTTGCACGGATCCGCCGCCTAACGAGATTCTCATTCGGAGGTCCCCCTATGTTCAAGACATCAGTCGTCGTGTCCGCGCTCGTCCTGAGCACCGCTGCCGTCATGGCCGCGCAAACCAAAACCATCCCAGGCGAAATGACGACCGTGACCGCCACGGTCCAGGCCGTTGAGCTGCAAACGAGGACGCTGACGCTCAAGAAGAGCGACGGAACCTTCGTCACGCTCGTCGTTCCCACGAGTTACACGCGTTTTCCGGAAACCAAGGTCGGCGACATCGTGACCGCCCGGTACTACGACAACGTCGTGTTCCGGAAGCTCAACCCGGGCGAGAAGCCGGTCGACACAGGGTCTGGCGCGATCACGAAGGGTGAGGGAAACCGGGTATCCGGCACTGCCGCGGTACAGCGAACCATCACGACGAAGATCACGGCAATCGACGAGAAGATTCCCTCGATCACGTTCTCGGGCCCCAACGGCTGGGTCTACAGTTCGAAGGTGCAGGACCGGAACGCGCTCAAGACCGTGGCAGTCGGGGACCAGGTGAACGTCACCTGGACCGAAGCGGTCTCGATCAGCGTCACGCCGCCGCCAGCGAAGTAGAAAGCTATACGCGCGCGGTGGGCCGATGCAGGTCCCACCACGCGCGGGCGCGCTCGTCGGTCCAGGCGTCGAGACCGAAGACACGTTCCAGACGTTGCGACAGCTCCCGGGCGGACTGCGGTCGGTCGGCCGGGTTTTTCGCGAGGCACGACATCACGAGCGCGTCGAGCTCGGGCGGAATCGGCACTCCACCCGACTGGAGGGCGGCGCCGGCTCCGTGTGTGCGTGATGCACGAGAAGCCCCATCACCGTGTCCGCCGTAGAACACGAGCTGTCCCGTGAGCAGCCAGTACAGAGACGCAGCCCGCGGCGTAGATATCGGCACGTCCGTCGATACCTGACTGACCGAGCGCCTGCTCCGGCGCGATGAAGGCCGGGGTTCCCTGGACCTTGGTTTCGATCGTCGCAAGAATCGTGTCAGGCGGGTGTCGCGTCAGCCGCCTTGACGATCCCGAAATCCAGCACCTTCACGAAGTCGTGGTCGCCGCCGTACCGGCAGACGACGATGTTCGCGGGCTTGATGTCGCGGTGCACGAGGCCGTGCTCCTCGGCCTCCGCCAGCGAGTGACACACCTGACGGATGAGATGAATGGCGCGCTCGGCCGGCACCGGACCATGCCGGCGCACGAGCGCTTCGAGATCGAGCCCGTCCAGGAGCTCCATCACGTAGTAGAACCCGCCATCGTCGGCGATACCGAAATCCCAGAGCTCCACGGTGTGCGGCGACCGTAGTTCGGCAGTGACCTGCGCTTCCCGCTCGAACCGCCGCACGAGTGATCGGGATCCGACCAGCGCCGTCGCCGGCCAGCGAGGGCCGGATGAGCTTGATGGCGGCTGGCCGCGCGAGCAGACGATGCTTCGCGCGCCACACTTCGCCCATGCCGCCCTGGCCGAGCCGTTCGACGAGGCGATAGCTGCCGAGGTCGCGCGCGCGGCTGACTTCCTTGCCCAACTCGTAGACGACCCGCGCACTCACGTATCCGAGCAGGACGACGAGCAGGTAGGGAAACACGATCCAGAAGAAGAACTCGTCGCCGCCGGGACGGAAGATGGTGCGCCGGTCAGGATCATGTAGCCAATCATCGCGGGAACCGCGCTGACCGACGCCAGCATCGCGAGCACCGCCTTCCGCGGCGGCGTCGGGACCGCGACGACATAGAGCGGCGTCCAGACGGCGACCCAGGACAAACCCATCCATCCGTTCTGGTCGAGCCTCTGCGGGTCGATGTACTCGGCAATCGCAATGCCGTAGTTGCTGACCACGAGGAACACGAGTCCGAGGTTCATGACGACCTGCAGCGGGGACGCGTGTCGTGCGCGTGAACAACGCCACCACGAGCGCGAGGGCGATGGAGAGCACGTCGGGCAACCAGTAGAGCGGGTTCGCCGCCATGCGCGCGCGATCCATGTCCGATAGCAGCCTGCCGAGAAACGACGACAGGAAGAACACGACGGCATAGACGAGCGCGAGGCCGCGGAGCCGTCGTGCGCTCTGGCTCAGCAGCTCGGGCGAGAGTCCACGCGTGCGGGCCGGGGCCGTTGGCCCCGCCTCCTGGGGCCGCAGCAGCGTTTCGCCCGTTGGCGGGGGACTCATGCGCGTCACGAGATTAGAAGACATTTGCTATTGGTTATTGGTTATTTGCTATTGCATTGGTTATTGGGCTATTTGCTACTGAGCTTCACACTGCACACATTCGGAGGTGATCATGTCTTGCGCTCGCGCGGTCTTCGCAGGCCTTCTATCGTCCGCTCTCGTGATCGTGCAGCCGGGTGCGCTTGGCGCGCCGCGGCCCCAGGCGCCATCCGCGCAGTCGGCGGCAAAGGCGGAACGAACTGCCTGGTACTTCTACCGCATCAAATGGGGTTTTCAGGCCGAGTGGGTGGACCTCTTCCAGAGGAATCACCTGCCCGTGCTCAGGGCCGAGATGAAGGAAGGCCGCATCACGGCGGTGAGAACGTTCGTCCCGACGTACCACGGTGACGGGCGTGCGGACTGGACGTTTGCCGTCGCCATCACGTTCAAGGACGCCGCGGCCATGAACGGGCCATCCAACGAGGCGGCGATCATCAAGCGGCTCTTCCCGGACCAGGCGAAGTTTCAGAAGGAGGAGCAACGCCGCTTCGAGCTTCTCGACGCGCACTGGGACGTGCCGCTGAACGAGCTGGACCTGAACTAGCGGAGTCCGTCCTGAGCCGATCGAAGGACGAGAGCGACGGCCCCGGATCCTATTCAGTTCAGCGCGTCGACGACTTCCCAGATCTCCGTACGGACGACGTCACGTGACTTGCGGGTGCGCGCGACCGAAGCGGCGAGGTCGCCGTTGGGATGTGCTCGCTTGTACGCCTCCGCGTCGTTGGCCGCCTTGATCGACGCGTAGTCGTTGAACAGCATCGTCGTCACGAAATCAAACGGACTGCCGGTGCCGCCGGGCACCATGTAGTCCCACAGCACCCACCCGACGCGATTGCCCTCCTTCGTCAGGACTTGATGCAGGGGTTTCCAGTCTTCGCGTTCGACTTTCAAGTAGTCGTCGGCCATGCCGTCCTTCACCTTCATGAAATCGAGCACGGCGTACTTGAAGGGCTGGGGCGTCGGCCCCGCCACATAGTCGACACGGCCGTACAACGCCTGTCGCACGATCGGGCCAAGCTCGCGCGTCCTGTCGATCATCACTTTCGCGCTGATCGGATTGCTCTCGCGCACGACGGCGCTCCAGCTCGCGGCCGCTTCCGTCTTCGCCCAGGTGTCGTGGTAGCTGACTGACGCGTAGTTGTATTCGTCGTTCGCTCCCGTCAGGTGCACGCGGTAGAGGATCCAGTTGGCGACGCGGCCAGCCTGTCGCTGTGTCTGGAAGATCGGCCGCCATGCCTCCCGCATGAAGCGCTCGAACTCAGCCTCCGAACCCGGCGCGACGCGATGGTAAGTCACCCGCGCGAAGGCGGCCTGCGACATCTGCGCAGGCGCCGTGTTCGGCGGCGACTGCGCCGCTGGTCCGGCTCCTGACAACACGAGCCCGATCAACACACCGATCTGGCGTGCGGACATGCTGTCCCCCTATCGAGGGATCGCTAGAGCCGACCAGGCGTCAGAGCGCGCCTGATCTCTCAAGAGCCGTCGTATCATACGCTCCCTTGCGCACAACCTCTGAGCCCGCGTCGGCGCTCGACCGGGCTCGGCAGAAGGCGTACCGGCGGCTCATCCCGCTGCTGTTTCTCGCGTACGCCATCGCGTACATCGATCGCACCAACGTCTCGTTCGCGAAGCTGACGATGTCCGCCAGCCTGGGCCTCGACAACGCGCAGTACGCTCTCGCCTCCGGGTTCTTCTTTTTCCTCGGCTATCTTCTGCTGGAGATTCCGGGCTCGCTCATCGTCGAACGCTGGAGCGCGCGCAAGTGGGTCGCGCGCATCATGATCTCGTGGGGCATCGTCGCGGCGTTGACGGCGGCGGTGACGACGCCGCGCGAGTTTTACGTCGCGCGGTTCGCGCTGGGCCTTGCGGAGGCCGGGTTCTTCCCGGGCCTCATCGTCTACCTGACGCACTGGTTTCCGGCGCGCGATCGGGCCCGCGCGCTCGCGTTTCTGCTCCTCGCCCAACCGTGCGCGTACATCATCGGCCCGCCGATCTCCTACCCGCTGCTGCGCATTGGCACCGACGAGGTCGTCAACGGCGTCGTCGTGCACCACCCGGAACTTCTCGGGCTGGAAGGCTGGCAGTGGGTCTACATCGCCTGGGGCCTCCCGGCGATCGCGCTGGGATTCGTCGTGTGGCTCGTGATGCCCGACCGGCCGGCGGACGCACGCTGGCTCACGGCGGAGGAACGCGACGCGCTCACGGAGACCATCGCCGCGGACCGCGCCGCGGCTGGACCTCGCACGCACATGAGCGTGATGCAGGCGCTGCGGCAGCCCGTGGTGCTCCTGCTCGCGGCGGCGAACTTCCTCGTCGTCATCGGCCACTACGGCGTGGACTTCTTCCTTCCGACGATTCTCCAGCGCTGGTATTCGCTCGGGCTCCAGGACGTGACGTCCTTCATCGTCATTCCCTACATTGGGCTGTTCATCGGGTTCTTGGCCGTCAGCTGGAGCTCGGACCGGAGCCGGGAACGCTGGCTGCACACGGCTCTTCCCATGCTGGTCGGCGCGACCGCCTTGCTCCTGGCGACGGTCGTCCGGGGGCACCTCGGCATCACGCTGGCGCTCTTCACCGTCGCGGTCATTGGTATTCGGATATACCTGCCGCCCTTCTACGCGCTGCCGGGCTTCTTTCTGCGTGGGACGGCCGCGGCCGGCGCCATCGGTTTCATCAACACGCTGGGCAACTTCGGCGGCGCCGTCGGCCCGTATGTGATCGGCGCAGTGGAGAAAGCGACAGGCGGCTTTGAAGGTGGCATCTACTTCCTGTGCGGATCGATTACGCTCTCCGCAGGCATCATCCTGAGCCTGCGCGCCTGGCACGGCCGGACGCCAACGATCTGACGTCGGTTGCCGTCCAATCAGGTCACCGCACGGTATGCATGAGATCCGCTTCGCACTTCGCTACCTTGGCCGCAACGCCGGCTTCACGACGCTCGCGGTCGTGATGCTCGCGCTGGGAATGATGGCCACGACGGCGATGTACAGCGTGGTGTACGCCGTCGTCCTCGATCCCTTCCCGTACAAGGACGTCGACAACCTGATGAGCGTGCGTGTGACCGCGCCCGGGCAACCCGGCGGCCGCATGTATTACACGACCGACCAGTTCCTCGAGTTCGCGGAGCGCAACACGATTTTCGACGGCACGGTCGCGTCCACGATCAGCGACGTGTTGTGGACGAACGGTCCCGAGCCCCAGCGCATTCGCGGCAACTACGGCACGCCGAACACGTTCGAGGTGATGGGGGTCCCGGCGCTCGTCGGGCGCTACTTCGGGCCAGCCGACGTCGCATCGGATGCCGAGCCCGTCGTCGTGCTCGGCTACCGCTTCTGGCAACGTCAGTTTGGCGGCGACCCGAAGGTCGTCGGCACGGAGCTTCGGCTCAACGAGCGAATGCGGCGGGTCGTCGGCATCATGCCGAAGCGGTTCATGTGGCGCGGCGCAGACGTCTACCTGCCCGTCGTGCTCAAACGCGGCGAGGTCGTCGAGAGCATACGCATCGTGCACCTCCTCGGCCGACTGAAGCCGAACGTTTCCGACGCGCAGGCGTCGACCGATCTCACGCCCATCGTCGAGGATCTCAAGCGCCGCGAACCGGCCCAATGGCCCGACCAATTCCGCGTCGGCGTCTGGTCGTTCAAGGAGACCTTCCCCAGCAGCATCCGTGACAATCTCTGGATCCTGTTCGGCGCGGTCGGCCTGCTGCTGCTCATCGCGTGCGCCAACGTCTCCAACCTCCTGCTGTCCAAGGCGACCGAGCGGCAAAAGGAGATGACCGTGCGGGCGGCGCTTGGCGCGAGCCGGGCCGGCATCGTGCGCCAGCTGCTGGTCGAGAGCCTCGTGGTCGCAGCGGCGGCCGGTATTCTCGGCGTTGCACTCGCGTCGGTGGGTCTGAACGTCATCCTGTCACTCGTCCCACCCGACACCATTCCGGACGAGTCGGAGGTCGCGCTCAACACCCCTGTCCTGCTGTTCACCTTCGCGGTCTCAGTCGTCACGAGTGTCGTCTTCGGCCTCGCGCCGGCCCTGCACGCGACGTCCTCCGATCTCGTGTCCTCGCTCCGCGAAACGAGTCGGAGCGTGACCGGCGGACGCCGACAGGCATTTCTTCGCAAGTCACTCGTCGTCGCAGAAGTCGCGCTGTCGCTCGTCCTGCTGGTCGCCGCGGGACTGCTGATTCGGACGTCGCTTGCCGTCGAAAACGTGGACGTCGGCTTCAGAACCGAGCGGGTGTTGTCGATGAGGGTGCCGGTCGCAGAGCGCCGATATCCCGACCGCGAACGACGCGTCGCGTTCTTTCAGGATTTGATCGGTCGGCTCAGCGCCGTGCCCGGCGTCGAATCGGTGGGCCTGAACACCGGCGTGCATCCGTTCGGGGGCCTGAACGCCGCGGTCGAGGTCTCTGGTGGACAACCGGACACCCGACCGTCTTTGATTCACCAGACCAGCGCCGACTACGCGAAAGCGCTCGGCATCAAACTGATCCAGGGGCGGTTCTATTCGGCGAGCGACGTCGAGCGCGGTCTTCCGCTCGCGCTCGTCAATCAGGCGTTTGGACGCGCCCGCCTCGACGGGCAGTCACCCCTTGGGCACACGATTCGAATTCCGAGGCTGAGCCAGCCACCGTTCGACATTCCGGCGACGGCGTTCGAGATCGTCGGAGTCGTCGGTGACACGATCAACCGCGGTGTCACGAACGAGGTCGGGCCCGAGGTCTACGTGCCCTACACGCTGGCCGGACGCGCCGATCGCGTCGTCATCCTCGCGCGGAACGATGTCGGCAGCATCACCAAGCCGGCGCTCGCAGCGGTCTACGCCATCGATCAAGAGCAGCCGGTGACGGACGTGATGAGCATCGACCGCGCGCTTGCGGATTTCGCGTACGCGGAGCCGCGCTTCAACGTGGCACTGTTCACGGTCTTTGCCGTGCTCGGTCTGGTCCTCGCCGTGGTGGGCGTCTACAGCGTCATGGCCAGCTCGGTCGCGCGGCAAGTCCACGAAGTTGGCGTGCGGATGGCGCTCGGCGCCAGTCCGGGCTCGGTGTTTGGGATGGTTGTGGGCCGGGGTGCGCGGCTCATCGTGGCCGGCGTCGCGGTTGGTCTCGTGGCAAGCGTGCTCGCAGCCCGCGTGCTCGAAGGCTACGTCTGGCGCGTGTCTACGGTCGATCTCTTCACGCTCAGCGTCGTCTCGCTGATTCTTCTCGCCACCGGCCTCCAGGCGTGCGTATGGCCGGCCCGCCGCGCGTCGCGGGTTAGCCCTATCTCCGCGCTCAGGGCCGACTAGTCCGGCACGCCGGAACGTCCGCGTCTTCCTCTAACAAAGGTCTTCCGACGGGCAGACTTGCCGGCGTCTGGTACGAAATACACGCCGATGACAAGGCTGGATCAGTTGTTGCTGAGGTTGCTCGCGGTGACGAGCGGATGCGGGAGCCCAGTCCTCGCATCCCTCGAAGACACTAAGCGTCCGGAGCCCGGTTACCGGGGGGACGCGAACGAAAATGAGCTCAAGGATGACGAAGGGTTCAGCATTCGGTTTCGCCCTGGGCGCGCTCGTGCTCAGCATGCCAGTGACGGCTTCGGCCGGGCCCATCCTTACGCCGGTGGCGGGGGTCATCGATAGCGGCGGCCCGGGTTTCGGGTCACTCGACCAGACCTTCAACCGCCTGTTCGACCCCGACACGCTCGCGCCCGCGTACGAGAGTGGAGTCACCGACTTCGACGCGTTTCTGGCCCTCAACCCGCTGCACACCAGTCGTTTCTATCCAACGCCCGAGTCTGGCACGACGGGATTCGAGTGGTTCAGTAACCAGTTCGATGAGAATGACGAGGTGAGCGTGCAGGTCACCTTCGACCTGGGCAGCACGTTCTGGATCAATCGCCTCGCGCTGTGGAACGAGGAATCCGCGGGCGCCGGCATTGTCGATCTGAGCTACTCGCTCGACGGAACGACCTTCCTGCCCCTGGCTCTCGGATTGATTCCAACCGACCATGTCGCGTTGGCCGGTGATCCGGCAGCTGGCGTCTCGCTCGATCCACCACCGCCCTACGGCGCGGACGTGTTCAAGTTCAATCCGACATTCACACGGTTCGTCCGTTTCAACATGTCCCAGTGTGGACTCGGCAACGACGACTTCAATGGGTGCGCCATCGGTGAAGTGGCCTTCGCGGAGGCCGCGCCGGTGCCCGAACCGGCCACGCTTCTCTTTGTCGGGTCTGGCCTCGCCGGTCTCGCGCTCCGCCGCCGTCGGCTTACCGGCCGGCGTTGACGATCCGCAAGTACCGACGCCACGGGCCCACGGCATCGCCGTACAACTGCGCCATCGCTCGCGAAATCTGCATCAGATGATCCAGGTCGTGCAATACCCACGTTGAGAGATGCTGACGGAGCGTGACCGGGCCAAACTCCGGGTGCGTGCCGCGGCGCTCGAGATCGGCGGGAGACAACCGCAGTTCCTTGAGACGCGCCAGGCTGTCCGCTCTTGCCGCGGCGAACGTGTCGAGCAACTCCGATAACGAGCGTCCCCGCGACGCGTCGAACTGAGCGAATCGGTCGAACGGCGGAAACGGCACGTCCTCACCGTGGGCGAGGATGTGCTCGACTCGCGGCATCCAATCGGTTCGCTCTCCGTGGATCAGGTGTCCGACAACATCGAACGCGTTCCAGGTATCGGGTCCCTCCGTCTGAACAATCCATGGCTCCGGGAGTCCGCCTAGGAGTTCGCGAAGGACGCCGGGCGTTCGACGAAGGAGCGGGAGCGCCGTGTCGAAATCGAACGCCATGTCACGAAAGCCAGACGAATCCGCCGGCTCGTTCCGGATCCAGCTCAACGCACCCGACGGGCACCGCTCCACCTGCGCCGCGATCGTCGCCGAGTCAGCAGGCGTGAGATCGATCCATGGCTTCAGCCTCGGCCGAAAGACCGTCGGGAGGCCGCGCGCGCAAATCCCGGAGTGACGGCAGAGCTCAGGCTTCCAGACGACGGTGATGTCACCGTTGGTGTAGTGCTTGGTCATGACGGTGTGGCATGTAGGCCTTGTAGGAATGTAGCCCATGTAGAAGGCAAACGCTCTTCTACATGGCCTACACGCCACATGCCCTACATGCCTCATCCCCTAGCGCCGCCGATCCCTCCGGTCTTCTCTCCGGTCCCGGATGTCCTCGCGGCGATCGCGGACGTCTTCGCGCCGGTCGCGAACATCCTCGAGACGATCGCGGCGGCCACCGACGTGACGGCGATCGCGAACGTTTTCGAGACGGTCCCGCCGATCTTCGCGTCGGTCGCGGACGTCCTCACGCCGGTCGCGAATGTCTTCGAGACGGTCTGGCGAAAGCCACGGCCGATGCCTCGGGCCGCTCGGCCCTTGTGCCGAAACCGTGGACGGCAACGCCATCAGAATCGTCAGTGTCGCGGCCATTCCAAGCAGTCGCATGGTGTTCCCCCTCATTCAGGCGCTCATGAGATTGGACCGCGCGGGCTGAAGGAAGTTACGTTGGGGGTCCATGGCGGTACCAGCCGTCCGCATTCGCACGATTCACGATCGTCCGCCGAGACCGGACGCGCGATATGTCCTCTATTGGATGATTGCGGCGCGCCGCACAGCCTGGAACTTCGCGCTGGATCGCGCCGTTCAATGGGCGCGCGATCTCAAGCAACCGCTCGTCGTCCTCGAAGCGCTCGAGTGCGATTACCCGTGGGCAAGCGACCGGCTGCACCGCTTCGTGATTGACGGCATGCGTGACAACGCGGCGTCGTTCGCGAGGTCGGGCGTCACCTACTACCCATATGTCGAGCCCGAGCCTGGTGCGGGCCGCGGTCTTCTGGCGACACTCGCGTTGGACGCATCGGTCGTCGTGACCGACGATTCACCCGTCTTCTTCCTGCCTTCGATCGTTCGGGCGGCGTCCCGGCACATCGAGACGAGGTTCGAGGCTGTCGACGGATGCGGCATTCTTCCGATGAATGCACCGGCGCGAGGTCAGGTGTTTCCGTCCGCGTATGCGTTTCGCCGCTACCTGCAGCGAGAGTTGCCGCCACACCTCGATGCGCGAACCGCATCGGTCGCCGGTTCGTTCAGGATCGTTGCCGGCGCTCGAGGCGATTGGGCCGGAAATCCAGAAGCGCTGGCCGCCTGCGGATCCGGCGCTCCTGTCGGGCGCGCGCGACCTCGGAACGCTGCCGATCGACCACACCGTCTGTCCGGTCGCGATCGCGGGCGGATCGACAGCGGCACGGGCGCGTCTCGACGACTTCATGGCGACACGTCTCGATCGCTATGGCGAGGGACGCAATCATCCCGACGAGGACGTGAGCTCCGGTCTGTCGCCGTACTTGCACTTCGGCCACATCTCAGCCCACGAGATCGTGCACGGTGTCCTCGCGTGCATGGACTGGACGCCGAAGGCGCTGTCGACCGCCGCGCGCGGTACCCGCGAGGGTTGGTGGGGCGTCACGGCGTCGGTGGAAGCGTTTCTCGATCAGGTCGTCACGTGGCGAGAGCTCGGCTTCAACATGAGCGCGCGGCGTCGCGACGTCGCCTCGTTCGATGCGTTGCCGTCCTGGGCGATCGTGACGCTCGAGAAGCACGCGCACGATCACCGGGCACAGGTCTACACGCTCGACGAATTCGCAGTGGCCGCGACCCACGACGAGGTGTGGAACGCGGCCCAGCGGCAACTCACCCGTGACGGCCGCATCCACAACTACCTCCGCATGCTGTGGGGCAAGAAGATCCTCGAGTGGACTTCGTCCCCACGCCAAGCCCTCGACGTGATGATCGCGCTGAACGATCGGTACGCCGTGGATGGCCGCGATCCCAACTCCTATAGCGGCATCATGTGGGTGCTCGGCCGCTACGACCGGCCGTGGGCGCCTGAACGGCCGATCTTCGGGACGATCCGATACATGAGTTCCGCAAACACGATGCGCAAGCTTCGCCTGAAGGAGTACTTGCGACAGTACTCGACGGTCGGACAGATGTCGGTTGACGGTCGTGATCGGACGTAATAACCCGCCCGGCCCCTTTTTCGTGGATTAGCATGTCCACGTCGTGCCGGATCGGTTGGCGCATCGTCTTGTTGAGATTTGCCGCGGTCGCTCTGATCGTCGCGCTCGTGGCGGTGACGGTGTTTCGCGTCACCCGAGCGTGGCCGCGGGAGGCGCATCTCAACTACGTCGAAGGCATCTGGATCGGTCTGGCCATCGACACGAATCAGGGAACGCTCTATCGCCCTCTCGACGGACCGCTCGGCTACGGCGGCACCCGGTACTTTCCGCTCTTCTTCACGGTTCATGCTGCGTTGATTCGCGCCGGCATCAACCCGATCGTCGCGGGTTACGCGCTCTCGGCGGTCTCGGTCGCCCTGCTCGTCGCGTCGGTGTTCGTCCTCCTCAGACGGCTGCACGTGGACGCGATCATCGCGTCGGTGGCGGCGGCGGCCACGCTGGCGTGCCAGCCGGTCCAGATGGCTTTGCTCGTCATTCGCGGCGACGCGCTTCCGGCGGCGTTCGCGTTGCTGGGCCTTTCGGCGTCAGTGAGCCCGGGCCGCCTGGTGCCGGCTGCGGTGTTGTTCACGCTGGCGTTTGCGACAAAGTCCACGAGTATTTACGCGGCGGTCGCCACCATCGGATTCTTCGCCGTGTCGGGGCGCCGACGTGACGCGGTGCGTCTCGGCCTGATGGTGCTGGCCGGCATGGCGGCCACGGTGACGATCATGGAGGTGGCGAGCGGAGGCCGGGCGCTTTCGACGATTGCCGCCAGCGCGGGCGGCGGCTCGGGACTCGCCAGCGTCCTCGGCGCGCCGATGAGCTTCGCGCGAATCCTGAGGCGCGTGCCGGAGTCGACATTTTTCATTCAGCTCGCCGCCGCCGTCCTGCTCGTTCGATTGCTACGGCCCGCCAGCGTGGCCGAGGCCGGCTGGCTTCTCTCGCTCGGCGCCACACTCGTCATCTATGCGTCACCCGCCACCATTGAAAACCATCTTGTCGATCTGACCGCGCTCAGTGTGGTCGTGGTCGCCTCCCTCGCGGGATCGCAGCGATCGTCGCCCATCGCTGCGCCTGCGGTGCTCGCGGTGCTCATCGTCGGTGGCGTCGCCGCAGGAAGTTCGGTTGTCTGGCGATCCGCCACGCTGGACACGACGGACCTCAGATCGTCGCGCGAAGCCGTCTTGCGCGCGATCGGACCGGCCAGCGCCCGGATGTTCGCGGACAACCCGATGCTCGCGGCATCAGCCGGCCGGTCGCCGTACCTGCTCGATCCCTACATGTTCTCGATTCGCCTCGCGAGGGATCCTCGCGCGCTCAACCGTCTGAACGACGATGTCGCGCGGCAGTCCTTCGAGGTCATCGTGCTCGAGCACGTGAAGTTCGATCGCCCGGAGGTCGAGACGTTCCCCGGTGGGACGTTCGATGCCTTTCGGTCCAAGGTCCTCGAGCACTACCGGTTGGACGCCGTCGTCGAAAACCGGGACATCTATCGCCCACGGCGGTGACGACCACCTCAGAACAACAGGTTGCTTGATACCACCGTCGCCATGTGAAAAGCTTGCCGGCCGAAAGGACAACTTATGGCTTCGCGCTATCTGTCCGTTGGCGCCTGTACGGCGCTTGTCTCCAGTGTTTTTGCAGGTGTGTTGTCGGTGGGATGCTCGCCGGCGCCGCCTCCCGCTCCCACCACTTCGGCGCCCGTGACCCCGGTGGTTCGCGTCGAGTCCCCGAAAGTCTTCGATGGCTCCAGCCTCAACGGCTGGAAAACCGTCGGCCCCGCCCAGTGGAAGGCGGAGAACGGCGACCTCGTCGGCACCGTGACCACGGGCGGCGGCTGGCTCATCCTCGACAGCGTGTACGGTGACACGGGGGTGGAACTGACGTTCGAATGCGACAAGTGCGAGCCGGGCGTCATGATTCGCGGCTCGCAGCAGGGCAACCAGACGAGCGGCGTCTTCTTCGAGTTGTCCGGTCCGAGCGCGGGCACGTTGTTCCGTGTGACGCTCGACGCCGAAGGACGCGAGGTCTCGCGCAAACCGATGCCGCGCTACACGGCGCAGATCGTGTCCGAAGGCCCGAAGTACCTCGTCACCGGCGGTTGCGCACCGGTTCCCTGCACGGGCATCAAGGACGCGCACGGCGGCGGCGCCGGCAGCCCTGGCTCGATCGTCGCGCAAGGCGCGATGGCACTGAAGGTGGGAGCGCCGAACACGCTGCTCTTCTCCGCCGGCGGCGGCAACGTCCTGACCGGCAACTTCAATGGCACGCGCATCCCGAATACGGTCATGGACGATGGTCCGATGCACGGCCGGATCGCGCTGAAGGTCGGCGGACCGGCCGGTGCGACACTGCGCGTGAAGCGGGTCTTCGTGCGTGACTACACGGTGCGCGTCGCCGGCATCGCGCCGGAGCAGACCGACTCGCGATTCCGCAAGATTCTCCTGAGCGACATCTTCTACGCCGAAGGCGTGGGCGCCGGCGATCTCAATCGCGACGGCAAGATGGACGTCGTCGCCGGACCGTTCGTCTACCTCGGCCCGGACTTCCAAGAGGCGCGCGAGCTCTACCTGCCGGCCACGGTCAACATCGCGGGCTCGGAATATCCCGGCGGCCCTCCGACGCCGCAGGTCGGTGCGATCACGCACGGCAACTACCCGCCGTCGTTCATGTCGTGGGTGTACGACTTCAACAACGATGGTTGGAACGACGTCTTCCAGGTCATGTCGTTCGGACCGCGGCCGACCTTCTCCGGGCACGTCTTCATCAACCCGAAAGGCGAGCGCCGGCACTGGGACAACTACGAAGTCGTGCCGCTCATCACGAACGAAGCGAACCAGTTCGTGGACGTGGACGGCGACGGCAAGCCCGAGTTGACGATGCAGCTGGCGACGAAGTCGAGCTGGTCGGACGCGCAGGTCGGCTACGCGAAGCCCGACTGGACGGATGCGACCAAGCCGTGGACCTTCGTGCCGGTCTCGGAGAAGGGCACCTGGAGCGGGCACGGTCTGGCGACGGGTGATGTGAACGCGGACGGCCGCGTCGATCTCGTGTCACCGGTCGGCTGGTTCGAGCAGCCGGCGAAGGGTACGGCGCCCGGCCTGTGGACGCTGCACAAGTCGCGTTTCGGCAACGGCGGCGCGGACATCTATGTGTACGACGTCAACGGCGACAAGCGTCCCGACATCGTCACGAGCCTTGCGGCGCATGGCCCGGGGCTCGCCTGGTTCGAGCAGAAAGCGGACGGCTCGTTCGAGCAGCACATGATCATGAACGCGCCGGAGGATCGGAAGTCGCCGGAGGAACTGGCCTTCACGGAGTTGCACGCGCTCACGCTGGCCGACATCGACGGCGACGGGCTCCAGGACATCGTGACCGGCAAGCGGTGGTGGTCGCACGGCTACCGGTACGACGAGGAGGACGACCTGACGCATCCGCCGGTGCTGTACTGGTTCAAGCTCAACCGGTCGGCTGATGGCAAGGTCGAGTACACGCCCAACCTGATCAACAACTACTCAGGTGTCGGCGTGCAGGTCGTCACGGCCGATATCGACGGCAACGGCAAGCCCGACGTGCTTCAGTCTGCACGCAAGGGCACGTCGATTTTTCTCGAATCAGCCGTAGACAAAGGTTCGGGGTTCGGGGGTTCGCGAGGCGAAAGGAACAGCTGACGCAGCCATCTATCTCCGTAGGAAGGTGGCCATCGCCAGGTGGTTCCGACTCGCCTCCGAACGTCCGACGCTGGCCGCACGTTCGAACCGCATCCGTCTCGGTCTGACGCCGCACGGCTTGACGTCGCGCTCCGGCTGCAATAGGTTGCAATCAGCCCTACGCATCAATTTCTTGAAAAGAGGACAAGAACCATGGCTCTCCAAATCAACGACGTCGCGCCGAATTTCGAGGCGGACACCACCGAAGGACACATCAAGTTTCACGAATGGATGGGCGACTCCTGGGCGGTGCTCTTCTCACACCCGAAGGACTTCACGCCGGTGTGCACGACCGAGCTCGGCTACATGGCCAAGCTCAAGCCCGAGTTCGACAAGCGCAACGTCAAGATCATCGGTCTCTCGGTGGACCCGGTGGACAAGCACAGCAAGTGGTCGGCGGACATCCAGGAGACGCAGGGCTACGCGCCGAACTACCCGATGATCGGCGACCCCGACCTGAGCATCGCCAAGTCGTGGGGCATGCTGCCGGCCACGCTGACCGGCGACGCCGCGGGCCGGACGGCCGCCGACAACCAGACCGTGCGCAACGTCTTCGTCGTCGGGCCGGACAAGAAGATCAAGCTGGTCCTGATCTATCCGATGACGCACGGGCCGCAACTTCGACGAGGTCCTGCGCGTGATCGACTCGCTGCAGCTCACGGCGAAACACAAGGTCTCCACGCCGGTGAACTGGAAGCAGGGCGAAGACGTGATCATCGCCGGGTCTGTCTCGGACGAGGACGCGAAGAAGGTCTACCCGGACGGTTGGAAGTCGCCGAAGCCGTACATCCGGATCGTGCCGCAGCCGAAGTAGGTGGAATTCGAGGTCCGGAGGTGCCGAGGTCCAAGGATCCAGGTGATCGCAGGTCAACTTCCTAGGACGACAGGCGTCGGACCTTGGAACCCTCGCACCGCTGACGAACCTTGAACCCTGTTGTGATTCTCCAACAGTTCTACCTCGGCTGTCTCGCCCACGCGTCGTACCTCGTCGGTGACGAGGAGACGCGCGTGGCGGCCGTGGTCGATCCGCAGCGCGACATCGACCGCTACGTCGCCTTTGCCAGCGAGCATCGACCTCGAGATCAAGCACGTCTTCCTGACGCACCTTCACGCGGACTTCGTCGCAGGCCACCTGGAATTTCGGAATCGTTTCGGCGCGACGATCTACCTCGGCAAATCGGCCAAGGCCGAGTACGCGTTCGTGCCGGTGGGCGACGGCGACGTGGTCCAGTTTGGGAAAGTCCGAATCGCCGTGCTCGAGACGCCGGGCCATACGGTCGAGTCAATTTCGCTCGTCGTCTACGACCTCGCGGCGAGCGAGACCGTCCCGCAGGGCGTGCTGACCGGCGACACGCTGTTCGTCGGCGACGTTGGACGTCCCGACTTGCGGGTTGCGCTCGGCTGGTCCGCGACCGATCTGGGGGGGATGCTGTACGACTCCCTGCACAAGAAGGTGTTGACGCTGCCGGATACCGCAGCCGTCTACCCCGCTCACGGCGCAGGCTCGCTATGCGGCAAGGCCATCCGTCAGGAACGGACTTCGACGATTGGGATGGAGCGGCAGACGAACTACGCGCTGCAGCCGATGACGAAAGCCGCGTTCGTCGATCTCGTGTCGGCGGAGCAGATGGAAGCGCCCGACTACTTCACGTACGACGCGGTACTGAACACGAAGGAACTGCCCACTCTGACCGAAACGCTCACCCACGAGCTGACGCCGCTCTCACTCGACCGTGTGCTCGACCTGCAGCATGCGGGCGCCGAGATCCTCGACACTCGCGACCCGACGGATTTCGCCGCCGCCCACCTGGCGGGAAGCGTCAACATCGGGCTCGGCGGCCAGTACGCGACGTGGGCAGGCACGATTCTGCGGCGCGATCGGCCCATCGTGATCGTCACCGATCCAGGACGCGAGCGAGAGAGCGCGCTCAGGCTCGGCCGCATTGGTCTCGACAAAGTGGCCGGGTACCTCGAGGGCGGATTGGTCAGCCTCGATGCGCACGCCGGCCTGACACGCAGCACTCAACGCGTCAGTGCGGCCGTCGCCGCCGAACGACTCCGTCAGGATCGCGATCGCGCACCGGTGCTCCCGCTACTCATTGACGTCCGGACGCCGCCTGAAGTCTCCAAGAAAGTCATCCCCGGCAGCATCAACATCCCGCTGGCTCACCTGGTCGAACGAGTGGGCGAGATTCCGGCGAATCGGCCGGTGCTCGTGTACTGCGCCGGCGGTTACCGATCGTCCATCGCGTCGAGTCTGCTGCAACGCGCCGGCATCGACGACGTGTCCGAGATTGCAGGCGGGATCACCGCATGGGAAGCGGCCGGCCTGCCGGTAGTTGGGGTCAGGTCTTGAATTGACGTACGGTGTCGGTCGCGTCATGACACGAGCGACACCGTACGTCAATTCAAGACCTGACCCCCTCTTCCGGCCGTTTTGACACTGGCCCCGGCTCTGCAAGAATGTGCCGATCGAGTGGTGGCCGCCGAGGCTTCCGGTCGTGGCGAGCCGGCGAGGGGTTCATGATCAGGAATCGAAACACGGTCGAGCATTACAAATGGGGTCACTCGGACGGCTGGCGCCTGCTGGATCGCGCGGACCTGTCTGTGATCCAGGAGCGGATGCCCCCCGGTTCGGCCGAAGTGAAGCATCTGCACCGGCGCGCGCGGCAGCTGTTCTACGTGCTCGAGGGCACGATCGAAATGGAGATCCGCGGCGAGGTCCTCACACTGGGCGCCGGGGACGCGCTCGAGGTCGCCCCTGGTGAAGCGCACCGGGTTCGAAACACCTCGTCGTCCGACGCGTCGCTGATTGTCATTTCGGCTCCGTCGACGGCCGGAGACCGCGAGGAAAACGAACCGCTGAAGCCGTGACCCTTCCTGTCACACCCCGGATTCACACTGGGCCGTGTGATGGGAGGCTCAGTGGATCACGTCGAACAAGGCCGGCTCTTCGAATCGAACGTGGTCAGCCTGGCTGAATTCCGCGAACGCCGGCCACCGGTTTCGGCCGACCTGGCCGCGCGCGACGTATTCCCCGTCAAGCCGAGACCGGTGTCGATGCGATCAATCGCGCACCAGGCCCGAATGCTCGCGCACCTCATGGGAACCCTGAATAGCGAACCTGGAACGGGGAACAGGGCACGGGGAACGGCGAGCAACTAGCTTCGCGAAGCATCTCTATTGCCATTGGGCGATTTGCTTTTGGGGAGTCCGCATCCGGCTGGCACAATAGCCTGAAAGCCATGTCCAGCCTCTCGAGACTCGTCTTCGCCAGCGCCCTCGCCGGGCTCGTCGTCACGATCTCCCTGCACGCACAAATGCCCGGGCGCGGTCGAGGACAGGCGCCTCAGCTCCCTGACGGAGCCGGCAGGGAGCTGGTGCAATCCATCTGCATCGCATGCCACCAGTTGAACATGGTTACCGGCGCGGCCGGCTATGACCAGAAGGGCTGGCGCGCTCTCGTCACGACGATGGTGGCGCTGCCTGAACCGCAACTGAACACCATCACGACCTATCTCGCGACGAATTTTCCCGAGAAGCCCGGGCGCAAGCCGAAGCTCATCGCGGGCGATACGACCGTCACGATCAAGGAGTGGATCGCGCCCACGCTGGGGCAGCGGCCCCGCGATCCGCTGCAGACGGCTGACGGCACCATCTGGTGGGCCGGCATGTTCGCGAGCGTGATCGGCCGGCTGAATCCGTCGACCGGCGAGATGCGCGAGTACAAACTCGCGCCCGACGCGCGGCCCCACAGCATCATCAACGATCAGGCCGGCAATATCTGGTTCACCGGCAACGGCAATGGCACGGTCGGCCGTCTCGACCCACGCAGCGGCGAAATCAAGGTCTACCCGATGCCCGATCCAGCCGCGCGCGACCCGCACACGCCAATCTTCGATCGCAAGGGCACGCTCTGGTTCACGCTCCAGGGCTCGAACATGGTCGGACGGCTCGTGCCCTCGACCGGTGAGATCAAACTCATCAAGATGCCGACACCCGATGCGCGACCGTACGGCGTCATCGTCAACTCGCAGGATGTGCCGTGGGTCGCGTACAACGGGTCGAACAAGCTCGCCAGAATCGATCCGGCGACGTTGGCCGTGCGCGAGTATCGCGACGCCGACGCCGGACTCGCGGATCCGACGGCTCGACGTCCTTCGCGACGACACGATTTTCTACGGTGATTCGCGCGGATATCTCGGCCGCTTCGATCCGAAGACCGGCGCGTTCAAGGAATGGCCCTCGCCGAGCGGCGCGAACTCTTCGCCCTACGCGCTCGTCGTCGTCAACGACATCGTCTGGTACAACGAGTCGGGCCAGCGTCCCGACGCGCTCGTGCGCTTCGATCCGAAGACAGAGAAGTTCCAGAGCTGGGCGGTTCCGTCAGGCGTCGGCATCATGCGCCACATCCGCGCAACGCCGGACGGCAACATCGTCATTCACCAGAGCAGCTCGAACAGGATCGGCCTAGTGACGATAGGAAAGCGGTGACCGTGAACGTCGGGGCTTAGGGCTCACGGCTTAGGCTCACGGCAAATCACACCGCATCGTCCGGCCCTAAGCCCTAAGCCTTGAGTCCCAAGCCGGCGCGCGTCAGAACTTGAACGTCACTCCGCCTGTCGCGCGCCAGAAATTCGCCTTCGGCAGCGGAAGATCGTCGAGCCCGCCGACGTCGGTAATCTCGTCCCACGACAAATCACCCGCCTGAAAGCGCCGGACGTCGGCACGGAGACCGATGTTGGTGCTGGGGAAGAACATCACGCCGCCGCCGAAGTTCCAACCCACGTCATCCGCGCTGGCACTGAAGACCGAACCGAGGAACGGGACGTCCACGCTGCCGGAGAGCCGGACGATGCCCGCGCCAGCCGAGACGTACGGCTGAATGGGTCCACGCGGCAGACGGAACATCAGGTTGCCCATGTACGTGCTCAGGTGGGCGTTGAGATCGACGGCCGGAATTCCCGTGTAGTTTCCAAGCTGCGTGCGGGCGGCTTCGAACTCGACACTCACCAAACCGCCGATGCCGATCCCTCCGCCGAAGTTGCCCTTGTTCTTCGCGTCATCGATGAAAGTCGCCCCGCCAAAACCCGACAGGAATACGTCAGCCGCCGCTTTCGCGGGAGCCACGAGCACGAGACAAACAGTGAAAGAGGCGGCGAGAATAAGTGGGTTACGTCGCATGGTGCCTCTCAGTGCAAGAACCTCGCCGTCGCTTGCAGGTGGATCGGGCGCTTGCTAGACTCGCCGGCCTCCTCAATGTTTCTGCGCTTTCGTCACCGCCTGATGCAGGTCTCGGTCGTGGTGTCCATCCTGGCGGGCAGTTGGGCGCTCGCGGTGTTGCTGACCGGCGGGCTCGCGTTCCAGCTTGGAAGTCTCCATCTCTCGTCGCGCCATGCTCTCAACCCGGCGATTCTCGCGGTCCTTTCAGCCGTCGCGGCTTTCAAGCTGGCCACACGCGATGAGCAGCGGCGTGAGTGGCCGTCGCTCGTGTCGTCGACGATCGCGGTCGGCGCGGTCGTGGCGATCGTGTGGTTTGGACTGTCGAAAGGCCTGTTCGTCGCTGCGGCGTCCGACGCGTACGGATACGTGAGCCAGGCGGATCTGTGGGCTCGCGGCGACGTGATCGTCCAGCAGCCCTGGGCGCGAGAGATGACGTGGCCGAACGCAGCCAACGCGCTCGCGCCGCTTGGATATCGGCCACATCGTCCGGCAGCGCACGGCACCGACATCGTCCCGATCTACTCGCCGGGGGTGCCGATGCTGATGGCCGCGTTCAAGCTCGTAGGCGGCGCGCGTGCGGTTTACTACGTCGTCCCGCTCCTCGGCGGCCTCGCCGTGTGGATCACGTTTCTGATGGGACGCCGGCTGGCCGGCCCATTCGTCGGTGCGGCGGCGGCGGTGCTGCTCGCGACGAGTCCCACGTTCCTGTTCGAGGTCACCGCGCCGGCAAGCGACGTCGCGGCAACGTTCTGGTGGACACTCGCGCTCTTCGCGCTGATGTTCGACTCGCGATCGGCAGCGCTCGGCGCCGGTGCGGCGACCGGCATGGCGATTCTGACCCGGCCGAACGTGGCGCCGCTCGCGCTGGTGCTGGCGGCGCCGGCGATCGTGCGAATCATCAGAGCGTCCTCGGCCCAGGACCGGCGACACGCAATGATGCGTCCTGCTGTGGTTCGCTGCGGGATCGCTCCCAGCGTGCGCGTTGATCGGGCTGCTCAATCGCGAGCTCTACGGCTCGCCACTTTCGTCGGGCTACGGTTCGCTCGGTGACTTGTACGCGTGGTCGCACGCGTGGACGAACGTCGCGCACTACCTGCGCTGGCTCGTCGAGACGCAGACGATCGTCGTGGTCTTTGCCTTTGCCGCGCCGTTCGTCGTGCCACGAGCGACGGCGCTCTTGTGGCTCGGTAGCATCCTCGCCATCTTCGGCCTGTACCTGTTCTATCTTCCGTTCGACGACTGGTGGTACCTGCGCTTCCTCATGCCGATGTTCCCGGCGTTGTTCGTGCTGACGAGCGTCGTGCTGCTCCGCGTCGTAACTGCGGGCCGCGTGCTTCTCGCCACGGTGATCGTCACGGCGCTTGCCTGGCATGGCGTGAGTCTGGCTGCCGAACGCGGGGCGTCACAGGTCTGGGAGGCCGAACAGCGCTACGCCGAGGCCGGCGCGTACGTCGCTTCCGCCCTGCCCGAGCGAGCCGCGCTGCTCTCGATGCAACACAGTGGCAGCGCTCGCTTCTACTCCGGCCGCATCACGGTGCGGTACGACTTCATTGGGCGGAACGACCTCGATCGTGTGCTCGGCGATCTGAAACGGCTGGGCTACCAACCATACTTTCTGCTCGACGTGGCTGAGGAGGCCGACTTTCGCAGTCGGTTCAGCGGCGGTAGCTCACTCGGCGCGCTGGACTGGGCGCCAAAGACGACGATTCATCGCGGGAGCGTTCGGATCTACGACCCTTCCGACCGGCCGTGAACGACGGGTGGCACCGATTGGACGGTCAGCGCGCAGCGCAGGCGGTCATCTCGGGTGCGATCGAGACGAGCTCGAGAGAGAATCCGCCGCCCGACATGCCGCGCGAGAATCCGTTGAAGCCGCCACGCGTCGATCGAATCAGCACGCTCTTCGCGTCCACCGGCATCGTCGCCGCGCTCGCGCAGAACGTCGACCACAGACCATCACGCTGCAGGTACTGTTCGACGTTGGAGGCATAGAACGCCGAGACCACCATCCCCTGCTGCCTGAGGTACGCCGCGACCGCGCGGAGCGCCTTCGGGCCGCCGAAGTTGCCGACCACAGGCACGATCAGGTTGCGGGTGTGGAGATCCTTGACGAACCGGAAGTTCTCTTCAGACGCGAGGTAGCTCCGATTCACACCTTGATCGTCAGTCGCGGTCATCAGGTCGGCATAGGTCGGAAACTGCCCACCACGGCCGCCGCCATTCAGTTGGTAGTAGATGCCGGGGCCGCCGGCGAACCACGAGCCGTAGACGTAGTCGATTCCGGCCCGATCGCCGTCGACCAGCCCGAATTGGTGCGTCTTCGTCAGGCGCGCCAGGATTGCGCGAAGGTTCTGGTCGTAGAGCGACGGGCTTGGGGCCGCGTGCGAATACGCCTCGAAGATTTCGGTCGCCGTCGACGACGGTCCGAGGCCGGGAGGACGAGGACGCGAGAACAGGCGAGACACGAACTCGGCGCGATCTGCGGAGATCTCGAAGAGCGTCTTGTACGTCAGATGGAGATCGAAATTCCCGCGCCGGATGTCGACAATGAACGCCATCGCGGGCCGGACCGCGGCGATGTAGGTGTAGTTCTGCTCGGATCCGACGCCCACGTACGCGCGTCCCGGCGCCGTCGTCGCCATGAGTGACGGCACGATCGACTGGAAGCGCGCCTCGTTCGATACCAGGTTCTCTGAATGAAAGGTGCCATCCGGTTCCGAGAATCCGGACGCCAGGCGCCAGAACTCGGCGTCGGTCAGCCTGGCGGGCGCGACGGCCGTGGGCGCGCTGACGGCGCGCGGAACGTCCGAGGCCGCGAACGTGACGAATCCGACGAGGAGCGCGAGGGCGAGGCGACGGCTGAACATGGCGGCTCGAGGCGTTCGTGTCATTATCCCGCGACAGTCAACGACCGGCCGTCTCGCGTCGTAGGATTCTTTCGAGGCTCATTATGCACCGCCATTCTCTGCCCGCGCTGTCAGTCGCCGCCATCGTGATTGCTGCTTCGACGCTCGCCGCCCAGCGGGGCCCGGCGGCCGATCCGCTCGTCCGGGAGAACGTCACCGTCAAACTGGCGCCGCACACCTACGTCATCCCTGACGGCAACGTCGGACTCGTCCCGAACGTGGGGATCGTCGTGGGCAGTCGCGCGACGCTCGTGATCGATCCGGGCCTCGGACGCCGCAATGGCGAAACCGTCCTTCGCGAGGTCGCCAAGGTCAGCAAGAACACCGAGGTCTACATCGCGTCCACGCACTTTCACGCCGAGCACACGACTGGATATGTCGCGTTCCCGCCATCGGCGAAGTACGTGAACTCGACCGTGCAGGAGGCCGAGTTCGCCGAGAGCGGCATGCCGATGGTGCAGATGTTCTCGAAACGGTCGCCCGCCACGGCCGACATTTTGAAAGATGCGGCCCGCAGGCCGGCGGCCATCACGTTCGACCGTGAGTATCGGCTCGACCTCGGCGGCGTCGCGGTGAGATTCCTGGTCGTGGGCCCGACGCACACACGCGGCGACACCGGGTTCTTCGTGGAGGGCGACAACGTCCTCTTCGCCGGCGACGTGGTGATGAACAACTCGTTCCTTGCGGCCACACCTGTGTCGAGCATGAAGGCCTGGCTCGCGGCCTTCGACGCCTTCGAGGCGATGAAGCCGCAGACGATCGTGCCGGCGCACGGCGCCGTCGGACCCGGCTCGATCATCGCGATCAACCGAGAGATCATGCAGGCCGTGCAGGCGCGCGCTCGCGCGCTCAAGGCGCAGGGTCGATCGGCCGACGAGACCGCGACCACGGTGCAGGCGGAGCTCGCGGCTCAGCACCCGGACTGGCCGCGCGCGAACGGCCTCGCCGCCGCGGCACGGGCGGCGTATGGTGAGAACTAATCAAGTAGAAGTCAGAAGGCAGAAGTTAGAACTGAGTGGACGATCGGATTTCCTCAATCGCGACTGGGCGGCCTTCCGCGACCGAACGCGCCGCGGCCAGCGAGGCCTCCACGGCGCGGATGCTCTCGACGACACCGACTGGCGGGGGTGCGCCGGCGCGGAGCGCATCGACGAACGCCTGCATCTCGATCCGATACGCCTCCGCGTAACGCTCTGCAAAAAAAGGAACGGCTTCGCCCGACGCGCCCGACGTGAGTGCATGTGGCGGATTCTCGACGGTCAACATGCCCGCCGGATCCAAACACCTCAATCCGTTGGTCGTAGCCATACGACGCCAGGCGGCCGTTCTCGATCACTCCCAATACACCCCCGGCGAAACGCACGCTCACGAGCGTCGTGTCCCAATCCCCATGCCGTTCGAACATCGGATCGACCAGGCGGCTCGCGCGCGCGTACACCTCTTCGATCTCCCGGTTCAGCAGGAAGCGCGACATGTCGAAATCGTGCACGGTCATGTCCATGAAGATGCCTCCCGATCGAGGGATGAACGACTCCGGCGGCAGCCTCGAGTCGCGGCTGACGATGCGCAGCGTGTGGGGCCGGCCGATCCGTCCGGCGGCGAGGTCTCGGTGAAGCGTGGCAAACGCGGGATCGAATCGTCGCTGGAACGCAACCATGAGCTTCACATGCCGTCGCTCCACGTCCGCCTGAATCTCGCGTAGCCTCGGTAGCCGTAGGTCCAACGGCTTCTCGCAGAAGATCGCGAGGCCGCGACGCGCGGCGGCCATGACAATCTCGTAGTGCGTGTCGGTCGGAGTCGCGATCACGATCGCGTCCAGGTCGTCCGAGTCGACGACCTCGCGCCAATGGTCAGCGATGCGCTCGATGCCGAGGCCGCGCGCGAGTCCGGCGAGGTCCGGCTCGGTGGGGTCGGCCCAGACGACGGCGTCGGCGCCTTCGATGTGCCGGGCCAGGTGTTCCGCGTGGACTCGGCCCATGCGGCCGGCGCCGAGGATGCCGAATCGCAGGGTGTGCGTCGCGCGCAGTGACATTCCGCGGAAGCGTATCAGCCTCGGGTTCGAAGAACCCTGTCGCTGACTTGGCCTTCTGGCTGGGCCGACTGATTGAACGAGTCCTGACTGGCTGCGTGAAGCGCCGCGTACGCCGCCGTGGCTGACGGCCGTCACGGCGCGGGCTTGTACGTCCTCACCGGCAGCTCCGTCCACTTGCCGGCCCGTTCCTGCGCCCCGGCAGACGTCCACTCGTCGGTCCCGATACGCATGACCGATCGCACGCGATCGAGCTGATCGACGGCGCCGTGGTTCTCGCCTTCCGTCGCGATCGCGCCATCCTCTCTAATCGCGATGGTGCCGATGACATAGCCGCCGGTGCTGTTCCAGTACCACCACACGATGCGCTGCGCGCGCTGATCCCAGGCATAAATCGTCTCGCCCTCGTAGACGACCTTGCCGCCAGCGCGAACGTGATGGACGTTGCGAAGAAACCTGGCGCCGAGAACCCATTCGAAGCGCTGAGTGTCCGTGACGTTGTTCCCGGGAAACTCGGCGACCCAGTCTCGGCCGACGAGCGGACTGAAGATCGCCAACTGGCCGAGCGGTTGGGACGGCTGGGCCGGATGCGCGACTGCAGCCAGGGCCAGAACGACTGCCGCGATCGGCGACATGGCTGCAGTCTACTGCCAGCTGACACGGTCAACGCACAACACTGGCGACGCTTGGGAGCCAGTGCGCACATCCTTCTCGAAGACGTCGTTCACTGTCCGCAAGAGACTGAGGAAGATGACGAGCCGCAGGCTGGCTCCTTGGACCTTGTCGTACAGGTCGCACCTGTCGTACCGGAATCAATGATCCCGAGGCTTTGCCTTGATCATCCCGATCTGGACCATGAGGCCGGTGAAATCGTAGATGCGCCGGTCGCGGACGATCAGCCCGTCGCGCAGCGTGAGCAGGAACACGAGTTGGAAGTGAAACGGGTTGCCGCTCGGCGGCAGCCCGGCGAATCCACCGGTGTGGGTGCCGGAGATGGCCGACACGATCACGATCTCGTTGCCATCGATTCGCGGTGGCTCGGGGAGAAACGTCGCGTCCGGGAAGGCCTTGAAAAACGCCTCGAACGCCTTCCGCACGGCCTCGCGCCCGCCGACCGAACCGCCGAGCGGGCTCTCCACGGCGGTCATGTCCGAGTACAGCTTCATGAACCCGACAGGGTTTCGGTTGTCGAGGGCAAGCTGCCAGTCGTCAACTAATTTGACGATCTCGTCTCGAGTCATTGTTTATCCGGGGGCTTCGCCCCGCGGACCCCCATCGCGCTCTCTCGCGGGGCCCCAACGCCCCGCTCCGTTCGCGCGGCTCACGCGCTTCGTTTATCCGGGGGCTTCGCCCCGCGGACCCCCATCGCGCTCTCTCGCGGGGCCCCAACGCCCCGCTCCGTTCGCGCGGCTCACTCGCTTCCGCTCGTTCACGGCACCAAGCGTTCCGTGGTCTGCTCCGGCTATTCAGGAGACGAGCAAGCCTAGCACCCCTCGACGCCGTGCGCGCGCCCGGTGTGCCGTCGGCTGGCGTTTGGTATTCTGCCTGCCCGATTTCCCTTTGGAGGCGTTCATGAAGCGTTTGGTCACAGGTTTCTGTCTCGTCATCGCCGCAGCAGCATGCGCACCGGCGCCGCCACCGCCTCCCGCGCCACCGCCGCCGTCCACGGCGATTCGCGATTCAATCAGGGGGCCGTACAACGCGGTGAAGGACAACATCACCAAATCAGTGCCGCTCGTTCCCGACAACCGTCTCACCTTCCGGCCCACACCGGCCGTGCGCACCCTGGGCCAGCTGTTCGGCCACGTCGCGGACGCGAACTACCTGTTTTGTAGTGTGGCTACCGGTAAAAGCCCGCCGGAGTGACCGGGTCGGCTGAGGAACTGAAGACGAAGGCCGAGCTGAGCAAAGCACTCGCCGATTCGTTTGCGTTCTGCGACGGCGCCTTTGAAAACCTCAACGATCAGACCGGCGCCGCGGCCGTCACCATCGAGTTCATCAACAACATGCCGAGCACCAAGCTTGGCATGCTGGCGTTCAACTCCGCGCACGACTGGGAGCACTACGGAAACATCGTGACCTATCTGCGCCTGAACAAGATCGTGCCGCCTTCGACCGCCGCGCAGGGAGGGCAATCTGAGTCGGAGGCCCGATCAGATAGCGCAGGGCTCGACGCGCAGCAGCTCGAGCTGCACCGATGGCACGCGCCCGGTGCGTAACGCGGTCAGCGCATTTCGAGGACAACCTTGCCGACGACAGCACCACTCTCGAGCCGGCGATGCGCGTCTCGGGCAGCGGCCAGCGGGAACACACCATCGATGATGGGCCGGGCGGCCCCGGAGGCCACGAGCGGCCAAACTCTCACGTTCGAGCGCGGCCGCGATCGCGCCCTTCTCGCGCGGCGTGCGAATCCGCAGCGTGGATCCCGTGATCGTCAGACGATTCATGAGGATCCGGCGCAACGAAACCGTCGTCGTCTCACCGCCCATCACGCCGATCTGCACGAGCCGTCCGTCGCGGGCAAGGCACTCCAGATTCCGCGGCGTGTAGTCACCGCCGATGATGTCGAGGACGACGTCGACACCGCGGCCGTCAGTGGCGGCGTGCACGGCGGCGACAAAATCGTCGGCTCGATAGTCGATGGCACGAACGGCACCCAGCCGCTCGCAGGCGCGGCACTTGTCGGACGACCCGGCCGTCGCGAGGACCTTGGCGCCGCGCGCGGCCGCGAGCTGGATCGCGGTCGTGCCGATGCCGCTCGTGCCACCGTGCACGAGCAGCCACTCACCCGCCGCCAGACGGCCGCGGTCGAAGACATTGGTCCAGACGGTGAAGTACGTCTCCGGCACGGCCGCCGCCTCGATGAGCGTGAGACCCGCGGCACCGGCAGACACTGGACGCCCGGCGCCACGCAGAGTTCGGCGTAGCCGCCACCCGCGACGAGCGCGCACACCTCGTCGCCAATCTTCCAGTTTCGGCCCGATGCGGATCGGGGCGCGCCGTCTTCATCAGGCGGGCCCAACGCCGCGATCCGGCCGGCCACTTCAAGACCTGGGATATCCGTCGTGCCTTTCGGCGGTGGATAGCGCCCCTCACGCTGCATCAAGTCGGGACGATTGACGCCGGCGGCGCTGACGCCAATCAAGACCTCGCCGGGACCGGGGACAGGGTCGGGACGATCAACCAGATGCAGGACGTCAGGCGGGCCCGGAGACGTGATGTGGATGGCTTTCATTGGTGCCGTTTGAATTGTCGCTACTTGACGGCTACCGGCCCCCTCATGCGGTTGATCTGACGCACGACCATGAAGATCGCAAAGGCAATGATCAGAAATTGCAGGATGGCGTTGATGAAGTTGCCGTAGGCAAAGATGGGCAGTCCCGAGGCTTTCGCTTCGGCCAGGGTGTTGTACGTTCCCCCGCCGGACGACAGCACGAGAAACCTCGAACTGAAGTCGATGCCGCCGGTCAGCAACCCGATGATCGGCATGATGAGGTCGTTCACGAGCGAATCGACGATCTTGCCGAAGGCGGCGCCAATGACGACACCGACCGCGAGGTCGATCGCGTTGCCCTTGTTCACGAACTCCTTGAACTCCTGCATGAGCGCCATCGGGACCTCCTCAAATGTTCCGGGGCTTCGCCCCCGCGGCGCTGGTCCCTGAAACTGAAAAAGGTGACAACCGTCAGTTTGTTCCTTGGACCAGTCGTACGGGTCGTACCTGTCGTACCCGTTCGAGTGTGCGTCCCTGTTATACCCCCAACCTCTATGTCTCTTTGTCGGAGTTTTGTCAGATCGCGAGGCCGCCGCCTTGACGGTTGGTAGAGTAACAAGTTCTCATGCGCACGATTTTCCTTGCCCTTTCGTTGACCCTTGCGCTGACTGCTTCGGCTCTCGCGGCTGAGGTGCAGGGCAGCGTGACCGATCGCTCCGGCGGTGCCCTCGAGGGCGCCGTCGTCCGAATTCTGAACGTCGCCACCGGACAGGAAGTCACTGCGACGGCCGATGCCTCCGGCCGGTTTCGTTTCCCGAACCTGCGCGCGGGCATCTACCGCGTCGCCGCAACCTTCGTCGGCTTCTCGGACGCCTCGCGGACCGTGGTCGTCACCGACGACAACCAGTCCGTGACGCTCGACTTCGAGCTGCAGCTCGGCGCCGTGCAGGAGGAGGTCACGGTGTCGGCCGCGCGCGGCGAACGCGACGAAGCGACGCTCCCGCTCCGCACGGACGCGATCAGCGCGAGGACCATCCACGAGATGGCGCCGGTCAGCACGGGCGACGCGCTGGCCGCCGCGCCCGGCGTCACGGTCGTCGGGTCCGGGCCGTTCCAGGTGCGCCCGCGGCTGCGCGGCCTCGACTCGACGCGCGTGCTCGTGCTCGTCGACGGCGAGCGTCTGAACAACGCGCGCACCGCCACCGATCGCGCCGGCGTCGAAGTCGGCCTCGTGGACGTCGACTCGATCGAGCACATCGAGGTGCTCGGCGGCGCCGGGTCGGTGCTCTACGGCACCGACGCGCTCTCGGGCACGATCAACATCATCACCAACCGCGCCCGGTTCTCCGATCGCCGCCTCTTCACGGCGGGCTTCGACGGCTTCTACAGCTCGAACGAGAACGGCCGGCGCGGCACGGTCGTCGCTCGGCATGTCGGATCGCCGCTGGGCGGTTTCGTTCCGCGGCGGCGCCGAGCGCTTCGACAACTACGAGGCGGGCAGAGACTTCGACGAGAGCTCGCAGCCGTTCTTCGACGACGGCACGCATCGTCCAGGCCGACACGATCGACGACGACTTCGGCTTCAACTTCAACAGCTTTCCCGAACCGTTCAACGCGCCGTTCACGCGGACGAGCGCCGAAGTTCCCGAGCTCGGGCATGGACGGCTCGTCGGCCAACCTGTCGGCGATCGCACAAGCTCGACGTCCTCGCAGACGCTCGAGTTCAAGTACCAGCGCCGCCGCGCGACGACGTCGGCTTTCCGGACTTCGCAGCGCCGTTCTTCTTCCAGGCGATCACGCTGCCGTGGAGCCGGCTGGACAAGATCTCGGCGACCTACTCGGTGACGAACCTCGCACCGTGGTTGCCGCGCCTGACGGTGACGCCGTACTACCAGCGGCAGGATCGGCTGCTCCGCAACCGGCTGCCGGTGCAGTTCCCGGTGCCGACGGCCGTGACGTTCTTCCCGATCAACGTGTTCCGGCTGAACATCCAGAGCGACACGCGGCAGCAGGTGTGGACGCCCGGCGTCGACGTGCAGGCCACGTTCCAGATGGCGCCTCGCAACGTCCTCACCGCCGGCGTGACGACGTATCGCGATCGCAGCGAGGACGAGCGCACGAGCACGACGACCACGACGACGATCGGCCAGGTGGCGCTCGGCGCGCGCGGTCCGGCCGCCGACGGTCTTCCCGTCGCCCGTCGTGCTCGGCCCGCCGTCGGTCGACCACCCGGTGCGCGTGCCGAACGCGACGTTCCGGGACGTCGGCGTGTTCGTGCACGACGAGTGGGACGTGACCAACAGCGTGCGGCTCACCGGCGGCGTGCGCGTCGGACGGCTACCGGGTGAAGACCGAGGCGACGCCGGGCTACGAGATCGAGTCGCTCATCGAGGGCGCCGCAGCCGCCGATCGATCCGGCGACGCTTGCCGGACGTCAACGGCGAAACGATCGATCGCACGGCCGTCACCGGCGAAGCCGGGCTCGTCCTCTTCGGCAGCCGGCCGGTCAGCTTGTTCGCGCACTACGTCCGCAGCTACCGCCATCCGAATCTCGAGGAGCTGCTCTTCTCCGGTCCGGCCACCGCGGGCAACATCGTGCCGAACATCACGGTCGAGCCCGAGACGGGCCACAACGTGGACGTCGGCACGCGCTTCCGGTTCCCGTACCTGACCGGCTCGCTCTCGTACTTCAACAACACGTACGACAACTTCATCTCGACCGAGATCGTGGCGGCGGTCGGATCGGGATCGAGCCTGGAATCGATCTCCCAGGCCATCAACCTCGCGAAGGTGCGCATCCAGGGCGTCGAGCTCGAAGCCAACGCGCCGTTCGGCGTCGGCGGCCTGAACGTGCTGCCGTACGGCAACGTCTCCTACACCCGCGGCACGGTGCTCGAAGGCACGAGCCCGCTCTCCGGTCTCTCGCTGGACAACGAGCCGCAGGACAACATCACGCCGTGGAGGCTCAATGGCGGCCTGCGCGTGAGCGATCAGCGGGAGCGCTGGTGGGGCGGCTACAGCGTGCGCGCGGCCGGACAGGTCACCCGCGTGTCGCCGCTGCTCGACGAATCGCCGTTTCTCATCGCGCAGGATCTGCTGGCGCTCGACGGGTTCGCGATCCAGCGCGTCGCCGTCGGCTACGACTGGCGGCACGGCGACAATCGATCGGCGTGGTCGCGGCCGTCGACAACCTGACGGACAAGTTCTATCGCGAGCAGTTCCAGTTCGCGCCGGCGCGGGGCCGGTCGTTCACGCTGTCTCTAGCTGTGAAGGGCGTACAGTAGCGAGTGAGATCCGCGGTCCACTACCTTCCGATTCTCACGACGGTGCTGTCGGCGCTCTTCGCGGCGTCGCTGTACCGGCGCTGGCGCGTCCGCCGCTCGCCCCACCTCTGGTGGTGGGCCTTCGGTATCACGACCTATGGGCTCGGCACGGCGATCGAGAGCGCGATCACGCTCGGCGGCAACAGCGTGCTGCTGACGAAGGCTCTGGTACATCGCGGGGGCCATTCTCGGCGGCTACCCGCTGGCCCAGGGCTCGTTGTATCTGTCGTGGCCACGACCGCTCGCGAACAAGCTGACCGTCGCGAGCCTGACGTTCGTCGTCGTCGCCGCCATCCTCGTGATCCTCTCGCCCGTCAACCTCTGCCGCCCTCGAACCCATGCGGCCGTCCGGCGCGGTCCTGCAGTGGAGCTGGGTTCGCCTGCTCACGCCGTTCATCAACCTCTACGCCGTGTTCTTTCTGATCGGCGGCGCCATCCGCAGCGCGTGGCGCCACTACCGCGAGCGCGGCCACATGTACCGGGCGGCCGGCAACGCGCTGATTGCCCTCGGGGCGATCCTGCCGGGCATCGGAGGCAGCTTCGCCAAGGCCGGCATGGTCGAAGTGCTCTACGTCGGCGAGTGCATCGGCATCATCCTCATCTGGATCGGCGACCGCGTCTGCTCGAGAGAACAGGTGAGCGCACCAAAGGCCTGACGGACCGAGGTCGGGCAGGTTCCCGCCCTACCGTCTAGACTAGTCATTCCATGTCGGCCTGGGTGTGGACCGTCATCGCGGTCCTGATCGTCGCGAACGCGCTTTACGTCGCGGCGGAGTTCGGGGCCGTCGGCGTGCGCCGCAGCCGCATCCAGCGGATGAGCGACGACGGCAACTGGCTGGCGCAGCGGCTGCTGCCGTTTCTCGAGACGCCGGCCGGCACTCGACCGCTACGTCGGCGTCTCGCAGATCGGCATCACGCTCTCGAGCCTGATGCTCGGCGCCTACGCCCAGGCGACGCTCAGCGGGCCGCTCACGCCGGTCATCAACTCGTGGTTCGACCTGACCGCAACGACGGCCCGGTCAGCCGCGATTGTCACCGTGCTGGTCACGCTCACCGCCGTCCAGCTCATCCTCGGCGAGCTGGTGCCGAAGGCCATCGCGCTGCAGTACCCGACGCAGACCGCGCTCGCAACGGTGCTGCCGATGCAGTGGTCGCTTGTCGTGTTCCGGCCGTTCATCGGCTGCTCAACGGCGCGGCGCTCATGCTGCTTCGCGCGGTTGGCTCGAGCGAGCAGGCGCATCGGCATCTGCACTCGCCGGAAGAGATCGATCTGCTGATCGCCGAGAGCCGCGACGGCGGCCTGCTCGAACCCGAGGAGCAGCAGCGGCTGCGCCGCGCGCTGCATCTCGGGCGCCGCACGCGCCGCGACCTGATGGTCCGCCTCGACCGGCTGACGATGTGCCGCTCGATGCGCCGTGGGACGACGTGGTGCGCACGGTCACGGCGAGCCCGTTCAGCCGGCTGCCGGTCTATTCCGGCAGCCGCGATCACATCGTCGGCATGCTGCGCGTGAAGGATCTCGTCGAGCGCTACGTCGCCGAAGGGCCGGTCCGGCTCGACCGGCTGCTGCGGCCGGTCGTGACGTGGCCGAGAGCCTGCCGGCCGATCGCGCGATCACGGAGCTGCGCGAACGGCGCGTCCACTCCGCGATCGTCGCCGACGCAGCCGGGCGCGCTGTCGGGCTGGTCACGATTCAGGACGTGCTCGGCGAGCTTGCTCGGCCGCGACCACGGGCGAGCTCGCACGCCATGACGGCCTCGCGGTCGTCCTGCTCGCTGAGCCTGTTGCTCGTCCTGGTGAACGCGCTGTTCGTGGCGGCGGAGTTCGCGCTGATCGGGTCGCCCAAGGCCTCGCTCGAGGGACGCGCGTCTCGCGGCGACAGGTTCGCGGCGCGGATGCTCCGCATGCTGACGTCGCCGAAGCGGCAGGACGAGTACATCGCCACGTCGCAGCTCGGCATCACGCTCGCGAGCCTCGGCCTCGGCATGTACGGCGAGCACGCGCTCGCGGAGCTCTTCGAGCATTGGCTCGGCGGCGTCGGATCGCTGGCGAGCGCCGCGAGTGCTCGCCAGCGTGCTCGCGCTCGCGCTGCTGACGATCGGGCACATCGTGATCGGCGAGATGGTGCCGAAGGCCATCGCGCTTCAGCACCCGATCGCCGTCGCGCGGTTCACGGACTGGCCGATGCGGTTGACGCTGATCGTGCTCTACCCGTTCGTGCGGATCGTCGAACGCGATCGCGCGGGCGACGCTGCGGCTGATCGGCATTCGACGCCAGGAGAACGTCGCACGAACAGATCTACACGCCGGAGGAGCTGCAGCTCATCGTCGAGGAGAGCGAGCGCGGCGGCGCGCTCCGCCGCGACTCGAGCCGAATCCTGCGCGAGCTCTTCGAGTTCGGCGACCTCACCGCCGCCCAGGTGATGGTGCCGCGCGTGCGCGTCGTCGGCATTCCCGTCGGCGCGACGGCCGACGATCTCCGGCGCCTGGTCGTCGAGCCACCGGCGGACGCGCTATGCCGGTCTACGAGGGCGACCTCGACCACATCATCGGCATGGTGCACGTGAAGGATCTGCTTCGATTGCTGACCCAGGGCGGCGCGCTACGCGCGGATGATGCGCGCCGCATGCCGGTCGTTCCCGAAACCGCGTCGCTCGACGACGTGCTCGCGACCATGCAGCGCGGCCACGCGCACATGGCCGTCGTCATCGACGAGCACGGCGGCACGGCCGGCATCGTCAGCCTCGAGGACATCTTCGAGGAGGTCGTCGGCGAGATCGACGAGGGGGTACCGGCGACCCCGTCGCTGGTTGCGCAGGACGACGGATCGGTTCGTGCTGCCGGGACCGTGCGGCTCGACGAGCTCGGACAGCATTTCAACGTCGACCTCGAGCACGAGGAAGTGGACAGCGTGAGCGGCTTGTTCTGGCGAGGCTGGGACGGCCGCCCGTCAAGGGCGACCGCGTCGACTACGGACGTCTGCGCCTCGAAGTGACGGCGACATCGGGAAGAGGGGTTAGAGAGGTTCGGGCATCGTTGTTACCGGAGGAAGCCTGAGATCGTGGTTCGCGGGTGCGGAGGTGCGGAGGTTGGTACGAAGGTGCGGAGGAAGGTTCGTGGATGGTTCGGGAGACTAGTTCGATACAATCGGCCTTCGAAAGCTCCTCTGAACCCTCCCACGAACCTTCCTTCGAACCTTCCCTTGAACCCTCCTCCTCCCCCCGTACCAACCTCCGCACCTGCGCACCTCCGAACCTGCGCACCGCAGTTAAGCTAGACCCTGAGGAGTGTTCACATGAAAGCTCGCTACGTCCTCGCGGCCGGTTTGGTCGCTCTGACCGGCTTGGGCCTTGGCGCTCAGCAGGCCCTGCAGTCGGGACTCGACCGCTCGTCGTTTGACACATCCGTCCGGCCGCAGGACGACCTGTTTCGGCACGTCAACGGCGCGTGGCTGGCCAGCACCGAAATTCCAGCCGACCGGGCGATTTACGGGACGTTCGTGCAGTTGACCGAACAGGCCGAGACCGACCTCGCCGAGATCATCCAGGGCACGGCCAAGTCGCCGAACCGGCCGCCCGGCAGCAACGCTCAACTGATTGGTGATCTCTACGCGAGCTTCATGGATGAGGCCGCGTTGAACTCCCTGGGTGCGTCGCCGCTGAAACCTCATCTGGCGGAAGTGGACGCGCTGAAGACGACGGCGGAACTGGCTGAACTGCTCGGTAAGTTTTCGATGATTGGCATTGGCGGACCCGTCAACGGCTTTGTCGAAGCCGACGCCGGCGACCCTACGCAAGTGGCGCGTCTACCTCGCCCAGGCTGGGACGGCGCTGCCCGATCGTGACTACTACCTGAACAGCGACCAGCGCTTCGTCGACATCCGCGCGAAGTATCAGCAGTACCTCGAGAAGGTGTTCACGCTCGCGGGCCGGCCGAACGCCGAGGCCGACGCGAAGACTCGTCCTCGGCGCTCGAAACCGACTTCGCCCGCATCCAGTGGACGCGCGTCGAGAGCCGAGACGCCGTCAAGACGTTCAACAAGTACCCAGTCGCAAAGCTCGTCCAGGACATGCCGGGCTTCGATTGGATGGCATGGGCGAGGCCGCAGCAGCTCGACAAACAGGCCGAGTGGGTCATCAGCCAGCCCTCCTTCTTCAAGAGCTTTGCGGCGATGGTGCCGGAGACGGCCGCTCGAGACCTGGAAGGCGTGGCTGGCGGCGCAGGTCATCACGAACTACGCGCCGCTGCTCAATCAGCCGTTTCAGGATGCGGCGTTCGAGTTCTTCGGCCGCACACTCAGCGGGCAGCAGGAACAGCGCCTGCGCTGGAAGCGCGGCGTGCAGTTCGTCAACGGGTCGGTTGGCGAGGCGCTCGGACAGCTGTACGTCGCGCAAGCACTTTCCGCCGGCATCGAAGGCGCGGATGGAAGCGATGATCGCCAACCTTGTCGAGGCCTATCGCCAGTCCATCAGCGACCTGGACTGGATGACGCCCGAGACCCGCAAGGAAGCGCTGGCCAAGCTGGCGAAGTTCACGCCGAAGATCGCGCTATCCGAACAAATGGCGTGACTACAGCGCGCTGAAGATCGCCGCCGAACGATCTCGTCGGCAACGCGGACCGCGCCACCAGGCTCGAATCCGAACGCCAGATCTCGAAGCTCGGCAAGCCGGTCGACCGCGAGGAATGGCTGATGACGCCGCAAACGGTCAACGCCTACTACAACCCCGTCAAGAACGAGATCGTGTTCCCCGCCGCGATCCTCCAGAAGCCGTTCTTCGACGTGATGGCCGACGATGCCGTCAACTACGGCGGCATCGGTGCGGTCATCGGGCACGAGATCGGGCACGGGTTCGACGATCAGGGACGGCGGTACGACGGCGACGGCAGACTGCGCGACTGGTGGAGACCTGCCGATGAAACGGAATTCTCGAAACGCGCCAAGCTCCTCGTCGAACAGTTCAACGCTCTACAGTCCGGTGCCCGGCCTGACCGTGAACGGCGAACTGACGCTGGGTGAGAACATCGGTGACCTCGGTGGTCTCTCCATCGCGCATCGCGCGTACAACATTTCGCGGAAGGGTCAGTCGGCGCCCGTAATCGACAACCTGACGGGCGATCAGCGCTTCTTCATGGGGTGGGCGCAGGCCTGGCGGGCCAAGGCGCGCGAGAACTACCTCCGGCAGCAGGTCCTGGCCGATCCGCATTCGTGGGCCGAGTTCCGCGCGAACGGTCCGCTCGGCAACATCGATGCGTTCTACACGGCCTTCAACGTCAGGCCGGGTGACAAGCTCTACCGCGCGCCCGAGACCCGCGTGAAGATCTGGTGACGACGTCGGGCAGCGATTCGACCGAAACCGGCCGCTACGATCTCGTTGTCATCGGCGGCGGCCCGGCGGGTGAAAAGGCCGCCGTGGCCGCCGCGTTTTTCGGCCGGCGGGTTGCCCTCGTCGAGGCGGCGGCAGCAGGCCCCGGCGGCGCGACGGTCCACACCGGCACGCTTCCGTCGAAGACGCTCCGCGAGAGCGCGCTCTACCTGGCTGGATTCAGGCGGCGTGAGCTGTACAAGAGCGTGCGCGAGCACTTCGCGGATCGCCCGGCCGCGTCGGATCTGACACGACGGCTGGCGACCGTCCGTTCGCTACAGACCCAACAAGTCCTCTCGAATCTTCGGCGGCACGGCGTCGAGCTCATCGCCGGGCGCGCGTCATTCGTGGATGCTCACACCGTTCGCGTGGACGATCGTTTATTGCATGCCGAGTTCGTCCTCGTTGCCACCGGCTCCGCGCCGCGCCGTCCGCCTGGCTTCGATTTCAGCGACCCTGAAGTCTTCGACAGTGACACGGTGCTCGGCCTCGATCGCATACCCGAGTCGCTCGCCATCGTCGGTGGCGGCGTGGTCGGCACGGAATACGCGTGCGTGTTTGCCACGCTGGGCGCCGCCATCACGGTGATTGACGCCGCACCGCGACTGCTCGGTTTTCTCGACGAGGAGATCTCGGACGCCCTCATGGAGGCGATGCGGCGCCAGGGCATTGTCCTGGAGCTCAATGACGAGGTTACCGGCGTGCAACGCCGTGGCAATGACCTCGTCATGACACTCAAGAGCGGCGCGACGAACGTCGTCGACCGGGTGCTGGTCTCGGCCGGGAGAACTGGACGAATTGAAGGGCTCAACCTCGACGCCGTCGGCGTGCAACGCGACGACCGAGGACTGATCCGTGTCGATCGCGACTACCGCACGACCTGCCCGAATGTGTTCGCGGCCGGAGACGTGATCGGCCGGCCCGCGCTCGCTTCGGCCTCAATCGAGCAGGGGCGAATGGCGATCGGCGCGATGTTCGGCCTCACATTCCCGGCGCGCGACTGGTCTACGTTGCCGACCGGCATCTACACCATCCCCGAGGCGTGCGCGTGTGGTCCGACCGAAGCTCAGCTCATCAAAGATGCCGTGCCGTACATCGTAGGGCGCACATTGATCCGGCACAACGCGCGCGGGCAGATCATCGGCGACACCGACGGCTTCGTGAAGCTGATCTTCCACCGCGAGACACGGCGCCTGCTCGCCACGCATCTGATTTGCGAGCGAGCGACCGAGCTCGTCCACATCGGGCAGGCCGTGATGCGCTTCGGCGGCGGCATTGAGTACTTCCTCGAAACAGTCATGACGTATCCATCACTGTCTGAGGCCTACAAGATGGCCGCGTACGACGCACTAACAGAATTGTCGCGGGGAGGCGATCGGCCTCCGCCACTGGAGTGAAGTTATCGGTAGTACTGGCTGTACATCCCTCGCCTGAACAGCAACCCGCCTAACGGGCCGAGCCAACCCAGCACGTAGTACATGTAGCCGAGGTCCATCAACTCGATCAGGTTGCCGTCGAAGTCCCGAACGAAGAAGAACGAATGACCTCGCGGTGAGCGTTCGGGGCGACTGACGCACTCAACGCCCTTCTGCTGCAGGTAGTCGTACCAGCGTGAGAGGTTTCGGACATTGAACGAGAAATGGGTCAGCCCCACGCGGTTCCAGGGAATGCTGACGGCCGGTTGCTTCGGTTCGAACGCAAAAATCTCGAGGACGCCGCCGCCCGGAACACGAACCCAGCCAATCTTGCAGCTCGGCGCGGCCCCTTCGACGCCGAAGAAGGTTCGAATCCTTTCGGGCGGCGTGTCCGCGACACCGACGAGCGGACACCCGAAGACCTCCCAGTAGAACTTCACCGCCCGGTTGAAATCCGACACCGTGATACCGACGTGGCTGAACGATCGAACTTTCATAATGCGTTCTCTCTGTGCAACGCGCCAGCGCGAAGCTCCGTCTCCGCGATGTGATCCGCCGCGCGTAGCGCCTGCGCGATGATGGTGAGACCGGGATTGACCGCAGCCGACGACGGGAAGAATGACGCGTCGACCACGAACAGGTTCGACACGTCGTGCGTTCGGCAGAAGGGGTCGAGCACCGACGTTCTGGCATCGACGCCAAATCGCATCGTGCCGCATTGATGCGTCGTGTTCCTGCGCCCCCGCCGAATACGCGAACACCTTCGGCGACCAGTAGCCCAGTTGCGTCAGGACGCGGCGCAGTTCGTCCACGAGTTTCGCATGCGCGCGCACGTTGTTCGGCCGGTACACAAGGCGAATGCGTCCATCCGGCGCAAGGGTTACGCGGTTGTCGGCACGCGGCAGATCCTCGGTCATCGCGAGCCAATCGACCGCGCGTGACACCCACGCATCGTAGGCCCAGAGCGGAATGTGCCGCCACTCGATGCCTTTGTAGCTCCAGGTATCGCCGACGATCTTTGCCATGACCGGATGCGTCCGGCCCTGCGACTGGATTTGCCCGAGCGGGTACGGGCGGCCGGGGCCGGCGAGGTAGAAATCGTTGATGGCGACCGTCTTCTGGAAGTCGTCGACGTTCAGCCGCCACGGCGAGAAGCCTTGCATCATGGTCGCCAGATGCGCCATGTAGTGGCGCCCGACGAGACCGGACGAGTTCGCGATGCCGTTCGGGTGTCGATCGTTTGCCGACCGCAGCAGGAGCGCGGTCGAGTTCGCCGCGCCTGCCGACACGATCACGAGCGACGCTTCGATGCGGTGCGTCGTGCCCTCCTGTTCCACCTCGACCGCCTGCACACGGCGACCGGACGGATCGGTGATCAGCCGGCGTGCCATCGCGCCCGTGCGCAAGGTCACGTTCGACCGCGTGACCGCGGGCTCGATGCCGCACGACTCGGCGTCGCTCTTCGCGCCCAGCCGGCAGGGGAAGGAGTTGCACGTCCGGCAAAGGATGCATCCACCCTCTTCGCCGGGGCGCAGTAGTCCGAGCGGCAGCGGCGAGGGATGCAGGCCCATCGCTCGAAGCCGCTCGACGAGACCAGCCATGTTCGGTGCGTGGGGAATGGCCGCACGCGGGAACGGCCCGCGAGGCGGCTCCGTCGGATCCGGTCCGACCTCGCCGTGCACGTCATACATCGCCTCGGCCCGGTCGTAGTACGGCGCCAGTGTGTCGTAGTCGATCGGCCAGGCGGGCGAGATGCCGTCCTCGTGTTCGACGGCGTCGAAATCCTCGCGCCGAAGCCGATAAAGCACGGAGCCCCAGAACTTCGTGTTGCCACCTACGTTGTAGTGGGTGTACGGCCTGAACGCGCGGCCTTGGTCGTCGAGCCACTCTTCGGTCGTCCGGTATCGCAGTTCGCGCCACACGACGGCCGGGTCCCAGTTGGCGGCTTCCCGCGGAACCACCCCACCTCGCTCCAGGATCAGGATGCGCGCACCGGAGCCGGCAAGCGCGTGGGCGATGGTGCCGCCGCCGGCGCCGCTGCCGATGATGACGATGTCGAAGTGTTCGGTCACGATCGGTCGGATTGTGCGTAGGCGAGTTCCATGAGCCGTTGGTCTTCGATGGCCCGCTCGAGGCTCATCTCTGGTGCGCGGCCTTCACGAATCGCCCCGACGAAGTCGCGATACATCGCCTGATAGCCGCGGATGTCGCGGAACCCGGGAAAGATGACGCGCGGCAGCCCCTGGCCCCGGACGACCACCACGCCACCGTTCGACTCGAACGTGATGACGCCCGAGCGCCCGAAGAGCTTCGACGTGCGGAGTCCACGGAAGAACGACGGAATTTCACGCGAATAGAACAGCGCGCCAACCGCGCCGTTGTCGTACCTGAATGCCACCATCATGCTCTTCACGCGCGAGTCGCCCTGTGCGCCGCTTCCACGGCCCGCCGGTGCGGGCCGAAAGCCTTCGATCGACGTGATCGCCGGGCCGAGGCTGCCGGCCAGGTGCAACCAGTGAATGCCTTCTTCAAAGAACGCGTCGCCTCCCGCCATCGTTTCGTCGTTCCGCCAGTCGTCGGAGGTCTTCAAGCGGTGCGCGATCGTCGTGAAGCTCGCGAACACCATCTCGCCAATGGCGCCACCGGCAATGAGACGACGCAAGCAGACCGCAAGCGGCTTGTAGTGGTCGTTCTCGCCGACCAGCACAACCCGTTTGGCGCGATCGCGAGCCTCGACCGCGGTCTCGTAGTCGGCCAGTGCGGGAAATGCCGGCTTCTCGACGAGCACGTGCTTTCCCGCCGCCAGCGCCTGAAGCGTGAGGTCGAGATGAAACTTGGGCGGTACGGCGATGACCACGGCGTCAACGCCAGGATCGGCAACGGCGGCCGCGTAGTCCGGAAAGGTGCCGGCGCCGCCCCACCGGCGGCACATCGCGTCCGAGCGTGCGGGGTCGCGGCTGGCGTAGCGGCGCACGATGTCGCCGCCAAGCGCCTGCAGGTTCCGGCTGTGAACGCCTGTGATGAACCCGCAACCGAGGAAGGCGATCTGGACGGGCCGAGCCAAGGCGCTTTTATTATCGGCTACATCTCGAAGGGACTTCCCTCCATGAACGCGGGAGGCGCGACACCGGCCAACGTCAGGAGCGTCGGCGCAAGATCGCGCATCGTGGACGTTGCCGCGCCCTCGCCGGTCGGATATCCCGGGGCCACGCGCGCAGAAATAGGCGTCGACACCGTGGTATCCGAGGTACGGATAGTCCGGCTCCCCGTGGTTCGGACCGACGACCGGCCGATCGAGCTGCGTCTTCACGTCGTAGTCCTCGGTGAGCACACCGATGACGTCGGGAAACCGGTCGAGGTGCTCGCCGTCGAAAAGATCCTCACGAGGAATGACCCGCTCGAACATGCGGTGGCCGCTTTCAGGGTCCCTGAACTCTGAGAGGCGATCGATGATCTCGCGCCGGAGCGGCTCATAGTCGGCGCGGGTCACGATGCCGTGCGCCTGCCGTCCGGCCAGATTGATCTCCACGCCGGCGAGCGGGCAAAAGAAGTCGAGCCCATAAGCGCGCGATCGCGACCAGTCGACGAACGCGGTGTTCTGCGTCATGGACGATACCCGCCGGCGCAGTCGGCCCGTGATGCGGTTCGCGAGAACGTGGTTCAGTCGCTGTCGCTTGGCCCACGAGACCGCGCGGTTCGTGACGCCGACGGCGCCTCGGCCGGCGAGCGACGACGTCCGGGCGGTGAGGTAGCCGGCGTCCAGAAGCCAGCGATTGATGCCGAAGACCTGGCTTGGCGCCGCTCGTCCGCCGTGATCCGAGCACACCACGACCGTGTCCTCGTCGCCCATCGTCCCGGCAAGCCGCCCGATCGTCGCGTCGACCGCCTCGTAGTAGCCGTAGATTCGTTCGAGCGCGGCTGGATTATCGGGCCGCGAGAAGTAGTGATGTGCGACATCCGGCGTCGGCAGACAGGTGAGGACGACGTCGTATTGCGAGTCACGACAATAGTCGCGCCGTCACCGCTTCGATGCGCTGCAGGTTGTGAGTCAGAGTATGCGCTCACGCGTTCCGAGTCTTCGTAACGCAGCGTGAGCAGCCGATGCTCGCTGAACGGTGGCAGCGTGCGGCCCAGCTCCGGCGGAAAGGTCGGAGGCCGTCGTTCGTCGGTGAGAGGAAACCCGCTGATCATCACGCCGTTCACGGGCCATGGCGGGTTGGTCATCGGCAGGTAAATCGACGCGACCCGTCGTCCGGCCTTCGACAGGATCGAGAGCACCGTACGATCGCGATAGTCGGCACTCGACGCGGCATGCCCGGCCAAGCCGTCGTACGCGCGCGAGTCGCGGTCGATGTAGTCGATGACGCCATGCGTCGCGGTGGACTGCCCCGTCAGGAGCGTGACCCAGGCCCCGGCCGCGATAGGGAACTCCGTCTGAAAGTACCGCTGGTGGCCGCCGAGACGAATGCGGTCGAGGCAGCGGCAGCCGGCCGGCCGCAAAGAGCGGGGCGAGGTAGTAGCGACCCGCGCCGTGCATGAAGATGACGAGAAGACGCGAACTCGTCATGAGGCGTCGACCGTGCGATACAACTCCAGGTACTCCGCGGCGAGCGCCTCGACGTCGAATGCCGGGAGTCGCCGCCGCGCGTGCGCCACGCACGCCGACTGGAGGGCCTCGTCGTCTGTGAGCCGTCGAATCGCGGCGGCGAGGCCAGGTGCGTCACCGGGATCGACGAGCAACCCGTCCACTTCGTGCTCGAGCATCTCGAGAATTCCGCCGGTGCGCGAGGCGACGACGGGCACGCCGGCCGCGTAGGCTTCGAGCAGCGCCAGCCCCTGCGGCTCGTTGAGCGACGGGAACACGAAGACGTGCGCCTTCGCCAGCACGTCGATCGTCGGGTATAGCGTGCCCGCAAACGTGACCGCGCGCGCGACACCGGCGCGCTCGGCCTGACGTTCCAGCGCGTTCTGTTCCGGACCCTCACCCACGATGACAAGCCGGGCGTTCGGATAGTGCTGCCGCAGGATCGCGAACGCCTCGATGAGGACTCGGTGGCCCTTCGCGGCGACCAGCCGGCCGACGGTGACGAGAACGGGCCACTCGGCGTCATTCTGAACCGGCCGTTCTGTGATGTGGAACAGCGCGAGCTCGATGCCGCAGTGAATCGTGAGAAGGTGGGCGCCGGACACGCGGAACCGTTCGCGGGTGAATTCGGCGGCCGCGCGCGATCCCGCGATCACCCGTGTCGGAAGCCGTAGCGCCGCTCGCGTCGCCAGGGTCTTGAGCGCCGTTTCCTCGCGCGTCTGATAGATGAGCGACACGACCGGCGCGCCGGCCAGCCGCGCCGCTGGAACGCCCCAGAACAGTCCGGCCTCGCCGTGCGTCTGCACGAGGGTCGGACGCAGCCGGCGAAGCGCCGCCGCCATGCGAACGATCGCCACCAGGCCGGCCTTGGACGACTTGTTGAACGCGACCACCGGGATGCCGGCAGCTTCGATCTCGCCGGCCAGACGCCCGCGCGGTCCGACGGTGAAGACGTGCTGTGCGATTCCTCGCGTCGCGAAGGCCCGGGCGATTCCGCGCAGGAAAACCTCGCCGCCGCCGATGTCGAGGTGGTAGATGACGTGGACGACGTGCAATCACTCTCTCAGCGCGAACGCAAACAGCGTGTCGCCCGCGGCGACGAGGACGTGCTGGCGTCCGTCGATCAGGTACGTCTGCGGTGCATTCGAGACGTTGCCGATGCGTGCGTTCCACAGGATGCGTCCGTCTTTCGCGTCGTAGGCGACGAAGTTGCCGCTGATGTCGCCCGCGAACACGAGGCCGCCGGCCGTGCTCAACACGCCATTCCCGGCCGAGCCGTTGATCGGCGGATAGCGTATGCCGCCACGCGATCTTTCCGGTGCGGTAGTCGATCGCGGCCAGGTAGTTGCTGTTCGTGCCGAGCGGTGTCTGGGCAAAACCACCGAGACCCATGGCGCCGCGCGGGTCCGTCTCGGTGAGGTAGAACATCGTGTAGTTCGCAGCGACTGGCACGTAGAAGAGTCCCGTTTGCGGACTGAAGCTCGGCGGCTGCCAGTTGACGGCGCCGCCCGTGGACATCGACACGAGCACGCCACCCACCGACGGATCCTTCGCCGGGTCGGGCACGGGCTGGCCTTTCCCGTTCACGCCCGTGGACCAATTGACGACGTCAGCGAAAGTGCTCGTCAACAGGTGCTCGCCGGTCACCCGGTCGAGCACGAAGAAGTACCCGTTGCGCGCCGCCGTCATGATCGAGCTTCCGCGGCCGGCCGTTGAACTCGCCGTCGTAGAGGACGGGCGTCTGCGCCGAGTCCCAATCGTGGGTGTCGCGCGGCGAGGTCTGATAGGCCCAGGCCATCTTCCCGGTGTCCACGTTCACCGCCATCAGCGAATTCGTGAACAGATGGTCGCCGGGTCCGCGCGGTCCGGTCATGAACGCTGGCGTCGGGTTGCCGGTCCCGAAGTAGTAGAGATTCGTGTCTCGGATCGAACGCGCCCGGCATCCAGGCTTGCGCGCCGCCATAGCGCGCCGCGTCCAGGCTGCCCCAGCTGTCCGCGCCAGGGTCGCCGGGCTTCATCGGCACGGTGTAGAACTTCCAGCGCAGCTTGCCATCGCGTGGATCGAACGACTGCAGGAATCCGGGTGAATCGAGATCGTTGCCCGTCCCGACGATGACATGGTCGCGAACGATCACGGGCGCCGGCGTCGAGAAGTACTGGTGCTCGAACGGCGCGATCACCGTGTGCCAGCGTTCCTTGCCGGTGCGGGCGTCCAGGCTGACGAGATAGTTGTCCGGGCGTCTCGAAGAACAACCAGTCGCCATAGATCCCGACGCCGCGGTTGCCGATGTGGATGCCGCCGCGCGTCTTCCAGAAGTAGTGCCAGATCGTTCGCCCGTCGCGCGCGTCCACGGCCCAGACGTTGTCGGGCGCCGTGACGTAGAGCACGTCGTTGACCTGGACAATCGATCCCTTGATGTTGGCGCCGCCGCCGAGCGCGGCGTCCGGCCCTTCGCCGCCCACGATGGTCGGGGCGCCGCCGCCGCGTGCGCCGCCGTTCGGGCCGGCAGTCACTCGTGCCGTCCAGGCGAGCGTCAGCGACTTGATGTTCGACGTGTTGACCTCGTTGAGCGAGCTGAACCGCTTCCCGGTGTAGTCGCCCGAGTAGGTCGGCCACGTGGCGCCGAGCGGCTTCGTGATGTCCGCAGGATCCAGCCACAGTCGCTGGGCCATGAATGCCGGCGCACCTGCGCACGCTCCCAGCAAGACGATGAGCAGAGATGTCAGGCGCTTCATTTCAGCGAAACCAGGAACGCCGTGATGTCCTGGATCTCCTTGTCCGTGTAGCGCGGGAGCAAATCGCGATGCGGCTTGACCGGATCGATGATCTCGACCTTCGGCACGTCGCCGCGGCGGCCGAACGACCGCGGCATGCCGTCGGCCGGCACGATCGTGACCGTGAAATCGTCGATGCGCAGCAGGCGTCCCTCGGATCGTTCGCCGGACGGCTGCGTGACGACTGCCGTCACGGGCCGCAGGTTCGAACCGGGGCCGGTGCCGCGGCCCACGCCCCGACACCGGCATCAGCCAGTAGTCCTGCAGTTCGCGCGCGACCGAGAACCTGGCGGCGATGCCCTTCAGATCGCCGGTCGTCGAGTGACACGAGACGCACCGCGCCTGAAATGCCGCCGCACCGCTCGTCGCGTTGCCGACCACGACCGTCACCGGCACGTTGCGCGCGGCGTCGTCACCACCGACGGAGAAACTGTGGATGAAGTCCGCGATGTCGGCGATTTGCTGGTCGCCAAGCGCAATCGGCGGCATGCCGGCCGCCGGCCGCCCGCTCCGCACGACGTCACCGATGAGCTCGCCTTTCTTGTCGCTGAGCACCAGCTGTGATCGCAGGAGGTTGGGCCACCGCCGTCGCCACCTCGCGCGTCCGTTCCATGACAGAAGGCGCAGTGCACGCTGTAGAGCGCTTTGCCACGCTCCAGAATCGCGGAATCCACGGGAGGGCGAGCCGGGTAGGGGCCAGCGCCGCGTCCCTGCTGCGCCGACACGGCGGCGGTAAGCGTCACGCAGGCGGCGACGAAAGCGATCGTGAGGACGCGCGAACGGGACATCCGGACGGATCTTACCTACATACCGACTGTAATTCCCGACACGGTCATCAGCGCCTGACCCGGTAACGCCTGAGGGTTCTTGAAGACGACGTACAGGTCGTGGACGCCGGACGTCGGCGTAAGAGCGATGGTGGTACCGGCCGGGCCAGGCCCGCCGCCAGCCTGCGCCGGGGCTGATCCGGCCGGCCCCGCGCCACGTCCACGCGGTGGCGCAACGCCAACAGCCGCTTGACCGATGATGGCCCCCGTCGTGGCGTCGAGCCGGATTTCGATCGCGCCGCCGGCGGCGCGCATCTCACCCGCAGTGCTCGCGTTGACCACGATTGACGAGAGGCCGGACATGTCGATTTGCCGGTAGCCGAGGTGTCCGCCGTGCATGACCGTCACGGCGACATTTCTCGTTTCCGCGCCGTCGCCCGATCCCGTCCCGCCGAACGTCACGTTCTCGACGATGTCGGCCGCGGCCGGCGTCAACGTTGGCGATCGGAGCACTTCGTCGCCACCGTCGTTTGTGCCGGCAAGTTGCCGACACGGTTGTCGGTGTAGGCCGCGCGAATGACGACGCGGCCCCGTCCACTGTCGTCAGCGGGCAATGCGGGAGTGTATCGGCCCGCGAGCGGCATCGCTGAGATCGCAGAATCGGTCGCCTTGAGCATGAATTCGATGATCGTTCTGATCTCGTGCGTCGTGAGAGTGGGATGCGGCGGCATCTCTGCCTCGCCCCACACCTTCGATCCGCCCATCCGCACCTTCATGGCCAGGGCGCCAATCGTCGTCGGATCCGGCGCGGTATTTTTCGGACAACATCACGAAGGTTGGACCGACAGACGGCGTGTCCCGCGTGTGACAGCCGGAGCAATCCGTGCGCGCCATCATGGTTTTCGCGACGGCAAAGCGGGTCGTGGAATCCACCGGCCGCCGGTCGGCCTCGAGCAGCGGCGCGAGATCGAAGCCGGCGGGCACGTAGTCGATGCTGAGCGCGACCCGGTCCGAAGCCGTCGTCACATCCTCGCGATCGGACACGGCGACGGAATAGTCGATTGGCGCGCCGGGACGAAAGAAGGTCTGGTTGAGGCCGGTGGCGCGGATCGCGATCGCCGGCGGTGTGTTGCCAGCGACGATCTCGACCGACGCCGTGCTTGTAAGACCCGCCGGATCGGTGGCCGTCAGCGTCGCGGTGTAATTGCCCGCGGTTGTGAATGGTACGCGCGGGTTGGGCGACGAGAAGGTCCGCGCCTGGCCGGTCGGTGAGGTCACGCGCCAGGAGTACTGGAGCCGATCCCCGTCGGGATCCACGGTTTCCGACGACGACAGTTCCACCTGGAGCGGGACGGGCCCGCCGACGGCGCTCGCCGCGACCTTCGCCCTCGGTGCTCGGTTGCCGGCGTTGTACTCGATCTTCACGAGCGAACTGTCGGGGCTCTTGGCAAACCAGACGCTGCCGTAGTCGAGCACGTAGAGATCACCTTCGGGCCCAAACGTGATGTCGATCGGCTGGAGCGGACGGTACGACGGCAGGAACCGCTCCATGGAGACGTAGCGGCTGTCGGCGTCCATCGTGATCGACATGATCCAGCCGCGCTCGAACTCGGTGGCGAGCCACTTGCCTTCGTAGTAGCTCGGGAATGGGCGTTTCGCATCCTTCTTGACGTCACCGCGGTGATAGATCGGGCCACCGACGGCGCTCTTTGCGCCGGAGCCCAGCTCCGGGTACCGTTCGGACACCTCGTACCAGTACGCGATGAACGCCGGCTGCGCCGGCGGGAGATCCCGCAGGCCCGTGTTGTTCACCGAGTTGTTCACGGGACGAGCCGGGTCCATCGGCGGTTCCAGACGCCCGGTAATGAAGTTGCGGAACTGAATCCCCTCGTTCTCGCCGATGAAGTACGGAAATCCGAAAAACCCGGCGGCGCGCGCCTGATTGAACTCGTCGTGCGGCGTCGGCCCGCCGGTCGATCGCTGATCGGATGGACCGACCTCGCCCCAATAGACGAATCCGGTCCGGCTATCCACCGACACGCGCCACGGATTGCGCATGCCCATCGCGTAGATTTCCGGCCGCGTCTTCGGCGTGCCTGGAGGGAAGAGGTTGCCCTTCGGAATCGTGTAGGTGCCGTCAGGTTCAGGATGAATGCGCAGGACCTTGCCGCGCAGGTCGTTCGTGTTGGCCGTCGCGCGCTGGTCGTCGGAATTTTCCATGCCCGGCCGTTCGTCGGTCATGCCGCCGCCCGTGTTGTTGCCGACGGTCATGTAGAGATTGCCGTCCTTGTCCCACGCCATGCCGCCGCCGGTATGACAGCAACGCTCGCGTTGAGCCGGATGCTCGAGCAGCACGCGCTTGGACGACTCCACGAGCGTCAGCTTCGTCTGGCCCTCCGGTGTTTTCACGTCCTGCAATTCCCATCGAGCCAGCACCCACTTCGCGGCCTGTGGGTCGGCATACTTCAGGTACACCCACCGGTTCTTGCTGAAGTTCGGATCGATCGTCAGCCCGATCAGCCCTTCCTCGGCTTCGGTCACACGTCCCGACGCGCTGTAGTACTTCGTGTTCACCGGAATGGTGGTGATGAGCGACGTGGCTTTCGTGGCCGGATCGTAGACCTTGAAACCGCCCTTGCGTTCGATGATGAGCGCGCGTTCGTCGGGCAGCACGGCGACCATCATCGGCTCGTCGAGCTCGCCGTGAGGCACGAGGACAATCGGCGTAAAGCGGGTGTCGTCCGGCTTCAGGGACGCTGTCGACGGCACCGCGGTCTGGGCCGTCAGCGCGGTCCACAGGACGAACACGAGCCCCAGGCCGAAAGCGGTAGATGTCAGCAAGCGCCGGTCGGAAGTGGGCATCGTCGGACCTGTTTTGGTTGCGCTTAGAATATGGTGTTCGTCACTCGTCCGCGAAGGGATTCTGCCGGTGTCGGTCACACTCAGCGAGTTTGCGAAGAACCTGAACGTCGAAACGGCTTTCACCGTCCTGGCGGTGGCCAAGGCCTTGAAAGCCAAGGGGAAGGACGTCGTCGAGCTCGAGATCGGCGACAGCCCGTTCGAGAGCACGGCCTCGGCCAAGGCCGCCGGCGAACAGGCCATCCAGCGACAACCAGTCGCATTACTGTCCGTCGCCAGGCCTGCCCGCGTTTCGCGAGGCCGCGGCGGCCTTCGTGCGCAAGGAATTCGGCATTCCGGCCGAGCGCGGAGAACGTCGATCGTCGGGCCGGGCGCGAAGATCTTCCAGCAGTTCTTCTGCGAGGCGTTCCTCAATCCGGGCGACGGCGCGCTCGTGTTCAGCCCGCACTTTCCGACGTTCCTGCCGAACATCGAGCGGCGGCAGGCGCGCGCCGTGCTGGCGCCGCTCAGTCAGAAGAACGAGTTCCGTCCGGACGTCGATCGCATCGAGCGGTTCCTCGCCGAGGACCCGTCGCCGAAAGCGATCTTCCTGAACTCGCCGCACAACCCGACGGGCGGCGTGGCCACGGAGGACGATCTGAAAGCGATCGCGGACGTCGTTCGCGGCAAGAACGTCGCGGTGTTCAGCGACGAGCCGTACTGCCACATGGTCTGGAAGGGACGGCACCGATCGCTGCTCGAGCAGCCCGGGATGCTGGATCACGCGCGTCGCGGCCTACACGTTCAGCAAGTCGTACAGCATGAGCGGCTGGCGGCTGGGGTTCGCGGTGTCGGCGGCGCCGATCGCGGACGCGATCGGCAAGATGATCAACACGTGCCTGTCCTGCGTGCCGCCGATCGTCCAGCTCGCGGGCCTGGCGGCGCTGCAGAAGGACACGACCGAGCGCGACCGCGTCATGCAGCTCTTCCGCGAGAAGGTCGTGCTGCTCACGACCGGGCTCAACGCATCGAGGGCATTCACTCGCTGGATCCGACCGCGACGTTCTACGTCTTCCCGAACGTCGCGCCGATCTGCAACCGGCTCGGGATCACGAGCCACGGGCTCGCGCTGTATCTGCTCGAGGGGGCCGACGACACGTTCGGCGTCGCCTGTCTCGGCGGCGAGTGCTTCGGCGAAGCGGGCGCCGGGTTCCTGCGCTTCAGCTGCGCCGAGCCGAACGAGCGCCTCCAGCAGGCGCTCGATTTCCTGCCCGTCGCCCTGAGCCGGACGGACCGCGTAAAGGCGTATCTCGCCTCGCACCCGCAGTTCCGGCTGGCAAAGCCGTACTGAAAGAGGGTCAGGTCTTGAATTGACGTACGGTGTCGCAGTTGTCATGACAGCTGCGACGCCGTACGTCAATTCAAGACCTGACCCCGACTTTCTTGAACCGCGCGACCTGCGCGGTGATGGCAACTTCAGTTGGCAGGCGCTCCATGCTGCTCGCGCCGTAGAAGCCGACGATGCCCTTCGTCCGGTCGAGCACGTACTGCACGTCGTCTGGCTCGCTGATCGGACCGCCGTGACAGATCACGAGCACATCGTCGCGCACGCTCTTCGCGGCGTCGTGGATGCGCTGAATGGACGTGACGCACTCGTCGAGCGTGAGCGCGGTCTTCGCGCCAATCATGCCCTTCGTCGTCAGGCCCATGTGCGCGACGAGCAGGTCGGCCCCGGCGCGCGCCATCGCGACCGCGTCCTGCTCGTTGAACACGTACGGAGTCGTCAGCAGGTCCAACTCGCGCGCGAGCGCGATCATCTCGACTTCCTTCGCGTAGCTCATCCCGGTCTCTTCGAGGTTCTGTCGAAACACGCCGTCGATCAGGCCGACGGTCGGGAAATTCTGGACGCCGGCGAATCCCTGTCGCTTCAGATCGGCGAGAAACACCGGCATCAGGCGGAACGGATCGGTGCCGCAGACGCCGGCGAGCACAGGAATCGTTCGCACGACCGGCAGGACTTCGCGTCCCATTTCCACGACGATGGCGTTGGCGTCGCCGTACGGCATGAGACCCGACAGCGATCCATGGCCCGCCATCCGGAAGCGGCCCGAGTTGTAGATGACCAGAAGATCGGCCCCGCCTGCCTCCGCGCACTTTCCGGAAATGCCGGTGCCGGCGCCCGAGCCAACGATGGGGATTCGTCGCTCGACCAGGCCGCGAAGACGGGTGAGGATGCTCGATCGCGTCAACGTCATCAGGACGACTGCCCTTTCCCGGCCGCTGGAGGTGAAGTGGGAATCGTGGACGCGTCCTTCGGCGGGTTGCGCCCCATGAATGGATGCTGTTCCAGATCGACGACCTGGCCGCTGATTGGCCCGCACTCGTCCGACAACCAGTACATGACGGCGGCGGCAATCTCGGCCGGCCAGAGGATACGGCCCGCCGGCGCGTAGACGCGCGGCACATTCCGGTACCAATCGTCCGACAGGCCGTCGTCCTTCTTGCGCGCGGCCTCCCGCTCGGTCAGCACCCAGCCCGGGTTGATCTGGTTCACCCGAACCCCGTCCTCGCGCATCAGCGTGTCGCCGAGGTTGCGCGTCAGCGTCATCAGCGCGCCCTTGCTGACGCTGTAGGCCATCAGGTTCGGCTCGCCGCTCCATGCGTTGACGGAACCAATGTTGAGCACCGAGCCTCGTGTCTTGCGAAGCCAGGGGAGCGCGGCCTTGATCAGCGCGAATGGCGCAATGGTGTTGACCTCGAGCATCCGTCGGAACAGGTCGAGGTCGGTCGTGTGCAGATTCGATCGATCGAGCATGGCCGCGTTGTTGACGACGGCATCGAGCTGGCCGAAGCGATCGACGGCGGCGGCGACGAGCCGGTCGGTCGCGCCACCGGCGGTGATGTCCTCGACGTGCAGTGCGGCGCGTTCGGCGCCAAGCGCCGCGACGACGGCCTCGCCGAGGTCCCGCTCGAGACCGTTGACGACCACCCGAGCGCCCTCCGCGACGGCGCGCTCGGCGATCGCTTTGCCGATACCCGTGCAACTGCCGGTGACGATGACGACCTTTCCGTCGAGACGCATCAGGATTTCGTTCCCCGTTCCCCGTTCCCCGTTCCCCGTTCTACTCGTAGGCCCCTATGCGGGCTTGAGCACGCTCTTGACGAGCGCGGCTTCGTGCATGCGGTCGAAGGCTTCGTGCCACTCGGCGATAGGCCAGACCCCGCCGATGATCGGCCGGACGTCGAGACGCCCGCTCGCGAGCAACGCCAGCACTCGCTCCCAAATCGACCAGTGGTGGCTGAACGTGCCTTGCAACGTCACGTTCTTGAAGACGATCGGATCGAGACTGACCCCGACCGGATCTCGTCCCCAGCCCACTTTTGTGATCCAACCGGCCGGACGCACCAGGTCGATCGCGATGGCGAGCGTCTCGCTGACGCCCGCGGCGTCCACGACGACGTCCGCGCCGAGACCATCCCTGGCGCGCGCCCACTCGCCGGCATCGCCGACAATCGTGGAGCAGCCGTACTGCGCAGCGATCGCCAACCGCCGCCGATCGCGCTCGAGGCCAACCACCATGACCTCGGCGCCGCTCAGACGTGCGAGCGCCGCGCAAAGAATGCCGATCGGCCCTGGACCGAGCACGACGACCCGGTCCGCGGGTTTCAGGCGTGTGTTCTCAATCACCGCGTTGAACGCGACCGCGCACGGCTCGGTGAGACAGGCCTGCTCGAATGGCAGGTTGTCGGGCACGCGATGCAGGCATCGAGCGGGCACGCGAACGTACTGCGTCATGGCGCCGTTCACGCCGTAACCAAAGCCGAGTCGCGAGGGATCCAGGTTGTAACGGCCCACACGCGTCATCGGGCTCGCGCCGTCAATCACTGCCGCGGTTTCGCTGACGACGCGATCGCCGTCCTTCCAGCCTGTGACCCGGCGGCCGAGTCTGGCCACATGACCGCCAAACTCGTGGCCGAGCACGACCGGGTAGTTCACCGCCCACGACTGGTCACCCGTCCACTGATGCAGATCGCTGCCGCAGACACCGATGTTCGCAACTTCGAGCAGCACGTCTTCTTCGCCGATCTCGGGCATCGGCACATCGCGAAGCTCGACGGATCCTGGCGCGGAGGCGAAGTTCACGACGGCGACCGGCATGGCGGTGGGGTGAGTGTATACTCCGCCGCATCTGGACTTGATCAGTTCTGGGCAGGAGGGTCACACCATGGGAACGTGGCTGGAACAGTCGTCAGCAATCTGGATTGCCGCGGTGCTGGCACTGATTTTCGGAGCGGCCCTCCAGGCGGATCCCGATCAGGGCGGCGGTGCAGCACCGGCCCAGGCGCCGGCCCCCGCGACACAGAAGCCGGATCCGGCGGGTCCCGTGCGCGACGCCAACGGTGCCGTGATCGGGTTCACCAGCATGGCCGAGATTCCCGGCACGCCGTGGCGCATCCACGACGCCGCCCGTCCACACCCGCGCGTCATCACGCCCGGTTCCACGGCGAGCGCGCCGCCCTCGGACGCGATCGTGCTGTTCGACGGCAAGGACCTCTCGAAGTTCGCGCACTCCAAGGGTGGACAGCTTCTTGACGCGCAGTGGGCCGTGCGCGACGGCTACTTCGAGGTCGTCCCCAAGACAGGCGGCATCGTCTCGCGCGACAAGTTCGGCGACGTTCAGCTCCACCTCGAGTTCGCGATGCCGAACCCCGGCCGCGGCGCCAGCCAGGACCGCGGCAACAGCGGCGTGATTTTCATGGGTTTCTACGAAATCCAGGTGCTCGACTCGTTCGAGAACCTCACCTACGCGGACGGCCAGGCGGCGTCGATCTATGGCGAATACCCGCCGCTCGTGAACGCGGCGCGGAAACCGGGCGAGTGGCAGACGTACGACATCGTGTTCGAGGCGCCGAAGTTCAAAGGCACCACGCTCGTGACGCCGGCGTATGCGACCGTGATCTGGAACGGCGTGCTCGTGCACCATCGCCGCGCACTGATGGGCCGCACGTCAGCGACGATGACGGTCCATGGATACACACCGCACGACGCCGAGCTGCCGTTTTCGCTGCAGGATCACTCTCACCCCGTGCGGTTCCGCAATATCTGGGTCCGCCGCCTGACGGGGTACGACCAGCCGGAGTAGGGGACAGAGCCCTTTTCCACAGAAACGGCTCAAAAGGGGACAGAGCGCCGAAAGGCAGCTCTGTCCCCTTTTGAGCCGAAACTGTGGAAAAGGGCTCTGTCCCCTACATGAACAGAATGCTGACGGGAGTCGGCGCAGGCACCGGATCGCCGACGGGCGTCAGCGCGCCCGTCGTCTGGTCGATCGCGAAAACCGCGATCGTGCTCGATTCCTGATTTCCCGCGAGGAGCCATCGGCCCGTTGGGTCGATGGTGAAATTGCGCGGTGTCTTGCCGCGAGTGGACTCGATCTCCACGAGCTTCAAGGAACCGTCGTCGGCCACGCTGTAGACCGCGATGCTGTCGTGGCCGCGGTTGGATCCGTAGACGAACCGCCCGTTCGCATGCACGTGGATCTCCGCGGTCGTGCTGGCGGTGACGCCGGCCGGGAGCGTCGACACGGTTCCAATCACCCCGAACGCGCCGGTGGCCGCGTCCCACCTGAGGCTCGTGATCGTCGAATCCAGCTCGTTGATCACGAACGCCTGATGGCCATTCGGGTGAAACACGAAATGCCGTGGGCCGGCGCCCGGCTTCATGGACACCGACGGCGGCACGTTCGCGGCGAGCGCGCCTGCGGCCGGATCGAATCGATAGACCATCACGCGATCGAGGCCAAGGTCGGTCGCGATCAGGAAACGGTTGGCGGCGTCGAAGACGACCGCGTGTCCGTGCGGACCTTCCTGTCGTTCCGTCGGGCCGCGGCCCTTTCCGGCAACGACGGCGACGGCCGGTGCCAGCCGTCCGTCCGACGCGACCGGCAGGACTGCGTAGTTGCCGCCGGTGTAATTGGCGACCGCGAGGAACCGGCCCGTCTTGTCGAGCTCGAGGTGACACGGGTGGGCGCCACGCGAGGACTGGGTGCTGATGGCGGCCAGCTTGGCCGCGGCCGCGTCGACGGCAAACGCCGTGACACTGCCGCTCGGTGCGCCCTCGTAGTTGTCGAGCTCATTGACCGCGAAAAGGACCTGGCGGTCCGCGCTCGCGGTCAGAAAACTCGGGCTCGGCGTCGTCGCGGCGAGGCCGCGGGGCGAGAGCGCGCCCGTGGCGTCGTCGAACTGAAACGCGTAGATGCCATCGCTGCCGGTTGCACCGCCGGTGTACGTGCCCACGAAGACCAGCCGTCCCGGCGCAGGCTTTGGGGCCGCGGGCGGTGGAGCGTCTGGGCCCGAGCACGAGAGCGCACACATGCGAGAGCGACGAGAACGAGTCGAGTCACGACTGGAGTATACGAAACCGGGTTTCGATCATCGCAGGTTCCGATGCTGGCTCCGCAGGCGCGACAGGTCGGCGGGTTCAATCCTGAGCTCGCGCGCGATCCGACCGATCTCGTCGCCCTCCTCCGAGCGAATCCGCGCGTCGGCAGCCGCCAGCGCGAAGAGACACTCGACGAGATGAAGGCGCTGCTCGTACGACGCGTTGCGTTGGAGCTCGCGCGTCACGAGAAAGTCGTCCGTCGCGCCGAACAGTCTCTGCTGGCGCGTCGCCATCTCGACGACGAGCGCGGCTTGATCGGCCGGCAGTTCGCCTTTTTCTTGCACCAGGCGCTCCATGAGGCGCGCCTCGTCGGGCGTGATCACCTGATCGGCCGCCGCCAGCCGGCTCAGGACGAAGGCGAAGCCGGAGATATAGCGGGCCTGGCCCGAGTCCATGAGATCGAGCGCGGCGGCGATCTGCTGGATGCTGTCGCTGTCGGTCGACTCGGGGCCGGACGTGAAACCGAGAAACGTGAGAATGGACGCCATTCAGGCCGATTCTAGTGCGGCTTGACAATACGTGTCATAACATCTAATGTCGTCACATGCGATCGCGGATCTGGGACGAGATCAAGCAGACAAAGCCTTTCCGAAGCATCGAAGAGGAGGCCGCCCTCAGCATCGTCCGCACCGCGGCCGCGCTCGAGCACACGTTCGCCCAGGCCATCAAGGGATACGACATCACGTCCACCCAGTACAACGTGTTGAGGATTCTACGAGGCGCCGGCAGCGAAGGGCTCTGCCGGAACGAGGTGGGCCAGCGCCTTATTCGTCAGGTGCCGGATGTGACGCGGCTCCTCGACCGCATGGAACACCTGGATCTCATTGCGCGGCAGCGCGGCGGCAAGGACCGGCGCTACGTCACGACGACGATCACGAAGAAGGGCCTCGATCTGCTCAAGAAGCTCGACGAGAAGGTGGACGCCATCAATGAGGACCTGCTCGGGCACCTGGATCCGGAGCGTCTGAAACAGCTCATCGCGCTTCTGGACGCTGCGCGACACCGGCCCTGATTTTTTTGCGTCTAATGAGTGTTTAAACACTAAATGTGAAGACAGGCAATAAACGGAGGACCATCATGACCACTGCTACGACGACCGCTGTTGCGACGCACACCTACGAAATCGACAAGGCCCATTCCGAGGCCGCGTTCCAGGTCCGTCACCTTCTGACGAAGGTGCGGGGACAATTCGCGGACTTCGATGGCGCGATCGTGTTCGATCCGGACGTGCCGGAAGCAGGATCCGTGCGATTCACGATTCAGGCTGCCAGCATCAACACCAACGAGCCCGCGCGCGACGCGCACTTGCGCTCGGCCGACTTTTTCGCCGTGGACGAACATCCGACGCTGACGTTCGTGAGCCGTCACGTCGAGCCGCGGAACCCGGCCGAATTCGACGTGATCGGGGATCTGACGATCCGCGGCGTGACGAAGCCGGTGACGCTCGCGGCGACCTACCTGGGTTCCGCGAAGGATCCGTGGGGCCACGACAAGATCGCGTTCGAAGCGGAAACGACGCTGAATCGGAAGGACTTCGGCCTGCTGTGGAACGCGGCGCTCGAAACGGGCGGGTTCCTTGTCGGCGACGAGGTACGTGTACAGCTGTCGATCCAGGCTGTCGCGAAGTAAGACGCTGACAATAAGTGGTCGGGTGAATTCTTTGACAAGAATTCACCCGACCACTTTTCTATTTCGTTTGCGCGGCCGGCACGCGGTTGCCGTTCGGCAGCTCGATCTGGCACTCCTTGAACCAGCCAGGCTGCGACTGGCTCGTCCCGCCGCGCATGGCGCCGCCGGATGTCATGACCTTCATGTCCGCAGCGAGCAGCTTCCTGCCCGACGGCGTCAGCGCGCACACCATGGTCATCTTTCCCGGCATGGTCTGCGTGTAGCCGCAGGCGCCGTTCTCCTCACCGAGAATCGTGTGATCGACCACGAAGGACGCCATGAGCGGATGCGGCGCCCGCATTTTTGAGGCGGCGCACGTCTCGAGGGCCGCCACGAACGCGCCGGCCTCAACCGGCGACGACAGATCCTGCCTGGCGGCCACGGCGGACGCCACGATGACGACCGCACTCAGACCCAAACACAACGTCGTCTTGCTCACGGAGCCTCCCTTTCCTCTTGCTTTTCGGCAGGTGCTGCGTGGAGGCTGAGGGCTGGGCATGCGTATCCTCAAACTGCTGGCGGCCATCGCCATCCCTCCGGTCGTGGTCTTCGGCGCGCTTTACGTTTTCGCCGGCCTTCGGGTCGAGCTCACCGGCGGCGGGATGCCGCAACTCGTCTTCAGAGTCGATCACGACGACCAGGCGGCGTTGATTGCGAGGCACCGCGCAGCGCAACGGGCAGCGATGCCCGCACCAACCGCGCCCATCACCGCGTCACCGGCTCCAGTCGCGCCCCCGACCAACGTGCCGGCGGATGCTCCGGCCACGCCGACAGCGGTCGCGCCAGCGGCCGGGCCTGCTGCGGAGAAGCCGCCGTACTGGACCGACTTTCGTGGCCCACGGCGCGATGCCGACTATCGCGAGCGCCCCCTTCTCGCGACCTGGCCGGCCAACGGCCTCACACCGCTTTGGAGACAACCGGCAGGCGCTGGCTACGCATCGTTTTCCGCTGCGCACGGACGGGCCTTCACGATCGAACAGCGAGGGCATGAGGAGGTCGTTGCGGCGTACGACGTCTCGACGGGCCGCGAGTTGTGGACTCACGGATGGACGGCTCTATTCCGTGAATCCATGGGAGGCGACGGGCCGCGCGCGACCCCCACATGGTTCGACGGCCGCGTGTATGCGCTCGGCGCCATGGGTGAACTGCGATGTCTCGATGACGCGACGGGTCGGCTGGTGTGGCGGACGAACATCCTCGACGACAACGGCGCGCGCAACCTGATCTGGGGGATGGCCGGCGCGCCGCTCATCGTCGGCGACGCAGTGATTGTCGCGCCGGGTGGACCGAACGGCCATTCGGTGGCCGCGTACGACCGCCGAAAGGGCACGCGTCTCTGGTCGTCACAGAACGAAAAGGCCGGCTACTCCTCGCCGATGCTCGTGACCCTGGCGGGTCGCGAGCAGATCCTGATTTTCACTGGCGTCGGACTGCTGAGCGTGACGCCCGATCGCGGCGAGCGGCTCTGGTTCCATCCCTGGCGCACGAACGCCGACATCAACGCCGCGCAGCCGCTCGTCATCAGCGAGAACCGCGTGTTCATCTCGTCGGGCTACGACGTCGGCGGCGCCGTGCTCGAGATCGTGCCTGACGGCGACGGCTACGCGGCGCACGAGGTCTGGCGCAATAACCGGATGAAGAACCGGTTTGCCGGATCGGTGCTCCACGACGGTTTCATCTACGGACTCGATGAGTCGATCATGGCGTGTGTGGATGCGGCCACGGGCGAGCTCAAGTGGAAGGGCGGCCGCTACGGCTACGGCCAGCTCGTGCTCGCGGGCGGTCGAATCATCGTGCTGACCGAACGGGGAGATCTCGTGCTCCTGGCCGCAAACCCTGACCGGCACGAGGAGCTTGCCAGTTTCTCCGCCGTTGAGGGCAAGACCTGGAACATGCCCGCGATCGTCGATGGCGTGCTGCTCGTTCGAAATCTTCGTGAGATGGCCGCGTTTGATTTGAGGCATGATGCGCCATGAATTTCCGCACCCCATTCGATCTTTGTCGTCGGACTGGCCCTCGGCATGTTGGTGCGCACCGGCGCGGCGCAGGAGCAGCGCCTGCCGGGCATGAACGGCATCAATCACCTGGCGTTCGCCACGCCAAAATATGACGAGATGATGACGTTCTACACCCGGACACTCGGGTTTCCCGAGGCGTTCACGAACAGAAACGCCGCCGGAGAGCCGACGTTGACCTACCTGCAGGCGAGCCGCGGGACGTTTGTCGAGCTGATGCCGGCCGGCGCGGGCCGTGCCGCCGGCTTCACGCACTTCGGTCTCTACGTCGACGACGTGAAAGCGGTCGCGGCGAGGCTGCGCGAGCGCGGTGTCCAAGTCGGTGAACCGAGAATCATTGGCAGCGGTTCGTTGACCGTGAACGTCACCGATCCCGACGGCAACCGCCTCGAGATCAGCGAACTTCCTGCCGGTGCGCCGGCGCGCAAGGCCATGGAAGGCTGGAAATAGCCGGCGGCGGAACGAGAGGCGCGAACCCGCCTACAGGCTCGCCACCCGCGTCATGCGGGCAATTTTCTCGGCCCACGCCGGCCGACGGACCCATTCGAGCGCGGTGTCCATGTCGTAGAAAACGCCGATGCGAAGCCAGCCGGCGACGAACGCGGCGAACCGGCGCGCGAACACGAAACTCAGATCGTTCGAGACCACGACCGCGCGACGCTCCAGCGTACGGGTGCCGATCAGGAATCGCGCGCGATGCGCCACGATGAGCAACACACGCGGGTTGATTTCACCGGGCAGCGCCTCGCGGGCATCGATCAGCTCGGGGCGCCCCTCTCCACGTCGCCGCCGGAGCGCGCGAAGGTGATCGTCGATGTCTTCGAGCGTGACGGGCCCAACTATCGTCGTGCGCAGAACTCGGTCCTGTTGATCGAAGTCCCGATGGAACGGCATGGGGAGGATGCCTCCTGAAACTGTGCCGGGAGTATAGCCAGATGTAACAGAAGATCAACGGCGAATCATGTGTTTTTCGGCCGGTGTCGCGCGAAAAAGTCTGCCGTGGCGCCGATGTCGCCACGAGCGTAGACTTTGCCCATTCAATTCGTGCGGATAGGTACAGATGGGTAACATTCGGCGTCCTTCCGCGTGGCTGTTCGTGGCCGCAGTGCTGAGTCTGGCCGGAATTCCCGATGGAAGGCAGGCGGCTGCGCAAGGCGCGGAATCGAGGGAGTGGCCGACCTACGGCCACGATTCCGGCGGCCAGCGCTATTCTCCGGTGTCACAGATCACGCCGGACAACGTCGGCCGGCTGTCGGTGGCCTGGGTCTATCGGATGCGGCCGGCCACGCAGCCGGGAGCGAAGTTCGCGTCGAGCGAGGTCACGCCGCTCGTCGCGAATGGCTTGATGTACATCGCCACTCCATACGGCCGGGTCGTGGCCGTCGATCCCACAACGGGCACGGAGTCGTGGGCCTTTCAACTGCCGTCAGGATCGCCGTCCACCCGCGGCGTGGAGTACTGGTCGGGTGACGCGCGAACTCCCGCGCAGGTGGTCTTCGGGTCCCCGGGCGGGCAACTCTACTCGCTCGACGCGAAGACCGGACAACCCAACCCGGCGTTCGGCGACCAAGGCGTCGTCAATCTCAACACACCCGAGGTGCTGCAGGGCTACCAGGGGCGCAACGGTCTCAGCTCGCCGCCGTTGATGTATCGCAACCTCATCATCACCGGCGGAACGACCCAGGAGACTCCGAGCCGCGGACCGGCAGGTGACGTTCGAGCCTGGGACATTCATACCGGCTCGCTCGTGTGGACGTTCCGATCGGTGCCGCGTGCCGGCGAGCGCTTCAACGACACGTGGGCCGGCGAGAGCTGGCAGCAACGCACGGGCGTCAACGTGTGGGGGTTCCTCACGGTGGACGTCGCGCGCGGCATCGTCTACATGCCCTTTGGCGCGCCGTCATGGGATCGATACGGCGGCGACCGGCCCGGCGACAATCTCTTCAGCACGAGTCTCGTCGCCGCCGACGCCAACACCGGAAAGTACCTCTGGCATTTCCAGGTCGTGCACCACGACATCTGGGACGCGGATTTGACAGGCGCCGCGGTCCTCCTCGACGTCCGCCAGAACGGCCGCACGATTCCCGCGGTCGCGGTGCTGAACAAGGTGGGTCTGCTGTTCCTGCTCGATCGGGTCACCGGTGCGCCGATCTACGGCGTCGAAGAGCGTCCGGTCCCCCAGAGCGAGGTCCCGCTGGAGCGGACGTCGCCGACGCAGCCGTTCCCCCTCAAACCCGCACCGCTCGCCCGAATGTCGATGACGCCTGCCGATGTCGCGACGCTCACGCCGGAGCTTGAAGCCGAGTGCCGAAAGCTCATGGACGGCGTGCAAATCGGCGGTCCCTATTTGCCGGTCGGATACAACCGTCTGCGTCTGCAATTTCCTGGCAATCATGGCGGCGTGAACTGGGGCGGCACGTCGTTCAACCCGGATCTTGGCTACCTGTTCGTGAACACGAACGAGTTTGGACAGATTCAGGGACTGACCGATCGTCCGCCGAACACGACCGGTCCTCCTGCGGGTGGACCGGGCAACGCCGCGGGCGACGGACCGGGCATCCTGTACCAGAACATGCCCGGCGGCGGGCGTTTCAAGGTCGGCAACCTGATGTGTCAGCAACCGCCGTGGGGACAGTTGACCGCGGTCAACGTCAACACCGGCGAGTTCGCCTGGCGCGTGCCGCTTGGCATCACGGAGAGTCTGCCGGCTGACAAACAGCGAACCGGCCGGCCGGGCAACGGCGGCACGATTGCGACTGCTGGCGGCCTCGTCTTCGTCGCGGCGACCGACGATGGGCGATTCCGTGCGTTCGACGCGAGAACCGGGAAGGAACTGTGGGCGGTCAAGCTTCCGGCGGTGGCGCACGCGACGCCGATGACCTACGAGGGGCGCGACGGGCGGCAGTATGTCGTGATCGTCTCGACTGGCGGTGGCGCATTCGATGCGCCCGTGATCGACGACAGTGTCACGGCGTTCGCGCTGCCAACGCGGTAGCCGGCTGAGCGGTCTCCACGCTGAGCCGACGCGTGAGGAGCGGGCCCGCAAGACTCCAGCGGAGGCGGCCGTAGAAGAGCGTCCGGCGATCCGCGGACGCGTACTCATAGCTCTCGGGGTCGGCGCTCGCGTGCAGGTCCGACCCAGGCAGGATCTGATGGGCGAACTCGTGAGCCGCGACGCGTCCGATGCCGCGACCGATACTGTCGACGATCGTCGCTCGGTCAGCGTCGCGCGGCGCGTAACTCAGCGCCAAGCCGCTCACCGCTCTGAAACTCACCCACCCTTGACCGCCGAGCGGACCCAGCGCCAGCGATTCGCCTGCCGCGAGAGGTCGTGGGCCGGGACGAGGCGGTAGATCCTGTACGACTCGCACTTGATATGCCGACTGTTGGTGATCGGAGAACGCCAGTCGCAGCCCGGCAAACGCTTGCAACAGCTCGACCTCGGCGACGCGTTCGATCCGCTGAATTTCGGCGGGCGCCAGTTGGCCCTGAAGTTGCTCGCTCGGCCGGGCGACCTGAAAAGTGGCACTCTCGAACCAGAAGCGCGCCCGCGCCGGCTCGCGCGAGGCTAGCCACTCCACGCTGGTTCCCGCCGCGATGGCGAGGCCAAGCGCGCCTGCGGCGATCGCGGTCTGGGTTCCCGTCACGGCACAGCTATGGTACCCGCTTCAGCTCGAGATGAAGGTCGTCGAAGAGCACAGCCAGTTGGCGGTTGTCGTCGCCAACTTTCGCCTCTCGTGGTGATCGCGCGTAGCCGTAGTCGAACGCGATCGCGTTGAGGCTTCTCCTCAACACTCCGGGCGGCACGTCGAAGGCATATCCGCGAACACCGGACTCCATCGTCACTCTCGTCACGAGCACACCGTTGACGCGGACCTCGAGGGTTTGCGGCGGGCCTCCGGGATACTCGAACGGCGCCGCCCGGAAGCGCAGCGAGTAGTCACCGAGATCGTACGGCTGGCCCGGATTGATGTAACGCGGGCCCATGAGCGCGACGCCGATGGTGGACCGTTTGGTGACGGCCCATCGGAAGCTCATCTCCGAATTGCGTTCGCGGTCGGCCCATCCCTCTCCAAGGAACTCGACGTCACCGGCGCTGCCAACGTCAATGTGCGCGTTGTTGTACCGCCGTGTTCCGAGCCGGTCGTACGACCCGGGATCGAGACCGGTTCGCATCTGGAAAATCAGATTCGCGGGAAACGAAAACGGGTTGCCGACGCGGTTGACAGCCGATTGGACGATCCGCTCGACGCCAATCGCCTCGTCCATCGTGATTCTGCCGGTGCGCATGTCGCGCATCAACAGCACGTTGCCGGCGATGAGCACACCGAGCGATCCCGTCCATAGCGCGGCGGGATGTTCACGTCCCCAACGGAGAAGCGCCGAGAGTCCCAGGATGAAGAGCAAGACACAACCATCGAAGCGGCGTCCGCCGAAAGCCGAACCGCCCCACCACGTGGTGACGGCACCGTTCACGTAGACCTGCGCGGCGAACAGCAGAACGAGCAGCGATCCAAGACGCCAGTCGCGGCGCAGGAAGAACGGCACGCCGATCAAAGACAGGTACACGATCGGGTGCCAGGCCAGCAGGCCGTGGTTCGGGGAGAAGAGCACGTCGAGCAGCAACGAGTCGCCCCACCACTGCTGGCCAGCCTGACCGTGAGGCACGGCCAACCAGCCACCGTTGACGACCTTCCAGAAGTACATCTGAGGCAGAAAGGCCGCGAAGAAACCGGCGGCGGCAATCGCCAGGCCTTGCGCGTCGGCCCCGATGCTCGTGCGGTCTCCGCGGATCGCGCGCCACAACGCCGCGATCCCGTCGAATGCGAGCGGCGCCAGAAACACCGCGTTCTGCCAGCGGACCATCGTCATCAGCCCGCCGGCGAGGCCGAGCCACAGCCACCCGCGCGTCGTTCGATTCGCGCGAGTCCGGTGCCAGAGAAACAGGAAGAGCGTGACGCTGAAGAGTGAGTTGCCGTGCGTGTACGAGCTGTCCACGGCCAGGTACCAGAGGACGAACGAGCCCGCACATACGATGAGCGTCGCCGCAAGCGACAGCCACCTGGAGAAGTAGTCGCAGGCAATCCGGTACGCGAGCACGAGGCCGGCGAAACCGTACGTCAGCGTGCCGAGCCCGACGGCCATCTGGTACGGGTAGTAGTAGCCTTCGTGACGAAAGTTCCCGCCGAGCAAGTTCAGGACCAGCAACCAGATATGCGCCACGAGGTAGAACGGCAGCCAGAGCAGAGCGCTGCCGAACGGGAAGATCCGGGCCTCGTTTGCGCCGAACTCGCGCGCTTCATCGATGAAGTTGAGATCGCGGTCGAAAACGATTGAGTGCAGCTGCGCGAAATACTCGCGGCCATCTCCGCTGGCCCGATCGAACGCGCCGTGAAACACGATGAGCAGGGCGAAGAAGAACGCGACCCACACGAGGCCCGGACCATCGACCGCGCGCCACATCCGATGGACGATCCGTGGGCGGAGGCCCTCTGTCCGTCGCGCCATCCAGCCGAGCACCGGCACCAGCGCGAACATGCCGACGAGCGCCGCTGGCAGCCAGTCAGCAGTGGGCCGCGTGAACTTCAGGATCAGGGCGTCGAAACTGAACGCCGCCAGGACGACAAGAACCGCGTGGGTGACGATCCACGCCGGAGAGTAGGATGTCCGCCCGTTCGGCACGTCTCAGGAGGCTACCAGATCGCACCGAAGGCGAGACAGATCAGTGCGTTGCCGGTCGCCATCACGAAATCGTCGGTGCCGCGGGGCGAGGCGAGCTCGAGCACGCTGTTCGAGATCGAGACGACCACAGCCAGACCGATCCACGGGGCTGGCAACCCGTGAGTCAGTACAACAACCAGGCACAGCACGAGCGACGCGACGAAGCCCGAAACGGTTCCTCCGACCGACTTGCGGTTGATGTCGCCAATGCCCCAGACGCGCAGCGTCTGCTTGCCGAAGAGCGAACCGCCAATCTCCGCCATGGCGTCGGCGGCGATGTACGAGCCCCAGATCATCGCGAAGACGGCGGCAAACTCGTGCGGCTCGTACACGATCGCAAGCCGGGCACCGATCGGCACGAGAATGAACTTGAAGGCCAGCCACAGCGTGGTGATCAGCAGACAGTTCGCGCGGGCGAGGACGCCGTCCATGACGCGCGACTGCGGGCCGTAGAACGCCGCCGCCAGGAAGCCGTTGCGATAGTAGAAGGCGAGAAAAATCCAGTTGGTCAGAACAGCGTCGAACAGGTTGTCCGTGAGAAAGGCTGTCGCAAACCTCCCCGTCTGCGTACGCTCAATCTCGAGGTAGAGATAGTAGAAGCCGGCGGCGGCCAGCGTGATGAACCGGCCACGCCTGCCGATCATGTCGACGATACGGATCCGACGCTCGGAATAGCGCGACGTCAACGACGCGAGGTCGAATGGCGCGGCCATCCGCGACGAGAACGCCTGCCGTATTTCCTCTTTCGAAAATCCCACCCATCGAAGCAGGCGTGCCTTGATCGCGTACCAGATGAACCCCCACCCGACGTAGAAGAACAGCACGCCGCCCAACACGCGGCCGAGCGCTTCGAGCGAGGCGTTGTATTCGCCGAAGAACGGGATGGGCCGCTGTGTGAGGACCGCGAACAGCCAAAACGCCGTGAGTGCGACGTTGACGCCAAGCGCGCCTCGAAAGACCCTATCGGCGGTCGCGCGGCGCTCGTCGAAGGTCGCGGAGGGCGTCACGGGCGGGTATTGTTGCACGAGTGAAAATCGCCCGGGCGCTCGTGATTCTGTGCTGCGGCGGGTGCGCGCTTGGCGCGCCAGGCGTGGCCACCGACCTGGAGCCCGTTCTTCGGCGGCATCTCGCCGATGCCGCGATGGCCCCGCTTGGCGACGCAGCGACGTACCGAGTTCAGGCGCTCATCTCGACCGTGGACACCGCGCCTGGACGCACGCCGCGACTGAAGAGGTCGGGCTACCGGCTTGGCGCCGAGTACTTTTATCCGGCCAGCGCCATCAAGCTCGCGGCGGCCGTCGCGGCGCTCCAAACGATCGAACGCCTCGGCCAAGCGAACGGTTCGATCGATCTCGCCGAGGCGCCGCTCGAGATTGCGCCCCTGTTCGACGGCGATCGCCTTCAACAGGAGGATCCGACGAACCTCGCGGGTGGACGGATCACGGTGGCGCACGAGATTCGCAAGCTCGCCCTGGTTTCCGACAACCAGGCATTCAATCGCCTCTACGACCTCGTCGGCTACGACGAGCTCAACGCGGCAATGCGGCGCCTCGGCTTGGACTCGACGGTGATTACGCACCGGTTGTCGGAAACACGCGCCATTCCGGATCCTCGCGCGTCCGCGGCGGTCACCTTTCACCCACCGGGACGTGCGCCGATCGTCGTGCCCGCACGCACCAGCGCGAGACCTCTCGGCAACCGGGGCCCGGGACTTCGAATCGGAACCGCTTACATCCGGGGCGTTGAAACGATCCGGGAACCGATGGACTTCTCGCAACGCAACGGCATGTCGCTGCTCGATCTGCAGAATCTGCTCGTGAAGGTCGCGCGCCCCGACATCGACGTGGGAGGACCGGCGCTCAGGTTGACCGACGCACATCGAGCACTCCTCCTCGATGCGATGACTCGGTATCCGTCAGAGTCCTCAAACCCTGTGTACCCGCCGGCCGCGTTCCCGGACGACGGCGCCAAGTTTCTGCTGCCGGGAATTCGGCGCGCATTTCCCGCCACGCGGCCCGGCGAACGCATCGACGTCACCGACAAGATCGGCCAGGCCTACGGGTTCACCGTCGAGAACGCGTACGTGCGAAATCCGGCAAACGGCCGGGCGGTCTTTGTGGCCGCCGTCATCTACACCAACAGCGACGGCGTCCTGAACGACGACCAGTACGAGTACGACGCCATCGGACGGCCGTTCATGGCGGAACTCGGCCGGCTGGTGGCGAACGAGTGGCTGAGGTAGGCTACGCGCACATCCCCATGGCTGACCCCTTGGATGACGTCGGATCCGGGCTGACTCGCCGCGAGTGGCTGAGGCACGCCGGCATCGCCGGCGCAGCAGCAGCGGTCGCGCCAATCGGCGCATTCGCGGCCGAGCGTCGCTCGCCCCAGGGCGATCCGCTCGAGAATCTGACGGCGCCGGAAGCGGCTGTCCTCGACGCGATCGTGGCTCGACTGATCCCCACCGACGAGAACGGGCCCGGCGCGCGTGAGGCCCGTGCGGCCCGCTACATCGACCGTGCGCTCGGCGGTGCGCTGGCCGCCTCACGCGACGCTTATCGAACCGGTCTGGCCGCAGTGGACGCGCACGCGCAACGCGCAAAGGGCGGAGTGTTCGCCACGCTCTCCGCGCGCGACCAGGACGACGTGCTCCTGGACATGGAACGCAACACGGCTACAGGGTTCACGCCGAGCGCCGCGTACATTCTTCAACCTGCTTCGCACACACACGTTCCAGGGCACGTTCGGCGATCCGTACTACGGCGGCAACGCGAACTTCGTCGGGTGGGATCTGCTGGGCTATCCCGGCCTGCGGCTTGCCGTCAGCGCCGCCGATCAGCGGCTCGACGCGAAGCTGACTCCTGTGCGCTCGTCCGCCTACGATCTCGGGATGTTCTCACCGCGACCAGCGCGAGCGGGTCTCACGCGGCTCATCAGACATCATGGCGACTAGGCAGCGGCCCACGGATGTCGTGATCGTCGGACTTGGCGCCACGGGCGGCATCGCTGCACTTCCGCTGACCCGCGCCGGTCTGAACGTCGTCGGCCTCGAAGCGGGGCGATGGCATTCGCCGTCGGACTTCGCGCCCGATGAGTTGCGAAACAACTTCCGCGGCTGGCCGCAGGCCGCGCAGAAGGCCAATCGCGAGATTCCCACGTTCCGCCCAAGCGCCTCGTCACCAACCTTACCGCGGCAGGCGATTCACCCGATGATGAACGGCGTTGGCGGGACAACGCTGCACTATTGGGCGCAGAGCTGGCGGCTCAGCCCGTGGGATTTCAAGGTGGTGAGCGAGACGACGCGCCGTTACGGCGCGTCCCGAATTCCTAAGGGATCGACGATCGAGGACTGGCCGCTGGACTACGCCGAGCTCGAACCCTTCTACGACGCCGTCGAGTACGAGATCGGCGTGTCGGGCCAGGCCGGCAACGTCGGCGGGAAGATCGATCCGCGCGGAAACATCTTCGAGGGCCCGCGGCGGCGGGAGTACCCGATGCCGCCGCTCAGGAGCAGCGGCTTCGGCGCGATGATGGCGGACGCAGGCCGCAAGCTCGGATGGCACGCGTTCCCAGGACCGGCCGCGATCAACTCGCAGGCCTATCAGGGGCGGTCCGCCTGCCTGTACCACGGATTCTGCAACCGCGGCGGCTGCCACGTGAGCGCGAAGAACTCGACGGCGGTCACTACCATCCCGAAGGCGCAGGCGACCGGACGCTTGGAGATCGTGACCGAGGCCACCGTCACATCAATCAATGTCGACGGGAACGGACGGGTCACGGGCGTCACCTATCTCAAGGACGGCAAGGAGGTCATTCAGCCTGCGGCGGCAGTGCTGGTGGGCTGCCACGTGTACGAGAACGTGCGGCTCATGCTGCTCTCGAAATCGCGCGCGTATCCGAACGGCCTCTCGAACAATCACGGCCAGGTGGGCCGGCACTACATCACCCACAACGAAGGTGCAGGCATTCTCGGCCTGTTTCCTCGCAACCTGAACAATTGGTACGGCTTGCCGGCGCAAGGCACCGGCATCGACAACTGGGCCGACGACAACTTCGATCACTCCGGCCTCGACTTCATCGGTGGCGGTAACCTGTTCGCGTATTCGGATCGGCGTCCCATTGCCGCCGCCAACATGAACACGTTCGGCCGGGCACCCCTGTGGGGCTCGGCGTGGAAAGCGTTCATCAAGGAGAACGTCGATCGCTGGAGCAATGCCTACGTCCAGAAGACAACTCTTCCGTATGAAGACAACTTCCTGGATCTGGATCCCGTGGTGAAAGATCCGCTTGGATTCCCCGTCTGCCGGATCACGTTCGAGTTCAAGGAGAACGAGCGCAAGGTCGCCGCCTTCATCCAGGAAAAGGCGGTCGAGTGGTACCAGGCGGCCGGTGCCATCGCCATCGTCCGCAACATGCTCGGATCGAACGGCCCGGTATCCCACGCCTACGGCGGCACGAGGATGGGCGACAACCCGGACACGAACGTCGTCGATCGCTGGGGCTTCTCGCACGAGGCGCCCAACCTCGGCATCCTCGGCGCCTCGGTGATGGGAACGAGTGGAGCGAGGAATCCGACACTGACGATTCAGGCGCTCGCCTGGCGCACGGCCGATCGTCTCGCGACGAACTGGAAGTCGATCGCCCAGTAGTCAGTCCTCTCCGCGGCACAGGAGCTGATGTCGGTGCCGGTTCGCCACACGAGTCCGGTCGAGACCGGCACGCCGGCTCAGGTCTTCCCGGCCAGCCCTGCCGTGAAGTGGCGGACGTTCGACGTCGCGCCGGACGGCCGGTTTCTCGCCATCGTCATCCAGTCGCTCGCGGGCGACCGGCCGCTGACGGTTCGAACGAACTGGGCGTCGGGACTCGCGCGCTGAGCCAGGGCGCCGTCAGATCCACGATCAGACGGTCCGCCGCTACACTACGCACGCGTTCCGCGTCGGCGACAGCCACGCCCGGCCCAATCACGAGCACGTCGGCGTGCGTGAGCAGGCTGCCCAGATCGCCGCAGAAGCGATCCGTCAGAACCGCAAGCTCGGCGGCAAGCGCCTCGGGACGGCAGAGCGGTTCGAAGACGCGAAGATCGCACCCTGCGTCCACGAGCGCGCGAGCGAACGCCGTGACGGGGCTGCCGCGGAGATCGCGCGCGTCGGGCTTGAAGCCGAGGCCGATGAGCCCGACGCGGCGTTTCCCGGTCGACAGCACGGCCTCGACGCTTCGACGAATCTGCCGCGTATTCGACGGCTGAATGGCCGCAAGCAGTGGGGCGTCGATCGCCTGACTCTCCGCGCTTCCAGACGAGTGCCTCGACATCCTTCGCGAGACACGGCCCTCCGAAGCGCGAAACCCGGCCGCAGGTAGGCGTCCGAGATGTTGAGTTTCCGGTCCATCGCGAAGATCCGCATCGTCTCGCGCGGATCGGCGCCCCCACGCGCCGCGATCTCGGCCATCTCGTTTGCGAAACACACCTTCAGTGCGTGAAAGGCGTTCGACGCGTATTTCACGGCCTCCGCGGTTCGAATCGTCGTCGTGACCAGCGGCGCGTCGACGTCACCGGTACAGCGCCGCAATGCGCCCGGCAGTCTCGGGCGTCGTCGCGCCAATCAAGACCATGGGCGGCGAATAGAAATCCCGAATCGCCGTGCCTTCGCGGAGGAATTCCGGATTCGCGCCGACGGCGATCGAGGTCCCGGACTCCCGCCGTGGCTTCCAGCGCCGGGAAGGATCACGTCTTCGACGGTGCCCGGCAGGCAGGTGCTGCGAAGCACGACCGTGAACGGCCTCGCGCGGTCTGACAGGGCGCGTCCAATTTGTTTCGCGGCGTCGCGAATCGCCAGTGGTGTCGGGCTGTCCATTGGAACGGCCCGGGGTGCCGACGCAAATCAGCGCAATGTCGGTTTCGTTGACTGCGAGGCCGACGTCAGCGGTCGCCGTCAGATGGCCGATTGTCGCCTCGGCCACGAGCTTGGTGCAGGCCTGGCTCGTCGACTGGCGCATCGCCCGTCGCGAACGAGCCGGACTCTTTGGGCATCGACGTCGACGCCGACGACCTGATGGCCGGACTTCGCCAGGCACGCGGCGGACACGCAGCCGACGTACCCGAGACCGAACACGCTCACTTTTGCCATCGGATATCCTCTACCTCGAAACGTACGTAAGACCCGGCCGCCGAGACGGCGAGGCGCGATACATCGTATGCCGGGGCCAGCGGGGGCAATGGACGCGGAGCGCGCGAAGTACTTCGACCTCTACCAGCAGGCACTGAGATCAACCACACGTTGCCCGGAAGCCGCACAGGGACGCGGCATCGTCACGTGCGGATCGCAGAAATTTGCGCCGTACCTGTTCATCCTGATCAAGAGCCTGCGACACCACGGCTGCACGCTGCCCATCGAGCTGTGGCACATGGACGGCGAGATCAACGAGCCGCTGAAGCAGTGGCTCGAGCCGTACGGCGTGACGTTCAGGGATGGCGGCGCATTGTCGTGGGGACGAAATCGGCTCTTCAACGGGGCGCACGGCATCAAACCGTATTCGGTCGTGCACAGCGCCTTTCGCGAGGTCCTGTTTCTGGACGCGGACAACAGCGTCTGTGCCGATCCGACGTTTCTCTTCGAGACGCCGGAGTACCGGCGATCGGGCGCGTTGTTCTGGTCCGACCCGGTTGCGGCAACGACGAAGCTCGGCGCGGCGGAGCTGCGGAAGGACTTCGGCCTCGAGCCCGGCGGCGAGGAGTTCGAGTCCGGGCAGTTCGTCGTGGACAAGACGCGCGTGTGGCCGGCGCTCATGCTCACGCTGCACCTCAACGAGCGAAGCGGCTATTACTACCGGTATCTCTTTGGCGACAAGGAGACATTCCGGATGGGCTTCGACGGCGTCCGGGCAGCCGCTACGTCCTTGCGACGCAACCGAAGAACATTCCGGATCGCGACTGGCTGAACAAGGGGCACGTGCAGTACTGGATGGACGGCACGCCGCTGTTCTTCCATCGCGTCGGTCGCAAGTGGGAAATCATCGTCACGCGGCAGGAGAACCACGACCTCTCCCATCTTCCGCCCGCGCTCGTGTCCGAGATTTTCGAGGAGCTTGAGCGGCGCTGGCCGGAGGTCATGCCTGCTTCGCGAGCGCGCGCGTCCGTACCTTGGCGTCATGCGGCGAACGCTTCAGCCGATGTGGATTCGGCCGTATTTCAGGTGGCTGACGTCGCTGATGCGGGTGTACACAGATCGCGGGCGCCGTTAGGCGCCCGCGATCGAAATCCCGAATCCCGATCTACATCTACGCGCGGCGGCGACGCGCCCTGAAGGCGGCGGCAAGTCCAGCTCCGGTGAGCATCAGTGTGGCAGGCTCTGGGACGGGGTTAAGGCTAAATTGCTGGTCTCTGCTGAACGACAGCGACGCCAAGGCGAAATCTGAGTTGCTGGCCGCTGGAGCGACCGAGTAAAAGAAGAGTGAATTCACGCCAGCCTGGTTCTGCGCGATCGTTTTGTATCCGAGTGTGGCGTTCGACTCCGTTCCGGTCAGCGAACCGTCGACGAAGATTGGGAGATATGTCCACATCGCAGTCTCGGCCGCGGCGTCTCCCGTCAAGGCGTTCTGGCCAAAGAGATCCAGGAACCCGATACCGGTGATCCTGACCTGTACCGGTAAATCCGTCACGGCATCGGAGAAGTACACGTAAAGCCGCTCTGTGCCATCGACGCCGAGACCATCAGGGTCGTGCGTGACCTCGTCGTCCGCCACCCCGAGGCCGTCGCCGTCACACGCTAATCCGGACGTCCCGGCGCAACTCCCGTGGACATCGGCAGCATTGAAGCTGAGAAGAAATCCCGGAGCGTTGCTGGTCACCGTGACTTTCAGGCCGTCGTAGGTCGTCAGCGAGGTGAACCCGGAAAGCCCTTCCGCGTCCTCCCACGCATCGGCATCGGTGAAGTCGATCAGTGCGGCGTGCGCTGGACTTGCGACGAACGCGACGAGTGCGGCCGTGAGCAGAACGCTGCGGAGGGGAGTCATGGTGGTCCACCAGTAAGCAATCGGGAGGCCAGATCCGTCAGCGCAGGGCTCACCGGGCGAAAACCTTGAATCTCGGTGGATGGTTTGAGTTTGTAGGGCCGGGCAGGTTCGAGGTCATCCGCGACCGTAAAGAAAAGCCGACGTGGGGCCGACTAAAGAGCATTCGGCGGAAGCCGACCAGTTCGGCAGCACGGCAGTGATGCCGAGCGGTGACTGCGGGCCACAATCTGCTAGCATCTCGCCCACTCGGAACCTCGAGATGGCCCTCCCCCAGACACGCCTCGCCGGCCTGTTGCTGGTCGCCACCGTGCTCTCGGCCCGCCTCGCCATTCCCAGCCGCCAATAGCCGGCCGCTTCATCGTCGCGGAACGTATGCCGGAACTTCCTGACGTCCTCCTCTATCTCGGGGCGCTGGAATCGAGAATCGCCGGCAAACGGCTCGATCGCGCTCGTGTCGCGAGCCCGTTCGTTCTGCGAACGGTTTCGCCGCCGGTCGGCGCCCTGGAGGGCCTCCACGTCACGGGGCTGTCTCGCCTCGGCAAGCAAATCATTCTGAATTTCGAGAACGATCTTCATCTCGTCGTTCACTTGATGGTGGCCGGACGTTTTCAATGGCGCGCGCCGGGCAAGACCCTTGGCGGCCGGAACACGTTGGCGTCATTTCACTTTCCGGATGGGGTGCTCTTCCTGACGGAGGCCAGCAAGAAGAAGCGCGCGTCGCTTCACGTCGTCTCGGGCGTGACGGAGCTGGCCCGATTCGATCGCGGCGGCGTCGACGTGCTCGGTTCAACACCGGACCAGTTCACCGAGGCGCTCCTGCGCGAGAACCACACGCTCAAGCGCGCACTGACCGATCCGCGCCTGTTCAGTGGCATCGGCAATGCCTACTCGGACGAGATCCTGCATCGCGCGAAGCTGTCGCCTCTACAGCTCACGTCCAAGTTGCCGGCTGACGGGATCGCCCGGTTGCACGAGGCGACGAAGACGACACTGACGGAGTGGATCGCCCGGCTGCGTGACGAGGCCGGCAATCAATTCCCGTCGAAGGTCACCGCCTTCCGGCCCGAGATGGCGGTGCACGGCCGGTTCGGCAAGCCCTGCCCTGTCTGTGGCACGCCGGTGCGTCGCATCGCGTACGCCGACAACGAGTGCAACTACTGTCCGACGTGCCAGACGGGCGGGCGGCTGCTCGCCGACCGCGGGCTCTCGCGTCTGCTCAAGAAGGACTGGCCACGGAACCTCGACGAATGGGAGGAGCACTTCCAGGCACGACAAATCCGACCGGTTCGACACGATCCCAGGAGCGGACTGACGCAATTCATCTGTCCCGCGTGTACTGTACCTATCCCTTCGCCGTCGTGAATTCGTACCCGACCCCGACCGTCTGCATCGTCGTCAACGTCGGATTCGACGGACCGCTTCGAAACCTCGCCCAGCGCTGGGATGGCGCGCTCGCGCGGTGCCTGCGCGTGGCCACGTACCAATCGCTTCTCGTCAGGCGCCAGGTGCCGGCGGCCACGTACGTCTTCTCGGATTTCGAGCGAGTGCCGCCCGCAGACGTGGATGGCGTCCTTACGCTGTGGGACACCCTGCGCGCATCGAGCGCCGCGCACCTCGTGAACGACCCGCGACGCGTCCGGCTTCGTTTTCAGCTGCTAAGGGGTCTCTTCGAACAGGGCGTCAACGACTTCAACGTCTATCGCGCGGACGAAGATCTCAGCGCCGTCCGCTTTCCTGTGTTCGTGCGTTGCGAGCATGATCACGGCGGTCCGCGAACGGCGCTGCTCACGACACGAAGAGCGCTCGACGACGCCCTCGACCGCCTGCGCGCGAACCGAGCGTGGCGATCGCAACTTCTCGTGACGGAATGTTCGGCCGAGGCTGGCGACGACGGCCTGTTCCGAAAGTACGGCGCGCTTCTCGTCGATGGCTGCGTCGTGCCCTGGCACGTCATCGCGAGCCCTACCTGGCTCGTCAAAGGTGCCTCACGCGTGATGAACGATCGGACGCGGGAGGAGCAGCGTCAGTACATCGCGGACAACCCGCACGCGGAGCGCGTCCGCCAGGCCTTTGCGGCCGCGCACATCGAGTACGGACGGATCGACTACGGCGTCGTTGACGGCCGGCTGCGCGTGTTCGAGATCAACACCAACCCGGCGATCGGCGGCGCGGGTCGCCATCGGCGCAAGCCCGGTGGCCGGCAAAAGACCGACCCGGCCGTGAATCAGCTGATTGAGGCGTTCACGGCGCTGGCCGATCGCTGCCCGGCGCCGGGCGCGTGGATTCCACTGACACCTCGCCGCGGCGTGCTGCCGAGCTGGGCATACCAAAGCCTTCGGCACGGGCAGAGCCTGCTCACCCGCTATGCGCACCGTTCAGGAATCCGGTAGCAGGCGGGAAGCCGCCGGGTTTCAACCCCGGTCGCCGGTGACCTCGCGCAGCCGTCGCTCCAGAAACCGCCGTTCGTCGTCACTCCCGGCGAGGGCGAGCGCGCGCGAATAACTTTGCGCGGCCTCCTCGCGGCGACCGAGCCTCCGAAGCAGTTCCGCGCGCGAGGAGTGCAACAAGTGGTACTCGTCGAGCTCGCCGGCGGCCGTGAGCTCGTCGACGAGAGCCAGCGCCGACGCAGGTCCGTCGGTCATGGCCACGGCCGCGGCCTTGTTGAGCGACACCACCGGTGACGGATGCTGGCGCTCGAGCAGGCTGTACAACCGCACAATCGGGGCCAGTCGGTCGCCGCCGCAGTCGCTGCGCGACAGTGGACCGCCGCGATCGCCGCCTGCAGGGCAAAACTCCCGGATCCACCCGCCAGCGCCTCATCCACGAGCCCGAGCCCCTCATCGATCTGCGCGCGATCCCAACGCGAGCGGTCTTGCTGGTCCAGAAGGACGACCTCACCGTGGCGATCACGACGAGCGGCGCTGCGCGCGTGATGGAGCAGCATCAGGGCGACGAGACCCGTCGCCTCGGGAGGTGGTTCGGGCCCAGTCAACTCGCGGATGAGACGGCCGAGGCGGATCGCTTCGGCGCACAGGTCGGCGCGAAGAATCGACGGCCCCCGTGTGGCCGCGTACCCTTCCGTGAACACGAGGTACACCACGGTGAGCACGGCATCGAGGCGTTCGTTGAGCTCGTTGGTTTCGGGAACACGATATGGAATGCCGGCGTCCCGAATCTTTCGCTTGGCGCGTACGAGGCGCTGGGCCATCGTGGCTGCCGGGACGAGAAAGGCTCGAGCGATTTCCTCGGTCTCGAGACCGCAGAGCGTGCGCAAGGTCAGCGCGACCTGCGCATCGAGTGCGAGCGCCGGGTGGCAGCACGTGAAGATGAGGCGAAGACGATCGTCCGGGATCTCGTCGGTGAAGTACTGTGGCTCGTCGATCGTGCGAAGGAGCGGCGAATCGGCGAAGGCCTGGACCTTCTCGTCGAAGCTCGCGCGGCGCCGGATTCGATCGAGCGCCTTGTGCCGGGCGGTCTGAATAATCCACGCCCGGGGAACTCGGGCACGCCCGTCGCCGGCCACTGGTCCACGGCGGCGGTAAACGCTTCCTGCGCCACCTCTTCGGCGAGGTCGAAGTCGCCAACGAGGCCGATGAGCGTGGCGACGATCCGGCCCCAGTCGGAGCGGTAGAGCGCGTCAACCGCCTCGCTGGCAGGGATGGCCATTCGGGCATCGTAGAAAAAATACGGCGGCCGTGTCGATCCTGCCGGCGCCCGTTCGATTCACTGGCGGAGGGACGAAATGAAATACATGTTGCTGACCTATCTCAACGAGAAAGCCTGGCTGGCAATGAGCCCAGCGGAACAGAAAGCCGAAATGGACAAGTGCGCGCCGCACGTCGAACGAATGGTCGCGGCCGGCAAAATCAAGGACGGCGCGCCGCTGCGCGAGACCAGCATGGCCACCACGGTGCGTGCCAGACAGGGGAAGCGGATGGTGACCGACGGACCGTTCGCGGAGACCCGCGAGCAGCTCGGTGGCTACACGCTCATCGAGGCGGCCAATCTGGATGAGGCGATCGAAATCGCCGCAGGCTTTCTCGGCGATGACAGCATGGCCACCATCGAAGTTCGGCCGGTCGTGGAATACCAGTTGCCCCGTTCAGGCAGGCAGCCGTAGCTCGACGCGGAGTCTGCCCGTCTCGGCGTCACGGAGCGTGACGGATCGCACCACTGAACAGACGGCCGCGAAGCGAAGCGCCACTCATGATCGAGAGGGCGGCGAGAGGCGGTATCCCAGGCCGCGGACCGTTTCGATGAACGACGCGCCGAGCTTGCGACGAAGCCGCGCGATGAAGACCTCGACGGTGTTCGAATCGCGATCGAGGTCACGGGCGTAGATATGGTCGATCAACTCGCTGCCGGAGACGACACGGTCGCGATGATGCATGAGGTACGACAGCACGCGAAACTCGTGACTGGTGACGCGGACGGGCTCGCCGTGCAGCGTGACGCGCACCTGGCGCGGGTCGAGTGTCACCGGACCGCACTGCAGAACCGCGCTCGCGTGCCCGCTGGCTCTTCGAATCAGCGCGCGCAGCCTCGCGAGGACTTCTTCCATCCGGAATGGCTTGGCCACGTAGTCGTCGGCCCCGCTGTCGATCCCATGCACCTTCTCGTGCCAGCTCGCGCGGGCGGTCAGGACGAGCACGGGTACGGTGACGCCACTGTTGCGCCACTGATTGAGGAGGGTCAGCCCGTCCATTCCCGGCAGACCGAGGTCGAGCACGATGGCATCGTAGACCTCGGTTCGAATCAGAAAATCTGCGCGCGCCCCATCCCGCGCGTCGTCGGCCGCATAGCCAGCCTCGCTCATCGCGCGCGTCAACTGCTCGGACAACGACGGTTCGTCTTCGACGATCAGCACGCGCACCCGGGCCTCCCATGCCGTTATAAAGCCAATCCGCCGCTGAACGGCGGCTGAACGGGGCTGTTCAGCGCGGGGCGAAAACCGCCCCTACGCCATCGCCGGTGCGAGCGCCCGCACGAGCTGCCGGACGTCGGCCATCGTCTCGACGGATTCGATGGCGGCGAGAGCCCGGCTGATTTGATCGGCCGACATCACGAGCTCGGCGCAGTCACGGAACTTGCCATGAAGCTCGTCCCGCGTGAACGGTTTGTCGGGTCCGCCCCGGTAGCGTTCGTCGGCGGGCTCGACCAATGTGCGTCCGTCAACGAGATCGATCTCCACGATGCTGCGGATCTTGTCGTAGCCCTTGGCCTCGATCGCCGGATCGAACACGCCGGTGACACGCCGCATCATCTGCTGGACCGGCGCGCTCGCCACGAAGTCGTCGGTGAACTCGCGCATGCCGACGCGCCGTCGCAGCACGATCGCCGAGAGCAGGAACGGGATCGAAAACTTCGCCTCGAGCTCCGTCTTCACCAACGTGTACCGGAGCGGCTCGAGAATGTTGTTGCCGGCGCGCAGGCGGACCGCCTTGATGTTGTCCGCCGTCAGGTTGTGCTCAACCACAACCTTGAGCATCGCGTCGAGACTCGGGTGGCTCAACGAACCGCAGGGATACGGCTTGAACGAAACACCCGGCGTGATGATGGCGTACGGGCTCCCGAGGACGGGCGTGAGACGCCCGAGATCAGCGCCGCCTCCGAGCACCTGGAAGAAACCCCACGGTCCGTCCAGACCGGCCGTGCCGCCCGTGAACCCTCGTGAAGCCAGCTCGGCGGCGAAAATGCCGTTCTCAGCGGCGCGGGCCGCATGGAGCGGTTTGGTCATCGATCCAAAGTTCACCCTGATCCCGCTGGCGACGCTCGACGTGATGGCCAGCATGTGATCGATCTCGGGGCCGGTCAGTTTCATCAGCCGTGCGGCGGCGGCGGCCGCTCCGAACGTTCCCAGCGTGCCTGTGCTGTGAAATCCTCGGCGATAGTGCGCCGGGTCGATGGCTTCGGCAATCTTGCACTCGACCTCGAAGCCCACGAGGAACGCTTCGAGGAATCCCTCGCCCGACGCGCCGATCCGTTCGGCGATCGCGAGCGCCGCCGAAAGCGCCGGAACGGTCGGGTGCGTCAGCAACCCGAACGTCCGATCGGGCGTCGTGGATAGCTGCGTGTCGTCGTAGTCCATCGCGTGCCCGCTGGCGCCGTTGGCCAGGGCCGCGAGGGCGGACGGCGCGCGAAACGGTTGGCGCCCGAGGACCGTGGCGTCGCTCCCGTCTGCCGGCCGTCTTGACGTACTCGCGGATGATGGCGCTGCCGGGCACGGTCGAGCCGGCGAGAATGACGCCGAACCCGTCCACCAGGCACTGCTTGCCTTGCGCGACGACGGCAGGCGGGCAGGGACTGGAAGGACGTCCGCAGGATGAAGTTACGGACGGCCTCCGTCGCGCCTCTGATCGCCTCGCCTTCGAGCTTCGTGGGCGCGGGTGCGGCGCTGCTTTGAGGCGAAAGCAAGCCCGCGGTCCCCCCGACGAGCGCGTCCAGAAAATCCTTTCGCGTGAGCATGCCTGCCTCCATGGATCCGGTAGTCTGACAGTGATGCGCGGTCCGCTCATTGTCGCCGGTCTCGTCGCGTGCGCGTCGGCGTTGCTCGTCGCGCAACGGCCGTGGACCGGCGGCTTCGAGGCCCTTCGAGCGCCGACCCGGCCGGCCTCCAACGTGCGGTATGACGGCCGGTTCACGTTCGTCCGGGTGAGCTATCAAACCCTGCCGGACGGCTACTGGTATCGGGGCCAGCCGGCATGGTCTCATGGCTACCCCACCTCGGAAGAGAACCTGATGCGGATAGTCAGCGCGCTCACGAGCGTCGCGCCGCACGTCGAGGAGACGAACGTCCTGTCACTCGACGACCCCGAAATCTTCAAATACCCGGTGCTCTATCTCATCGAGCCGAGCTGGTGGGACATGACGGACGCCGACGCCGTGGCGCTCCGCCAGTACCTGGACAAGGGCGGCTTCGTCATCGTCGACGACTTCAAGACCGAGCAGTGGAGAGGCGGCCGCGGTTGGGCGCAGTTCGCCGACAACATGGAACGCGTGAAGGCGGACGCCGAGTTCATCGATCTCGACGTCTCGCACCCGATCTTCCATCAGTTCTTCGATATCGACTCGCTCGATATCTTCCCGCAGGCGTACAACAGCGGCCGTCCCGTCTTCCGTGGGCTGTTCGTCGACAACGACCCGTCGAAGCGACTCAGCATGTTCGTCGCCTACAACACCGACATTTCCCAGTTCTGGGAATGGTCCGAGCGCGGCTTGCGGCCCATGGCGCAGACGAACGAAGCGTACAAGCTCGGCGTGAACAGCCTCATCTACGGGCTGACGCACTGAGGAATATGACGCGCCCCCCTTCCCGCCGGCGCTTCCTGCAGCAGGCCGCCTTGGGCGCGACGGCACTCGCGTTGGACAGGCCGCGCCGCGCGAGCCCAGATCGCCGGTGAACGCCCCGTGCGAGCCGATGGCATCTCGGTGCTCAATCCGCGCGCCGCGTGCCGGTCGGCCTCATCATCGACGACTCGACCTGCCTCGTGAACCTCAACCGGTTCGCGATGCCGCAGTTCAACACGGCATTCGGCGGCGCGAACAAGGCGTACCTGCGCAACTGGCGCGACTGGCCGGTCGAAATTCCCGACGCGTTCGTCCGCAAGTTCGGCGAGTGGTGCGCCGAGCACGGCGTGAAGGGCAAATACAGCATCGTCCCGTATCCGGCGTGCGTCGGCCGGCTGGACCGCGAGTTGCCCGGCTGGACCGACCAGGAACTTGCCGCGAGCATCGACCTCGTCCGCACGTTGATGATGCCCAACTGGGACATCCATCCGGAGATGGTCACGCACACGCGCGTGATCGACACGAAGACGGGCCATCCGTATCCGGACCATTCGCTTGAAGTTCATGGAGAACTGGGAGTGGACGACGGGCCGGAGCGCGGATGAGATCGCGGACTACATGGCGTACGCGCTGCAGATCCTGAAGAACATCGGGCTGCCGTGCGAAGGCATCACCACGCCCGGCGGCTTCGGCAACCGCGCCTTGCCCGAGCTTGCGCAGGCGACCGCCGAGTCGGTGCGCGATGTGTTCAAGGCCGAGATCCCGCACTACTTCCGGCACCTGTACGACAGCGGCGAGGAGAGCGTGGCGCCGCGCGTCGAATATGCGGCTGGCCTCGACGGCGCCGATCCCCGGTGCGTCGTGAGCATCATCGGCTGCACCGGCGATTGGACCGGCGGCTGGGACAACACGCCGCCTGCCGGCGTCGACCGGTTCATCACCGAGGACTTGCAGCGCGGGCGGATGGTGGACGTGATTCAGCGCGGCGAGCCGGCGCTCATGCTCGCGCACTGGACCGGCATCTATTGGAACGGCCAGGAGCTGGGCTTCAAGATCTTCCAGGAGGTCGTGCGCCGCCTGCACGCGCGCTTCGACAACCTCCTCTGGATGAAGCTGAGCGAGGTCGCGCGCTACTGGGCGGCGAAGGAGCTGACGCGGATCGCGCGGGATGAACGTGGGCTGACGTTCAGCGCGCCCGTTCGCGTGCCCGGCGTTCACCGTGAGCTTGTCAACAATCCCAGGCGCCGCTCCAAGACTCTCGACCGCTGGAGCGTCAGTGCCGCTCAGGCAGGTCAGCCGGCCACTCGAGCTGACGACCGGCAGCTGGGTTCGGACGGGGTCCGAGGATATCCTTTGCGTCGATCTGCCCAAAGGTACGTCGCGAGTCGCCTTCTGAATCGGAGGTGTTCGATGAGAACGCCGCTCCTTGCGTCTGTCGCCGTGCTCGGTTTCGGTGTCGCACTGGTTGTCGCGCAGGGGCGCGGCGGCACGCTCCCGCTCGGCCAGCCCGGACCGAATCAGCCGGAGGGCAAGTCGCCCGACCAGGGCTACGTGCCGGACGCCTGGAACCCTCACGAAGGAGGGTTGCTGAAATACCGCGTGCAGATTCGCTTCGGCGAAGAGCCGGACACCATGCCCGACGGATTCAAGTTCGGCCGGGTCTCGGCCGTGACGACCGACGCCAACAACAACGTCTACGTGTTCCAGCGCGGCGCAAAGGCCGACCCCATCGTCGTGTTCGACTCCACAGGCAAGTACCTGCGCTCCTGGGGCAAGGGCGTCTTCGGGAATCCGCACGGCCTTCGCGTGGACAGGTCGGGCAATGTGTGGGCCATCGACAACGGCAACCACCAGATCTTCAAGTTCACCAACGACGGCAAGTTATTGCAGTCGTGGGGCACGAAAGGCGTCGTCGGGTCCGACGACCAGACGTTTGGACGCCCGACGGACATCGCGTGGGACTCGAAGGGCAACTCGTACGTGTCGGACGGCTACGGCAACACGCGCGTCGTCAAGTTCGACGCTGCCGGCAATTACGTCACGACCTGGGGCACGCCGGGCGACGGCCCGGGCCAGTTCCGCGTCGTCCATTCGATCGGCATCGACTCGAAGGACCGGTTGTATGTGAGCGACCGCGAGAACAATCGCATCCAGATCTTCGACGTCAACGGAAAGCTCCTGAAGATCTGGACGCATCTCGGGTGCACGCAGGGCATCTTCATCACGCCGAAGGACGAGATGTGGATCCTCACGCACCGGAACAACACCGAGAACATCACCTACGACACGCTGGCGGGACGGTTGATGAAGATTGACATCGAGACCGGCAAGGTCCTGGGATCGATGGAAGTCCCCGGCCACTTGCTGACCGTCAGCCGCGGACGGCGCCATCTACGTCGCCAGTCTGACCGGCAACATCTTCAAGTGGTCTCCGTATCCGGCCTGGCCGCAGCGAGCGCGATAGACTTCGCAGGAGGAGTTCGGCTTCGATGAATCGTACCCATGTCCGTCTTGTTGTCGCAGGTCTGGCCATCGTCGCGCTCGGTTTCTCGAGCCTTCTCGTGTCCGCTCAGGAAGGTCAAGCGCCCCAGGGCCAGGGCGGCCGCGGCGGGCGCGGACGCGGCGGCCCGCCACCGACGCCTCCGCCCACGTTGACCTGCACATCGAAGGCGACGGAGTGGGACAACAAGGTGCCCGCGGCACTCGCCCGCGAAGGCTTCGTGTCGATCTTCAACGGCGTGGACCTGACCGGCTGGCAGGCGCTCATCGACATCGGCACGCTGCGGTTCGGGGCGGGCCTGAACCCGGCGGACCTGCAGAAGCTGTCACCGGCGGAACGGGCGGCGAAGCAGAAGGAGTCGAACGACGTCTATTTGAAGCATTGGTCCGTCGTGGACGGCATTCTGATCTTCGACGGCGTCGGCGCGAACAAGGAAACCGGAGAGAAGGGCGGCCAGAACCTCCAGACCGTCAAGGAGTACGGCGACGTCGAGTTGTACGTGGACTGGTGCGTTCAGCAAGGGACGGACAGCGGCGTGTACCTGAAGAACGCGCCGCAGATTCAGATGTGGTTCAACCCGCTTGGCTCCGGCGGGCTGTACAACAACCAGACGGGCCCTCGGAATCCCCTCGTCTTCGCGGACAATCCCGCCGATCGCTGGAACACGTTTCACATCATCCAGCGCGACAACGACATGACGAGCATCTGGCTCAATGGCCAGCTCGTCGTCAACAACGTGAAGATGGAAAACTACTGGGACCGCACGAAACCGTTGCCGGCCAAGGGCAACATCGAGCTCCAGTACCACGGCGAGAAGCTGTACTGGAAAAACATCTTCGTCAAAGAGCTGAATTAGAAACAGCCGGCCACACGACGCGCCCTGTCTCAGGGCCGGCTGACGCGGGCGACCTGAAGTTCCGTCCGCCGGATGAGCCGGCGCCAGAGCGTGTCCGGCTCGGGGTCGAACACGAGATCGGTCTCGGCGGGAACAACATGCCAGGCACCACCGAGCGTCTCACGCTCGAGCTGTCCGGGACCCCATCCGGCGCGGCCGAGGTACACGCGGAATCGATCGGGCTCGGTCTCGGCCGACATCGTCTGCTCGAGTCGCTCGCGCGTCGCAACCAGGTCGACGCCGGGAACGACGGACCGTACGCCTGTCATCCCCGGGCGCGATCGAATGAGCACGAGGGCGCTCGTTCGTGCCACGGGTCCGCCAGCAAATGCCGTGCGCGCCGCGTTTGCGCCGAGACTGAGGTCGTCGAACACGCGTGCGAGACCGACGTCCGTCCGCACGTTGACGACAAGACCCGCGGCGCCGTCCTGGTCGTAGTCGGTCAACAGCACCACCGTTTCGGCAAAGTTCGGATCACGCAGCGCACGCGAGGCCACGAGGAACTTGCCGGGCGCGAGCGCCTTGACCTCACCTGGCGACGTACGCCCCAACGGCCCCTGAACGGACGGAACTCCCGTCATCCAGAGGCACAACACGACGAACGCACCCGCGAGTCGTCCGGTCATGACGAATCACCGCAACCCGAGCACCCGCAGATCCTGCAGTGACCAGGCCGGTCCGCCCTCGACGTCGGCGGTCAAAGTGATCCGTAGTGACGTCGCACGCGTCGGCGGAAACGCCACGATCGTGCTCGGTCCACGCGACGCGGTCTCCGCGACAGTCGTCCACGTCGAGCCGTCGGACGAGACCTCGACCTTGTAGCCGCGCGGGAACCCGAAGCCCGATAGTTCCTGAGGCTGCACGACCGCGCCGCTCGCCGAGACGGCCGCGCCGGTGCCGCCCGGCACGGGTGACTGGAACTGGATCTCGGCCAATGTCTGCGATGCCGGCATGTCGATCTGGAACCACATGCCGACGCGTTGATCGGTGCCGCTATTCCAGCCCGTCAGCGTCAAAGCACCGCTGGCCGCCTCGTTGTTCTGGCTCGCCGACATCTTCCAGCTGTCCGCAAACAGCTGAACCGGCAATGACGCGGAGAGCTCCCCCACTGTCCAGCTGGTCGTCCGGCTCGCGGTCGAGGCCCGCACGCGCGCGACGTCCGCCGGCGTGACGCCACCGGCGCGGTTTCCGAAATTCGCGCGGACGTACGACGCCACTGCCGCAATCCATTCGTCGTCGTTCACCGCCATCGGAATCATGACGTCGGTGTACGTCCGGCCGTCGATCGGCCCTGTGACTCCGTGCAGGATCGCCTTCACGACGTAGTCCCGATGGCTCGAGACGCGCTGCGATCCGGCGAGCGCAGGCGCCATGGTGGTCCCAAGCTCGGGCTTCGGCGTTCCAAGTGCGTCGGGCCCGTGGCACGCGGCGCACAGCTCGTTGTAGATCTGCCCGCCACGATCGAGCCGGGCCACGTACTCGGGATCGAGCGCCGGGCCGCCACGGCCACCACCGCGACCGGCGGTCGCCGGGGGATTCAGGATGGCGTTGGCCACCACCTGCACGCCGCGCACCGGGTTCCGGTCCATGGCCGCTTTGATGGCCACCGGCGCATTGGCGACATTCCAGCGATTCATCGTCAACATCGCCTGAATGGCGACGTCGACGTCCGGATCCTCGGTCAGGCGTTCGTAGTCGGCCCCGAGCGATCGGTCGCCGGCCTTGTACAGGGTCTCGCTCGCGCGAATCGCCTGAATTCGCATGCGCGGTTGAGGGTCCTCCATCAGCTGGCGGGACAACGCCGCGTCGAGCGCGCCGAGTCCCTCGAGCGTCCACAGGGCGTGAAACCGCGCGAGGAGATTCCCGCCTCCGCCGGAGGCTTCGGCGGGGCTCGCCGAAGGCGGCGGATTCCGCGCCATCGTGCGGAGCGCGGGCACGACGGACTTGTCCTGCTTCAGGACCAGCAGTTGCTGCGCGGTGTCGCGCCACCACCCGTTCGGATGAGCGAGATGCACGACGAGTTGTGCCGGCGTCTCGTCGTTCATGCGGGGGACACGCAGGTCTCGCCTGATCGCATCGGAGCGATCGGGCTTGACGCCGTCATAGACGAGCCGCCAGATCCGCCCGAAGTGAATGATCTTGTCGAGCGCGTACTGCTCGATGCGCTGCCGGAGATAGGTCCCCGGGCGCGCGAAATTCCCGACCTGGATGATGCCGTGGTACATGTCCGTGACGTAGACCGTCCCGTCGGGCGCGGTTGTGACGTCCACAGGCCGGAACAGCGGGTCGAGCGACTTGATGAACTCGCTGTTTGGATACGCGTTGTGAAGAACGGTCAGGCCGTCCACCTTCTCGGGGTGAATGCGGCGCACGATGCGGGCGACTGGCTCGCCGTACAGATACTCGCCCACCAGATCCGGCGGCAGCCGGTGCCCTCGATAGATGTCGTTGCCGGCGCTGCCGGTCACGCTCTTCAATGAGCCATCGGGCATCCGCGTCGCGCCAAGGCCGCCCTGCATATCGGCGACACGCACGGGAGCGCCCCACGGAATCCGGAAGTCCGGCTCGTACTGGTCGGGGATCGCGAAGTTTCCGGGCACGTTGAACCCGTACACGATCGGAAACTGAAACGCGACCGGTACGCCGGGCGCGCCGCTTTCGAACCAGATCTTGCCGTCGTTGTCCTGGGTGACGCCCCACTCGCCGCCGTTGGGCGCCGTCGGTTCCTTGAGCACGCCATGCGGCGTCCACCGCGCGCGGAACGCGTTGTACGTGCTGTACATCCAGTTGTCGAGCGTCCAGGTGAGAAACCCTTCCTGCCCTTCGATGTTCGCCAGGCGGCCGTAGCCGGTGTCGAAGAGCTCCTTCTTGTCCGCCACGCCGTCGCGGTTCGTGTCGGTGTACTTCCACAGCTCCTGCGCGTTGGACTCCTTCGTCAGAATCGTGTCGGGACCAAACGGCACCACGAACCGCGGGAACACCAGGTTGTCCACAAACGCGGTGTGTTTGTCGTACACGCCGTCGTTGTTCGTGTCGACGTGCAGCGAGATCCGGCTGATCGGATCGAGCTGTCCCGTCATGTCCGCGTCGATCATGTAGCTGCGGTCTTCGACGACGAACATGCGGCCGTTGCCGTCAAAGGCGACCGCGGTGGGTTCCTGAATGATCGGATCGGACAGCACGAGCTCGAGCCGGTAGCCGGGCGGGAGGATGAAGTCTTTCAACTGTTCCTCGGGCCGCTTCGCCTTGATCGGCTCTCGCTTCGTGAAGTCCGGAACCGTGTTGATGTCCGGCCCCTGGCCGCGGCCGCCGCGCCCGCCACGGCCTCCCGTGGCAGGCTCGGCCTGCGGGCCGCTCGCCGGCGGCGTCTGACCGGCACCAGCCACGGTGATGCCGACGCAGACGACGACCAGCGCGAACGTCAACACGCGTCGCCCGGCAAACCCCAGGGTCATGCGCCGGATTTTAGTGCAGCCACGTTAGTCGTCGAGCACAACGTGCTCGCTAATCGTGGCACGAAGTGCTCGCTAGTCATCGAGCACGAACGTGACCATCATGTTCACCTGGTATTCCGTGATCCGCCCGCCGTCGCAGCGCACCTGCTGCTCCTTGATCCAGGCACTGCGGACGTTTCGCAGCGTCTTGCCGGCCCGTGCGAGTCCCTGCTGAATGGCGTCCTCGAAGCTCTTCGACGACGTCGCGGTGATTTCGGACACTTTGGCGATTGACATGGTGGCTCCTCGCTGGGGTCAGCTGCAGACAGTATGATGCCGACGCGCCCGGCCCGCGCAGCCGTCGCGCCATCGATCGCGAGACTTGGAGATTCATATGAAACGTCTGGGCGTCGCGTTGATGTCAGTCGTGGTCCTCGGCGCAGGGTTTCACGCCGCGCAGCGGACCTCGGCGCAGCCGCTCGAGATCTGGGTCGTGGATGTCGAGGGGGGCAAGGCCGCGATCTATCGCTCTCCCACCGGTCAGACGGCGATGATCGACACGGGCTTTCCGGGGGCGAGAGACCTTGATCGCATCGTGGCCGTCCTGGCCGAGGCGGACATCCGGCAAGTCGACTACCTCATCTCGACGCACTATCACGTCGACCACATCGGCGGCCTCCTCGAGCTGGCGAAACGCATCCCGATCGGCACGTTCGTCGATCACGGGCCGACCGTAGAAGGACCGGACGTCGCGCAGATTCCACCGGGGCCCGACGAACTCACCGTGACAAAACCGCGCGAACAGATCGACGGCTTCCAGGCCGCATACGCGGAGCTTTACCGCAAGGCGAAACATCTCGTCGTCGCACCCGGAGACCGCGTGCCGATCACCGGTCTCGACTGGCGGATCGTGACGGCCGGCGGCAAGGTGCTGAAGACGCCGGCTCTGCCGGGTGGGGGCAGGCCGAACGCGGCCTGCACGAACTTCACGCCCTTGGTTGGAACGGCCGGGATGGTCGATCCCGACGACGCGCAGTCGGTTGGCAGCGTGGTGATTCTGGGACAGTTTCGCGCGATCGACCTCGGTGACTTGTGGCGCACGAAGGAGCTGGAGCTCATGTGTCCCAACAATCCGATCGGGACAGTCGACGTGTACTTTGCCAGCAGTCACGGCGCGATCGCGTCTGGTTCCCTGCCGCTCGTGCACGGCCTCCGGCCGCGCGTCGCTTTGATGCAGAACGGCACTCGCAAGGGGGGCGCTCCTGGTCCGATGCAGACGATTCTCTCGTCGCCGGGGCTCGAGGCGCTCTGGCAAATGCACTGGTCGTACAACGCGATGCTCGAGCAGAACAGTCCGGGGTTGTACATCGCGAACATCGAGGACATGCCGACCATCGCCGGCGTGCTGACGGCACCTCCGCGCGGCCGAGGCGCGGCGGCGGCACCTCCGCCAACAGCCGCGCCTCCCGCACCCGCGGCGGCGGCGCCTCCGACCGCGGCGGCGCCTCCCGCGGCACCGCCCCAAGCAGGCCGAGGCAATGCGACGGGACATGTTCCTGCGTATTCCCTCAAGATCACGGCCTCCGCCGACGGGAGCTTTACCGTGACGAACACGCGCAACGGGTTCAGCAAGACATACGGGCCGCGCGCGGCGGCTCGCTGACGCGCGACCTGATAGATTCTTCACTCCATCGGTCGGCCACGAGCGGGTCGCTATTGACCGGACCGCCTGAGCACAGTGCCCAGGCGGTCCGATCACGGTGTGTGTTCTAGAACAGGAACTTCAGCGTCGCATACCCGCGCGTGCCGGGCTCGAACAGATCCGCCATCTTGTAGCGCGGGTCGAGAGCGTCCGCTCCATCCGGCGAGGCGAGGATCAGCGCGTTGTAGTCGTAGCCCTGCGACAGGTCCGACTCACTCAGATCGATATATGACGACGTCCGGTCGGGCACGATGCCGCCCTTGTTCAGGTAGTTGTAGATGTGCCGTGCCGTCTTCTGGTTGAACAGATTGAGCACGGTGAGCTCGAGCCGCACCGATCGACCGGCCGCCATCGGCGATGTTGTGCGACAGCTGGAGGTCGGTCCGGACGAGCGCGGGCGTGCGTCCCATGTCGCCGCGGCCGTTCACGAACAAGTCCGCGCTGTTCGTGGACGTGACGTAGGTCGAGACCGGCGTGCCGCTGCCGGCATAGATGAAGCCGCCGATGTTCGTGCCCCACGGCATGACGTAGCTGCCGTAGAGCTTGAGCACGTGCGGACGATCCGTCGCGAGACGGCCCGTCACGTCGAGGTTGCCGTGCGAATCCCACAGCAACTCGTCGAGGTCCCACGCGCGGTTGACGTTGCCGCCGGGGCGAAACACGCTCGACGACTGCTGCTGCGCGACGGAAGATCCGCCGCCGGTCGTCGGCGTCGTGATTTCGTCGGACGAGGCGAGGCCCGCGTAGTTGCCCCAGAGACGGCTCAGGGTGTAGTTGGCGCTGAAGAACCAGTTCCCCGAGAAGCGCCGGTTGTAGCCGAGCTCAATCGCGTCGTATTTGCGCTTCGGGCGAGGCGTCGCAAATCCGGGAGGGGTCGTGCCGGTCGGGAATTGAACCGACGTCACGCGCTTGCCCGGGTTGCCGATCAGGTAGCCCTCGTCACCCTCATCGTTCAGGAACCCGATGTCCTCGATCGTCTCGAGGAGATCGTTGTGCACGTAGTGCACGGTCACGACGCCGTGGTCGCCGACCTGGAAGTCCGCGCCGAAGCTCGTGCTCGACTGCTTCATCGGCTCGATGTCCGGATCGATGTCCTTGTCGAACGACGGCACGCGACGGTCGCGACAGCTGCCGGGGTTGGTCCAGATGTCCTGGCCCGGCATGTTCGAGAGGCTGAGGCTGCCGAGATCGAGCGTCTCCAGGCCGCGATAGTAGATGCACCACGTCTCGGCGCCGAACGATCCGCGCACGAGCTCGTACTTGGTCCAGTCGTAGTACAGGCCCCAGCTGCCGTACAGCTTGACGCGTCCGTCACCGTTGAGGTCGTAGGCCGCGCCCAGGCGCGGCGCGAGTTTCTCGCCGAACCCGAACTGGAAGGCGGTATCGAGGAAGTCCGGCCGGAACGTGGGAATTTTCTCGTTCTCGGTGCGCAGGCCGAGGTTCAGTGTGAGGCGCGAATTGACGTTCCACTGATCCTCCACGAAGAGCGAGTGGATGTTGTTCCCAGCCTTGTTGGTGATGCGGCGATCGTTCACTTCGTAGTACCCATACGTGCCGGTCAGCCCGCTCTGCGGAAGGGTCGATCCCCAGAAGATGTTCACGTAGCCGCCCGGATAGAACGAGTTGATGTCGTTCTCCGTGCGCTGAAATCCGTAGCCGGCCAGGATCGCGTGGGTACCGCCATAATTGAACAGATGGTTGTAGTCGATGTCGAACGTCGCGCGTTTGGTCGTGTCGAAGTCGGTGATCTGGGCGCGTGGCGTGTTGGCGAACTGGGCCGGTCCCTGAAGCTCGACGGGGATGATCGCGTTCACCGATTCCGTCGAGTTGCCGTAGGTGTAGGGCGTGATATCTGGAATGCCCACGTCGGCGTACTTGTCGCGGAAAATTCCGCCTCGTGCGCTCAGCATCGACGACGGCGTCAGGGTGATGTTGACCGAGCCGGTGGCGTTCGTCAGGTCTGTTTCGTACCCGCGATTGATGTTCGCCGCAAGGCCCGACTGCGCGCGGTTGATGAAGTTGGGCGTCGCGCCGTCGTAGGCCGTGAGCGTTCCATCCGCCTCCGTCGGCGTCCAGAGGACGCTGCCGTTCACCCGCACGCGCGGCAGGGCGAGCGTCACCTTGCCGAATGCCTGTTGTTCCCAGATGGTGCGCGTGATCGTGTTGCTGGTGCCGTCCGTGTAGTTGTACGGGTCCGTTCGACGGTCACGGCGCGGTGAGTAGGATCCGAAGAAGAACAGCCGATCGCGGACGATCGGCCCGCCGAGCGATCCGCCGAACTCGCTGATCGCCTGGCTCGACTCCTTGTCCTGGATGTAGAAGCCCGTGTCCTCATTGGTCGGTTCGAGCACCAGGCGCTTGACCGGGCTCGCACGAAAAGCGCTGCCGTCACCAAAGTAGTGAACTTCGCCGGAGAACGTGTTGCCGCCGCTCTTGGTCACGGCGCTCACCACTCCGCCCAGCGCGCCGCCGTACTGCGCCGAGATCCCCGACGTCTTGACCTGAACTTCCTGCAGGTACTCGAACTGCGTGTTCTGGCGCGACTGTCCGTTCACCAGGGAGTTTGTCGTAATGCCGTCGATCGTGAAGGCATTCTCGGCGCCGCTGGCGCCGTTCACCTGAATGCCGCCTTCGACCAGGCCCTCGTTGACCGAGGGCGCCGTGATCGCGATGGACTGGAAGGACCGCGCCTTCGGCATCCGGTTGAACTCTTCCTCCGTCACGTTGTGCGCGCTCTGCGTGCTGCGCGTGTCCACAAGGGGGACGGCGGACGTGACCTGCACGGTCTCGGTCTGCGCCGCGATCGACAGGCGACCAGCCAGCTCGAAGGTCGCACCGAGCAGCACGAGCACGTTCTCGCGCTCGACGTTGCCGAATCCTGTCTGGCTGAATCGCACGGTGTAGCGGCCCGGCGCCAGCTCAGCGCGATACCGTCCCTGGCCATCGGCCGTGACGGTCCGTACTTCCTGGGTCTGGGTGTTGGTGATGGTGACGGTGGCCCCGGGAAGGGGCGCGTTCTGCTGATCGGTGATCTGCCCTGTCAGGAAGCCGAATCGTTCCTGAGCCAGAGCGTCCGCGGGCACACTCAGGGCGACGGCCATGAGTGCGAAAGCCAGCATCTTCGGCATGTCGGGGCCTCCACTGGACACCGCGCGGGAGGGGCCGCAGGGTGCGGGTCCGGGTGTAACGCCTTTGCAACTCCAAGGCCGTTGGCGCTCGATAATCGGTTCGCATGAATTCAATCGAAAACGCTCGTAAGCAGAGGCCTGCTGGGAGCCTGTACGTAAATTTCTTCCCACTCGTCCGAACCCTTCGGAACGACAAAAAGGTGGACCTTCGTGTTTCTTTCTACGACTTTGTGGATTTTCGCTGAACGCGCGAGAGCGTGTCGTCCGGAGGAGGCGAAGGGCTTCCCGCGTGTATGCCGCGGTGCTGAATCGCGCTGAACAACTATTGTTCGTCCCGAGGCGCACCGCTGACAGGAACGTCCGCGGGTTACCCCGGAACGACCGCGGGCGGCGACGAACGGAGCGGTGTGGGACGCGGAATGATCACCCACGAGCGCGCACGGACGGAACGCCCGCGGGGAAGATTCTGAATCCTGACATGGAGCTCGCGCGGCCGGCCGTCACGGTCTTCGAACCGCGGCTCGACGCCAAGCACGTAGTAGGCCGACGATTCGGCCAGGATCCGCTCGAACGCGGGTCGTGCACTTTGCCCGATGCTGAACATCGCCCCGCCGCTCGGATCCACCAGCCGCTCGAGCGGTCGGCCGAGGAGCGCGATGTCACGGCCGCGATTGTCGCTCGTGCGCGGGCGCGCGCCGAGCGCGGCCGATCCCAGTTCCATGCGGCGTGTATCGGCGAAAAGGGCGTACACGGTGGCGTTCGCGCGCGCGGCCTCTTGCCCGACGAGCGTGCCGAGCTCCGCGCCGATGTCGGGCCGGCCGCCCGGGCGGTCCGACGAGACCATGCCGCCGCTGATCGAGCACCACCGTCTTCCGGTGCGGCGAGCCTGAAAGCGCCGTCAGAAGCGCGCGGAAACTCGCGAGCCGTTGGGTGACGTCGCCATCCTCCATCTGCGCCAGCATCCGGGCTTCCGCGATGACACTGCGGCCACACACCTCGGGATCGCTGCTCGCGGCGCAGATGTCCGTGACGCGGTGCTGGCGCAGGGCATCGAGCGTCTGCGTCGTCGAGACGGTGGACAGGTCCACGATGTCAGACGGATTCAGGCCGTACGTTCCGCCGTCCGCGATGAACCGTTCGCGCGTCCCGACCAGGCGCTCGAGCGCCAGAACGACCTGACTGCGATCGGTCGTCAGCGTCGTGACGCCCTCAAACGGGAAGGGATAGATCGCGACGACGTCTTCCGGCTCGAGGGCGTTGACGAATTGCCGTGCTTCCTTCAGAAGCCGCTCGAGACCCTGGGGACGAAAGCTCATGACGTCCACTGCAAGCACGAAGACCCGGCCTGGAACGTCGGCATCGGGAGCGACGGGCGGAACGGACGAGCGGCCGACAATGCTGTTCCAGGAGGTGCCGCGAACCATCCGCAGAAGGTCGACCGACAGCACGGATCGCGGCTCGCCCTGGATGGACACTTCGAATTGATCGCGGCCGCAGGCCCGTCAGCGGGCGGCCGGCCTCATCCACGATCTGGACGTCAACAGCGATGAGGTCCGTGCCGGATCGAAACGTCGGCTGCTGGGAAACGAGGGGCTGGGCAGCGACGGCGAGCCACACCCCGGTTGCCGCGAGCCAGGGCAGAGAGTGGAGTCGAGGCATGGCCGTTCCTGGAGGGATGATCAGGTTCGAGCATACATCGTCGCGCGGACCGCCCAACGCAGCTTTGCGGCAGACGCCCGCCGGTTCGCGCGGGTTTCGTCCATCGTCGACCGGATGACCGTACGCGCGACGTCCGAGAACACGCCCGCTCGATGACCCGCCTGAAACGCCTTCTTCACGCGGCGATCCTCGCCCGAATGGAAGGTCAGAATCGCGACACGGCCGCCCGGCGCCAGGCAGTGCGGTATCGCGCGGAGCAATGCGTCGAGCGCGGCGAACTCGTCGTTGACCGCGATACGGAGCGCCTGCAGCGTGCGGCGGACTGACATTTTCACGTCGGGCTTTGGCACGTTCGGAAACGCCGACGTCAGTCCCGCGCGCACGGCGCGATCGACGGCTTGTGTGGTCCTGGGAGACGTCGCCTTGAGCAGACGGGCGATGAGATCCGCGTGCGGCTCGTCGGCGTTCTCGCTGAGCAGACGGGACAGCGCCTCTTCGCTCACCCGTGCCAGCAGTTCGGCAGCCGATTCTCCGCGCGACGGATTCATGCGCATGTCGAGCGGGCCGTCCATCTTGTAGGTGAAGCCGCGATCGGGGTTGTCGAGCTGCATCGACGACACCCCGAGGTCCGCGAGGATGACGTTCGCCGCCTCGAGCCCTTCGGCGGCCATCACCTTCGGCAGGCCGGCGAAGTTCGCGTGTCGCGCGACGAAGGTTTCAGGGCCGAAACCGGCGCTCCGCAGGCGCGCCTCGGTCCGCGGCAGCTCGATCGGATCGACGTCCAGGCCAATGACGCGTCCCCCGGGCTGGACCCGTTCCAGGATCGTCCGGGCATGTCCGCCTCCGCCGAGCGTGCAGTCGACGGCGACGTCGCCGGCGGCCGGCCGAAGGCACTCGAGCACTTCCCCGACCATGATCGGCCGATGGGTGCCGGCCGGCGTCTTGCCCGAGGCGACGATCTTCTCAACCTCCGAGGCGTACTGCTCGGGGTTCAGTTCCTTGTATTTCTCATGGAACGCGCGCGGATGCGTGCCCGAGTAGCGCGCGCGTCGCTTGTGCGGCACGGACTCGTCAGGCGAGCTCACGCGGGTACTTTGCCACGGACGCCATGAGACGGCTCATACACAACTTTTTGTCGTTTTCTACAGGATAGTTGGTATGGACTAACTCCCCTCCAGTCACTAGCCTGCAGGTCCGCTGACCGCGCCTCTGTCACGTCTGCCGGGAACATGGCTCCCGGGCTTGCCGTTGCTCATGGAGCGGTCGAGCGCGGCCCGATATCTCGGGTCGAAGGAGCGGATGGATGGAAAGAGCGCGATGGACACTGCCCCTTCTCGTCGGGGGAATCCTGCTCGCAGGCGCGACTTCTGCGCTTGCGCAATCCGGTAACGCCGCACTCACCGGCACCGTCGCCGACAACGTCGGCGTCGTTCCCGGTGCGACAGTAACAGCCACACAGGCGCAGACCGCAACGGTCCGCACTGCCGTGACGAACGACCAGGGCGTCTTCCGTATTCCGGCGATGCAACCAGGCCGGTATGTGGTGAAGGTCGAGATGGACGGCTTCCGGCCGATCACGATCGACGAGTTCAACTTGCTGGGCGGCGAGGTCCGCGAGCTCGGACGACTCGTCCTGACGGCCGGTGGCGTGACCGAATCGGTCACGATCACCGCGGAAGTCACGCCCGTGCAGACCGCGAACAGCGCGCTCACCCGCAACATCACGGGTGACACGCTGGTGTCGGTTCAGGTCAAGGGCCGCGACGTCTTCGGCATGATGAAGATCCTGCCAGGCGTCATGGACTCGCACACGAGCCGCGACTACGCGCAGTGGAACTCGGGCCGCTTCCTGAGCATCAACGGCGGCAACTCGCTCAACAAGAACACCACGATTGACGGCGTCCCGGTCGGCGAAGAAGGCGGCAACGGCACGACCCACATCACGCCGAACATCGACGCGATCGGTGAAGTGAACGTCATCACGAGCGGCTACAACGCCGAGCACGGACGGCAGTCGTCCGGCCTCGTCCAGATGACGACCAAGTCGGGCACGAACCAATTCCGTGGTTCCGGCTGGTACAACATGCGCCGCGACGAATGGAACAAGAACGACTTCTTCCGCGAACAGTCACGGACACGGCGAAGCCGTTCTTCGAAGTGAACATCGGCGGCTACAGCATCGGCGGTCCGATCATCATCCCGAAGGTCATCGACAGCCGCACGAGCCAGAAGAAGGCCTACTTCTTCCTGTCGCAGGAGTTCACGGAGGACATCCGCCCGACCGACGTCTTCCGCACGAACATGCCGACCGCGCTCGAGCGCACGGGCGACTTCTCGCAGACGTTCTTCGGCAAGGCCACGCTGAACGCCGATGGTTCGGTCAGCGGCACCGGCGCCGACGCCTGCAGCCGATCATCGACCCGCTGACGCTGCAGGCGTTCCCCGGCAACGTGATCCCGCAGAACCGGATCAACCCGGTCGGTCAGAACGTCATCAACCTGCTGAACCTGCCGAACAACGTTCGCGACCGGACGACGAACGCGTACTGGAACTCGAACGATGGACGCGACACGACGCCTCTGCACACCCGGACGAATTTTGTCGCGCGCGGCGACATCGTGTGGAGCTCGAACACCCGGTTCAGCACGCGCGCCTTGTTCGACCGTGACGACAGCATCACGTACAACGTCGTGCAGCCCGGCGAGGCCTCGTCCAACAACGTGTTCCCGGGCGACCTCGTGACCGGCTCGATGACGAAGGTCATCAACCCAACGCATCGTCAACGAGGTGACGGTCGGCTACAGCCACAATCACTACGGCTTCCGCGACGGCAAGGGCGAGGTCAACCAGGAGACGTACACGCAGTACTACCGTGACCAGTACGCGTGGTCGGGCGGTCTGCCCCGGCATCGAGGACTTCGCCCCGAACCCAGGCCCGATCGGCTTCAGCCGCTACAACAAGCAGGAATGGCCGTTCATGCCGGACTTCACTGTTCTCGGGCGGCAACCGCAGCAATCTGCAGCCGTGGCGGCCGTTCGGCGGACGCTCCCGTCTCGCCATGACCTGGAACGAGAACTATCGCTTTACGTTCCAGGACGACCTGTCGTGGACGAAGGGCCGCCATAACTTCAAGTTCGGCGGCTTCACCGAGCGCGACAGCAAGACCGAGCCCGGATCGGCACACCTACACGGGCGTGTTCGACTTCGGCCACAACGCGGACAACCCGATCAGCTCCGGCAATGGCTTCGCCAACGCGCTGCTTGGTGTCGTCAACAGCTACACCGAACTCGACAACCGCGCTGGATCGCGACAACCTGCACTGGTACAGCGCGGCCTACGTTCAGGACAGCTGGCGCATCAACTCCAGGATGACGCTCGATTACGGTCTCCGTGTCGAACATCACGGGGCGTTCTACGAGGGTCGCCAGGAGAACTCGGGATTCGACCCGAGCCTGTGGGATGCCAACCAAGCCCCGCTCCTGTACCGTCCGGCGTGCAAGGTGCCGACCGCTGGTAACGCAGCCTGCGGCTCCGCCAACCAGGCCGCGATCGATCCGCGATTCCCTGACGTGTTCCTCTCCCGCGCCTACGTGGGTGCGACCGTCCCCGGTACCGGTTCGATCACGAACGGAATGTGGGTCAATGGTCTCAACAGCCACCCAGGCGCAGCGCGCGACGAAGGCAAGAAGGACGGCTGGTACTACGACCTTCCGATGTTCTCGTGGGCACCGCGTGTCGGATTCGCGTGGGACGTGTTCGGCGACGGCAAGACCGCCATTCGCGCGTCCACGGGGATCTTCTACAACTTCGTGGCGGGCCTGTACCCGTTCAACGGAGGGGCGCTCGTGAGCCGCACGCGGACGATCCGCAACGCGACGATTGCAGACATCGCCACACTCGCGGCGTCCGGCACGGCCTTCGCGGAAAGCCCGCAGACCGCCGCGTTGCCGAACGGTTTCCCGCTGAACCTCCCCGGCAAGACGATGGACCCCGGTAAGCTCGAGCCTGAGCGCAACTACCAGGCCAACCTCGCGTTCCAGCGCGACATCGGCTTCAACACCGTCGCCGAGGTCGCCTACGTCGCCAACATCGGCCGGACGTTCCGACGCACGAAGACGACGAACAACGTTCCGATCGACGCGTACGCGAACCCGAACAATCTGTTCAACAACGAGCCGATCAACGCGAACTTCCTTCGCCGCGACTACCCGGGTGTCGGCAGTCTTCAGTACCTCGCGACTCAAGACGACGTGCTCAACTACAACGCGGTGCAGACGAGTGTCCAGCGCCGGCTGTCACACGGCCTGCAGATGGGGTTGGCCTACACGCTCTCGTGGAACCGAGGCGTCAACGGCTGGGACTTCAGGACGGAAGAGCTCGGCGGCAAGGAGGGCCTGCGTGACCGCTACTACGGCCCGCCGGCAGGAGACCCGACCGGCGTGGACACCGGCGTTCAGGACCGGCGGCACATGCTGGTCGTCAACTACTCCTACATGATCCCGAACCCGACGCCGAACGTGGCCGTCCTCAAGCACATCCTGAGGGATTGGGAAGCGTCCGGCGTTGTGCAGGCCGTCAGCGGATCGGCGTTCAATCCCGCCTGCAACACGAACATCGCCGGCGTCAACAACACCGACCCGACGCTGTCGAGTTCGGGGTCCGTCCGGTGCGAGTTCGTGCCGGGTGAGGACCCGTTGGCGCCGTCGGCGCCCGCCGATCCCAGCGTGCACGATGCCTTCAGGCCGCACTTCAACCTGAACGCCTTCCGCCGGCCGCAGCCGAACGGAAATCAGGGCAACGACGGAAACGTGCCCGTCGGTTTCCTGCGGCACCCCGCCTGGCAGAACTGGGACTTCACGCTCGCGCGTCGCATCCCGGTCAACATCGGCCGGGGCGGCAGCGTGCGCGTGCAGGCGCAGTTCTACAACATGTGGAACGCCGTCCAGTTCCAGCGGATGGCGGCGGTGTATAACTTCACCACCAACGCTGCCAACCGTCGGGAACACCAACACCACCACCGGGCAGTACGATCAGATCGTCAACCCGTTCAATTTCGGGTTGACGGTGAGGATGGACTACTGAGGTTGGACGACTGAGGTTGGACGACTGAGGAAGACACACCCGGGTTTCCCGATACGTCGGGAAACCCGGTTTTCTTTAGAGCTTACCTACCAGCGTGGCTCACGACGACGGCCGCCACCACCGCCAGCACCAGCGAACGAGCCCGGCCGTCATTCGTCTTCGGGCGCGCCTCATTCACCATCAACCGCCGTCCATCCACTTCCTTCTCGTTGAACCGCTCGATCGCGGCCTTCGCGCCTTCATCCGTCGCCATCTCGACAAAGGCGAACCCGCGCGAGCGGCCTGTCGCCTGGTCGGAGATGATGCGGACGGACTCGACCGGACCGGCTTCAGCAAACATCGCGCTCAGAGCCTGGTCATCGGTGGAAAAAGCAAGGTTCCCAACATAGAGCTTTCGATTCATCTGTCGTTCTCTCTTCCTGTCTGCACGTGCAGAGCTGCCGCAAAGCGGCGTCACGAAACTAGCCTGGTGGACCATCCACGGAACTGCTGCAGGGCAAGAGGGGAACGAGAAGCGCTCGATCGGCTCAGCGCGATGTCAGCGGCGGGCTAACGTAACGTCCTGATGATACCCCGGGCGGGCGTCCGGCTGCCAGACACCCTGCAATCACAGGATGGCCAGGCTCCGGCGACAATAGCAGCCGTGCCGGATAGGGTCGATGCCAATCGTGGGGCCCGGATCCGTGCCCCGCATCCCTTTCTGCCTTTTGCCGCGGAGGATGTCGAACAGTCGATCCCCCGGCGCTTCGACCAGCAGGTCCGCGCCCATGGCGACCGGGTGGCCATCCAGTCGGACCAGGGATCGGTCAGCTACGCGGACCTGAATCAGGTCGCGAACCAAACGGCGCACCGAATCCTTCCGCAACGCGGCGTTGGTGCGGAACCGATCGCGCTGCTGTTCGATCGTGGCGCCGAGGTCGTGGCGGCCATCCTGGGTGTCTTGAAAGCGGGAAAGTTCTACGTGGTCCTGGACGCGAGCTACCCGCAGGAGCGTTTGAGATACCTGCTCGAAGATTCGGGAGCTAGGCTCATCGTCACCGACACCAGCAATCTCGATCGTGCGCGAGGGTTGTCGGACGAGGCGATCGGAATCCTCGACATCATCGCGCATTCAGACGGTCGTTCCAACGAACAGCCGGACATCCAGCCGTCGCCGGGCGATCTGGCGATGATCATCTACACGTCGGGCTCCACGGGCCGGCCGAAAGGCGTCATGCACACGCACCGGAACGTCCTCGCCGACACGCGGCAATGTGACCAACGAGTGGGGCATCAGCGTCGCACGACCGATGGTTGTGGCACACGTCCGTGGGCTTCGCAGGCTCGGCGCAGGACCATCTACTCGGCGCTATTGAACGGCGCCGACGCATCTATCCGTTCGACAGCAAGCGACAAGGATTTGCGCAACTGTCGGACTGGTTGCTGCGCCACCAGATCACGATCTTCCGAACCGTACCGACGACATATCGCGCGTTCATGGCCACGCTGTCGGACGGTGTGGTGTTTCCGGACGTGCGGATACTTTCGATGGGTGGCGAGCCACTGTTCCGGGCCGGATGTGCAGGACGTTCAATCGGCACTTTCTGCCGCACTGCGGTTCTCGTGCATCCGTTCGGGCCGACCGAGTGCATGGCGGTGTGCTGGAACGTGATTCCGCATGGGGAACAGATTGCCGGGCACAAGGTTCCCGATCGGCTACCCGCTCCAGGACATGACGGTGCTGTTGCTCGATGAGAGCGGCCAGCACGTGGCGGACGAGGAGATCGGCGAGATCGCCGTGAAGAGCCGCTATCTCTCACCCGGCTACTGGCGCGATCCGGATCGAACGAACGCCGTCATTCGTTCGCGACGAGTCCGGCGAGCGATGCGCGCGTTCTACCTGACCGGCGATCTCGGCAAGCGGTCGAGCGACGGCTGTCTCACGCACATGGGCCGGCGCGATTTTCAGGTGAAGATCCGCGGCTTCAGGATTGAGGTCTCGGAAATCGAAACCGCGCTCCGCGAGATGGACGGCATCAGCGACGCCGTCGTCGTCGGACAGCCGAACGAGCCGGCGAGAGTCGGCTGATCGCCTACTTCGTTCGCGACGATGGCGGCCCGCGGTCACGGTGAGCGGAAATTCGGCGGCACCTGGCCAGGTTGCTGCCGGACTACATGGTTCCGTCCATCTTCGTGGCGATGGAGGCGCTGCCGCGGACACCGAGCGGAAAGACCGATCGTCTTCGCCTTCCCAGCGGTCGAAGGCATCCGGCCGGAGATGGCTGTCCCGTTCACACCGCCGGGCAGTCCGAACCGAGGCTGTACTCGCGGAGCTCTGGGCTGAGGCGCTCGGGACTCGATCGGGTCGGTATTCACGATGATTTCTTCGAGCTGGGCGGGGATTCGTTGCAGGCGCTGAAGCTGCTCAGCCGGATTGAGCAGACGCTCCAGACGCCGTTGTCGCTGAAGGAACTTATCCAAGCCCCGACGATCGCCGGTCAGTCCGTCGCAGGTGGTCGATCGCCGTGATACGCCGACGCGTGCGTTCCTCGTCGAGCTGCGACGCCGCGAACGGCGCGTCCGAAGCGTCTCGCCCGCCGCTCGATCGTCGGGCCCACTCTGTTTGGGCACAGTGGCGAGTGGCGCGAGTCTGGTTCAGGGCATCGGCTTCGATCGCGCGGTGTACGGGGTCGAGTTCCACGGAGACACGCGCGTACCCGACGGAGCATCCGACACTCGAGGAAATTGTTTCTGGTGTCGCGGACGAGGTGATCGCGCAATTCCCGAACAGGCCGGTCCACCTTGCCGGCCATTCATTCGGCGCGCACGTCGCCTACGAGCTCGGACAGCAGTTGCGGGCGCGGCATCTCGCCCCGCTGTCGATCGTGCTGGTCGATGCGAGTGCGTTCCTCCCGGACGGTCCGTTCAGATCGGTCGACGTCATCTCGATGGCGGCGAATTTTCCGCGCTGGATCGTCAATGAGTGGCGGTTCTATGGCCTCGCTGCGTTGTGGACGCGGATGAGGCGACGCGTCGCTTCACGGGCCGCAACATCGGCGGCAGGACTCGTCGATCCCTCATTGGCCGGCGAGGATCCGCGCAGCCTGAGAACTGTGATGCGGGCGTTCGACTGGGCCAGCCTGCCTCTCCTGTATCGGCGTCGATTGTCGCAGAGCTACACGGCGGTCAGAAACTATCGGCCGCGGCCGACGGCGAATCGCGTGGTGTACCTGCGCTGCCGCGTGCGGAACCTGGTCCACCGCCATCGGCCTGATGGCGGGTGGGGCCGGTACGTGGCTGACCGAGTCGCTGGAGAGGTACACGATTCCCGGCGATCACGGGAGCGCATTGCACGCGCGCTGGAAACCTGCCTTCCTCGCGATCCTGCGTCAGGCGCTGAGCGCCAGGTCGTGAGTCACCGGGGAACGGGAACCCGGGCAAAGGGCAGGCTTGGGCCTGGCCTGGTGTTCTTCTTCACGGCCATGGGGCCGGGCACGTTCCTGACGAGCGCCGTGGCCGGCGCGACGTACGGCTACTCCCTGCTGTGGGCGCTGGCGCTGGCGCTGCTGTTCCGGTTCGTGTGGGTGAACACCGCCGCGTCGTATGTGCTGGTCACCCGCGAAAGCCTGCTTCAAGGCTACGCGCGAATGGGCCGCTGGCTCGTGTGGACGGCGCTCGTCGTGACGATCGTCGTGCGTCACTCGAGCAACCTCTACACGATCCTGCTGATGGGAAATGCCGCGCATCTGCTGCTGCCGCTGCCAACTCCGGCCAGCGGTGCAATCTGGTCGGTGGGGCTGACGGTTCTTGGCGTCGTGATGATGGTGTGGGGCGGCTATCGTCTCATCGAACGCGTGTGCACCGGTGGTGATCGTGCTCCTGGGCGTCTCGCTGCCGATTGCAGCCTTGTTCTCGCGTCCCGATCCGGTCGGGATCGCGCGCGGTCTGTTCATTCCGACGATTCCGAACAGCGAAGGGCTCTACAGCGCGATGCTGCTGCTCGCCGCGATGATCGGTGCGCAGGCAGGGAGCATGAGCAACCTGAGCTACACCTACTTCGCCACGGAGAGAGGATGGTCCGGCGCCGAGGACCTCCGGCGGCAGCGCATGGATCTGGTGACGAGCACGTTCTGCCGGTTTGGCGTCGGGGCGTTGCTGCAGGTTGCCGCGGCCGCGACAATCCTGCCGCTTGGGAATCACGCCTCAGAGCGCCGAACACCTGGTGCGCATCTTCGGCGACAGCATGGGTGTGATCGGGCAAAGTGATCTTCGGGGTCGGACTGTGGGGCATCTGCTTCAGCAGTTTTGTGGGCGGGACGATGGGCTACTCGTTGATCGTGCGTGATATCTGCCGCCGGTTTGTGCCCGGACTGAGAGTCGCCGACGATGCGCCGATTCTGACGGAACCGAGCGGTCGCGACCCGGTGTACCGGTGGTCCGCCGCGCTGCTCGGGCTGTCGCCGCTCTACATCGTGTTCCTGAGCGTGGAGCCAGTCGCGTTGACGCTCGTGGTGCGCTCGATGGTGGTCATCGTCATTCCGGTACTGGTCGTTTCGCTGATGAAGATGGCCAACGATCGGCAACTGATGGGAGACCATCGGCCGGGCGCGTTCAGCAACGCCGTGCTGTCGTTGCTCGTCGTCGTGTCGATCTATCTCACGGTGAGGGACTCGAGCGAGTGGTGGCGGATCTTGACGCGGTAGCGCCTCACGCGGCGCGCGTCCGGCGTGACACTGACACCAACATCCAGCGTGTGATGGCCGCCGCCGAGCACGACACCGCGAAGCGGACTGACATCACCGTAGTCGCGGCCCCACGCAAGGGTGATATGCCGCGTGTCCGGGACGAGATCGTTCGTTGGGTCGACATCGAGCCAGCCCCATCCCGGGCAATGCACCGAGAGCCAGGCGTGTGAGGCATCGGCGCCCTGAAGGCGCGGCTGGCCGGGCGGCGGCGTCGTCAACAAGTAGCCGCTGACGTACCGGGCGGCGAGGCCGAGCGATCGCAGACAGGCGATTCCGACGTGCGCGAAGTCCTGGCAGACACCATGCCGCATCTCGAGCACGCGCGTGACCGACGTCGTAATCGTGGTCGCGCCCGGGTCGAACTGAAAGCTTCGGTTGATGCGATGGGTCAGGTCGAGAACGGCGGAAACGAGAGGCCGGCCCGCCGGGAACGACTCGCGCGCGAAGGCGGCAACCACGGACGGCACGCCGACGTACGGCGACGGGTAGCTGAATTCCGACACGCCCGCCACAAAGGGCTGCGCCGCCGCGGTCGCCTCTTCCCAGCGCGGCCCGGCGTTCGGATCGATGCGATCGGCCTCCGACACCTCGACGATGCTGTGGCTGCTGACGTCCAGTTCCCGATACGGCGATAGCACGCTGAAATGCTGGACGGCGTTGCCAAAGTAGTCCACGCGGTCGATTCGATCCGCGGCGTTCGGGGTCACGGCCACGTGGTGTTCGACGACCCGTTGAAACGGCAGGTGCCGCGGCGTGAGGTACGCCACGTGATGGGAACTCGACGCACGCTCCGCGTGTTTGTAGCGCGTCACGTGCTCGACCCGGTACCGATGGATCGCCATACTCAAGGCGTGACCGTGGACTCGGTCCGATCGTCGACGTGGCTGAAGTACCGGAGCGTGATGGCGTCCGACACGCGTTCCGCCAGCCGGCGGCATGCGCGCGGGAGATAGCCGAGCGCTGTCGTGCCGCCGAACAGCTCGTGACCTCGGTCCGCGCTGACGCGTCCGGCGCCGTGCAGATCTTCGATCTCGCGAAGGACGTCGAGCGGTTCGGCGCCTGGGAGGTTCTCGACCATCGTTTCGATTTTCGCGAGCTGGAACATCCCAGCTCTGGGATTGCGCTCGTCGAACAGCAGGAGATCGAGCACGGCCGTCCACTCGGGCTGGCGGAGATGGCGAGACCGGTACGTCATGAGGCTGTCGGACAGATCGAGCAGCCACTCGAGAGCCATCGGTTCGTGCATGGCCCGGTGGAGCGTGATGCTTTCGAGCGTCTCGGCGACGAACGACAGCCGTTCGATGTGCCGGCCGAGGCTCAGGAACCGCCACCCGTCGTCGCGCGTCATGTGTGCCGTTTCCAGACCTCCAACCGCAACCAGGAGCAGGATCACGTCATCGATGTATTCGAAGGGATCGCCGAACGCGAGTGGCGATGCCTGTCGCTGTGAGACCGTCTGATCGAGCCGGATCAGCACGCGCCAGTTGTCTGACGACAGCCGCTCCCGCACGGCACTGGCCACCCGCCAGGTCTGGCGGACGTTGAACGCCAGGCTCGGTATCTCCGGATCGGAGAGACCGGCGACGAGAGAGCGCTCGAGTGCCGTCAGCACACGGTCCGTGACGTCCGAGGCGCGCGCCGGCACGTCCTCGATGAGGCCCTGGCTCTGACACGTGTGCACGAGACACGAACGGAAGGCGACCGGACGCGTCCGCGCGTCGGGCAGCCGCTTGAGCACCGCGCGGATGAGCCGCGCGTTGTTCTCCGCGCGTTCCGCGTAGCGCCCCAGCCAGAACAGGTGATCGGCCGTACGGCTGGGCGTCGCCCTCTCGCCGCCATGCATCAGCGGAGCGCGCGGCTCTGTCTCACGGTTCGTGGACGACGCGGTCTGGTCCAGTGACGCAACCCAGGTGTCCTTGCTCAGGCCGGGACGTGTCTCGGCATCGATGACCCGGGTGAGCCCACCTGGCAGGACGCGGTAGCCGCCACGGCCATCCGCGACGGCAAAGGCGCGCAGCGTCACGGGACTCGAGACAAGCGATCCGCCGCGCCACACCGGGGCGCGCGAAAGCTCGTCGTGCCGGGAGTCCGGCACAACCGCAGCGGCGAGCGGCTCATCGAGCAATCGCTCACACGCGGGTCCCAAGTACGGAAGAAATTCCCGCGCTTCGAGTGGCGCGAGGCCGAAGGCATTCGCGATGAGAACCTCGCCGGCACGCCAGGCCTGGACCAGACCGGCCACACCGAACAACGAATCGCTTCTGAGCTCGAGCGGATCGCAGATGTCATCGTCCTGGCAGCGCCAGATGGCGTGGATGCGCCGCAGGCCGGCCACCGTCTTGAGAAACACACGATGGTGCCTGACGACGAGGTCGGCGCCGTGCACCAGTGTCAGCCCGAGCTCTCGCGAGAGGTACACGTGCTCGAAATAGGTGTCGCTCGCCGGCCCTGGCGACAGAAGCACGACGTGCGGCGCATCGCCGTCCGGCGGCGCCGCGGCGACGAGCATGTTGCGGACCGCGTCACAGAACGGTGCAAGAGCATGGATACGGAGGCCGCGGGCCGCCGGCGCGAACACACGGCCGATCGTCGCTCGATTTTCGAGGACGTTGCCGAGGCCTGCCGGCACCTGAACGGCGACGCCCGTGATGTACCACCGCCGGTCGGGTCCATGGGCCAGATCGACTGCCGCCACGTGCACGAAGATGCCGCCCGCGGGCCGCACACCGTGGGCCGGACGAAAGAAGCCCGCGTGGCCGAACACGAGCGCCGGCGGAATCACATCGTCCGCGATGAGTCGCTGGGCGCCATACAGGTCGACGGCCAAGCGCGTTCAAGAGACGCGCGGTCTGCTGCACGGCGACGTCGATTGCCGGCCAGACATCGGCCGGGACGATCATCGGGAAGCACGTCGAGCGACCACGGTCGGGTCTGGCCGTCAGCCGTCAAGTAGGCGTTGTCGGTGACGCTGTTGACGTGGACCTGGCGCGCTACTCTGGCGGCTGCCTCGCTGAGAACTTTGGGGGCGAGGTCGCCGGTCGCGGCGGTGAACACACGCCACTCCGGACGCAGCTCGCCACTGGTCTGGCGAAGCTCATCCCAGTAGGCGCAGCCGGCGGATGAAATCGGCGAGTCGCCTAATGTGGACACGGCGTCGGCGCAGTTCGAAGGTCCAGCGTGAATGGAAACTCGCGCGAGCGGACAGGCGGCGCGACGTCGAGCCGGCCAGGCGTGTACGCCAGCCGGCTGAAACGCGACAGCCGCCTGCTCTCGGCTTCGTAGCTATTCACCGGAAACACTTCGTAGCTCCGTCCTCCCGGATGCGCGACATGATACTGGCAGCCGGCCACGGCGCGATTCATCCAGGTATCGACGACATCGAATGTGAGCGGCGCGTGGACCGGAATTGTCGGGTGGAGGCACGACGGCGGCTGCCACGCGCGAAAGCGGACCCCCGCGATCGCCTCACCGATCGTGCCCGTCGGTTGAAGCGGAAGCGCGCGGCCGTTGCACAGGACGGCGAAGCGCTCGCCGGTCAGCCCGGTGAGGTGCACCTGGACGCGTTCGAGCGACGAGTCCACGTAGCGCGCCGTCCCACCGCTCGTCCCCTCTTCGCCAAGCACGTGCCAGGGCTCGAGCGCCTGCCGCAGCTCGAGGGTGACGGCCCGCGCTTCCAAGGCGCCCGCCACTGGAAAGCGGAACTCGAAGTGCGGCGCGAACCACGCGGTGTCGAACGGATAGCCCCACCGCCGCAGGTCCTCGAGGACGTCGCTGAAGTCCTGCCACACGAAATACGGAAGCATGAAACGGTCGTGAAGGGCGGTGCCCCAGCGCGTGAGCGGCATCTGATAAGGGTGCTGCCAGAACGCCGCAACCAATCCGCGGATGAGTAGCTGCTGCACCAGGCTCATTTGCGGATGCGGCGGCATCTCGAAGGCACGGAGCTCGAGAAGGCCACGCCGGCCGCCTGACGTGTCCGGACTGTAGAGCTTGTCGATGCAGAATTCCGCCCGGTGTGTGTTGCCCGTGGCATCAATCAGGAGATTGCGCAGCAACCGATCCACGAGCCAGGGCGGAACGCCCGCTCCAGGCGGGGGTACCTGTTCGAACGCGATCCCGAGTTCGTAGACGCTGTCGTTCCGCGCTTCGTCCACCCGCGGCGCCTGGCTCGTCGGACCGAGAAACAGTCCGGAGAACAAATAAGAGAGTGACGGATGGTTGTGCCAGTACGCAACCAGGCTACGCAACAGGTCCGGCCGGCGCAGAAATGGGCTATCGGCGGCTGAAGGACCTCCCAGCACGAAATGATTCCCGCCGCCGGTGCCCGTGTGTCGGCCGTCGAGCATGAACTTTTCCGCGGCGAGCCCGCACTGATGCGCTTCCTCGTAGATTGCCGACGTGTGATCGACCAGATCCCGCCAGGCCGACGCGGGATGAACGTTGACCTCGATGACGCCGGGGTCCGGCGTGACGACAAGGCGCGTGAGCCGTGGATCGGGCGGCGGCGGGTAGCCCTCCATCAGCACGCGGACCCTGAGTTCGGCCGCGGTGGCCTCGATGGCGCTCACGAGATCGAGATACCGATCGACCGACTCGAGCGGCGGCATGAAGATGTACAGCACGCCGTTACGCGGCTCGGCGCAGATCGCCGTCCGCACGATCCACGGTGCAGACTCGGACCGGGCCGGAACGCGGTCATCGATCGCCGCGTGAGCGTCCGCGGATGTCGCCGCCGACTGTTGCCGGAGCGCGGTTCGTGCGGCTCTCGCCACCGGAGCCGACAGCGGCTCGCGCGCGGCGAATGGATCCTGTTCGTATTGCTGCGGACGATCGGCCCCGTCTACCCAGGGCAGCGAGTCGAGCGGCAGCCGGAATCCCATGGGGGAATCGCCGGGAATCAGGTACATCCGCTCGCCGCGCAGGAACCAGGGCCCGGTTCTCCACCCGGTCGACTCGCCATCCTCCGCAGGCGCGAGCGGCATCACGAAACCCACGGTCTGATCGAGTCCCTGGGAAAAGACCCGCCGCAGCCGGTCGCGTTCGAGCTCGTCCTCGAGACGCGCCTCGAACGGGTCGACGTTCGCCGGTAGTTTGCGTTCCCGCCACAGGTAGTACCAGACGTCCTCATAAGCCGGGCGCACATATTCGTCGCTCAGCTTCAGATTCCGCGCCAGCAGGCGAAGGAAGAGCTCCGCGTCTTCATCGGTCGACCCGTCCGGTGACTGCTCGTCGGCCACGAGCAACGGGTCGGTCCACACGGGCTCGCCGTCAGCGCGCCAATAGCACCCCAGGGCCCACCGCGGCAGTTGCTCACCGGGGTACCACTTGCCCTGGCCGGCGTGAATGAACGCACCATGACTGAAACGTTTTCGCAGACGCTCCAGAAGTTCGGTTGCACGCCGGCGCTTCGTCGGTCCCAGCGCGTCCGTCGTCCACTCGGCGGCATCGCGGTCAGTCACGGACACGAACGTTGGTTCGCCGCCCATCGTGAGACGCACGTCGAGCGAGGTGAGATCGGCGTCAACGGCGGCGCCCAACCGATCGATCGATGCCCATTGGGCCTCCGCATACGGTTTCGTGACGCGGGGGGACTCGAAGATCCGCTCAACCGACATCTTGTGGTCGAACTCGACCTCGCATTCGTCCACGCTGCCCGAGATTGGCGCGGCACTCGAGGGCTCAGGACTGCACGCCAGCGGAATGTGACCTTCGCCGGCGAGCAGACCTGACGTGGGATCAAGCCCTATCCAACCCGCACCCGGCAGATAGACTTCGCACCATGCGTGAAGGTCGGTGAAATCGTGCTCGGTGCCTGATGGCCCGTCGAGCGCCTTGACGTCGGGCTTGAGCTGAATCAGGTAGCCGGACACGAAACGGGCCGCGAGGCCCATCTGACGGAGCAGCTGCACCAGGAGCCACGTCGTGTCTCGGCACGACCCACGTCCGAGGGCCAGCGTCTCTTCCTTGGCCTGCACACCAGGGTCGAGCCTGATGATGTAGCTGATGTCGCGGCTCAATCGCTGATTGAGCGAGACCAGAAAGTCGATGGTTCGCTGGCTCGTGCGATCCACGCCGGCCAGGTACTCTTTGAACCGCGGAGTGAGCGGCTCGGTCGCGAGAAACGGCTGAAGGTCAGCGACGAGCGAGGCGTCATACGCGAACGGCGTGCGCTCGGCGGACGGTTCGAGAAAGAAGTCGAAGGGGTTGTAGACCGCGAGCTCGGCGACGAGGTTGATCTCCACCCGGAACTCGGTCACGGGATCCGGAAACGCCACGCGGGCGATGTAGTTGCTCTGCGGATCCTGCTGCCAGTTGAGAAAGTGGGCGGCGGGCGCGATACGCTGTGAGTACGACAGCACGGTCGTCCGGCAGTGTGGCGCGGGTCGGAGACGGATGAGCTGTGGCGACAGGTGAACGGCGCGGTCGTAGCGGTATTCGGTCAGGTGGGTCAGCGCGACATGAATACTCATGAGTTCTGGGTCGGCGCGCACTGGATGGACGCGCATTGCCATTATGCGGTGCGCGATTTGCCACGTTGCCGGGTCGGACGAAAATGTCTGCCCTTGGATCAAATCAACAATCTTGTCTGCCGGTGAAGGTCTTCCACTGCGATCACTGCGGCAACCTGCTCTTCTTTGAGAGTTCGTCGCTGCGTCGGTTGCGGTCGCCAGGTCGCGTACCTTCCGGACATCGCGGACGTGGGGTCGCTGGACGTCATGGACGACGGGCGATGGCGGTCGCCGCTCGGCGGCGCTGCTGGACGCGTCTATCGTCTCTGCGCGAACTATCTCGACCTGCAGGTCTGCAACTGGGCCGTGCCAGACCAGGATTCGAATCCGCTCTGCGCGTCGTGCCGCCTCACGCGCGTGGTACCCGATCTCTCGACGACGGACGCGCGGTCACGACTCTACAAGCTCGAAGGCGCGAAGCGCCGCCTCGTGTTCACGCTGTCGGCGCTCAGCCTTCCGATTCACGATCGCCAGGCCGATCCGGACCATGGTCTCGCCTTCGAGTTCAAAGCGGACGATGCCAATGGCGCGGGCCCGGTGCTGACCGGACACGCCAACGGCGTCATCACCGTCAATACGGCGGAAGCCGACGACCCCGAGCGCGAGCGGCGCCGCCTGGCGGTACACGAGCCGTATCGGACGCTCCTCGGACACATGCGGCACGAGAGCGGGCATTACTACTGGGATCGGTTGGTCAAGGCGACGGCGGAACTGGATCCGTTCCGCGCACTGTTCGGCGATGAGCGCGTGGACTATCCCGCGGCCCTGGACACCCACTACCAGCAGGGACCGCCGGCCGACTGGTCGTCGCGATTCGTGAGTGCGTACGCGAGCGCGCACGCGTGGGAGGACTGGGCGGAGACGTGGGCGCACTATCTCCATATGGTGGACACGCTCGAGACCGCGGCGGCCTGCGGCCTGTCGCTGCGGCCGCGACGCGCCGATGAACCTGCACTCGCGCGCGTGCCACCGGTCGTCGTTGAGCGTCCGCTGCCGTTCGACCGTTTGCTGGACGGATGGTTCCCGCTCACCTACGTGCTCAACAATTTCAACCGGGGTCTCGGGTTGCCGGACGCGTATCCGTTCGTTCTGTCGGGAGCGGCTATTGAGAAACTTCGCTTCGTCCACGACATCGTGGCTCGCCATCGAACGCTCGCCGCGTAGGCCGCTCGTCCTGTCGGGCGCATTCGCCGCCTGGATCCTCCTCTCGGGGCTCTCGGGCGCCGCGGCCGGGCAATGTCTTCCAGTCGTCGTAGGGAATCAGGACGGCAATTACCTCGTCCCGGGGGTGCGCGGCGAGATCGTCTACCGTCGCGTCAACGGTGCGGCGCTCGCGCTCGATGCCTACGTCCAGCAGACCGGGGATCGACGTCCAGCCGTCGTCGTCCTTCACGGCGGCAGTTGGGACACCGGAAGCCGGGTCGCGTTCACGGGGCAGTTTCTCGAGCTGCTGACGCGGGCCGGCTACAACTGGTTTTCCGTGGACTATCGCCTGAACGGTCTGGCGCGGTTCACCGAGGCGGTCGACGACATCCGCGCCGCCGTGGAGTTCGTGCGGTGTCATGCCACCGAGTTCCGTATCGATCCGGACAACGTTGCGCTTCTCGGTGAAGATGCTGGCGGGCAATTGGCGCTGTGGCTCGGCGCGGAGGCGCCGGCAGGCGTGCGAGCGGTCGTCAGCATCGGTGGTCTCTACGACCTCGCCGACGTCGCCGGATTGAAGACACATCCGGCAGAGCTTCTCGCTCGAGCCTCACCAGCATCGCGCGATCTGCGGCAGATGCCGCCGGTTCTCGCCATCCACGGCGGTGGTGACAGCGAAGTCCCTCCTAACCAGGCCGAGGAGTTCTGCGTGGCCGTCAGCCGAGCGGGCCGATCGTGCGAGTTCCTCGCGGTTGAAGATGCGATTCACCGCCCGGAGAACTGGCGGCCATCGCAGTGGGTCTACAAGGCGCGCCTGACCGCGTGGCTGGCGCAAACGCTTCGTCTGTCGGCAGCGAGTCACACGCCTTATGTCACTCGTCTCCAGAAGGACGTTCTGTTCAGTCCGAGCCATGGCCTGGCGCTCGATGCGTGGGCGCCGGCTGGTCCTGGACCGTTTCCCGCCGTCATCATCGCGCACGGCGGCGGATGGGAAGCCGGCGACAAGGTGACGTACGTCACGCCATTGTTGGAACCGCTCGCCAAAGCCGGCTTCGCATGGTTCTCAATCGACTACCGCTTGACGCCCGAGTTCCGCAACCAGGACCAGCTCGACGATCTTCGAGAGGCCGTTCGGTTCGTGCGCGCCAATGCGCAACGATTCCGCATCGACCCACGCCGGATCGCGATTCTTGGCGAATCGGCGAGCGGCCAGATGGTGGCCCAACTCGCCACCGATCCAATCGACGGGGTCGCCGCAGTCGTGTCGTTCTACGGGGTCTATGACTTCCTCCAGATGACGGCGAGCTTCGCACCGCGCTCCGTGCCCGCTCGGTTGTTCGGGTTGACCGCGATGAACGCCGAGGCTCGCGACGTCCTCACTCGCTTCTCGCCGCTGCATCAGGCAAAGCGCGGCATGCCTCCGCTCCTGCTCGTGCAGGGCACGGCCGATCGATTGCACGCGCAGGCGCTGGCGTTCAGCGCGCGACTGGATCAACTGGGTGCTGACTACGAGCGGCACGACGTGCCCGGGGCGCCGCACGGCGTCGAGAACTGGGAGGGACACCCCGAGTGGATGCCGTACAAGAAGGCGCTCGTAGACTGGCTCGCGAGGAAACTGGCCGTGCCCTAGATTAGCGAGCTACGATACGACCCATCCGTGGAGGAGTGCTGAGCCATGACCGATTTGACCTCGTCTCGATCCCAATCGCTTGCTCGACGGGTCTCCGTGCTCTTGCCGCTTCTCGTCATGCTGCTGGCGGTTCCCACGGTCGTCGCGCAACGGCCTCCAGTCCCGGCTCCGGCCCCGGTTCCGGACGCGCTCGATCGGATGAACGAGTCGATCGACGCGCTGACGAAGAAGGTCTGGCCCAGCGTGGTTCAGATCCAGGTGACCAGCTACGGCGCTCGCGACCAGGCGGGCCGAGGCAACGCCAACGCCGTCTTCGGTCTCCAACGATCAATCGGCTCCGGATTTGTGATCGATCCGGACGGCTACATCATGACGAACGCGCATGTGGTGGACGGCGCGCAACGCGTTCAGGTGGTCCTGCCGGCTGCCGATGCCGACGGCAGGCTGGCGACGGCGCTGTCGGGCAAGACGAACATTGTGCCCGCACGGATCGTGGGCACATCCACTGAAATCGATCTCGCCCTGCTGAAGATTGATGGCGTGAAAGTCCCGGCGCTGCCCCTGGCGACGTACAGCAACGTGCGCCAGGGCGAGACCGTGTTCGCGTTCGGCAGTCCGAATGGACTTCGCAATACGCTGACGCACGGGCTCGTGTCCGCGGTGGCCAGGCAAATCGATCCCGATTCGCCGTTGATCTATCTCCAGACCGACGCGCCGATCAACCCGGGAAATTCCGGCGGTCCCCTGGTCAATATTCGCGGCGAGGTGGTCGGCCTCAACACGTTCATCCTTTCCCAATCCGGCGGCAATGAGGGTCTGGGATTTGCCATTCCGTCCGCGACCGTCCGGACGGCGTTCCGCCAACTGAAGGAGTATGGCCAACTTCGGCGGCAGGCGGTCGGCATGAGCATGCAGACAATCACGCCGGCCCTGGCGGCCGGGCTTGGTCTCGCCAGAGACTATGGCGTCATCGTGTCGGATGTCTGGCCTGGCGGGCCGGCGGAAGCCGCGGGTATGAAAGTCGGCGACGTCCTCGTGTCGGTTGATGGCCAACCAGCCGACAACCTGCCAACGGTCGCCTACAACTTCCGCCTTCGAGATTCGCCGGAGAGGGCAGCCATCGTGGTCCAGAGAGGCACGGCACAGTTCAACCTGAGTGTCGCCACGGTCGAGGATCGGAACGAACTCGACGCCGTGTCCTCGACGGCCGACGTTGAGAAGAGCACAGTGCGTGAGCTCGGCATCGCCGGCGTCGAGATCGATGCACGGATCATTGCCGTGGCACGGGGACTCAGAGCTCAGAATGGCGTCATCGTCATGGCCCGCGTCGCTGGCGCCACGACCGAGGTGCCCGTCCTCGTGAGGGACATCATCCGCAGTGTGAACAACCAGCCGGTGCTCACCCTGCAGGGGCTCCGAGAGACTATGCGCGCGATCGCACCCGGCACGCCCGTGACGCTGCAGATCCAGCGCGACACGAGGCTGATGTACGTGTCCTTCACGCTCGAGTAACGGGTGGATTCGGTCGCGGCGCTTTCTCTGCGCGCCAGGGTCAGTCTTCCCGAAGCGCAACGAGCGGATCGACTCGCGACGCCGTGCGCGCGGGACCACGCACGCGGCGAGCGCGATGACGCCGAGGACAGCGGCCACGCCGGCGTAAGTCAACGGATCACGAACCGTTACACCGTAGACCAGGCTGCCGAGCGATTGGCTGAGCGCGAGTGCGCCTGCCAATCCGGCGGCGACGCCCGGTACACCGACGCGCAGCCCGTCGCGCACGATGAGGCCCACGACGCCGGCCGGCTCGGCGCCGAGCGCCATGCGGATCCCTATCTCCTGTGTGCGCTGCGTCACCGAGTACGCGAGCACGCCGTAGATGCCGATGGCGGCGAGCACGAGTGCCACCGCCGCGAATGCCCCCATCAGGATCGCGTTCAGCCGCGACGGCGCGGCGCTTGCGGACACCCATTCGTCCATCGTGCGCACGAAGGACAACGGGAGGTTCGGATCGAGATCGCGCACGCGCTGGCGCACCATCGACAGGGCCGACGCGGGATCGCCGTCGGTCCGCACGGCGATGTCCATCGCCGGCCAGATCCCGATCAGACTGCTCGCGTAGTAGATACTCGCCCGATCCTGATTGAGGACGGTCTGTCGGACGTCGCCGACGACGCCGACCACTGTGTACTCGCGTGGCAGATCGCCTTGACGGTGCAGAGTCCGGCCAATCGGATCGGCATCGCCCCAGAAGCGTCGCGCCGTCGCCTGGCTGACGATGACCACCATCGCGGTGTTCGTCATCTCGGCTTCGGTAAACTCGCGTCCGCGCAGCACCGGAATCTGCATCGTCTTGAAGTAGCCGGGACCGACGATGCGCCAGTCGGTCGGAATGGCGGTCTCGGGCGGCAGGGGCGACTCGCCGCGCGTCGCAATCGGCGTCGTAGTGTAGTTGCCGTTCCCGAACGGCACGCCGCTCGACATGGCGACCGACCGAACACCGGGAACGGCCGCGAGTGAGGGCAACAGCTCGCGGTAGAAGGCGGTCCCGCGATCCGCTTTGTAGCGCGCGGGCGGCAGCACCAGCTGAAACGTCAGGACGCGGGACGGCTCGAAGCCGAGCGGGACGTGCTGAAGTCGCAGCACAGTCTGTGTCAGGAGGCCGGCCCCGACGAGCAGGACGGTCGCCAGCGCGAGTTGCACGCCAGCCAGCACGCTGCGAAGTCGCGAGCGCCCGGTGACGGCGCCGCGCCCCTGGTGAAGAACGTCGGTGATCCTGACGCGCGCGGCGTGCCAGGCCGGCGCGATGCCGAAGAAGAGGCCGGTCACAAGGGTGAGCCCCACCGCGAAGGCGAGCACGTTCATGTCGATCCCGACGTCGGAAGTCGGCAGCACATTCGCCGGCAGGATCGTGTCGATCGACCGCACGGCCAGGATCGCCCCGGCGACTCCGGCCAGACCGCCGGCGAAGGAAAGCACTAGGCTTTCTGTGAGCAGTTGCGCGAGTACGCGCCGGCCGGTCGCCCCGAGCGCCGTGCGGACTGCGAGTTCGCGGCGGCGGGCGGACGCGCGTGCGAGGAGCAGGTTTGCGACGTTGGCCGACGCGATGAGCAAGACGCATCCGACTGCGGCGAGCAACACGAGCAGCGTCGTTCTCAACTGCGGGTTCACGATCCAGTCGTAGAAGGTCACGAGACGGATACCCCAGTCCTTCATTTCCGGATACTGCTGACTGACCGTCGCGGCGATCGCGTCCATCTCCCGCTGTGCTTGATCGAGCGTCACGTCGGGCCTCAGACGGCCGACGGCGAAGATTACGTGGTTGAGCCGCATCTCGCGAGCCGGATCGATCGTGAGCGGCTTCCAGACGTCGCCACCAGTGAGCAGGTTCAGCGCCGACGGCGCGATACCGACGACGGTGGCGTCGACGCCGTTGAACGTCAGGTGACGCCCGATGACGGCCGGATCCCTGTTGTACCGATCGCGCCACAACGCGTCGCTGATCATGACGACCGGCGGTGCGCCTGGGCGATCGTCGCCTTCGGCGAAGCCACGTCCTGCGATCGGCGTGATCCCCAACAAGGCCAACAACGAGGGCGTCATGCTTCCGCCTGTGAACTGTTCGGGTTCGCCCTGCCCGGTGAGCGTGAAACGGCCGAACCCGAGGGCGCCCATGGGCTCGACCGCCCGGGACCGCTCCTTCCACGACAGATAGTTCAGGACCGACGCGCTGAACTGCGGCAGATTCAATCGATCGTTGCGTTCCGCGACCCAGACGAGACGGTCGGGCGCGCCGAACGGCAGCGGCCGCAGCATGACGGTGTTGACGATGCTGAAGACGGCCGTGTTGGCTGCGATCGCGAGAGCGACGGTGACGACCACCGCCAGGGTCCACCACGGGGACTTCGTCATCAGCCGGATCGCGTAGCGAAGGTCCGTCAGCCACATGTCAGTCATTCCTTCGTGAGGGTGGTGAGTGTCGATCGAGACCGGCGCGATTCGGCTGGACTGTCGTCGTGGCAGGAGTGACCCGAGCGCCTGGCGCCAGTAGCGGCGTGCCGCGGTCCGAGGCGCGACGCCTGCCGCGAGCCGGTCGGCGAAGTCCTCGTAGAGGTCGCCGAGGATGAGCTCGCGCGCCTCGCCGGTGAAGCGCCACGCGATCAGGCGCTCGGCGAGCCAGGGCGGCCGGGACGGCGGTCGTGTCATGACGAATGGAGCTTCGGGCGCAGGCCTCTGGCCATGTCACCGAGCGTGTCGTGCATCGCGCGAAGGCGCGCGACGCCGGACCGGGTTGCGGTGTAGAGGCGCCGCCGCTTGCCGCCGCGCTGGGCCAGCGGCTCCCCGAGCTTCGACTGCACCAGGCCGCGCGCTTCCAGGCGGCCGAGCCCTGTGTAGATGGCGCCTGGAGAGACGATGCGGCCGGTGCGCTCTTCGATCAACCGCGCAATCTCGAGCCCAGGCGCGTCCGTGCCGAGGCGGACGAGCGCGTACAAGAGGAGCTGGTCGAAGGTGCCGAGGTGGTGCCGGCCCATATTCAGACTTTTGTAGTTAATATCACAAATGGCTGGCGTGCACGGATCATCGCAGCGACTGCACGTAGCGCACGAGATTGATGACCTCCTCGTCCGTGAGCCGTTCGAACAGACCAGTCGGCATGACGGACGACCCTTCGATGTAACCGGCTTCCTTGATGTTTTGCTTGGGGACAGCCTGGTTCGCGCCGCCAGGGAGCCGAAGGACGAGAGCCTCGGCGGTTTCGTCCCCGAAGAACCCGTCGTAGATGGAGCCGTCCTTCGTCTCGACGTGGAAGGTCCGGAACACGCTTTCCACTGCACGGTCCGGATCGAGGACGGCGGTGAGGATGGCGGCAGTCGCCCGATCTCGCGATCCCGCGAGTGACGGACCGAACCCACTGCCGCTCTGACTAGTGGAGTGGCAGACAGCACACGTGCCTCTGAACAACGACTCACCAGCCGCGATGTCGGCCTGTGGTGACGCGTTGACGACCCGGGTCAACCGCAAGATGCGTTCCGAGACGCGCGCCCGCTCTTCAGGAGACTTCGGCGGCGCCGTCCTGAGATCCCCTGCCCATTCGCTCGACACGGCTGCCGGGGACTTCGGGCGGCCTTTCTCTTCGACCATTTGCACGAGCAGGTTCTGGAAGGCCCGTTCGTACGGACCACCGGGCGCGAGGTAGTCACGGTTCCAACCGCTGACCGTCGCGGTGGGGTTGGGCGTGGTCCGCCAGCGCTGCACCCATGTCGACTGGTCGGCGGTCAACGGCTCCGGCGCCTCACGGAAGTACCGCAGCACTTCGTTGCGCACCCGGAAGGTCGACTCACTCGCCAGTGGTTGCAGGAGCGCGAACGCCTCCGTCATCGGCGGACGAACCGTGGCCAGTGCGCGCACGGCTTCGAAGCGCACGTCCACGTTCGAGCTTGCCAGCAGTTCGCGCCACAGCGGTGTGTCGAAGTACCCAAGACCTTCGAGCACCCAGATGACCGCAATCCGGACGTCGTCGGGCGTGCCAGGCGCGCGGAGGAGCTGCACGAGGTCAGGCGTCAGCTGTCTGGCCTCTCGCTCGACGATCTGATGCCAGGCCGCGCGCATCTCCCACGTGCTGTCGGCCTGGAGGTGCGTCAGGAGGCTTGCCGTCGGCGCGGCCGACACGTTCGGAATGGACCGGCTCGTCTGGGTCTTATGCCGCACACGCCAGATGCGGCCGCGAATTTTGTCGCGCGCCGGATGATCTCGATCGACTTCGTTGTGGGAAATGATGCTGTTGTACCAGTCCACGATATACAGGCACCCGTCCGGCCCGAAGCGAACAGAGACCGGCCGGAAGAAGTCGTCGTCGGTTGCGATCAGATCGGGCCTTGGCTCGAACCGGTACACCCCGTCGTCACCACGTGTGAACGCGACGGTGTTGATCCGTCGTGTGATCGGATTCGCCACGAACAGGACGTTGTGCCACGGCTCCGGAAACGAACCGTGGCGGTCATCCGACAACGCCAGCCCCGAGAATCCGGTGCCGCCGAGATTCAGATTCGGCGTCGTCGGCGGGTGGTCCGGCGAGTTCGGATGCACGAGCCGCGCGCGAAAGCTCGGGTAGGTCGAGTCACGCTCGAAGGGGACGATCGCATAGCCGAGGTCGTTCGCCTCGTCGATGAACACGCGGCCGTCGCGCCCCTGCGTCCACGACCAGATGTTGTTCAGCCCCGCACCGACGATATCGAGTTCGGATCCGTCAGGCCGCATGCGCGCGATGACCGTGCGATCGAAATTGACGCGGGTCCCCGTCGTCGTGACGACGGTGCCGCTATTGAGCACACCTTGCGAGAACACTATCCAGTTGCCCGGGGCGAACTCGAGTTGATGGGGCAGCGTGTGGCTGTCCTGCACACCGAAGCCACGGAGCAGCACCGACCGCTGGTCGGCCCGCCCATCGCCATCGCGGTCCTCGAGGAACAACATCTCTGGCCCCTGCGCCACGAAGGCACCGTTGCGATACGGCAGAACGCCGAGAGGCATCACCATGCCGTCCGCGAACGTGCGCACTTGATGCGGTCCCGGTTCGTCGGGCCGGTCAACGATCACGACGCGGTCCTGGCCGGGCCGCGTCCAGACCAGCGGGTCGCGGTCACGCGGGTATTCGGTCGCGGTCATCGACCACATCCGTCCGGCATCGTCGAACACGACGGCGATGGGCTTGGGCAGGCCGGTGTCCTCGCTGGCGACCAGCTCGACCGAGAATCCCTCCGGCACGGTGAACGACGCGTGTTCCTCGGCGGCTGTGCGGGGTTGGGCGTCGGCGTTGTTACCGGTCTTGAGCACCTGCTGAGCTCCCACAGCGGCGCCCACCACGCCCGAGAACAGGAGCACCCACGCAGGGAGGCGGAGGAACAGAACGACGTTATTCATCTCAGACCTCACAGGCAATTTCTCGACGTCAGCTGTGGTGCCCGCATGGAACGACGACGGGATTTGGGGAGTGGACTAGGAAACGCCGGACCGGACCCCGGTCGATCAATCTCGATGCGGTCATTCTGCACATCGACGGTGAAGTGGTCGCGAGCTCCGCTACCGAATGCGTCCTTCCCACGACGGCGTTACAAGAACTGGCGGAGGGAGAGGGATTCGAACCCCCGGAACGGTTTCCCGTTCAGCGGTTTTCAAGACCGCCTGTTTCAACCACTCACACATCCCTCCGGGAACCATTGGCTATTGGTTAGTTGTTATTGGCTATTGGCATTGGTTATTGGCCTATTTGCTATTGGGACGGGAGGTGCCGACGCCGCCGTCAAGGAAGGAACAGATGGCTACGCCAGTTCGTTCCTCGGACCTGTCGTACCCGTCGCACCTGTCGTACCCGTGAACTATGCCTTGATCACGTCCGTTCCCATGTGTGACTGCAGCGCCTCCGGAATGACGACGCTGCCGTCCTTCTGCTGGCCGTTCTCGAGAATCGCAATCAGCGTGCGGCCGACGGCGAGGCCGGACCCGTTCAGCGTGTGCGCGAGCTGCGCCTTGCCGGTGCCGTCGGGCCGATAACGAATCTCGGCCCGGCGAGCCTGATACGCCTCGCAGTTGCTGCAGGACGAAATCTCACGATACGTCTTCTGACTCGGCAGCCACACCTCGATATCGTAGGTCTTCGCGGACGCGAAACCCATGTCGCCGGTGCACAGGAGCACGCGCCGATACGCAAGACCGAGGCGCTCGAGCACGGTCTCCGCATCGCGCGTGAGCGCCTCGAGCTCGGTGTGCGACTGCTCGGCGGTCGTGAACTTGACGAGCTCGACCTTGTCGAACTGGTGCTGGCGGATCAGGCCGCGGACGTCCGCGCCGTACGAGCCGGCTTCGCTGCGGAAGCACGGCGTGTAGGCCGTGTACTTCAGCGGCAGCTGACGCCCATCGAGAATCTCCTCCCGGTGGAGGTTCGTCAGCGGGACTTCCGCCGTCGGAATCAGAAACAGATCCCAGTCACCGGCGATCTTGAACAGGTCCTGCTCGAACTTCGGCAGGTTGCCTGTGCCAGTCAGCGCCGCGCGGTTGACCATGAACGGCGGCTCGACTTCGCGGTAGCCGTGCTCGCGCGTGTGCAGATCGAGCATGAAATTGATCAGCGCGCGCTCGAGGCGCGCGCCGGCGCCGCTCAGCACCGCAAACCGTGCGCCGGACATCCGCGCCGCCCGCTCGAAATCGAGAATGCCGAGCGCCTGGCCAATCTCCCAGTGCGGCTTCGGTTCGAAGTCGAAGGTCGGGGGCACGCCCCAGCGGCGCACTTCCTGGTTGTCGGCCGACGACGATCCCTTCGGCACGCTCTCGTGCGGCAGATTCGGCAGCGTCAGAAGAATGGCGCGACGCCGCTCCTCGATCTGCTGAAGGGCCGCCTCACGCTCTCGGATTTCGGCCGCGCGGGCCTTGCTCGCGACGAACATCTCGGCTGGATCGCGGCCTTCCTTCTTCGCCTTCGCGACCGCCTCACCCGCCGAGTTCTGATCCCGCTTGAGGTTCTCGACGAGAGGAATGAGCGTGCCGCCGCTCCTGCTCGATTTCGGCGAGCTCGGCGAGCTCCGTGGAAGCGTCCAGTCCTCGCGATCGCAAACGGATCTCGACATCCGCCAAACGATCTTTGAGGTACGCGGGATCAAGCATGCCTCATGCTATACCGGGGGCTTCGCCCCTCGCGGACGCCCCAACGCGCTCTCGCGCGGGGCCCCGAAGCCCCGCTCCGTTCGCTCGGGCTCGCTGACGCTCGCTTTTGTTGCGCAAGTCCCGAAGATCGGTCGCTCGTCAAGGTTTGACACGCACTCTTACGATACGATGCGAGCCGGAGGGATTTCTCGTGGCGTCACCCGTTCGAAAGGCCGTGTTTCCCGCGGCAGGTCTGGGCACGCGCTTTCTGCCCGCAACGAAAGCGCAGCCGAAGGAAATGCTACCCCTCGTCGACAAGCCGATCATTCAATATGGCGTCGAGGAAGCCACGGCCGCCGGCGTCGACGACATCATCATCGTCACGGGCCGCGGCAAGAACGCGATCGAAGATCACTTCGATGTCTCGATCGAGCTCGAGACGTTTCTCGAGTCCCGAGGCAAGCGCGAGCTCGCCGCGGAAATCCGATCGATCTCGAATCTTGTTCGCAGCGTGTCGTACGTGCGACAGGGTGAGCCGCTCGGCCTCGGTCACGCGGTGTTGACGGCGCGCCCGCTCGTCGGCGACGAGCCGTTCGCCGTGATTCTGGCCGACGATGTGATCGACGCGACGCCGTCGGCGCTGGCGCAGATGCTCGACGTGTACCAGGAGGTCGATGGACCGGTGATCCTCGTCGAGCGGATCCCGAAGAGCCAGATCTCCGGCTACGGAGTGATCGCGGCGGACTCGGTCAGACCGGGCGTCTATCGCATCCGGGACCTCGTCGAGAAACCGGCGCCCGAGGACGCACCCTCCGACCTCGCGATCATCGGTCGCTACGTGCTGACACCCGACATCTTCGACTCACTGAGCGACGAAGCCTCAGCAGTTCGTTCGGGTGAGATTCAGCTCACCAACGGACTGAAGCGGCTCATGGCGACCCGACCGCTCTACGCATGCGAGATCAAGGGCGTCCGCCACGACACGGGCAACAAACTGGGATTCCTGAAGGCCGTGGTGTACTTCGCCTTGCGGCGTCCTGACCTGGCAGGGCCGTTCCGGGAGTACCTGGAAGGGCTCAAGCGGAACGGGTGACCACGCTAGGTCTTCGTCTTGCCGTCCGAGCTTGCCGGGGCCTTCGCTGGCTCAGCCTTCTTCGCACTGTCTCCTGACGCCCCGTCGGTGCCTCCCGCTGGCTTTGCCTTGGCGTCACCCGAGTCGCCCGAGCTGGACGCCGCCGGCTCGGCGGATTTCTTGTCGCTCTTGTCGCCTTGTCGGTCTTCTCAGCGTCGGACCCCGACGCGCCGGATTTCGCGTAGTCGGTGATGTAGAAGCCCGATCCCTTGAACTTGATCGCGGGCGAGGAGAAGAGCTTCCGGACGGCACCACCGCACGTCGGACAGACGGTGACCAGCGGATCGCTGAATTTCTGGATGCGCTCAAACCGGCGCCCGCACGCGTCGCACTCGTACTCGTAGAGAGGCATACTTTCGCGGTCCCGCGAATCCCTCATTATAGATAAGGCTCGCCAACCCCACCCATCCCCGACTGATCATGAGCGGCACCCTCTTCGTCGTCGGCACACCGATTGGCAACCTCGAGGACCTGACGTTCAGGGCGCTTCGGACGCTGAAGGAGGTGGACCTGATCGCCGCTGAAGACACGCGCCGAACCTCCAAGCTCCTCGCCCATTACGAGATTCGCAAGCCCCTGGTGAGCGTGCACGAACACAACGAGCATCGCGAAACGCCCCGGATTCTCGAGCGGATCGGCCGGGGTGAGTCGGTCGCGCTCGTGACCGACGCTGGAACGCCAGGCATCGCTGACCCCGGCGCCCGCCTCGTCGAGGCCGCGCGCCGCGACAACGTGCGAGTGGTGCCCATCCCGGGTCCAAGCGCGGTCGCCACCGCGCTCTCAATCTCCGGTTTCAGCGCGGACGAGTTTGCGTTCATGGGTTTCCCGCCGCGTTCGGGAAAGGATCGGGAGGACTGGCTACGTCGGCTGACGAACGATTCCAGAGTCGTAGTGTTTTTCGAGGCGCCTCACCGGATTGAACGAACGCTCTCTGACCTTAGAGCCACTGTGGTTAAACGACCAATTATAGTGTGTCGTGAAATTACAAAAATTCACGAACAATTGGTCATATTAGGCAATATCGGACTCCGATTGGCGTCCGACTGCCAAGGGTGAGTTCACCGTTGTCGTCGGTTCCGTCGAGCCAGCTCGAGAGCCAGCTGCTGATTCCGTCGATGTCGTCGATATATTTGGTCGTTTGAAAGAGTTGGCGGGGCTGTCGGAGGCTAGTGGCTCTGGAAATCATCGATAAGACGTTCGATGTCAGTCCTTCGGCCGTTCGAAAGGCTCTGAAGCGACATCGAATATCGGTCAAACAACAGAGTCACGGACCGAGCCTTGACCCTTGTTTCATGTTTTTGCTAACGTTCTGAGGGTTTCTCCAGCAGAAAAGTGGAGTTTGCCCGTCATGGCCAAGCGAGTGCGGCAGCGTTCCGCCGAGCCGGAGCGCAGGCCGAATCGGCAGACCAGTTCGACGAAGCCGACGGACGTCTCAGTGATGTCGGCGCCGGTTCTCCCGGCGCCCGAACGCCCTGCGGCTGAGGCCGTTTCGCTCTTCGAGCGCGCCATGCGGGCGCTTCAGCGGCACGAGTACGCGGCGGCTGCGGAGGCCTTTCGCGGACTGATTTCGAACTATCCGAGGGAAGGGGCCCTTTGCGAGCGCGGCATGGTCTACGTGGCGCTCTGCGAACGCGAGTTGGCGCGACAGCCGGTTGAGCCCAGGACCACCGAGGAGCGCCTGACCGCCGCGACCGCGGCGCTCAACAACGGTGACGACGACCGGGCGGCGTCGCTAGCGCTCGCGGTGCTCTCCGACACGCCCCAGCACGATCTCGCGCTCTACCTTCTGGCGGCCGTCGAGGCCCGCCGCGGCGCGACCGACGAAGCGCTTCACCTTCTCGGCCGTGCCATGGCGGTGAACCCGGAGATCCGCGCCCAGGCTCGTCACGACGCGGACTTCGAGGACTTGCGCGACATGGACGCGTTCCGCGATCTGCTCGACGCGCCGGTGCTCCCGGCCTCTGACGGGCTGCGCCGCTCCCGCCGAAACCGGTAAGTGGACAATCTGCACATCGTCATCCTCGCCGCGGGCAAGGGCACCCGCATGAAGTCCGAACGGCCCAAGATCCTGCACGAGCTGGCGGGACGCCCACTGATCGAGCACGTGCTTCGCACGATTCGACCTCTCGAGGCCGTCAACACGGTGCTTGTCGTTGGCCATGGCGCCGATGACGTGCGCGATGCGCTCGCGGGGCACGCGCAGCTTCAGTATGTGGTGCAGTCGCCGCAGCTCGGCACGGGCCACGCGTTGCTGCAGGCGCGGCCGTTGCTCGACGGGCTTGTCTGGCACGGTGTTGTTGCTGTACGCGGACGTTCCGCTGCTGCAGACCGCCACGCTGAGCCGTCTGGCCGAACATCACCAGGCCTCACACGCCGCGGCGACCGTGCTGACCGCCGAGCTGGCCGATCCGTACGGCTACGGCCGGATCGTGCGCGATGCGGAGGGCAAGGTCGCCCGGATTGTCGAGGAGCGCGACGCCTCGGCGGATGAGCGGAAGATCCGCGAGATCAATAGCGGCATCTACGCGTTTGCGCTGGGTCCGCTGTTCGACGCACTCGCGGGCCTTGCGACCGACAACTCGCAGGGTGAGTACTACCTGACCGATCTCGTCGCCGCCTACCGCAGGCGGCGTCTGCGGGTGGAAACGCTGTCGCTCGATGACGCGACCGAGCTGCGGGGTGTGAACACGCGCGTCGATCTGGCGGAGCTCACGCGCGTCGTGCGCGACCGAAAGCGCCGGGAGCTGATGCTCTCGGGTGTGACGCTCCACGATCCTGAGACCGCCTACATCGACGACGAGGTCGAGATCGGGCAGGACACGATCGTGGAGCCTTGCGTCGTGATCAGCGGACGGACCGTCATCGGCGCCCGATGCCGAATCCGGGCGGGCGCCCGCCTGACCGACGCCATCGTGGACGATGACAGGGAAGTCGGCGCGTAGGGGTCAGAGCCCTTTCCACAGTTTCGGCGCAAAAGGGGACAGAGCTGCAACGCGAGCTCTGTCCCCTTTTGCGCTTGAACTGTGGAAAAGGGCTCTGACCCCTACAGCGCTGAGACGACCGCGTCGGTGAAGGCGCGGGTGCCGACCGGGGTCACGCCGGCCGGCGCCACGTCGGCCGTTCGCAGGCCGGATCGCAGCACGCCCTTCAATCGCTGCCGTGATCGCCGCGGCTTCCTCGTGAAGACCGAGGCCGTCGGTGAGAAGCATCGCCGCCGAGGCGATCGTGCCGATCGGATTGGCGATGTCCTTGCCCGCGATGTCCGGCGCGGACCCGTGAACAGGCTCGAACAGCCCGGCCCCGGCGCCGAGACTGGCTGACGGCAGCAGGCCGAGCGATCCGCAGACCGCGCCGGCTTCATCCGACAGGATGTCGCCGAACATGTTCTCGGTGACGATGACGTCGTAGCGCGAGGGCGCGAGGGCCAGCTTCATCGCCGCAGCGTCCACGAGCTCATGCGTCAGCGTGACGTCTGGAAACTCCTTCGCGACGTCCGTGATGACGTTGCGCCAGAGCCGAGAAACCTCGAGAACATTCGCCTTGTCCACCGATAGCAGACGCCGCTTCCGGCGCTGCGCGAGCTGAAAGGCCACGCGCGACACGCGCTCGATTTCCGGTCGCGTGTACGCCATCGTGTTCACGGCACTCGAGTTGTCCTTCTCGATGCCTCGCGGCTTGCCGTAGTACAGGCCGCCGAGAAGCTCGCGGACGACCACCAGGTCCGTGCCGGCGAGAATGGACGGCTTGAGCGGTCCCGCTTCTTCGAGCCCGGGCCACACGCGCGCCGGCCGGAGATTCGCGAACACGCCCAGCTCCCGCCGAATGCCAAGCAGGGCGGCCTCGGGACGTTCGGCAGGCGGCTTGTTGTCGAAGGACGGATCGCCGACGGCGCCGAGCAGAATCGCGTCCGCCTTCAGCGCGGCCGCGAGTGTCTCAGGCGGCAGAGGCGGCAGACCCGCTTTGAGGGCAACCCCGCCGATCAGCTGTTTCGAAAAGGTCCACTCGTGACCGAAGCGCTCGGCGACGCGATTGAGGACGCGGACGGCTGCATCCACGACGTCCGGGCCGATGCCATCACCTGGGAGAAGAACAATGTTGGCCTTCATGCGCGGAACCGGTAGCCCGCGCCTGGCACGTTCGTCTCGCTTGCCTGATCCCGTTTCGTGCCTGATACCTCCACCGCGATGTCTACGACGTCGTCGTCACTGATCTGTTTCTGCACATCGGCTAACGCAACCATTCGGCGATACACCTCATCGATATCGCGGCGCGACAGCGTCAGCCCGAACCGCTCGCAGGCACTTCTGCACCGCGTGACGGCCCGAGTGCTTGCCGAGCACCAGCGTGGTCTCGGGCGCGCCGACATCCTGGGGCCGCATGATTTCGTACGTGCGCCGATCCTTCAGCATCCCGTCCTGATGAATTCCGGCCTCGTGCGCGAACGCGTTCCGCCCGACGATGGCTTTGTTGGCTTGCACGCGTTCTCCGGTGAGTTCGGTGAGGAGCTGGCTGGTGGGGAAGAGCTGCTGGGTCTGAATGCCGGTGGTCAATCGGAACCAGGTCCGGCCGAACCTGCGTGACCATCACAATTTCTTCGAGCGACGCGTTGCCCGCGCGCTCGCCAATGCCGTTGATCGTGCATTCCACCTGCCGCACGCCCGCGCCGATCGCCGCCAGCGTGTTGGCGACCGCCAGACCCGAGGTCGTCGTGACAGTGCGCGCTGAAGATCGCGCGGTCGGCGTTCGGCACGCGGCCAATCACCGTGCGGAAGAACGCGCCGATCTCGTCCGGCGTCGAGTAGCCGACGGTGTCGGGCAGGTTGATGGTCGTCGCGCCCGCGTCGATGACCGCCTCGACGACGCTGCACAGAAAGTCGATGTCGCTTCGCGTCGCGTCTTCCGCCGAGAACTCGACGTCGTCGGTGAACGAGCGCGCGCGGCGTCACGGCGTCGACGGCCATCTCCAGGCAGGTCTCGCGGGTCATGCGAAGCTTGAGCGACAGGTGGAGGTCGGACGTCGCGATGAACGTGTGAATGCGGCTCGCGGCGCGCGCCCTTGAGTGCACGCGCCGGCCTTGTCCACGTCGCCAGGCGCGCAGCGCGCGAGCGCCGCAACGACCGGGCTCTGTCACTTCCTCGGACGACCCGCCGGACCGCCTCCGCGTCGTCCTCCGAGGCAATCGGGAAGCCCGCCTCGATGATGTCCACGCCGAGCAGTCTCGAGCTGACGGGCCAGACGAACCTTCTCCTCGACTCGCATCGAGAAGCCGGGGGCCTGCTCGCCGTCGCGCAGCGTCGTGTCGAAAATGACCAGCCGGTCGGACATGGGGAGGCCAGTGTCCCGCCCCTTGCCGATCAAAGTCAAGGTTATGATGCTTAGATTAGTAGTCGAATACTTATTGCGATAGGCTCGCCTGACTGCGGCCGCAGGCCGCCACGATGACTTTCGAGGACCTCCGCGTGTTCGTCACCGTCGCCGCCGAGCGGAGCTTCTCGCGGGCCGCCCGCAAGCTCCGCCGAACCCAGCCGGCCGTCAGCCAGGCCATCCGCCGGCTCGAGCAGGCGGCCGGCGAGCGGCTCATCGACCGGTCGTCACGGGACGGCACGCTCACCGCCGCCGGCGAAGTGCTCCTCGAGTACGGCACCCGCCTCCTCCGGCTGGCCGACGAGGCGACGGCGGCCGTCGCCGACCTGCGCGAGGTTCGCAAGGGCCGCGTGCTCATCGGCGCCAACGAAGGCGGCGTCCACGCCGTGCTGCCGCTCATCGCGGCGTTCCAGCAGGAGTTCCCCGACGGTGCTCGTCGAGGTCCGGCGCATTCCGTCCCGGCAGATGGCGCAGGAGGTTCTGCTGCGGACGGTCGACTTCGGCGTGCTGACGTTCAATCCGCCGGACCGCGAGCTGCTGTCGCTCGTCGTCGCGCACCGACGAGCTCGTGCTGCTCGTGCGGCCGGATCATCCCCTCGCCGGCCAGAAGCAGGTCACGATGGAGGAGATGGGCCGGCAGGCGGTGATCGCGCACAACGATCCGTCGCCCGCGCGCGAGCGCGTGCTGCGGCTGTACGAGCAGCGTCAGGCGCCGCTCAACATCCGGCTGTGGCTGCCGAGCCTCGACGGCATCAAGCGCGCCGTCGAGATGGGACTGGGCGTCGCGCTCCTGCCGCGCCGCTGCGCGAAGGGCGAGATTGGCGCGCGGCGAGCTGGTCGAGGTGCGCGTGCCCGAGCTGCGGTCGCCGCGGCAGGTGCGGTTCGTGTACCGGCGCGAAGGCGGGCTGTCGCACGCGGCCAAGGCGTTTCTCGAGGTCGCCCGGCACGGCCGCGCCGCCGAACGCGCGCCGGCGCGACGACGCCGCGCGGCGCTGACGACTCAGCGCGTTCCAGCCGGAAACGTAGGGCAGGCGCGCCGCGACGCGTTCGACCTCCTCGTAGCGGTCGACGAGCAGCCCGGTCGCGTCCCAGTTGCCCGACAGCGAGCGCCGCGCGCACGCCTCGGGCAAGCCGACCGGCACGGTCAGATCGCCGGCCGTGATGCGGCTCGTCGTGCAGATCCAGCGTGAACTCGAGATCCGGGCTGCGCTTCGGCGAGCGCGATCAGCTGCTCGATGTCCGCGCGCGACGCGGTCACGCACGGCAGGCCCATCATCAGCGAGTTGCCGAAGAAGATCTCCGCGAACGACTCCCGACGATCGCGCCGATGCCCCAGCGCGCGATGGCCTGCGGCGCGTGCTCGCGCGACGATCCGCAGCCGAAGTTCGCCTGCGACGAACAGCAGCCGCGCGCCCTGGTAGCGCGGGTCGTCGAACGGGATGCGTCGCGCCGCGGCTCGGCAACTGCAGCCGGTCGTCCTCGAAGACGTGGTCTCGAGGCCATCGAACGTGATGGTCTTGAGGAACCGCGCCGGGATGATCCGGTCGGTGTCGATGTCGTCGCCGCGCAACGGCGATGGCGCGGCCGCTGACGCGCTCGATCTTGAATCTGTTGGCCATGTTGGTCTGGTCCTCGAACGTCGCACGTCTGCTCAGGCGGACGTCGCCAGCCAGCTTCACGCCAGCGCCACGACCGCACGTCCACGACTTCGCCGGCGATGGCGGCCGCGGCGACCATCGCGGGACTCATCAGCAGCGTCCGGCCCGTCGGGCTGCCCTGCCGGCCCTTGAAGTTGCGGTTCGACGACGACGCGCAGACCTCGCGGCCCTCGAGCCGGTCGGGGTTCATCGCGAGGCACATCGAGCAGCCGGCGCCCCGCCACTCGAAGCCGGCCTGCGCGGAAGACCTCGTCGAGGCCTTCGCGCTCGGCCGCGACGGCGACGCTCTGCGAGCCGGGCACGACGAGCGCGCGCACGTGCTGGCGACACGCGATGACCCGCCACGACCCGCGCCGCTTCGCGCAGGTCCGAGAGACGGCCGTTCGTGCACGACCCGATGAACGCGACGTCGATCTTCGTGCCGGCGATCGGCTGCCCGGCCGCGAAGCCCATGAACTCGAGCGCTTCGTCGAGACCGGCGCGGTCGGCCGCCGGAGCGTCGGCCGGGCCGCGGCAAGCCGCTCGTCGACGCCGACGGACTGGCCGGGATTGATGCCCCAGGTCACCGTCGGCGCGATTGCCGCGCCGTCGATGGTGCACGACGTCGTCCCAGGGCGCGTCCGGGATCCGACGCGAGTCGCTCGCCACCACGCGCGGGCGCGATCGAACGCGGCGCCCGTCGGCGCGAACCGCCGGCCCTTGAGGTACTCGAACGTCGTCTCGTCCGGATTGACGTAGCCGACGCGCGCGCCGCCTTCGATCGACATGTTGCAGATCGTCATGCGCTCGTCCATCGACATGCGATCGATGACCGTCGCCGGCGTACTCGTAGGCGTAGCCCGTTGCCGCCCTTCACGCCGAGCCGGCCGATGATCGTCAGGATCACGTCCTTCGCGTACACGCCCGGGCCGAGCGCGCCCGTCACCTCGATGCGCCGCACCTTGAGCGGCGCCATCGCCAGGCACTGCGACGCGAGCACGTCGCGCACCTGCGACGTGCCGATGCCGAACGCGATGGCGCCAAACGCGCCGTGCGTGGACGTGTGGCTGTCGCCGCACGCGATGGTCATGCCCGGCTGCGTCAGCCCCAGCTCCGGACCGATGACGTGCACGATGCCCTGAGACCCGCTGGCCAGGTCGAAAACTGGATGCCGTAGCTCGCGGCAGTTCGTCTCGAGCGCGCCGTCATGCTCTCGGCCATCACGTCGGCGAACGGCCGCACCTGCGCGCTCGTCGGCACGATGTGGTCGATCGTCGCGAACGTGCGTCCGGGCGCGCGCACCGTCCAGCCGCGTTCGCGCAGTTCCGCAAACGCCTGCGGGCTCGTCACCTCGTGCACGAGGTGCAGGCCGATGTAGAGCTGCGTCTGGCCGTTCGGCAGCGTCCGAACCGTGTGGAGATCCCAGACTTTCTGAAACAGAGTGCGAGCCATGGACACCTTCGATCTATCAGGAGACCGCGGTTGGTACGCGGTTGCTGTCGCCTGACGCTCTGAGAACCCCGGTTTCTGCAGCGTCCGCGACGATGTATTCTCGACGCGACCGGCACGTGGCGTCTCGAATTTCTCGTCCACTCAATCCAGCCCAGCGCGAAGCGGTCGAACACACCGACGGTCCGCTGCTGATTCTGGCCGGCGCGGGCTCCGGCAAGACCCGCGTCATCGCCTCGCGCATGGCGCACCTCATCGGCGCAGGGCATGCGCCAGCCCGGCGAAGTGCTGGCGGTGACGTTCACGAACAAGGCCGCCGAGGAGATGCGCGCAGCGCGTCGAGCGGCTCGTCGGTGAAGACTGCCGGCAGATCTGGCTGTCCACGTTTCACTCACTGTGCGCGCGCCTGCTTGCGGCGCGAGGCGCCGGCGATCGGCCTGTCGCGCGACTTCGTGATCTACGACTCGTCCGATCAGCTGTCCGTCGTCAAGCAGGCGATGAAGGCGCTGACATCGACGACAAGCTGGTTCCGCCGCGCGCCGCGCTCAGCCGAATCAGCCAGGCGAAGAACCGGATGGAGATCGCCCGAGGCGATGCGCGCAGCCGGGCTGGAGCCTGCGCGACCAGCAGATCAGCCGGATCTTCGAGCTCTACCAGCGCGCGCTGACCGACGCCGGCGCGCTCGACTTCGACGACCTGCTGCTCGAAGACGCGTCGAGCTCGTCGAAGACGTGCCAGCGCGTCCGCGAGTTCTACGCGCGCAAGTTCAAGTACGTCCTCGTCGACGAGTACCAGGACACGAACCGGCCGCAGTACCTGCTCGATTCGCCGTCTCGCCGAGGTCCACCGCAATCTCTGCGTCGTCGGCGATCCGGACCAGTCGATCTACAAATGGCGCGGCGCGGACCTCCGCAACATCCTCGACTTCGAGCACGACTTTCCCGACGTCGCAGGTCGTCAAGCTCGAACAGAACTACCGCTCGACGCAGGTCATTCTCGACGCGGCGTCGGCGGTGATCCGCCGCAATCGCAACCGCAAGCGACAAGCGGCTCTGGACCGACCAGCGCGGCGGCGAGCTCGATCCGTCTACGTCCGCGCCGGCGGACGAAATCGAAGAGGCGGACTTCATCACGCGCGCCATCCGCGAGGACCAGCGCGCCGACCGCGAGCGGATGGTGGCCGTCCTGTACCGGACGAACGCGCAGTCGCGCGCGATTGAAGACGCGCTGATGCGCGACGGCATCCCGTACCGCATCATCGGCGGCGTCCGGTTCTACGAACGGAAGGAAATCAAGGACGCGCTCGCCTACCTGCGTCTGGTGATCAACCCGCACGACGATGTGAGCTTCCGGCGGGTGGTGAACGTGCCGGCCCGCGGCATCGGCAAGACGGTGCTCGAGGCGCTCGAGGCCGTGGATCCGGGCGACGCCGACGCGGACACGCCGCTGTTTGCGGCCGGGCCTGCAGCCCGGTCGTCGTCGGCGCGCTCGATGTGGGCGCGGCTGGTCGTCGCGCGTCGACCGCGAGCTGGTCCCGCCGCGCGCCGTCGCGGCGCTGACGGCGTTCCGCGACCTCATCGTCGGGCTGGTCGAGCGACGTGCGAGCGCGAGCGTGTCGATCGCGCTCGGCGCTCGTGCTCGATCGATCCGGCTATCTGCGCGACGCTGCGCGAGGAGCGGAGCGAGGACGCCGAGGCGCGGATCGAAAACCTCATGGAGCTCGTGTCGGCCGCGCGCGAATACGAATCACGCGAGGCTGACGCGACGCTCGGCGGCTTCGTCGATCGTCTGTCGCTGCTGTCCGAGGCGGACGAAGCCGACGGCGCCGCGCGAGGCGCGCGTCTGGATGATGTCGATGCACGCCGCCAAGGGCCTCGAGTTCCCGACCGTCATCGTCGCCGGCATGGAAGAAGGGCCTGTTCCCGCACTCGCGCTCCGTCGAAGACGAGGAGGACGTCGAGGAAGAGCGGCGGATCTGCTACGTCTGCATCACGCGCGCGCGCGAACGGCTGATTCTGACGGGCGCCGCGCGCCGCCGCGTGTTCGGCGAGTACCAGGCCACCGAGCCGTCACGGTTTCTCGACGAGATTCCGGCCGAGCTGATCGAGCGCGATCGAGCCCGTCGCCGCCAGCGCCCGCTGGCAGCAGCCGTACGGGCTGCGGAACCCGTAGCCCGTAGGCGCGGGCGCGTGGCCCGCGCGGTCGAAGAGCGCGGCGCCTGCTACGCGTACGAGAGCGAAGATCAGTCGCGGTCCGGCGTGAAGACCGGCATGCGCGTGCGCCATCGCCAGTTCGGCGTCGGCACGGTCCTCGACATCGAGGAGCAGGGCGACGACTTCAAGTTCACCGTGAGGTTCGCCGCCGTCGGCACGAAAAAGCTGCTGGCGAAGTACGCGGGGCTGGAGCCGGCGTAGTGCAGCCCAGTCGGGGCGCGTACGTCTGTCATGCGTTGTCGACGATCTATTTCCAGCCGGCCGAAGAACTGTACGCCGTGTGGCCCACGCCGACATGTATCGTCGCCGACGGACCGTATGGAGTCAGCGGGTTTCCGGGTGACCTTCCAGCTGCCGGGACCCTCGCCGACTGGTACCGTCCTCACATCGCTGCATGGTCGAAGCGCTCCACGCCTGAGACCACACTGTGGTTCTGGAACACTGAACTCGGATGGGCGTCGGTGCATCCTGTACTCCAGGAACTCGGGTGGGATTACCGCTGATGTCACATCTGGGACAAGGGTCTCGGACACGTGGCGGGGAACGCGAACAGCGAGACGCTTCGCAAACTTCCAGTCGTGACCGAAGTGTGTGTGCAATACGTACGGCGAGCGGACTTCTCGATTGAAGGCCGACCTGCCACGATGCAGGATTGGCTCCGATACGAGTGGATGCGCTCGGGGTTGCCGATGTCCCTGGCGAACCGGGCCTGCGGTGTCAAGAACGCAGCCACGCGAAAGTACCTAACAGCCGATCATCTCTGGGACTACCCGCCGCCAGACGCATTCGCAGCGATGGCACGCTATGCCAACGCGCACGGGCGAACCGATGGAACGCCGTACTTCAGTTTCGACGGCCGTACGCCGATCTCCGCCGAAGCTTGGTCACGACTACGCGCGAAATTTCATTGCCCGATCGGCGTGACCAACGTGTGGAGTCACCCGCAACTCGGTGGTGCCGAACGGATTAATGGTGAACGCCAGCGACGCGCTACAAGGACCGCAGCCTGCATGGGAGCCAGAAGCCTCTAAAAGCTGATCGAAATCGCGATTCTGGCCTCCACCGACGCGTCGGACGTCGTGTGGGAACCATTCGGTGGCCTGCGCCCGGCGGCGATTTGCGCGGCCACCCTGGACCGCTCGTGCGTGAGCGCGGAAGTCGTGCCTGAGTTCTATGAAGCTGCGGCGCATCGGCTGAAATCCCTTGAGCCAACCCGCGTGGACGTTCTCAGATGAAACCGAGCGCAGTGTTGCGGAAATCGCCGCCGAGGATCGGAACCGAATCCGCGCCCAGCCAGTTGTCGATGACGCGCGCGTAGACGGAGCGGAAGTCGGTCTCGTAAGCGCACGTCGCTGCCGTTGTTCTCGAGCGTCGGATTGCCGGCCGCCGGATTGAGCGACGCCGCCGTGCCGTACGAGCCCGCCGCTGACGCCGCCGCCGATGCGCCATCATGACCGCGCGCCGCGCCGTGGTCGGTGCCCTGGCTGCCGTTCTCCGCGATGCGCCGCCCGAACTCCGAGAACTGCAGCACGAGCGTGTCGCTGCAGCAGGCCCTGATTCTTCAGGTCGTTGTAGAAGGCGTCAGGGCGGCGTTCAGCGTGCCCATCAGGTTGGCGTACGTGCCGTTCGCGACCGTCCCCTGCCCGGCGTGCGTGTCGTAGCCGCCGGTCTGCACCCAGAACACGCGCGTGCCGATGCCCCGGACCATCGCGCCCGCCACGGCCTTGAACGCCTGCGACAGGCCGTCGTGCCGGATAGGTCACCGAGCCCGTGTAGGTGGCGACCGACGCGACACGCGATCGAGCGTCGCCAGCGCCGCCTGCGCCGTGCCGTTGACGAACGCCACGTGCGGCCGATCGCGCGGCAGCGTAGCGACGCCAGCGCGCTCAGCGCCGTGCCGCGAGAACGTCGCTTCGCGCGCCGGTGTTCGGACTCTGAAGCGCGTAGTCGCGTCACGTTCGCAATCGCCGGCACGCTCACGCGCGTCGCCAGCAGCGAGTGCGGCACTTCGCGCACCGTGCACCAGCCGGCCAGCGGATCGACGGGCGACGGCAGCGTGTCGAGATAGCGGCCGAGCCAGCCGGCGCCCGGCGCGTTGGCGGGATTCGCGGTCGACCAGATGTCGGTGCCGAGGAAGTGCGACCGGCTCGAGTTCTGGTAGCCGGTCCGCTGCACGATCGCCAGGCGCCCCTGGTTGAAGATCGTGCCGCAGCCCGGTCAGCCGCGGATGCAGGCCGAGCGGCTTGCCCTAGGCGTCCGCTGCCGATCTGCAGGACGGTGCCCGCCGGAACGGCCAGCGTCGGGCGCCGGCTGTAGTAGAAGCGGTCGGTGTACGGCACGAGCGTGCTGAGCGCATCGTTGCCGCCCGACAGATACAGCACGACGAGGTTGCGCCGCGAGGCGCCCTGCGCGCGCGCGAGGTCGGAGAGAAACGCCGGCGCCGCAAAGCCGAGCGTGAATGCGGCGACGCCGCCTTTGATGAACTCGCGTCGCGTGAACTCATCATGTCTGTCTTGCCGCATTCCGTGCTCAGCCCGCCAGCTCACGACGAACTGGTACTCGCCCGACCCGACGAGCAGATGAAACAGCCCGGCGGTCTTCGTGAGCAACTGCGTGTCCGATCCCGTCCACGTGCCGCCGGCACGCACGTAGTCGACGAGCGCGTCGCGTGGTTCTCGGCGGTCGAGCGTCCGGCAGCGACAAGCGCGCTCGAGCACGAAGTCCACCAGCGTCTCGGGCGTCGCCGTCGATGCGGCCGGGCCGCGTCGCGAAGCGCGACGCGCTGGTTGGTCGCCAGCTGCCGAGGCGAAGTTCATGCGCGCGAGCATGCCGCCCGTGGAAAACCACGCCGGCCCGAGTTCCCAGCCGTTCACGTCGGGCGGCTCGAAGAGCTGCTGCCCCATGTTGAGCAGCGGCGTCAGCGCGTTGTTCACCGAGAACCCGCGTGAGCCGACTTCCTTGAGCGCATCGCACGACGAACTCGACCGGCCAGGAGTAGCGCTGGTAGAAGTGCGCGCGGATCCTGGAACTGGGGCGACAGGCAGCACGGCGCGCATGACCGGCGCGCATGTTCGTGTCGTTGTCGAGGTACACGCGCGCGATCGCGTTGACGAACGCCTCGTCGGGCGGCCTCGGTCTCGCTGACGAACCACGTCCACAGGCGGCGCGCCAGCCGGCGCGCGGTCTCGGGATGGAACGGCGAGCGCATGAATCAGGTCGATGCCGTCCTGCATCCCGCCTGCCGCGGTCGCGCCGGAATGCGGTTCGCGTCGCTCGCGCCTGCGCGAGTAGATCGGAAACCTGAACTCCTTGGCGGCGGTGTCGTGCTGCTCGGCGTTGAAGACGAACTCGTAAACTGCGCCGTGCCGCCGTATCCGCGCGCCGGTGTCGCGCAGATTCCAGCCGGTGAACACGCGCGCCGCCGCGTAGACGTCCGCCTCGACGTAGTGCTCGACACCGAACGTGAACAGCTCCATCAGCTCGCGCCCGAAGTTCTCCTGCGGCTTGCGCCTTCATGTTCGTGCCGGCCGTCGAGCCAGACGAGCATCGCCGGGATCCTTCGCGACCTCCACGAGCAGGTCCCGAAAATTGCCGAGCGCATGCTCGCGAAACAGCTCGATCTGGCCCGCGCTGCCCGGCCGGATCCTCGGACGGCTTGGCGGCCATCAGGCGCGTGGCGTCGGCCGCCCCGTACGTCGCCCTGAATCTTGCTGTAGGCCGTCGCGAAGTGGTGGTGCCAGATGAGCGCCATCTTCTCGCGGAGCGGCGCCGGCGCGTGCACGCATGCGGAACAGCCAGCGCTGCCGCGCGTGACCGATGTTCGTGATTCGGCGAGAAGCGGACCGGCCGAGGTGACCCCGACGTAGCCCGGCGTTCCGATGAGCTGGTCGACGTCGGCTGGCCGCGGCATCGAAGACGAGCAGTGAATCGACGAGATCACGCTAGCTGTGACTGCGGGCGCTAGCGCGCGCAGCTCGGTCAGTGGACAAACCGAAGCCGGCGCGCCGAAAGAAGTGCTCGACGAGCGGACCCGCCTCGGGCCATCTCGCGATTAGACCGCACTTCGTCTACGCTGGGGATACCCGTCACGGATTGATAAGATGTTGACGTGGTCACATGACTGGCTGTGGCAAGACGCCATGCCTGGGACTCGGGTCGGCATCTGCTGGCGCTGCAGGAATGCGGACAAGACGGCGCAAGCATCGCCGTCCCGCGCCGCCACCACACCACGCGATCACGATAGGCCCGGCCGGGGTGAGCCCGAAGGACGTCGACATCAGCCTGGGAGACCGCGTGCTCTTCATCAACAACGACACGCGCCCACACAGCATCGGCTCCGAACCCCCATCCGGAACACACCGACTGCCCGGAGCATCAACTAGGCCGGCTTCCTGCTCGGGACAGCGCGCGAAACGGGCAACTTCGTCGTGATCCGCGTCTGCGGTTTCCACGACCACGACGATCCGACCAACGAGAGTCTGCGCGGTTCGATCGCTATCAAGTGACTAGACCTTTCACAGCACTGTAGGTCGCGGCGGCGATCCTCGTCGTCACGACCGCCACACATGCACAAAACGCCAAGCGGCTCACCGTCGCGGCCGGCGTCGCCTCCTTCCGGCAGGAACCACCGGGCGACTTCCCCTCGACGACCTATGAGACGGATGGACCGTTGCCGCCACCTACCTCGTCCTTTGGGACCGGCTCGGTGCCTTCGACCTTGGCGTCAACAAGCGGACGAACATTATCGGCGAACGACAGGAGGTGAAGGCCTACCTGTTCGGAGCGCGCTACGACGTGAAGCGCGTGAGGCGGCTCGCGGCCTTCGGCCAGGTGTTGTTCGGTCCGGAGGAGTTCACCGAGCCCGGATTCTCCGAGCGTGGCTTCGCGTTCCAGCCGGGAGGCGGCGTCGACGTCTCTTTGTGGAAAGGGCTGGGCGCCCGAGCGGAAGTCGACTACCGGGTGACGAAGTTCGACCAGGCTACGTTCAAAGGCTGGCGCGTGGTGGCCGGCGCGTTCGTCGGCCTCGACTGATGAAGTCGCCCCGGCGTTCTCGCCGCGTCACCCATCGTTTCGTCAGGCTCGCTCAGCGTCGCAATCGACACAAGCTTGTCGCCCTCTGCGAGATCCATCAGCCGGACACCCTGGGTGTCGCGGCCAATCGGGCGCAGGTCGCCGGCCTTCATTCGGATGATCTGGCCCTGCGAGGTCACGAGCAGCAGCTCGTCACGGTCCGTGACGCAGCCAATACCGATGACGAGGCCATTGCGGTCGCTGGTCTGGACGTTCTTGAGACCGATGCCGCCGCGCGTCTGCCGCCGGTACTCGCTGACCTCCGTGCGCTTGCCGTAGCCGTTCTCGCAGACCGTGAGAAGGGTCGCCTCGTCGGTCACGACCTCCATGGCGACGACTTCGTCGCCTTCGCGGAGCTGGATGCCGCGCACCCCGTGAGCCGTCCGGCCCATCGGCCGCGCGTCGGCTTCCGCGAACCGGATGGCCATGCCGTTCTTCGATCCGATCACCAGGTCCTTCGAACCGTCCGTCTCCGCCACCGCGATCAACCGATCGTCGTCGTCCACCTCAATGGCGATGATGCCGGCGGTTCGCGGATTCGAGAAGAGCGACAGGTCGGTCTTCTTGATCGTGCCGTTCCGCGTGCCCATCACGATGAAGCGCTGGCCCTCCTCGGTCGGGAACTCCTGTACTTTCAGAAGCGCCGCCAGCTTTTCGCCCTCGGCCATGTGCACGAGATTCGCAATCGACTTGCCTTTGCTGCTCCTGCCGACCTCGGGCACGTCATAGACGCGCAGCCAGTAGCATCGGCCGCGGTCCGTGAAGATCAGGATGTACGCGTGGGTGTTGGCGACGAAGAGGTGTGAGACGACGTCCTCTTCGCGCGTCTGCATGCCGATCAAGCCCTTGCCGCCACGGCGCTGCTTGCGGTACGCATCGAGCGCCGTCCGTTTGATGTAGCCCGTGTTCGTCGCGGTGATGACGACGTCCTCGTCGGCGATGAGGTCCTCGACGCGGAACTCGCCGCTCTCTTCGATGAAGTCCGTGCGTCGTTCGTCGCCGTACTTCGCCCGAATCTGCTTGAGCTCGTCGACGACAATCCCGATGATGGAGATCGTCGCTCGACAGGATCTCGCGCAGGCGCGCAATCGTCAGGCGCAGCTCGGCGAGCTCGTCCAGGATCTTCTGCCGCTCGAGCCCCGTGAGCCGCTGGAGCTGCATGTCCAGGATCGCCTGCGCCTGAATGACGCTGAGCCCGAACTGGGCCACGAGCCCGGCGCGCGCCTCGACCGGGGTGCGCGACGCTCGGATGAGCGTGATCACCGCATCCAGGTGGTCCAGCGCGATCCGAAGTCCTTCGAGGATGTGGGCGCGCGCCTCGGCCTTTCGCAGTTCGAATTCAATCCGCCGGCGAACGACTTCGCGACGGAACTCGATGAAGTGCTCGACGATGTCGAGGAGCCCGAGCACCCGCGGCCGGCCCGCCACGATGGCCAGCAGCGTGATGCCGTAGCTCGTCTGCAGCTTCGTGCGCTTGTAGAGATTGTTCAGGACGACGTCCGGCAATTCGCCGCGCTTGAGCTCGATGACGATCCGCATGCCTTCGCGGCTCGACTCGTCGCGCAGGTCCGAGATGCCCTCGATGTGCTTCTCGCGCACGAGCTCCGCGATCTCTTCGACCAACACCTTCTTGTTGACCTGATACGGGATCTCGGTGATGACGATCGTGACGCGCTCGGTTTTCGGATGTTCCTCGAACGTCGTGCGGCCGCGGACGACGAACCCGCCGCGCCCTTCGGCATAGGCGCGGAAAATGCCCTGGCGGCCCACAATCGTCCCGCCCGAGGGGAAATCGGGACCGAGGACGAGCTGCAGAAGCGCGCGCTGTCGCTCGTCACGCGGCGCCGTTCGCTTCTCGATGACGGCGATGACGCCGTCGATCACTTCCCGCATGTTGTGCGGCGGGATGCTCGTGGCCATGCCGACGGCGATGCCCGTCGAGCCGTTCACGAGCAGGCTCGGGAACGGTGTCGGCAGCACCGTCGGTTCCTCCGACGTCTCGTCGAAGGTGGGACGGAAGTCCACCGTCTCCTTGTCGAGGTCGGCCATCATCGTCTCGGCCAGCGATTCGAGACGCGCTTCGGTGTACCGGTACGCGGCGGGTGGATCGCCGTCGATCGATCCGAAATTGCCCTGCCCGTCCACGAGCGGGTAGCGCATGCTGAAGTCCTGCGCCAGCCGGACGAGCGTGTCGTAGGCGGGGGCGTCGCCGTGGGGATGATAGTTGCCGATGACTTCGCCGACGATCTTCGCGCACTTGCGGTACGGACGGTTCGACGCGAGGCCCATCTGCCGCATGGCGAACAGCACGCGGCGGTTCGCCGGCTTCAGGCCGTCACGGATGTCGGGAAGCGCTCGCCCGATGATCACGCTCATCGCGTAATCCATGTACGAGCGCTTCATCTCGTCTTCGATGTTGACGGGCTGGCGGGTCGGGAGATTTGGATCCATATGTCGAATTAGTTGACGTGGAGGCGTCGGCCTTCAGGCCGACGTTTGGAGCCGACCTGAAGGTCGGCTGCTCCACTCCACACTTCTAGATGTCCAGGTTCTTCACGTCGAGGGCGTTGTCTTCGATGAACTTCCGGCGGGGCTCGACCTGATCGCCCATCAGCGTGGTGAACATGAGGTCGGCTTCCGTGTGATCCTCGGCCCGCACCTGGAGCAGCGTGCGCTTGGTGGGATCCATCGTGGTTTCCCACAGCGTGTCGGGATTCATTTCACCGAGACCCTTGTAGCGGTTCACCGCCAATCCGCGACGGCCCGCGTCCACGAAATACTCGACGAGCTCGTCGAGCGTTTCGACCCGGCGGTCGGTCTCGCGCGCGGACTTCAGCGGCGCGGCCGGTGTCTCGGATGTCTCGGCCGTCTCGCCGTCGGCGGTGTCGCTTTCCTCGGCCGTCTCGACGGGCGCCGCGCCCGTACGGATCGTGACCGGTCCCGCGAGAACGTCGCGAACGTCCTGATACACGTTGGCGAGCGTCCGAAACTCGCCGCCGGTCACGAAGTCCAAATCGAGCCGGTGCATCCGGCTATAGCCCGCCGAGCGGTCATCGATCTGCACGGCGAACGCCTGATGCTCCGAGTCCTCTGCCACTGCGGTCTCGATGCCTGGCGCGCGCAGGTGGGCGGCGAGCGCCTCGACGGCCGCACGATCGCCCCAGAACGACTTGTCCCGAGCATCGCCTTCGAGCAGCGCCAGCATCGCCTTTCTGAACGGCCCGCGGCGTTCGACGACCTGCAGAAGCTTTCTGAACGCCATCAGGGTCTCGAGCTTGCGCTCGAGCGCTTCACCGGAGACCTCGCGTCCGTTGCCGAGCACGACCGTGCGCGACTCGGCGGCATGCCGCGTCAGGAACGCTTCGAGCTCACGCTCGTCCTTGATGAACGTTTCCTTGCGGCCGCGCTTGGCGCGGAACAAAGGCGGCTGCGCGATGTAGATGTGTCCGCGATCGACGAGCTCGCGCATCTGCCGGTAGAAGAACGTCAGGAGCAGCGTCCGGATGTGCGAGCCGTCCACATCCGCGTCCGTCATGATGATCACGCGGTGGTAGCGGACCTTGGAGGCGTCGAACTCGTCCTGGCCGATGCCGCACCCGAGGGCCGCAATCAGCGTGCGGATCTCTTCGTGGCTCAGCATCTTGTCGAAGCGGGCCTTTTCGACGTTCAGGATCTTGCCTTTGATCGGCAACACGGCCTGGAACTTCCGATCGCGACCCTGCTTCGCGGAGCCGCCGGCTGATTCACCCTCGACGATGTAGAGCTCGCTCCTCGCCGGGTCGCGCTCCTGGCAGTCGGCGAGCTTGCCGGGCAGCGCCATGTTGTCGAGCGCGCCCTTCCGGCGCACGAGATCGCGGGCCTTGCGCGCCGCTTCTCGCGCGAGCGCCGCGTCGATCGCCTTCGACATGATTTTTCGTGCGATACCCGGCGTCTCTTCGAGAAACGCGCCCAGCCGGTCGTTCACGATGCTCTCGACGATGCCCTTGACCTCGGTGTTGCCGAGCTTCGTCTTCGTCTGGCCCTCGAACTGCGGCTGCGGGATCTTCACCGAGATCACCGCCGTCATGCCTTCGCGGATGTCGTCGCCCGTGACGCCCTCGGCAAGCTTGTCCGCGAGGTTGGTACGCGACGCGTATTGGTTGATCGTGCGCGTGAGCGCCGACCGGAACCCGGACAGGTGCGTGCCGCCTTCCGTGGTGTTGATGTTGTTCGCGAACGTATAGGTCGTCTCGGCGTACCCGTCGTTCCACTGCAAGGCGATCTCGACGTTCACGACGACGTCCGGCCGGATTTCGACGTCACCGGTCATGTAGATCGGTTTCTCGTTCACGGCCGTGCGGTTGCGGTTCAGGAACTCGACGAATTCCCGGATGCCGCCTTCGTAGAGAAACTCGTGACGTTTGCCGTCACGTTCGTCCGTAATCGTGATGGTGACGCCGGCATTCAGGAACGCCAGCTCGCGAAGCCGCTGCGACAGTGTCTCGAAACTGAACTCGATCGTCTCGAAGATCGCGGAGTCGGGCTTGAACGTGATTTTCGTGCCGCGCTTCTCGGTTCGCCCGGTGATGAACAGCGCGGCCGTGGGAATCGCCGCGCTCGTATCGCTGCTGGTGCACCTGCCCGTTCCGCCAGATCTCGAGCTCGAGCCACTCGGACAGCGCGTTGACGACCGACACGCCGACGCCGTGGAGCCCGCCCGAAACCTTGTAGGCCGAGTTCTCGAATTTGCCGCCGGCGTGGAGAACAGTCAGCACGACTTCCGCGGCCGACTTGCCGCTTTCGTGCAGATCCACGGGAATCCCACGGCCATCGTCCACGACCGTCAGCGAACCGTCGATGTGAATCGTCACCTCGACGTTCTTGCAGTACCCGGCGAGGGCTTCGTCGATCGAGTTGTCGACGACTTCGTAGAGGAGATGATGGAGACCGGACGGGCCGGTGGACCCGATGTACATCGCCGGCCGCTTCTGGACGGCTTCGAGCCCTTCAAGAACCTTGATTTTGTCGGCGCCGTAGTCGTCGGCACCGGAAGGTGCACTAACGCCTACTCCGGGGCCCGTCCGGGTCTGATTGTGCGTCTGGCTGTTCGACATTTCGGCTGTTTCAGATCCTCATCGGCATGATGACGTAGGTGTAGTCGTAGCCATCCGCGCCTATGGGCTTCATGACCGCCTGACTCATCTCGTCCTTGAATTCGAGCTCGACGTTTTCGGTTTCCACGACGCCCAGGAAGTTGTCGACGTAGTCCGCGTTGAAGCAGATCTGCATCGCGCTGCCCGCGTATTCCACCGGCAGCACTTCGTGCGCCTCGCCGATCTCCGGCGTGCTCGACGTGATCTCGACCTGGTCTTTGCCGATCGCGAACTTCACGGCCTTCGAGCGCTCGTTCGACAACAGACGCACGCGGCGGACCGCCGCGGCCAATCGATCCCGATCGAATTCAATCCGTTTGTCGTTCGTTTTCGGAATGACCCGTTCGTACGCCGGAAAATTCGCGTCGATCTTCCGCGAGATCAAGAGGCGCGGGCCGGCGCGGAAGAAGAGGTGGTTCTCGCCCTGCGAGAATTCAATGGCGTCGGCGCCATCGATCAGACGCGCAATTTCGTTCAGTGTTTTTCGCGGCAGCAGAACTTCCGACGGGCCGGACGTTCCCGGCGAGACGTTGACGCGCACAAACGCGAGTCGATGGCCATCCGTCGCCACCATGCTCATCGAGTCCGGCTGCAGCACGAGCTGCGCGCCGTTGAGAAAGTACCGCGTGTCTTCGCTCGTGATCGCAAAGCGCGTGTGTTGGATCATCCGCTTGAGCGCGTTTCCAGGCAGCGTGGCCTGCGTCGCGCCCGCGTCGTTCGGCGGCGTCGGAAACTCGCTCGCCGCGAGCGTCTGAATCCGCGACTCGAATCGATCGGCGGCAATCGTGACGCTCTTGCCGCCCTTGTCCTCGGCGATCCGGATCTCCGTTTCCGGAAGAGCGTTCACGATCTCGAACAACTTCTTGGCCGGGAGCGTCAGTGTTCCAGGCTTCGAGACGGAGGCCTCACAATGACTTCGCAACCCCACATCGAGGTCCGTCGCCAAGAGCGACACAGAATCCTTCGCAGCATCGAGGAGCACGTTCGCGAGAATCGGGATCGTGTTTTTTCGTTCGACGATGCCTTGGAGTAAAGAAAGTTCTTTCAGCAGATCGGTCTTGCGAACCACCAGTTCCATGGGCAGGACGGCCTCTCAGACAGCCCTTCAGGGAGGGCCTAGGAACACCGGCAGGACGTGCCTATCTCTCTGCCCTGACGGAACAAACAGAACGTAAGAGAATTATAACAAGAATAAGGGGCTGTTGGTACGCGAAAACATGGCCGATAAACCGCACAAAATCAACCATTTATCTTGTGGACGCCGTTGTGGGAAAACCGCGCGGATCCCAGCGCCAAATATGTGAGGATCCCCGGACCGCCAGAACGTCAACAGGCGTGCACAGTCAACCCCTGTGGACGGATCGAGCCTGAGCCCATGTGTCGATGAAAAAGACCCCGGATCCGTTCAGTGAAACGACTCGAGCAGGGTGTTGATAAGTGTGTTGAACGGCCGCGTCTTTCTTGCGCAGGTCTTCGATTTTTCTCACCGAGTGAATGACCGTCGAGTGGTGTTTGCCGCCAAAGCTTTTCCCGATTTCAGGCAGCGACGCGTTCGTCAGGTTCTTGCAGAGATACATCGCGACCTGGCGCGGCAACGACACCGACTTGGAGTTGTTCTTCGACTTCAACTCGACGAGCTTCAGCCGGTAGTACTCGGCGACGAACTTTTGTATCGAGTCGATCGTCACCACTCGTTCCTCATGACGAAGAACGTCACGCAGGACTTCCTGGGCGAGCGGCATCGAGATATCGCGCCCTGTCAGCGAGGCATAGGCAAGCAGCCGAATCAGCGAGCCTTCGAGCTCCCGAATGTTCGATTTGATCCGTCCGGCAATATAGAGCGCCACGTCGTTCGGCAGCTCCACGCCCTCGGACTCGGCTTTCCGGGTCAAAATCGCGATTTTCGTCTCCAGATCCGGCGGCTGGATATCGGCGATCAGTCCCCATTCGAAACGGCTGCGAAGACGTTCCTCGAGCTCGCTGATCTGGTGCGGCGGGCAATCGCTGCTGAGGATGATCTGCTTCTGCGCGTCATGAAGCGCATTGAACGTATGGAAGAACTCTGTCTGTGTCCGCTCCTTGCCGACGATGAACTGGATGTCGTCGACGAGCAGCACATCGACGCCGCGGTATCGCTCGCGAAACTCCATGATTCGGTCGTAGCGGATCGCGTTGACGACCTCGTTCATGAAACGCTCGGCGGAGATGTACGTCAGCTTGAGGTTCGGGCTTCGCGTCAGCACGTAGTGCCCGATCGCGTGCATCAAATGCGTCTTCCCGAGTCCGACACCGCCATAGAGAAACAGCGGGTTGTAGGAGCGTGACGGCGCCTCCGCGACGGCGCGGCACGCGGCGTGGGCGAACTGATTCGATGCGCCGACGATGAACGTCTCGAACGAGTACCGCGGGCTGAGGCCGGCAAGATCGACGACTTCCGCGGGATCCGTCGATCGGCAACTCGGCGACGGGCCGCTCGACCGGGGCTTCGAAGAGGCTGTCCTTGGGGAGCGGTATCCGGCGAGTCCGGCCGGAATTCAAGGGCGACGCCGGGCCGGCCGACCTCCACCAGTGCCTCGTCGATGATGCTGGCGTAGTGCTTCAGCAGCCAGTCCACGACCATCGGGATCGGCGACCCGGACGACCAGGCGGCCACCGTCATCGCTCGCGAGAGAAGTCTGCCGAAACCAGGTGTAATAGCTGTGCCGGTTGACTTTTGTCTCGATCCGCCCCAAAACCGCGTCCCAAACCGTGCCGGCCATGCCCGAAACTCGAATTCCCGGCCACGCGGAGGGCTGACCTCCGGCGGCCGTTATTACGTCATCCTAGACCCGGAAAACCGCGAAAAACCGACCGATCCCAGAAGAAACCGGGAGGCAGCGGTCACCGGAACTCTAGATTTTGCTACGGTTTGCGCTGGGTAGCCCGGAATCCTTCGGATTTCCACAGGTTTTTCCACAGGTGTGGAAAACTTTGCCGGGACAGGCCATGCGTCAAAAGGCTGGCGAGTCTACCGTACGGTTCAGGATTGAGACAATGGCCGAGACGAAATCCCGGATGACAATTGACACTTCTTTCCGCCGTTCGTTACGATTCAAGTTTCTCCAGGGTGTCATTACCCGGTCGGGAGTCCAATGAAACGTACTTTTCAACCCAACCGTCGCCGTCGTCGGCGCACCCATGGGTTCCTCGTTCGCATGCACACGAAGAACGGTCGCATCGTCCTGAAACGTCGCCGGGCGAAGGGCCGCAAGCGTCTGACTGTTTCCGACTAGTTACCCGTCCTTACGCGGCAACAGAGCCGCGCTCGGCATCGGACTCTGAACAATGCCACTGACGCACGGCCCCGACGCGCGGTTGCGATCGCGCGGGGAGTTTACGGCCGTTCAGCAGCATGGGCGCCGCGTCGCCGCGCGAACGCTGACGCTGCTCGCGCTGCCGAACGCGCTGGGCCACGACCGTCTCGGCATTGTCGCGTCGCGACGAATGGGAGGCGCGGTGGCGCGTAATCGCGCGAAGCGTCGCATTCGCGAGGTCTTCCGGCAGCGCGACCAGAGCGCGCGCGCGACAGACGGACGGCGGGCGCTCGATCTCGTCGTGATTGCCCGGCGTGAGTCCGCGACTGCGCCGTTCGCCGAAGTTGAAAAGGAACTTGTGACCGCTATCGGGCGTCTTCGAACGACGAGGGTTTCGTGAACTGGCCGTCACGGATTGGCATTCTCGTCGTCCGCCTGTATCAGCTCGCCCTCGGACCATTGGTGGGCGGGGCGTGCCGATTCGAATCCGTCGTGCTCGGCGTACGCGATTGGCGCGCTCGAAGAGCACGGCCTCCTGCGGGGGACGTGGCTCGCGCTTCGTCGCGTCGCCCGGTGCCACCCGTTTGCTCGCCCTGGCATCGATCCTGTGCCGCCGCGCGTGAGCGGGCGCTGACGCGCCGAGTCGACATTCATGGAAAAGCGCGTTTTTCTGGCAATTTTTCTGTCGTTTCTGGTGCTGGCCGCCTATCAGGCGTACTTCGCCCCCACGTCGCCACCGCCAGGCGCGGTTGAAACCGTTCCTCCTGCGGCGTCAGCCACCACGACGCCCGCCTCGACGCCACCTGCTGCCGCTCCGACCGCCGAGGTACCGACGCCGGTCTCTACTGCGGCGCCGATCGTCGCGGACACGGCCGCGCGTGACATCGTCGTGGAGACCGACACCGTGCGTGCGGTCTTCTCGACCGCGGGCGCAACGCTGCGTAGCTGGAAGCTCAAGCGATATCTCGAAGGCGATGCGCCGCTCGAGCTCGTTCCAGTCGAGATTCCCGACACGTTTCCGCGGCCGTTCACGCTTTCGACCAACGACCCCGCGATTTCGAAGACGCTCGCGACCGCGTTGTTCAAACCGAGCGCCGAAGGACTGTCGCTCGGTCCGTCGCCCGGCACACTGACCTTCGAATACCGGGACGAGTCGGGTCTCAATGCGCGCAAGACGTTCGAACTTCAACCGGAGGGCAAGGCGTACGTCCTGAAAGTGCAGGCGTCCATCGATCTGGCGGGCGCGTCCCGGCCGGTGACGCTGGCGTGGGGCCCTGGTCTCGGTCTCGGGTATTCGCCGGACGGCAGCTCGAACCGGTATCCCGTGCGCGCCGTGCAACACCGCGACGGCGACGTCGAGTACCTGACGCCGGCCGACCTCGAGGAGCAGGGGCGCTACGAGGGCCAGCTCCTGTTCGCCGGCGTCGAAGACCACTACTTCCTGGCGACGGTGCTTCCCGGCACCGAGCGCGTGGCCGTCGAATACCGGCCCGTGACGCTCCCGGTCCCGAACGATCCAGCGGGCGCCACCCGCACGTTCGTGTCGTTCAGCGTCGGCGGTGCCCGGATCGTTCAGCCAGCGATTTTTTCTGGGACCCAAGGACTTCGACATCCTGCGCGATGTCGAGCCGCAGCTCGTACGCGCCATCGACTTCGGGATGTTCGCGGCGCTCGTCGTGCCGCTGCTTCTCGCGTTGAAGTGGATCAACGGCTTCGTCCACAACTACGGCTGGTCGATCGTCGTCCTGACGATCCTCATCAACCTCGTGATCTTCCCGCTTCGCCACCGAAGCATGGTCTCGATGCGGAAGATGCAGGCGCTCCAGCCGGAGATCAAGTCGATCCAGGACCGTTACGCGAAATACAAGATCACCGATCCCGAGCGCCAGAAGATGAACCAGGAAATGATGGCGCTCTACAAGCAGAAGGGCGTGAACCCCGCGAGCGGGTGCGTGCCGATGCTGCTGACGCTGCCGGTGCTGTTCGCGTTCTACGCGATGCTCTCGGTGGCGATCGAGCTCCGCGGCGCGCCATTCATCGGGCTGGATTCACGACCTCTCGCGCCACGACCCGCTCTACATCACGCCGGTGCTCATGGGCCTGACGCAGTTCTGCAGATGCGGATGACGCCGACGACGGCCGATCCCGTCCAGCAGCGGATGTTCATGCTGATGCCGATCATCTTCATGGTCACCTCGCTGTGGTTTCCGGCGGGCCTCGTGCTCTACTGGTTCGTGAGCAACCTGCTGGCGATCGGCCAGCAGTACCTGACGAATCGCATCATCGGCGCCCCGGCCGCGCCTCCGGCTCGCGCCCGCGGCGGCCAAGGTCAAAGCGCCAGGTAACGGCGGCGGCGCGAAATCGTAAGGACGTCATCATGAGCGGCGATCTCGATACCCAGGTCAGGACGTTCGTCGAGCAGGTGCTCGGCGCCATGGGGCTCTCGCTCTGCGATCGACATCGAGGAGACCGCCGGACAACATCCGGATGAACCTCACCGGTGAGGGCGCCGACGCGCTGCTGCGCCGCAAGGGCGAGGCGCTCGACGCCCTGCAGGTGATCGTGAACACCGCGTTTCGCCGCGACGCGCGCGGCGAGCGGCACTACGTGATCGACGCGCTCGGGTTTCCGCAAGGGCAAGGATGAGGAGCTGCGACAGATGGCGAAGTTCCTGATCGACAAGGCCCGGACGAGCGGGACGCCTCAGGAGATCGGTCCGCTCAATCCCTACGCGCGCCGCATCGTCCACCTGGCCGTGGCCGAGGATGCCACCGCGTCGTCGGAGAGCGTCGGCGACGCGTTTCTGAAGACCGTCATCATCACAGCCACGCGCTGAGCCAGGCGCGCGCCCGTCGCGTGTTCTCCACAACCGACACCATCATCGCCATCGCGACGCCCGCGGGACGCGGCGGCATCGGCGTCGTCCGCCTGTCGGGTCCGGACGCGCATGCTATCGCGCGGCGTCTGACCGGCCGCGTCAAGGACTTTCGCGCCGCGGCACGCGACGCTGGCCGAGATCGTCGAGCCGGACGGCGACCGTGCGCGCGGGCGACGTGCTCGACCAGGTCGATCGTCGACCTGGTTCGCCGCGCCGCGTTCCTTCACCGGCGAAGACGTCGTCGAGATCAGCGCCCACGGCAGTCCCGTTCTGCTCCGCCGCATCGTCGAGCTCGCGATGGCTGCGCGGCGCGCGGCTCGCCGAGCCCGGCGAGTTCACGCTTCGCGCGCACCTCAACGGACGATTGGACCTGGTGCAGGCCGAGGCCGTCGCGGATCTCGTGGACGCCGTCACGCCGCTGCAGGCGCGCGCGGCCATGGATCAGCTCGAGGGCACGCTGACGACCGCGATTCGCGGACATCGACGCGCGGCTGTTCGATCTCGCGGCGCGGCTCGAAGCGTCGCTCGACTTTCCCGACGAAGGCTTTCACTTCGTCACGCGCGAGCAGGCCGCCGGCGAGCTGCGCGAGCGTGCAGGCGTCGCTCGAAACGCTCATCCGTGACGGCCGCGCGGGCCGCGTCGTGCGCGACGGCAGCCTGGTGGTCATCGCCGGCCGGCCCAACGCCGGGAAATCGAGCCTGTTCAACGCGCTCGTCGGCGCCGCGCGCGCGATCGTCACCGACGTGCCCGGGACGACGCGCGACCTGCTGACCGAACGTGTCGACATCGGCGGCTTGCCCGTCACGCTGGTCGATACGGCGGGACTGCGCGAGGCCGCCGACGCGATCGAGGTCGAAGGCGTGCGCCGGGCGCGCGCAGGCGCAGGAGATCGCGGCGTTGACGATCGTGGTCATCGACGGATCCGAGCCGCTGTCTGTCGACGATCACTGCGGCCGCGACCGCCGCCGGCGCACGAGTTGTCGTGGTCAGCAAGGTCGATCTGCCGCGCGCGTGGTCCGTCGCCGAGCTTGGCGAGCTCGCAGGACCGCGTCGTCGACGTCTCGGCGCTCTCGGGCGACGGGAATGGATGCACTTCGGCGTCGCCTTGTCTCCGAGCTGACCTCGCGCGAGGAGTGGCGCGATCCACCCGCGGTCTCGAACGTGCGTCACCTCGGCCACCTGATGGATGCGCTGACGTCGTGGAACGCACTCAGACGGCGCCTTCAGAGCGGCGCGACCGAGGAGCTGCTGCTCGCGGAGCTCGTCGATGCGCGGCGATCGCTCGAGGAGATCACAGGACGCCGCGCTCCGGAGGATCTGCTGCGGCAATCTTCGGAGGTTCTGCATCGGCAAGTAGTCGTGACGTATGCGACTTCGACGTCATCGTGATCGGCGCCGGCCACGCCGGGATGCGAGGCCGCGTGGGCGGCGGCGCGCCTCGGTTGCCGCGTCGGCCTGTGCACGCTGTCGGCGGAAACCGTCGCGCTCATGCCGTGCAATCCCGCGATCGGCGGGACCGCGAAGGGCCACCTGGTTCGCGAGATCGATGCGCTCGGCGGCCTGATGGGGCACGCGATCGACGCCACCGGCATCCAGTTCAAGCTCCTCAATCGCAGCCGCGGGCCGGCGGTGTGGTCGCCGCGCGCGCAGGCCGACAAGCGCCGCTACGGCGCGTGGATGCGCGAGGCGCTCGAACGCGAACCGAACATCACCTGGCTGTTCCGGCGCGCCGGCCGGATTCTTTCGTCGGGCGGTCGCGTCACGGGCCTCGCGTTCGAGGACGGCGGCTCGGTGGAGTGCTCGCGCGCTCGTCATCACGACCGGCACGTTTCTCAACGGCCTCGTGCACATCGGCGACGAGCAGCGTCCCGCCGGCCGCGCGAGCGAACCGCCGACGCGCGAGCTGGCCGAATCGCTCCGCGCGACCGGCGTCGAAATGGGGCGCCTGAAGACCGGCACGCCGCCACGACTCGATCGGCGCACGATCGACTTCTCGCGGTTCGTTGAAGAGCGCGGGGACGATCCGATCGTGCCGTTCTCGTTTCTGACGCGCGACGTCTCGCGCGCCGCAGGTCGCCTGTCACATCGTGCACACGTCAGAGCGTGTGCACGACCTCGTGCGCGCGAACATCGGCCGGTCGCCGCTGTACAACGGACAGATCACGGGCATCGGTCCGCGATACTGCCCGTCGCTCGAAGACAAGGTGATGCGGTTTCCCGAGAAGGAGCGCCATCAGATCTTTCTCGAGCCCGAAGGCCTGGACGTCGACGAGATCTACGTCAACGGCCTCTCGATGAGCCTGCCGCGCGACGTGCAGGACGAGATCGTCCACGCGCTGCCGGGTCTCGAAGACGCCGGCGTTCTCCGGCACGCGTATGCCGTTGAGTACGACTTCGTGCAGCCGACCGAGCTCGACCGGTCGCTCGAAACGAAACGACTTCGCGGGCTGTTCCTCGCGGGTCAGATCAACGGCACGTCCGGATACGAGGAAGCGGCTGCGCAGGGTCTGATGGCGGGGCTCAACGCGGCGCGTTCGACGCGGCGCGCCGCGCCCGTCGTGCTCGGCCGCGACGAGGCGTACATCGGCATTCTGATCGACGATCTCGTGACGCGCGGCTGTCTCGAGCCGTACCGGATGTTCACCTCGCGCGCGGAGCACCGGCTGCGGCTGCGGATCGACAACGCGGATCTGCGGCTCACGCCGATCGGGCGCGATGCGGGCATCGTCGATGACGAGCGCTGGGCGACGTTCGAGGAGCGGCGGGCGCGCTTCGAGCGGAATCGCTCGCGCGCAGCGACGACCCGCATCGTGCTTGACGGGCGACGACTGACGGCGGAGCAGGCACTCGGTCAACCGGCGATTACGCTGGCGGCGGTGCGCCGCGCGGGGTTCGCTCTCGAGACCGACCGGCCATCAGGAGCATCTCGACGCCTCGTCGCTCGAGGCAGAGTTCCGATACCGCGGCTACCTGCGTCAGCACGAAGCCCAACACGCGCGCACACAGGCTAGCGAGCTGCGCCTGATTCCAGCTGATTTCGAATACATCGGCGTGCCTGGTCTCTCGCGCGAGGTCGTCGAGCGCCTGTCGGCGGTGCGGCCCGCCACTATCGGTCAGGCGTCGCGTGTGCCCGGCGTGACGCCGGCGGCCGTCGCCATCGTCGCGGCCCGATTGTCGAGACGCGCCGCGACGGTCTGAATGGCCGCGTTCGATTTCGAGCCGGCGATCCGCGGACGCATTGGCGCCGCCGGCGCTCGCGTCGATTCAGCCGCCGTCTCGTCGCTCGCGAACTACCTGACGCTTCTCGCCCGCTGGAATCGTCGGATCAATCTGACGGCGTTCGATCTCGATCATCCGACCGATCACGCGATCGATCGACTCATCGTCGAGCCGGTTCTTGCCGCGGCGGACGTGCACGATCGCGATCGCGTTGTCATCGACATCGGATCCGGCGGCGGATCGCCGGCGCTTGCCGTTGAAGATCGTGACGCCGCACGTGCGCATGACGTTGATCGAGGCGCGCGTCCGAAAGTCCGCGTTTCTTCGCGAGGCAGTACGCGAGTTGAATCTTGCGGAGGTCGGAGTCGAGACTTTCCGCCTCGACCGCCACGGCATGGCCGAACTGAACGGCACCGCGGACGTTGTCACGGTGCGCGCAGTTCGAGCCGATGCGGAGATGCTCGACGGTGTCGGGAAGCTGCTTCAACTCGAGGGGCGGCTGCTGTGGTTTTCTGACGGGACCGATGCTGATGTCGCTCAGACCAGCCCTGGATGGTCCGAAGCTCCATCGAACGAACGCTCGTCGTTCTTGCGGGTTCTGCGAAGGCGGGCCTAGAGACCCGTTAATAGGTCATATAACTTAATGCTAAGACTTGATAGTCGGCGACTGTTGACGGAATAAGGCCACTCACGGCCAGTTCGGTGCGGCCGGCGCTGACATCCGGGCAAGCCTCGCGGCAAGGCCGCCCAGCGGTAGCGCGCTCCGGGGCCCGGGCTGTCCCCGACCGCACAGTGGCTCGAACTAACCAGCAGCGCCCAAATAAGTCGTCGCGACCAGCCAGATAATCGCCCCGGCGACGATTACGGACGCGATCATCCAAAAGCGCCGCCGGCGGACTTGCTCTTCTTGCGCGCCTTTCTCTCCCACGCTCGCCCAATGGGCGTTCTCATGCTCCGCCCTTGTCTCGGCGGATACCGGCTGGTGTCCGATGGGCTTTGACGGGCCGTTAGGTGTGGTGGACATAGCCAGAAGGTAGACACACTCGACAGTCGCGCGCTGTTCTCGATTGCACACTTGCTCGGACAACTACGCCCGATAGGACGGCCAGAACAACCTAAGCGGTTCGATTCATGGGAAGAATCGTGAACGCCGGGACTCCGGTCCAGCGCGGGAGCGTTTACGCCAGCGTCGGACCGCTAAACCTACTAGGCGGTACGATTACTCCTGCGGATCGCGTTGAGGAATCCGGCGATCTGCAGGCGCTCCGGCACAGTGTGCCACGCCAGTTCGACCACCAACAGGTAGTTCGGCCCGGTTCCCACCGCCGGCAGACGGTCTGTCCGCACGACGATCCCGTGCAGACTGAATGTCTGGTCTGCCATCGGAAGCTCTAAGACCACGGCTTCCCGACGGTGACCTGGATGGTTGATTCGACCGCAATGGACTCGGTGCTGAAGTCCCGAATCTGGACGGCCGCACCTGAGACCCATTCGGTGCCTTTCAGCCCTGTGGCGGCCCGGAACCGTTGAGACCGACGTTTGTTGCGTTTGGCGTTTGCCGGCGTCACTGCCAACTTTATCGGCGTTTCGACAACGCGCCTACTGGACCGCTTCGGCGTACCCGGAGGCGTGCGCGGATAGGCGTGCGGTCGCTTACCGCTTCGGTCGGTACTCGGTCACATTCGGCGGTCCAGTCTTGTTGCAGCTCCAGGAGTACGAACAAGGGAGGCACCGGAAATACCAGAGGTCTCCGGAGAGGCTCGGCACCTCAAGAAGACGAACGTCACGCTCTGCACACTTGGGACACTTTCGGATTTCCATCGCAACCAACCTCGTGGGTCACAGCTCGCGTTGCTTCCTAGTCGCACGCTCGCCGTGACCGCAAAAACCGGGAGAAAGAAGTCTACCGGACGGATGCTATTTCCCCTGTTCGGTTTTGAACACGAGGACCATCTCTAGCCTCCGATGCCCGGATGTTCCACGTGGAACACGCTTGAGCGATGGCTTCTCGGTTGACACCCGCAGTCTGGAGGCAGACAATAATTCAATCCAGGCGCGAGTTGTTTCGATGTAATGACCAATAATACGCAGATTATTGCCGTCGCTAACCAGAAAGGCGGCGTCGCAAAAACCACCACCGCCATCAATCTCGGAGCGTCACTGGCCCTCGCCGAACAGCGCGTCCTTCTCGTGGACATGGACCCGCAGGCCAATCTCACGAGCGGCGTCGGACTCAAAGGCCGCCCCGGCAAGGGCGGCGCGTACAGCGCCCTGATGGCCAACGATCCCGACGTCAGATCGTTCATCCTCGCCACCGGCGTAGACTCGCTCTCGCTCCTCCCGGCCGATCGGCAGCTCACCGGTGCCGAGATCGAGCTTGTCGCGCTCGACCGCCGCGAGCGTCGTCTTCAACGCCTGCTCGATCCGCTGCGCGCCGACTTCGACTACATCTTCATCGACTCGCCACCGTCGCTCGGACTGCTCACCCTGAACGCGCTCGTCGCCGCCGACGCCGTGCTGATTCCGCTCAACGGCGAGTACTTCGCCCTCGAAGGCATCGCCGAGCTCACGGCGACGATCGACCGCGTGCGCGCGTCGCTCAACCCGCGTCTCGCCATCGAGGGCGTGCTGCTCACGATGTACGACGATCGGACGAACCTCGGCCAGCAGGTCAGCGCGAACATTCGCGAGTTTTTCGGCGACAAGGTCTACCGCACCGTCATTCCGCGCAACATCCGGCTCGGCGAAGCGCCGAGCCATGGACTGCCCGTCATCCTGTACGACGCGCGCTCGCGCGGCGCCGACGCGTACGTCGCGCTGGCGCGTGAGTTTCTGGCCCGCAACCGTGGCGCGACGATGGCGCCCGACGCGGCGGTTGGCGCCGCGGATCCCTCCGAGGAGTGAGCCTTATGGTGGAAAAACGCCCTGCGTTAGGCCGCGGGTTGAGCGCGCTGATTCCCGACGCCGCACCGCCTCCGCCGCCACTCCGTGACGCGTCGCCGCAGGAGCTCGACATCGACCTGCTGGCGCCAAATCCACGTCAGCCGCGGACCTACATCGAGGAGCCGCAGCTCGAGGAGCTCGCGCAATCGATTCGAGCCCACGGCGTGCTGCAACCCGTCCTCGTCCGGCGCGTCGAAGGCCGGTTCGAGATCGTCGCGGGTGAACGCCGCTGGCGCGCGGCGCAGCGCGCCGGCCTCCTCAAAGTCCCGGTGGTCGTCCGCGACGTGCCTGACGACCAACTTCTCCAGGTCGCGCTCATCGAGAACATCCAGCGCGAAAACCTGAACGCGATCGAAGAAGCGCAGGCGTACCGCCGGCTCGCGGACGAGGCGAATCTCTCGCAGGAGGAAATCGCGACCTCGGTCGGCAAAGACCGAGCCACGATCGCCAACTACATCCGTCTGCTCCGCCTTCCGGCCGAGGTGCGGAACGATTTGGCGTCCGGATCCCTCTCGATGGGCCACGCCCGGGCGCTGCTGGGCCTCCAGGACGAGACCGGCCAGCGACGAATCGCCCGGGAAGTGGTGTCGCGGGGGCTCTCGGTGCGCGAAACGGAGTCGCTCATCCGGCGGGAGGTGACACCAGCTGTCGCCCCCCCGCCACGGAAGATTGACCCAAACACGCGTGCCGCCGAGGAGCAGCTCAAGCTGGCGCTGGGCACCCGGACACGCATCATTCGGCGCGGTGGCAGGGGCCGGATCGAGATCGATTTCGGCACGGAAGACGAGCTGAATCGCCTCTACGAGCTCATCGTTTCGTCACGTCGGTAGAACCGGTTGGCACGGCCGCCGCACCAGCCTCGTCGGTTGCCCGGTTCTGTGGCGAATGGTATAAATTTACGTTTTGCTTGGTGTGTGTAACGGGCTCTTGAGGCCCTCCGCTCGGCCGTTTCCCAAGCCACGACAGCCATGACCTCCCGCGCCGTCGCGCGCCAGTACGCGCTCGCTCTCTTCGACGTTGCCCAGAAGGGCCGGCCAGACCGATCGTATTGGCCGTGAGATCGCGGAGTTCGCCGCCCTTATCCGCTCGCACGAGGAACTCTCGGGCGTGCTGACGAACGGCGCGATTCCGGCGGCACAGAAGCGGGCCATCGTGGACGAGCTCGTCAAGGCGCTGCCGGAGCTCAGTCCCGAGGTCGGCCGGTTGCTGGGGTTCCTGGCCGACCGCGATCGCCTGATGCATCTCGACGCCATCGCGGCGGCATTCAAGGAAAAGGCGATGGATGCCGATCGCGTCGTGCGCGCGGAGCTGTCGACCGCCGTCGCGATCGACGAACCGGCCCGCGGACAGATTGCCGCGGCCCTGGGCAAAGCGCTCGGCCGGCAGGTCACGATGACCGAACGCGTGGATCCCTCGCTCGTGGGTGGGTTCGTGGCTCGCGTCGGCAGCGTGGTGTTCGACGGCAGCGTGGCGCGGCATCTGGAACGAATCCGGGAAAGACTGCTCGCAGAGGCGTAAGGCTGTAAGGACCAAGAGACATGCAGATCAAGGCCGACGAAATCTCCAAGATCATTCGCGACCACATCGGCGGGTACGCCGCGACGGTTGATGTCGCCGAAGTGGGCACCGTGATGTCCGTCGGCGACGGCATCGCGCGCCTCCACGGCGCCGAGCGCGCGATGGCGGGCGAGATGCTGGAGTTTCCGAACGGGCTGTTCGGCATCGCGCTGAACCTCGAGGAAGACGCCGTCGGCGCCGTGCTCCTCGGCCACTCCACCGACCTGAAGGAAGGCGACACGGTCAAGCGGACCGGCCGCATCATCTCGGTGCCGGTGGGCGACGAGCTCGTGGGCCGCGTCGTGAACGCGCTCGGTCAGCCCATCGACGGCAAGGGCCCGATTGCGTCGCGCAATTTCCAGGCAATCGAGCGTCTCGCGCCCGGCGTCGTCGATCGGTCGCCCGTGAAAGAACCGCTCCAGACCGGCTTGAAGGCCATCGACGGGATGGTGCCGATCGGCCGCGGTCAGCGCGAGCTCATCATCGGCGACCGCCAGACTGGCAAGACGGCTGTCGCCGTCGACGCGATCATCAACCAGAAGGGCCTCGACGTCATCTGCATCTACAACGCGATTGGCCAGAAGCAGTCCACGATCGCGCAAGTCGTGCGGACGCTCGAAGAGGCCGGCGCGATGGAGTACAGCATCGTCGTCGCGGCGGGCGCGTCGGATCCTGCGCCGCTGCTGTACATCAGCCCGTATTCGGCGTGCACGATTGGCGAGTTCTTCCGTGACTCGGGCCGCCATGCGCTCTGCGTGTACGACGACCTCTCGAAGCACGCGCAGGCCTATCGCGAGATTTCGCTCCTGCTCCGGCGCCCTCCGGGCCGCGAGGCGTACCCCGGCGACGTCTTCTACCTGCATTCACGCTTGCTCGAGCGCGCCGCGAAGCTGAAGGCGGACCTCGGCGGCGGATCGCTGACGGCGCTTCCGATCATCGAGACGCAGGCCGGCGACTTGTCGGCCTACATTCCGACGAACGTCATCTCGATCACCGACGGCCAGATCTTCCTCGAAGCCGACCTCTTCAACCAGGGCATTCGGCCCGCGATCAACGTCGGCAACTCGGTGTCGCGCGTCGGCGGGTCCGCGCAGATTCGCGCGATGCGGCAGGTCGCCGGCTCGCTGCGTCTCGACCTGGCGCAGTACCGCGAGCTCGCGGCGTTCGCGCAGTTCGGCAGCGATCTGGATCCGGCCACGCAAAAGCAGCTCAACCGCGGCCGCCGGCTCACCGAGATTCTGAAGCAGCCGCAGTACCGGCCCCTGGCCGTCCAACACCAGGTCGCGATTATTTTCGCGGCGACCAATGGCTATCTCGACAGCGTGACGATCGAGCGGCTTCGGCCAGTACGAGGACGGTTTGTACCGGTTCCTCGAGACGCAGCACGCGGGCGTCCTGTCGGCGATCGCCGAGAAGAAGATCCTGGACGACGACCTGAAGCAGTCGCTGAAGGTGGCGCTCGAGGACTACGGGCGGACATTCGCGGCGTCCACGGCCGCGGCGTAGCAGACTGAGAATCAGCCGTGCCCTCACTGATTGACATGCGACGGCGCATCCGCGCCGTGAAGTCGACGCAGCAGATCACCAAGGCCATGAAAATGGTCGCGGCCTCGAAGCTGCGTCGCGCGCAGGAGCGCGTCGTCGCGACACGGCCGTTCGCCATCGAGGCGCGTCACGTGCTCGCGAGCATCGCGTCGCGCGTGGATCAACATGCGCACCCGCTGCTCGTTCGCCGTCCGGGCGCCGACTCCGGTTCCACGCTCCTCGTCGTGATCACGTCCGACCGCGGCCTCTGCGGCAGCTTCAACACCAACATCGTCAAGGCCGTCGGCGGCTTCCTTCGCGATCATCACGGCCGGCCCATTTCGCTCGGCCTGGTGGGCCGGAAGGGGCGCGATTTCTTTTCGCGTCGCGGCCTGCCGGTCCGCTTCGAGCACATCAACCTGCCGAAGGTGATTGCGTTCGCCGAGGCGGAGGCGATCGCCGCCCCGATTCTGTCGGACTTCATCGAGGGGCGCGTCGACAGCGTGTACCTCGTCTACAACGAGTTCAAGTCCGTCATGCAGCAGCGCGTGGTCATCGAACCGCTGTTGCCGCTGACGAGCGTGTCGGCGGCGGAAGAAGAAGAGGGCGCCAAGACGGATTACCTCTACGAGCCGTCGCCAGAGCGTATTCTCGACGTGCTGCTCGTGCAGCTCGTGCAGGCGCAGATCCTCAGAGCCCTGGTGGAGTCGAACGCCGCGTTCTTCGCGGCGCAGATGACGGCGATGGACGCCGCCACGCGCAACTCGTCGGAGATGATTGACGGCCTGACGCTCTACATGAACAAACTGCGTCAGGCGGCGATCACGCGCGAGATCATTGAAGTCGTATCAGGGTCGCAGACGCGATAGCGAGAGACACATGTCAGTTGCTGAAGCAGTGAAGGTCGGCAAGGTTGTCCAGATCATCGGTCCGGTCCTCGACATCGAATTCGAGGGCGGGCACTTGCCCGCCATCTACAACGCCGTGCGAGTCACCGGCAAGGCCGGAGCCACAGACGTCGACGTGATTTGCGAGGTCGAACAGCACCTCGGCGAGAACCGCGTCCGCGCCGTGGCCATGAAGCCGACCGACGGCCTGCAGCGCGGCATGTCGGCCGAGGACCAGGGCGGCCCGATCACGATGCCCGTGGGGCCCGAGACGCTGGGCCGCGTGCTCAACGTCCTCGGCGAGCCGGTGGACGATCCGGACCGGCCCGTGAACTCCAAGGAGCGCTGGCCGATCCACCGCTCGGCGCCCACGCTCGAAGAACAGTCCACCGAGCTCAAGATGTTCGAGACCGGCATCAAGGTCATCGACCTCCTCGAGCCGTATCTGCAAGGCGGCAAGATTGGACTGTTCGGCGGCGCCGGCGTCGGCAAGACCGTCATCATCATGGAGCTCATCAACAACATCGCCATGAAGCACGGCGGTGTCTCCGTGTTCGGCGGTGTCGGCGAACGCACGCGCGAGGGTAACGACCTCTGGCTCGAATTCCAGGAGAGCGGCGTCATCGACCCGAAGGATCCGTCGAAGTCACGCGCGGCGCTGGTCTACGGCCAGATGACGGAACCGCCGGGCGCGCGGCTGCGCGTGGCACTGTCGGCGCTCACGGTCGCGGAGTACTTCCGCGACGCGGAAGGCAAGGACGTGCTGCTGTTTATCGACAACATCTTCCGGTTCACGCAAGCCGGTTCCGAGGTGTCGGCGCTGCTCGGCCGCATGCCGTCGGCGGTCGGATATCAGCCGACGCTCTTGACCGAGATGGGCGAGCTCCAGGAGCGCATCACGTCCACCCGCAAGGGATCGATCACGTCCGTCCAGGCGATCTACGTGCCCGCCGACGACTACACCGATCCGGCGCCCGCAACGACGTTCGCGCACCTCGACGCGACGACCAACCTGTCGCGTGCCATTGCCGAGCTCGGGATTTATCCGGCCGTGGATCCGCTGGCCTCGTCGTCTCGCATTCTGGACCCGCGTATCATCGGCGACGAGCACTACAATGTCGCCCGATCGGTCAAGCAGATCCTGCAGCGCTACAAGGACCTGCAGGACATCATCGCGATCCTCGGCATCGACGAGCTGTCGGAGGACGACAAGCTGACGGTGTCGCGTGCGCGGAAGATTCAGAAGTTCCTGTCCCAGCCGTTCTTCGTCGCTGAACAGTTCACGGGATACAAAGGCAAGTACGTGACGATTGCCGACACCGTGCGCGGGTTCAAGGAGATCGTCGACGGCAAGCACGACGAGATCCCCGAGCAGGCGTTCTACCTGGCGGGCACGATCGACGAAGTCGTCGAGCGCGCCCGGGAACAGAAGTAAGGCGTGGCGGTCCCCGCTGGAATTCCCAAGCACCTCCGCCTGGAGTTCGTGACTCCAGCCCAGGCCATCGTCCACGACGAAGTGGACGAGCTGCAGCTCCCGGGTGAAGAAGGGTCTTTCGGGGTCCTGCCCGGGCATGCCCCGATGCTGGCCGCCCTCGCGACGGGCATGATGTGGTCACGCAAAGGAACCGAGAAGAAGTACGCGTTCATCGCCGGCGGTTTCGCCGAGGTCCTGCCCGATCGCGTGTCGATCCTGGCGCAGGTGGCTGAGCGCGCTGAGGATATCGACATCGAACGCGCGGAGGCCTCCAAGCGGCGAGCGGAAGAGCAGCTCGCAAGACCCGGTGTCGTCGACCTCGACATGGAGCGTGCCCGCGTTACGCTGCTCCGCGCCATCTCGCGGCTCGAAATCTCCCGTCAAGCCCGGAACCGTCCCTGACCTCCATGCTGCGCATCTCCTCGGCGGTCGCGTCCCATCCGGGTTTGCGCCGGGAGGAGAATGAAGATTCGTACAGCACGCGCGACGACGTGGGGCTGTTCATGGTCGCCGACGGCATGGGCGGCCATGCGGCGGGCGAGATCGCCTCACGGCTGGCGGTGGACACGATCGTCGCGTTCATCAGCGATACCCGCGACGCCGACATCAATCGCACCTGGCCCTTTCCCTACGACAACACGCTCAGCCTCGACGGCAACCGGCTGAAGGCCGCGTTCCGCCTGGCCAACCGAAAGCTCGGCAGCGCCGTGGATGCGAACGACACCCTGCGTGGCATGGCCACCACGGCCGCGGCCGTGCTGTTCGGACACGGCGCGCCGACGGTGGCCCACGTCGGAGACAGCCGCGTGTACCTCTGGCGCGAGGGCGCGTTGCGTCAGATCACCCAGGATCACTCCTGGGTCAGCGAACAGGTCCGCGCCGGTGTGATGACCGAGAAAGACGCGCGCCGTCACCCGTGGCGCAACGTCGTGACACGCGCGCTTGCCGGCGGCGACGACCCGGAGGTCGACGTCGCCGACGTCGACGTGCGCGCCGGCGACCGCCTGATTCTCTGCTCGGACGGCCTGCACGGCGTCGTCCTGCCCGACCAGTTCGAGGCGATCGTCAAGAAGGGCAAGTCGCTCGGCGACACGTGTCAGGCGCTGGTTGATGCCGCGAATGCCGCGGGCGGTCCGGACAACATCACGGTCGTCCTGCTGCAGGTCGATGTGGCATAACCTCGCCAGGCTGGCCGGCTACCGCGGCCTCATCCAGAGCCTGGTCGCCCGAGAACTGAAGGCGCGCTATCGCGGGTCCGTCCTCGGATTCTTCTGGTCGTTCGTCAATCCACTGCTCCTGCTCTCGATCTACTCCTTCGTGTTCGCCAAGATCCTGCCGCCCAACGCGACGGCGGACAACATGCCCTACGAGGTGTTCATGTTCTGCGGCCTGCTGCCGTGGACGTGGTTCCAGGCCTCGATGCTGGAGGGGGCGGGGTCGCTGATATCGGGCGGCAACCTGATCAAGAAAGTGCTGTTTCCCGCGGAAATCCTGCCGATCGTGACCGTTCTCGCGAACCTTGTGCACTTCGCGCTGGGTCTCCTGATCCTCGCGGGGTTCATGGTGTGGCGTCAGCACTTCCCCGACTGGAACGAGCTGGCGTGGTTCCCGGTCATCGTCCTCGTGCAGCTGGTCTTCACGCTGGCGCTCGTGCTCCTGCTGTCAGCGCTGACCGTCCACTTCCGGGACATCAGGGACCTGCTGGCGAACCTGATGACCTTCTGGTTCTTCGCCACGCCGATCATCTACTCGTACAAGATGGACAACGTGGCCGGCTACATCGGCTACTTCAACTGGAACCCGATGTTCCACATCGCGGTGTCGTACCAGGAAGTGCTGTTTTTCCACGGACCGTTCGGGCACCTGCGGTGGCTGCTCGCCATCGGCGGCGTCTCCGTCGTGCTCTTCGTTGCTGCGTACTGGGTGTTCGATCGATTGCGCGATTCGTTCTCCGAGGCGGTGTGAACGTGGCGACGCCGGCGATCTCTCTCGTCAACGTCAGCAAGCTGTACCGGCGCTACGGAGGCCGGCAGTTCGCCACGTTGAAGAGTGCGCTGCTCTCCGGCGATCTCGTCAAGAAGCTGCGGCCCGACGAAACGTTTCAGGCGCTGAACGACGTGTCCTTCGACGTCCCCCGTGGCCAGACGCTTGGCGTCATCGGCCGGAACGGATCGGGCAAGAGCACGGCGCTCAAGCTCGTGGCTGGCATCACCAAGCCCACGTCCGGCACCGTCAAGGTCCAGGGGCGCGTCTCGGCGCTCATCGAGCTCGGCGCCGGCTTCCATCCCGAGATCTCCGGCCGCGAGAACGTGTTCATCAACGGCGTGATGCTGGGCATGTCCAAGCGCGAGATTCAGGCGCGCTTCGACGCGATCGTCGAGTTCGCTGAACTGCGCGAGTTCATCGACGCGCCCGTCAAGACGTATTCGTCGGGTATGTACATGCGCCTCGGCTTCGCGGTGGCGATTCACGTCGATCCGGACGTGCTGCTCGTGGACGAGGTGCTTGCCGTCGGCGATGAAGGCTTCACGCACAAGTGCCTCGACAAGTTCTCGGAGTTCAAGCGGCGCAACAAGACGATCCTCTTCGTGACCCACTCGCTCGGAATGGTGGAACGGTTTTGCGACGAGGCGGTGTGGCTCGATGCCGGTCACAAGCGCGCCCAGGGCGATCCCACGCGAGTGGTCGGCGCCTACATCACTGACGTGGAACGACAGGAGGAGCAGTTTCTTGCGACGACCGACGAACGAAGCCGCGCGGAGGCCGGTTCGGCGCCAGGTCCTTCGAGCGCCGGTCCTGCCGACGCCAGCGACGTCGCCGCTGACATGTCGCGCGCCACTGAAGGACGATGGGGTTCCGGTGAGGTTGTGATCACCGACGTCGCCGTCTTGAGTGATCAGGGGCAGGCGACCCACATCTTTCACACGGGCGAGCCACTGACGCTTCGACTTCGTGTCGAGGCCAAGCGCAAGGTCTCGGACTTCGTCTTCGGCGTCGGCATCTACAACGCCGAAGGGCTGTGCGTGTACGGCACGAACACTGACATCGAGGAGCACGAGTCGGACAGCTTCTCAGGTGAGGCAGAGGTCCGGTTCGAGATCGAGGCCCTCGATCTCGTCGAGGGCACCTACAAGCTGGACGTCGCCGTGCACAAACGTGACGGCGCGCCCTACGATTACCATCGGCTCCTGTACACCTTCCGCGTGAAGTCGCGGTTGAAGGACGTCGGCATCTATCGGCCGCGGCACCGGTGGGGCTTCACCGGCGGCATCACGCTTCGACCGAGGGCCTGATCCCACGCATGCGTGTTCTGTCCCTCAGCGAGGTGAGTGCATTCGCGGCGGATCTCCACGCGCAGGGCAAGCGCGTCGTCTTCACGAACGGCGTGTTCGATCTGCTTCATCCTGGCCACGTTCGATACCTCCAGGCCGCCCGCGGCGAAGGCGATGCGCTCGTCATCGGCGTCAACTCCGATCGATCAGTGCGCGCGAACAAGGGTCCGTCCCGGCCAATCATTCCCGAGCACGAACGCGCGGAACTGCTCGCGGCGCTCGCCTGCGTGGATGCCGTCGTGATCTTCGACGAGGACACGCCGGCCGACATCATCCGGCACGTGCAGCCCGACGTGCTCGTGAAGGGCGCCGACTGGGCCGCGGATCAGATCGTTGGACGGGACACGGTCGAGGCGCGCGGCGGGAAGGTGGTCAGGATCCCTGTGGAACAGGGGTGGTCGACGTCAGGAATTGTGGAACGTATCGAAGGACGGCGCCCATAGCGACTACTGCGTGGGCGAGGGACCGCATCGAGGGTTATCCGGTTGGGCACCTCGAACCAAACACCGGGCCAAGGCGCCGGTGTCGTCTTCTGCTCTCGATCAATTCGAAATTGCCGATTCTCAATCCAATCACAATCAAGATCGCAGACCGAAATCACAGAGCTCTTCTTTAATAAACTCCTGATTGATCAGTACCCGCCTCCGCGCCTTCAGCAGCCGCGACCACCACCCATTGCACGTCGCGCGACGCGTCGCCAGCGACGTAGAGCCCGGGAATGTGTGTCGCTTCGTACTTTCCGGTCGAGACCGTGCCTTTCTCGTTGAACTCGCAGCCGAGCGTTCTGGCAAGGTCCGAGCATTGGGTCTGACCCTGAGTGAAGAACAGTGCGCGCCGAGGAACCGACGAGCCGTCGGCAAACACGACGCGTTCGAGGATGCCGTCACGGCCTTCGAGCCCTGCGACGGGGATCTCGTTGACGGTCGTGCCGTTGACGGCGAGCTTGGCACGCTCTTCGTCGTTGAGCCCGCTCGGCCCATCGCTGCACAGGAGGATGTCGCGGCTCCAGCCGGTCATTTCGAGCGACAGGCCGTAGCCGCGCTTGCCCCGCCCGTACACAGCGAGCGGCTTGCCGCGCAGTTCATAGCCGTCGCAGTACGGACAATGAAACACGCTCTGCCCGTAGAGGTCCATCAGACCCGGGATGTCCGGCACGTTATCCACGACGCCCGTCGCGAGGAGCAGGCGCCGCGAGGTGAACGAGCGCCCGTCGGCGGTCACGACGGTAAAGCCGCCCTCGTCGCGCCGGACGGCGCTCTTGATCTGAGCGACCTCGTGCTTCACGCGGTCGAAGCGCTTCAGCTCCTCGCGAGCCATGCGCCGGAACTCGAGCGGCGGAGTACCCTCGCGGGTGATGAATCCGTGGAGCATCTTCGTGAAACGGTTGCGGCCGAGGTCCTGGTCGAACAGCAGCACTTTACGGCAAGCGCGGCCCAGCACGAGCGCGGCGCTCAGGCCCGCGGGTCCGGCGCCGACAATGATCACGTCGGCATCAGTGGTCATTGGCTACCAGGTATGAAAAGCAGCGACGAAGGAAGGGAACCAGGAACGTGGAACGACCGCTGCCACCTCAACGCGATTCAGACTAGCATGACAACAGCGGCGCTCCCCTTCCGCCACAGGTTCCGGCTTCCGTGATCGGCTCCACGTCATCACTCGCATTTCGATCGCTGCTCAAGTCGTCGGCCAATCGAGCCGGCCTCAACCGGCCCATCTTGCGGCTCACGGGTCTGACGCCGTCCGCGACGGCATTTCACGCCGCCGTCGTTGCGCAGGACACGTCCGTGCTCCTCGTGGTGCCGACCGACGCGGATGTCGAGCAGATGACGACCGATGCGCGTCTGTTTCTGACATCGCTGCAGGGACTCTCCGAGCACGACGTCCTCGCGCAGGTGCTGCCCTTCCCGTCGCAAGAAGTGGATCCGTATCGCGGCCTCACGCCTCACCTCGAAGTTGCCTCTGCACGGGCGCGCGCGCTGTATGGCCTCACGACCGGGACCGCCCGGCTCGTTATCGCGTCCGCTCGCGCGCTGGTGCCACGGCTGAGCGACCCGGCACGGTTCGAGGACGTGGGCCTGACGCTCGCGCCTGGGTCCGAGGTCTCCCCTGCCGATCTCGGCGCGAGGCTCGCCATCGCCGGCTTCGCGCCGGAGGATCCGGTGGACGAGCACGGCGAATTCTGCGTCCGTGGCGGTGTGGTCGACTTCTACCTGGCGTCCGACCCGCAACCGGTCCGCCTCGAGTTCATCGGGGACATCATCGAGTCCATCCGGCGTTTCGACGGCGCCACGCAGCGGTCGCTCGTCGCGGTCGACCGCGTCACCATCAGTCCCCTCCGTGAATTGCTGCCCGACAGTGACGCCCCCGAGGATCCGACGGCGTTCGACCGATCCGCGACGATCGTGGACTACGCGCGTCGCGCTGGCGTCGTGGTCATGGCGTTCGAGCTCGAGGACATTCAGGAACGCGCCGTGGCGCTCGAACAGCAGTGGCGTGCGTCGGCGTCTGAGGCCGTCGCGCGCGGCCGGGTCGCGATGCCGTTCGAAACGATCGCCACGGGCTGGGAAGAACTGTCTGGTTGGCTGAGCCGATCGCATCAGATCAGCCAGCTCGAAATCGACGGGGGTCGCGCGGGCGCGGTGCACGTGTCGACGGTGTCGGCGCTCGAGTACCACGGACGCATCGGTGACTGGGCCAATGAAATTCGGGCCGCGCGAGACCGCGGCGACGCCGTCGTGTTCGTCGCGGCCAGCCCGGGCCGTGCCGAACGCACGATCGAGCTTCTCGCCGACTATGAAGTCCGGGCGCGCCCCGTCAGCACGGCGGACGATCTGTCGAGCGCCGCCGTGCTCGTCACGACCGGGCAGCTCTCGCGCGGCTTCCACCTGCCGCAGGGATCGCTGTTGATCTTTGCCGAAACGGATCTCTTCGAGGAGGAACGCCGGGTTCACGAGCGCCGGCGATCGACCACCCGGACCTTCCTGTCGGATTTCCGGGATTTGAAGATCGGCGACCTGGTCGTGCACGTGGACAACGGGATCGGCCGGTTCGCTGGACTGAAGCGACTCGCGATCATGCCAGGCCAGCCGGTGCAGGAGTTCATGGAGCTCCACTACGCCGGCGACGACAAGCTGTTCGTTCCACTGGAGCGGCTCGATCTCGTTCAGAAGTACACGGGCGGATCGGCGCCGGCCCTCGACAAGCTCGGCGGCACGACCTGGGAAAAAGCCAAGACCCGGGTGAAGAAGGCCATGCGCGACATGGCCGAAGAGCTCCTGAAGCTGTACGCCGCCCGCAAGGCCGTTCCGGGCTTTGCCTTTACTGCGGACGCGCACTGGCATCAGGAATTCGCCGACGCGTTCGAGTACGACCTCACGGCCGACCAGCAGATCGGCGATCGCCGACATCAGGCGCGACATGGAGACGCCGACGCCGATGGACCGGCTGCTCTGCGGCGACGTCGGCTACGGCAAGACGGAAGTGGCCATGCGCGCCGCATTCAAGGCGGTCATGGACGGCAAGCAGGTGGCGTTCCTCGCGCCGACGACCGTCCTGGCCTTTCAACACACACGCACCCTCAAGGAGCGCTTCGCCGGGTTCCCGATTCGGATCGAGATGATCAGCCGGTTCCGTTCGAAGCAGGAACAGCAGGATGTCGTGGCGCTACTCGCCAACGGACAGGTCGACCTCGTCGTCGGTACCCACCGGCTGCTCTCGAAGGACGTCAACTTCCGCGACCTCGGACTGCTCGTCGTGGACGAGGAACAGCGCTTCGGCGTCGCGCACAAAGAACGCATCAAGCAGCTGCGAAAACGCGTGGACGTCCTCACGATGACGGCCACGCCGATCCCGCGGACGTTGAACATGTCGCTCGTGGGCATTCGCGACATGTCGGTCATCGAAACGCCGCCGCGCGATCGCCTCGCGATTCAGACACAGGTCGTGCGGTTCGATACCGACGTCATCGCGCGCGCCATCAAGACCGAGCTCGAGCGCGGCGGCCAGGTGTTCTTCGTGCACAACCGCGTCGAGTCCATCTACTCGGTCGCCAACCTCGTCGGCCGCCTCGCGCCCGAGGCGAAGCTTGCGATTGCCCATGGCCAGATGGGCGAAGAGGAGCTCGAGCGCGTGATGGTGGACTTCGTCGGGCACAAGTACGACGTGCTCGTGGCGACGACGATTGTCGAGAACGGCCTCGATATTCCCAACGCCAACACCATCATCATCAACCGCGCCGATCGGTACGGCCTGGCCCAGCTCTACCAGTTGCGCGGCCGGGTCGGCCGGTCGGATCGGCGGGCGTACGCCTACCTGCTCGTACCGACCGAGCAAACACTGTCGCCCATCGCCCGGCGCCGGCTCGCGGCGATTCGGGAATTCAGCGACCTTGGAAGCGGATTCCGTATTGCGGCGCTCGACCTCGAGATCCGCGGTGCCGGCAATCTGCTCGGCGGGCAGCAAAGCGGTCAGATCGAAGCCGTGGGCTTCGACATGTACCTCAAGCTCCTCGAGCAGACCATCCGCGAGCTGAAGGGCGAGGACCTCGACGACGAGCGGCGCGCGGTCGTCAACCTGCGCATCGATCTCCGCATCGACGAGACGTACATCCCGGACATGAACCAGCGGCTGATGGTGTACCGTCGACTCGCGCGCGCGACGACGCTCGATGAGGTCACGAGCTTCCTCGAGGAGCTTCGCGATCGCTATGGGCCGCCCACCCGCTCCGTTGAGAACCTTGCGGAATACGCGAGGATCCGGCTGCTCTCGGACACGATCGGCGTCGAGAGCCTCGACCGGGAAGGCGCCGTCATCGTGCTGAAGTTCCGGCAGGACGCGAAGATCGACCCACTCGTTCTGGCCGGCCTGATCCAGCGCCGGGGCGACCTCACCCTCCTTCCGCCTGCCATCCTGCGGCTGGACCTCAACCGCCCTGAAGCCGCACCAGAGGTCCGGCCCACACCGGGACGAAGGCTGCGCCCGGCCGCGGGCACGCCGGACGACGTCTCAAGGTCGTGGTGGACGGCGCGGGCGAAGACCGACGTCAGCCCGGGGTTCACTCGGGACGCGATTCTGGCGGAAGCGCCGCCCGATCCGACCGAACCGGGAGGGTTGTTCGACCGGGTGGGTCGCCTGCTCGACCATTTGAGCCGGTCGATTTCCGTGGCATAACCGGCTAAAATCTTCTGTTCCATGGATTTGCGGCCGAGATCGCCGCGGAGTTCCCGACGAATGAAGGCAAAGAGAGCGAGCGTAAGCGAGCCCGCGCGAACGGAGCGGGGCTTCGGGGGCCCCGCGAGAGAGCGCGTAGGGGGGTTCGCGGGGGCGAAGCCCCCCGGATGGTTCTTGATTGCGCTGTCGGTCGTGACGGTCTTCCTCGGCGCGTGGCCCGTCCTCGCGCAGGGTCCGGGATCGAGCCTGATCCTCGAGCGCGTCCTCGTCCGCGTCAACGGCGAGATTTTCACCCAGTCAGAGCTAACCCAGCGTCAGACGGACGCTGTCCGCGCCCGCCAGGATCAGCCTCGTGCGGTTCCGGAAGCGGAGTTGTTCAAGCTCCTGCAGGAGATGACGCCGGACATCCTCGTCGAGACCGTCGACGAGTTGCTCATCGTTCAACACGGCCGCGAGCTGGGGTTCACGTTCAGCGACGACGAATTCAAGAAGGGGCTCGACACCCTCAAGAAGGACAACAACATCGATGACGCGGGGCTGAAAGCCGCCCTGCAGCAGGAAGGGCTCACGCTCGACGAACTGCGGCGGAACTTCGAGCGTGCCTGGCTGCGGCAGATGGTGCAGGCGCGCGAGATTTTTCCGCGTATGCGCATCACCGAGGAGGAGCTGCGCCAGCACTTCGCGGCGAATCGCGGCAACTTCATGACGCCTGAGACGGTGACGCTTCGTGAAATCGCCGTCATTTCCCCGGCTATCGTCGTGCCAGGATCCACTGACGGCGGCCACGTCAGCAGCGCTGAAGACCAGAATCGACGCCGTGCGGCAGCGCGCACTCGCCGGTGAGGACTTCGTCGCGCTCGTCAAAGAGACGTCGGATTCCGCGACCAAGGCCAGCGGCGGGCTCATCGGTCCGATCAACGTCGCGCGACTTGAATCCGGCGACCAAGGCGCTGCTCGACACCCTGAAACCGGGCCAGATCAGCGAGCCCATCAGGCTGACGCGCGGGTTCCAGATTCTGAAGCTCGAAACGCGCGAAGAGGCTGCCCAGCAGCCGTTCGACAAGGTGCGCGATCAGATTGAGATTGCGATCCGCAACGAGCGCCTCGACGGCGAAATGACCAAGCTGAGGCTTCGTCTCCGCACCGGGGCGGTCATCGAGTGGAAGGACGACAACCTGCGCCGCATCTATGAGCGGCGAGTCGGGGAGCGGCTGGCCCTCACGCCGCCCACCCAGTGAAGATCACCGACATCGCGATCGCGCACCCGGTCGCGCTCGCCCCCATGGCGGGCATGACCGACACGGCGTTCAGGCGTCTGGTCAAGCGCAAGGGTGGCTGCGGGCTCGTCGTCACCGAGATGGTCAGTTCCGAGGGCCTCGTCCGCGGAATCGACCGTACGCTCGAGTACGCCGAGTACACCGAAGAAGAGCGGCCGGTTTCCGTCCAAATCTTCGGCGGCGACCCCCGGGTGATGGCTGAGGCGGCGCAAGTTGTCGAGTCCATGGGCGCCGACATCGTGGACGTGAACATGGGGTGCCCCGTCCCGAAGATCGCAAAGCACAATGCCGGGTGCAGCCTCATGCGCGAGCCCGAGCACGCCGCGAGCGTGATCCGCGCGATGACGAATGCCGTGCGTATTCCCGTCACCGTGAAGATGCGCGCCGGCTGGAACGAGCAGGAGATCAACGCCCCGACACTGGCCCGGATGGTTCAGGACGCCGGAGCCGCCGCCGTTGGCGGTGCACGGTCGGACGGCGGCACAGTCGTACAGCGGCGAGTCTGACTGGCGTCTGATCGCCCGCGTCGCGTCGGAAGTCAGCATTCCGGTGTTCGGATCGGGCGACTGCGTGGAAGCCGGCCAGATCGTGAGGCGCTTGCAAGAAAGCGGCGTAGCTGGCGTGCTGGTCGGCCGCGGCGCACTGAGGAACCCCTGGATTTTCTCCCAGGCCGCGGCCATCGCCCGAGGTGAAACTCCCCCACCCGTCACGCTCAACGATCGCGGGCAGTTTCTGCTGGACTACGTGGACTTGCTCCTCAAGGAACGGGTCAACGAGGCCGCAGGATTCCGGCACATCGCTCCTGGCGCGGACTCCATCGTCCTACCGGTGCCGGCGCGTGGCCGCGAGCGCTGGGTCATCAACAAGCTCCGTGCCCTTGGCAGCTGGTATTCCAAGGGTCTTGACGGCGGGTCTCAGCTCCGGACCGCCGTAAATTCCGCCGAGTCGATTGAGGGATTACGGCAGATTATTCGAGCCTTTTTCATCGATCGTCGGGAAGCGCAGCCCGTCCAGTAGTCAAAAGACCAAAACGCAGCCCGACTATTTGTTTCGATTCTTAGTTTTAGGTCTAGAGACCCCAGCCGCCGACTGGCTTCCCTCGCGGCGCTGTCGTTGCTTGAATCTGCGCCTCTTCTCGTCCCTGGGCACTTCGAACCGGGCCCTGGGATCGACGTGGCTTCCGCCGGGACGCCAGGCCGCGCCCCGAGTGCGAACTCGAGGTCGCCGGAGATCGGCCAGCGCCTGCTCCGGGGATTCCCACAGCCGGCCGCGCTCGAACCACTTCAACACCGCGTCGGGCTGCGTGCGCTGAAGCTGCTTCAACGTGGGCAGCAGGTCCTCCGCCTCCCGCGCCCGGAACGCCGTGGCGTCCGTGCCTGTCACGATGACCCAGTACGTGTGACGCGGCATGTGTCAGTGCCTCTCGAGCCGCTTCAGTTTTTCGATGAGCGTCGTCCGCTTGACGTGCAGGAGATCCGCGGCCTGCCGCTTGTTGCCCTGCGTGCGTTCGAGCGCGCGTCGGATCAGACTGTGCTCGAAGTCGGAGACGAGCCGTTCCATCTCGACGCCTTCGTCTGGGATCGACAAGTCGGCAGCGTCCGGCACGGCCGCTGATTGACGAACCTCGTCTGGCAGATCGGTTGCCGTGATTTGTGATCGTCCTGGCGACAACGCAAACGCGCGTTCCATGACGTTCTCGAGCTGCCGCACGTTGCCGGGCCATGGAAACGGCATCAGCGCCTGCTGGGCGTCTTGCGCGAGCGTCACCCGGCCACGGGGCGGCGTGGATTCTCCGGACAGTCGATCGAGAAAATGCTGCGCGAGAAGCGGAATGTCCGCTCGACGTTCGCGCAAGGACGGGATCCGCACGGGAATGACGTTGAGGCGGTAGTACAGATCCTCGCGGAAAGTTCCGTCATCGACCATGCGCTTGAGATCGGAATTGGTGGCGCCGATCACTCGCACGTCAACTTTCACCGTCTGCGAGTCACCCACCCGCTCGAACTCACGAGTCTGAAGCACACGCAGGAGCTTCGCCTGGAGCGCGGCGCTCATCGTGCCCACTTCGTCCAGGAAGAGCGTGCCGCGATTAGCCTGCTCGAGGCGTCCCTGGCGGTTGGCCACGGCGCCTGTGAACGCGCCGCGGACATGGCCGAAGAGCTCCGCCTCCAGAAGCGTTTCAGGGATTGCGCTGCAGTTGATGGCGATAAACCGGCCACTTCGGCGCGGGCTGCCGTCGTGGATGGCCCGCGCCGCCAGTTCCTTTCCCGTCCCTGTTTCGCCCGTGATGAGCACGGTGCTCGCCGTCGCCGCCACGGTCCGCAGAAGCTCCGAGAGCTGCATCATCGGCGCGGTCCGGCCGATGATGCCTTCGATCTTGAAGCGATCGTGCAGCTGTGCGCGAAGGTAGGCGTTCTCAGCCTCCAGCCGCCGCTTCTTGATCGCCGCGTTCAGCTCGTGCAGCAGCTCTTCGAACTGGAACGGCTTGGTGATGAATCCTTCGGCGCCCTGCCTGGTGACCTCGACCGCCTCGCGGACCGTCCCGAAGCCGGTGATGACGATGGCGATGATGTCCGGGTAGCGGCTGAGGGCCTCGTCGAGCACCTGCCGGCCGTCGAGTCCCGGCAATCGCAAATCCGTAATCAGGATGTCGAAGGCAAAGTCACCGAGCCGCGCGAGCGCCTCTTCCCCGCTGCCGGCCTGCTCGACGCGAAAGTCGCTTTCCGCCAATCGCTCGGCCATGACCTCGCGAAATGCCGCCTCGTCATCCACGAGCAGTAAGTGCAGCGCTGCTGACTCCGTCATCGGGGCGACGGCATTTTGACACGGATCAGTTGACCTCGACCGCACGCGTCGGGCTCAATCGGTCACCTTCTCCGGCTGTCTGGGTCTCTGCCCTTAAAGTCCTGACACCACCGCCGATACTCGGGGTAAACGTGTGAGGTGGTGTTCCGGCCGAATTCGCCGGCGCAGGGATGGAACCAGCCATGCTGATGGACAGAAAAACGGTATCGATTCCGCGGGCGTGCGAGCTCGTCGGCGTTAGCCGACGGACGATCTACAACTGGATTTCCGGCGGCAAGATTCAGTACGTCCGAACCGCGGGCGGTTCAGTCCGCATTTTCGAGGACACGCTCTGGCGTCGTCCGGATCCTAGCAACCGGTGATACACACAACACTTGGGACCAGCGGCTCAGCCGTGGCGCCTGAGCAATCCATAGGCGCACCTGGCATTGCGGCCGGATCGGCCGTCCCGGCCGTTCCGGACCTCTCTGCCGTTTTTCATCGGCTCAACAACCAGCTCGGGATCATCCTGGCCAACGCGGAGTTGCTCGAAGCCCGCCTGGCCGAGGAAACCCAACGGGCCCGAGCCAGCCAGGTTGTTTCGGGCGCTCTCGAAGCCATTTCCACGATCCAGGATCTTCGGCGCCTGCTCGGCGTCCGCCACACGCTCAGTCCGAACGACACACGCTAACTGTCAGACACGTCGGTTTACTGACAATTCTGACAGGGCTGTCAACGGTCCGACACCACTCGGGCCGTTCGAGGCGGCAGTGCACGCGCCTTCACACAACGGCATAGAGACGTAAATCCAGACCAGCCAAACACTTACCAACTATTCACCCCAGAGTCTGACCTTCGTTTTTTGTTCGTTTCCATGTTGGCACTTCTGTTGCCCTACGGTGACCGCCCGGACGAGGTCCGGGTCAGGAGGATTGGTCACATGTTGCGGGCACCCTTGGCGGAATCTCAGCAGGACCGAGTCGCGGCGAGTCTGCCGTTTGTGCAGTCACTTGCGCGCCGCATGGCATCGACGATGCCCCACTCGATTGACCTGAGCGACCTCGTCCAGGACGGCGTGCTGGGCCTCATCGACGCCGCGCATCGGTTCGACGAGAGCCGCGGCATCAAGTTCGAGACGTTTGCCGAGCGGCGCGTCGCGGGGCGCGATGATCGACGCGCTTCGCCGCGACGCCTGGCCGCGCGGCGTCCGCCGCGTCCGCCGCGAGCTCGAGGCCGCGCGCGAGGAGCTTCGCCGCGAGCTCGGCGCCGAGCCGACGCTCGCCGATCTCGCGCGTCGCGTCGGCGCCGACGAGACGCGGCTCGAGCGCACCATCGTGCGCATCAGCACCATCGAGTCGACGTCGCCGCTGGCGAACCTCGAGACGATCGACAGCTCGATGCTGCCGGCCGTGCTCGTGCCGAGCGAGCCGCCGTCTCCGGATCGGCTGTACGAACAGGGCCAGGTTCGCGACCGCGTGCGCAAGGCCCTGGCGCAGTTGCCGGCGCGCGAGCGTCGCATTGTCGGCCTCTACTATTTCGGCGAAGCGACGATGAAGCAGATCGGTGACGCGATTGGCGTCAACGAGTCGCGCGTCTCGCAGCTTCACGCGCGCGCGATTCAGCGTCTGCAGCGTCTGCTCGCCGGCACCGAGAACGCGCCGGCGCCGCGTCTGGTGTCGAAGGCCCGAAGATGAAGGCGGCCAAGCCGGCGCCGCGCGTCGCCGGACCACGGCGTGCCCGACCGCCGCGTCGCCTAGCGACGATCGAAGCGCGGGTGTTCTTCGCAAGATCGCCCGACCTCGTCCTAGCCCAGCGTTTCGCGCGCGACCCGGACCAGATCGCGAAGCCGGAACGGCTTCGGAATCCAGCGGCATCCGCTCTCTTCGAGAAAGCGCTCGGCCTCCGTGCCGGCGACGTCGCCGGTCACGAAAATCAGCCGGCGCGCGACGTGCGGCATCTTCGCCGACACCTCGCGGAAGAACGCCATGCCGTCCACCTTCGGCATCTTCAAGTCGCAGATGATCACGTCGTAGTGGCGTTCGCGCAGTCTCGCGAGCGCCTCGTCGCCGTCGGCCGCGCGATCCGGCCGGAAGCCTTCGTCGGCAAGCGCCGCCGCGACGGCCTCGCCAAGCGCCTGTTCGTCCTCCACGACGAGCGCCCGCGTGCCTTTCGGCACGGCCGGCAGCGGGCGGCGGCGGAGCCGGGTCCGACAAGCCGGACGTGCGCGCCGCTCACCGGCAGCTCCAGCAGGAACGACGCCCCGCGGCCTCGGACTGAGGCGACGCTGATCCGCCCGCCGTGCTCCTGGCGATCGCGTACGCGACGGTCAGGCCCAGGCCCGTGCCCTTGCCGACGGCCTTCGTCGTGAAGAACGGATCGAAGATCTTCGGCTGCACGTCGTCCGGCACACCCGGGCCGTCGTCGTTCACTTCGAGGACGACCGCATCGCGATCGGGATCCTGCCAGGACCGCAGAATCAGCGTGCCGCGGCCGTGCGCCGTCGAGCATGGCCTGTTCCGCGTTGATGACGAGGTTCAGAAGAATCTGCTGAATCTGGTGCGGATCGGCGAAGACCGGGGGCAGTCCCGCCGCCAGCGCGTCGATGATCGCGACGTTCGCGGCGCGCTGTTCGTAGGCGCGAAGCGCCGAGCGTGTCGCGGACCACCTGGTTGAGGTCCACCGTCGTGCGCGTCGTGTGGCGCTTGCGCGCGAACGTCTGGAGGTTGCGCACGATGCGCGCCGCGCGCTCGGCGGCGTTGTGAATGGCATCGAGATCGCGCCGTGTCAGCTCGTCGAGCCGGCGGCCCGGCCAGCCGCTCGGCGCACGCGAGGATCGTGCCGAGCGGATTGTTCAGCTCGTGCGCGACGCCCGACATCGTCTGGCCGAGCGCCGCCAGCTTCTCCGCCTGCGCAAGCTGATGGTACAGGTCGCGCGACTGGTCCTGCAGCTTCTTGCGCTCGGTGACGTCGCGCATCATCGCTTCGACGCCGGAGCGTGGACGACGTGCTCACCGGCTCGGCGCGGGCGGTCACCTCGATCCACATGGCCGAGCCATCGACGCGGCGCAGCCGCAGCAGGTAGTCGTGCGCGCCGCCGTCGCGGGCGAGCTGCTGAAGAAACGCCGTTCGTGCCTGCTCGTCGACGAACCGATCCGGGTCGAGCGGCCGGACGTCGGCGAGCGCCGCGTCTTCGGCCCAGCCGAATATCAGGCGCAGGCGCGGATTGGCCGCGAGTGTCGCGGTGCTGTCGAGCTGGACGAGGCCGATGTACAGGCCCTCGTGCAGGCCTTCGAACAGGCGGGAGAACGCGCTGCTGGACAGCCGCGCGGACGGACGACGGCCAGAGGATCCGGCAATTCAGGAATCCTACCATCTCGCAGTACACTTGCCGGCTCTGCACATGGCGCGCCTTCCCCGCATCGCTGAACTCGAGCCGACGTCGGCAGGCGCGGGGTTCTTCCTGTGCGCTCGCAAGGAGCGGCGTGTCGGCAAGGGCGGCCCCTTCCTCGTGCTCGTGCTCCAGGACGTCTCCGGCGAGATCGGCGCCAAGGTTTTCAGGACGTCGAGTCGGCCGATCCGCAGTTCGAGGCCGGCGAGTTCGTCGCCGTGCAAGGGAAGGGCAATCTGTTCAATCAGCGGCTCGAGATCCTCGTGGACAAGATCCGGCGCGTGATTCCCGAGGATGCCAAGGTCGGGTTCCGCGAGGAGGATTGCATCCGCTCGTCGCCGCGCCCGATCGACGAGATGTGGGCGGAGCTGACGGGTCGCGTCGCGAGCGTGACCGACCCGCACATTCGCGAGCTCCTCGAGCGCCTGGTCGCGCGGCATGCCGATCGGCTTCGCATCTGGCCGGCCGCGCGACAGGTCCACCACGCCTATCGCAGCGGGCTGCTCGAGCACATTCTCAAGATCATGGAAATCGGCGTGTTCCTGGCTGACGCGTACGGCGCGCGCCGCGACCTCGTGATTGCCGGCGCGCTCCTGCACGACCTCGGCAAGCTCGAGGAGTTGACGTACGACGTGGCCGTCGACTACTCGCTCGCCGGGAACCTGGTGGGGCACATCGTGATCGGCGCCGGCATGGTGCGCGACGCCGTGCGCGAGATCCCAGGCTTCCCGGAGGAGCTCGGGCTCGAGATCGAGCACCTGGTCCTGTCTCATCACGGCGCGAAGGAGCTCGGGTCGCCCGTGGTCCCGGCAACCGTGGAGGCACTCATCCTCGCCGCCTCCGACGACTTCGACGCCAAGATGCACCAGGTGCGGCGGCACCTGGCCGACGACGATTCCGACGGACGATTCACGACGTATCACCGGCATCTGGAGCGCGTGTTCCTGAAGCCGCAGGGCTCCTGAGTTGGGCTCCGCAGAGCATCGCCCACGCCTCGCCTGGGTCGCGTGGGGGACGATCTGCGTCGTCTGGGGCACCACCTACGTCGCGATCAAGATCGCCCTCGCGACCATTCCGCCGTTTCTCATGGGCGGCCTGCGCTACATCGTCGCAGGGCTCCTCCTCGGAGGCCTGGCCCTCCTACGCGGCTACCGGCCGCCGCCGGCGGGGCAGTGGGGCACATTGGCGGTGCTCGGGTTTCTGATGTTGCTCATGGGCAACGGCGGCGTGGCCTGGGGCTCACAACATCTGCCGAGCGGGTTGGTGGCCGTGCTGGTCGGCATGTCGCCGTTCTGGATGACCGGCGTGGACGCGCTGATGCGCGACGGCAAGCAGCTCTTCGCCCGTCAGTGGATCGGGCTCGTGGTCGGGCTCGCCGGCATCACGACGCTCGTGTGGCCGGACATCACCGCAGGCGGTGGCTCGGGCCGGAACTTCCTGTTCGGCGTGATTGCGTTGCAGCTCGCGTGCGCCGGCTGGGCCGTGGGTTCGGCGTACACGCGGCGACATGTGATGCCGGGACACATCTTCGGCGCCGCCGCCGTGCAGATGGCCACCGGCGGCGTCTTCATGATGATTACCGGCACCCTGCTCGGCGAATGGAGCCGCATCAGCTTCAACGCGGCGACGACGACCGCGTTCGTCTACCTCGTCGTCTTCGGGTCGGTGATCGGGTTCGCGGCGTACTCGTACGCGCTGCAGCACCTCGACATCGCGATCGTGTCGCTCTACACGTACGTCAATCCGGTAATTGCCGTGACGCTCGGAACGATCGTGCTGGGCGAACCATTCCACCCGCGCATGGCGGTGGCAGCCGGCATCATTGCGGCGGGAATCCTGATCGTCGGGCGACCTAGGTCGTGACGGCCGTGTTGTCGGTGCGCGGGCCGAGTGCGAACGTCATCGTCCCATCGCACACGACTTCGCCGTTGACGCGGGCGGCACCGCTCAGGACGCCCATCCGGCTGCGCAATCGCTTGACGACGGCTTCGATCTCCACGGAGTCGCCCGGGTGGACGGGCCGCCGGTACCGCACGCGCTCGATGCCGGTGAAGAACGGGATCCGGCCGTTGTTCTCGGGCTTCACCAGGATCAGGATGGCCCCCACCTGCGCGATGGCTTCGGTCAGAATCGTCGGTGGCAGCACGGGCCGCTCGCCGGCGCCCTGCCACAGGAACCGCTCGCTCAGCGACACGTTCTTGATCCCGACAATGCGCCGGTCCGGCTCGAGCGCGATGACGCGGTCCACGAGAAGAAACGGGTAGCGATGCGGAAGAATGCGCCCGATAGCCGCGTAGTCGAGGGGCAGCTGTAAAGTCATTTTCGGCCCAAGTATAATTCCTCGGTCCCCGCCTCGTTCGTTTGATGAATCAACCGCCTACTGACGACACCGCCACGGCGCCGCTCTCCGGTAGCGAGCGGGATATCCTTCTCACGTTGTTCGATCTCGGACGCAAGATCGCGTCCGTCATCGACCTGGACGAACTGCTGCCGAAGATTCCGGAGCTTGTCGGCCGGCTGATCCCGTTCGACGCCTTCGCCGTGTACTTCTTCCAGGCCAAGCGCGACACGCTGACGATCGGGTACGCCGTGGGCTATCCCGAGAGCGCCAAGGACTTCAGCTTGCCCTCTTCGGCGGGCCTGCTCGGCCGTGTCTTCACCACGCGCCAGCCGGTGGTCGTCGGTGACGTCTCGACCGATCCGGACTACGTCAGCGTCGTGCCCGGCATGGCCTCGACGCTCGCGGTGCCGTTGATTCACAAGGCGCAGGCGATTGGCGCGCTGAACGTCCTGAGCCGTGAGCGCGACCGCTATTCCGAGCGCGAGGTCGCCATCCTCCGTCAGTTCGCCGCGCACGTTGCGACGGCGGTCGTCAACGCCAGACTGTTCGAGCGCCAGCGCCAGGATGCCGAAGCCTTCGAAACGCTCGCCGAGATCGGCCGCGACGTCGCCGCCGTTCTCGAACTCGACGCGTTGCTCGAGCGAATCGCACAGCTCGCCTCGCGGCTCGTGGAATACCGAACGTTCGGGATCCTGCTCCTCAACGAGACGACCCAGGAACTCGAGCTCAAGGTCGGCGTGAAATACGGGCGGAAGATCGGCGACCTGCCGAAGGTGCGACTTGGCGAAGGTCTCGTCGGGTTCGCGGCACTTCACCGCGAGCCCGTGCTGGCGCCGGACGTGTCAAAGGACGCCCGCTACATCAAGGTCGTCGAGGACGTGCGATCCGAGCTGGCGGTGCCGCTTCTGCTCAAGGATCGGTGCATCGGGGTGCTCGATCTCGAGAGCCCGGATCTGGACGCGTTCTCCAAGCGCGAGGTCGAGATTCTGACGCTGCTGGCCAGTCAGGCGGCGGTCGCCATCGAGAACGCGCGGCTGTACGAGGAAGTATCGGCGAACGAAGCGCGCCTCGAGCGCGAGCTGGGCTTTGCCAAGCGCGTCCAGGCGGCGCTTCTCCCGACCGAGCTGCCGAAGCGCGTGAAGGGGATCGACGTCGCAGCGGCATTCGCGCCGGCGCGCGAGCTCGGCGGCGACTTCCACGACTTGCTCGTGCCCGAGTCGAGCACGGTGATCACGGCTGTCGGCGACGTGTCCGGCAAGGGAGTTCCTGCCGCGCTCTACGCGGTGTTTGCCGGCGAGCTCGTTCGCGGCCGGACCTTCAGGCGCCGCCACCTGCCGGAGCGGTCCTCGCCGGCTTACGTGCTGATGTCGATCAACACGATCCTCCACGAGCGGCAGCTCGAGGAGTACTACTGCACGCTGTGCTACGCGGTCTTCGACCTCAAGCGGCACACGATGACGATGGCCAACTCGGGTGTGCCGTATCCGATTCGACTGAGCGGGGGAGAGTGCGCGCCGGTCGTGCTTCCGGGCGTACCGCTCGGATCGTTCTTCGGCGTGACGTACGACGAGGTGAGCCTGCCGCTCAGTCCTGGCGACGTGTTCGTGTTCTGCTCGGACGGCGTGACCGAGGCGATGAACAGCGACGGCGAGGAGTACACGTCCGACCGTTTGACCGACGTGATCAGCCGCTCGCGCGATCTGCCGGCACGCGGCATCGCGGATGCGATCTTCAAGTCCGTCGAAGAACATCGGGCCGGCTTTGCCCCGAACGACGATTCGACGGTGGTGGTGGTGAGGATCACGGCGTGAGCCGTGAGCCATTTGCTATTTGTTATTGGTTATTTGCTATTTCTGGATTTGCCATTTGGTATTGGTCATTGATCCGGGCCGCTGGATGAAGCACCCCGCTCAATGCCAAATGACCAATAGCCAATCCCCAAATAGCAAATGCCCAATAACAAATAGGAAATGAATTGAGCCGCCGGGTCGTCGTGAACGAACTGACGGGAGACGGCGATGCCAGCGCCTGCCTGTCGTAGTTGCCGCGCTCCCGTTGACGACTGACGGCTCGCCACCCCGGACTTCAAGATGTATGCCGTACGTTCGTACAAGTACCGCAAGCTCGGACGAGGCTGTATTTGCTGGGTTGTCCGATTGAGAGGCCAGCGGACGAGGACGGCAGGACGGCCGGCAGTGGCCGCTCGACGCGAGATCAGGCTTCGGCCGCCCGAGCGCCGTTCAGTTCCGCGGGTGCGATGAGCGTGGCGAACTGGGCGGCGACGATCCGCGTGAGCGCGAGAAGCTCGGGCGCGGGCTTGCTGTCGCGAAGCTCGGCCGCGAGCACGCCGCTGCAGCCTGCAGCGGTCACGAGCGGCACGGCCACCGCGCCCGCCGCTCCCGGGGATGCACCGGCCATCATCTGGGGCCGGACCGACCGGAAGGCCAGTGAGGTGACGTTGTCCGAGTCCACCTCCAGCGTTCCGAGCCTGTTCAGGACCTTCTCCGGGTAGCCGTGTGAGAGCGAGGGGTGGAGCACGCCGCCCGCCGCGTCCACCATCCAGACGATGACGCCTTTTGCGTCGAGCACGCGTGCGACCCGCTCGAGAAGGGCGGGCACGTCGCGGCTGTCCATCACCCGGGCGAGATCCACGCACAGTTCCGCGGCATCCGGAAGGTTCAGCGTGGTCACCGGAGGCGCCGGGGGTGGCCGGAGGCGCCGGAGGCTGCCGCTGATGCGGGCCGGGCCAATGGCGCCGCCGGTTTGACCGGCGGCGGAAGGTCTCGAATCATCTGCGCGGTCAACGAGGCCTCGGAGGCCGCTGGCATCGGCGCCGGCTTCCCGACGCGAAGTGCGACCGCCAGCACGACGCCCATCGCGAGCGTCGTGGCGCCGAACCGAAGCCAGCTCGTTCGGGCGATCGCGGCGTCCGCCTGAGCCGACTGGAGGGTGCGGAGCTGCTCCAGATCGCTCGCGAGACGTTGGCTGCCTTCCAGGCTTTCGATGAACACGACGTCAGCGGCGAGGAACCGCTGATCGTCCTGCACGTAGTCGCGCGCCTTCTTGTCGAGGCTGACGAGGTTGGCCAACGTCCCCAACGCCGCCTGGTATCCCGATCGCGCGACCTCGCTCGGCGCGGACTCGCGAAGTTGCGTCAGACCAGATTCGAGACGCGTCGAGAGCTCACTCGCGCGGCGTATCCAGAAGTCGGGCGTCTGAGCCGCCGCGACGTACGCGGCCTGCGCGGTGCGAAGGTCCGCGAGCGCCACCTGCAGCGATCCGATCTCCCGCTCGACGGCCGCGCTCGACGCGCGGTCGCGCGCGACCGACCGACTCAGCAGAAAATCCAGAGCGAGCGTGCCGACGATGGCGAGAACCGCGAGGATGGCGAACAGACCGAGGTGTCTTTTCCTCCAGTCCTGCTGCATTGGTCGCTACTATAGCAGCACCGCAGCGATGCGCTCACCTCATTTCTCCGGAGATGCATGCGCGTCGCGTTGATCATCAACCCGATCTCCGGCGGTCGACGGCGATGCAGACCGGCAACATGTCGCGCGCGCGTGGTTCGCGGCCCGATCGATCCACGCCGACATCGAAGTCACGACCCACCACGGTCACGCGATTGCGTGGCCGGAGCTTCCTTGAAAGAGGATGCCGTCGACGGCGTCCTGCGCCGCCGGGTCCGTGAGGCGACCGTGTCCGGAACGGGTTTCTGCGCGCACGTGGACGGCGAACCGTTCCGGCCGGCCTCGAGCGTGAGTGTCAGGATTGCGCGGGCGCGATTCGGCTGGCTGCAAGGCGGAGGCAGCGGGCCGGAGGATGACGTACGTCGGGAGGCCGACGCCACCGACCCGCTGCATCAGGTCACGTGCGGGTGAGGCGCTGAGGTCTTCGGCCTGGAACTTGATCTTCGTGTAGTTCGTGAGTTTCGTCAGGACGTCCGGGTCCTTCAGCGTCGTCCGATCCATCACCAGGCAGTTCTTGCACCAGCTGGCCCAGAAATCGACGAGCACGAGCGTGTTGTCACGCTCGGCCGCCCGCAGGCCGTCGGCGAGCGACGCGTGCCAGCCGGCTTTGAGTTGTTCCTCGACGCCGGCCCTGACGTCCTTGGGGTCGACCCAACGCGCGGAGAGGATGCCGTAGCCGACCCACGCGTAGTACGCCGCGGTGGCCAGGATGAACACGCCCATCGCCTGCTTGACGCGAACCATCCACGCGCCCGGCTTTGGCAGCGCCGCCAGCCCGGCGCCCGCGATGGGCCAGGGCAGTGCCATGCCGAGGCCGAGGACAAACGGCAGCGCGAGCGCCGTGGAGTCCCCCGCGCGTACAGGTCGCTCGCGAATACGACGACCTGGACGACGACAGGGGCGACGCACGCGCCGGCGAGCAGCGCCGCGACGGCGCCCATGCCGAACGCCAGGAACACCGTGCCCCGGCTCGCCTCGTTGAATCGAATCCCGCTCGAGTAGCGAGAGAAATCGAGCGACACGACGTCGAACATCGCGAGGCCCAGAAACACGAAGAGCGCCGCGATGCCGAAATTGAACCAGGCCGACGCGTTGATCGTTCCGAACGTGCCGGCCGTCAGAATGACGACGAGGCCGAGCACGCCGTAGACAGCCGCCATCGCCGATCCGTACGCGGAGCCGAGCAGGAACCCGCGGCCGCGCCGGCCGGACTTCGCGCCGGCGCCGATGATCGCGAGGTTGATCGGGATCATCGGCAGGACGCACGGCGTGAGGTTCAGCGCCAGCCCGCCGAGGAAAACGATCGCGAGCATGGCGATCGGCCCACGGCCTTCGAGGAGGCCGCGCTCGTTTGACGCCGGCTTCCGCGTTGCTGATGAACTCGATGAACTCCGCCGGGCTCGAGTAGCCCTGGGTGCCGAGGATCGTGAATCGGTCGAAGAGCGCGAGGACGTTCTCGTCGCCGGGCAGCTTTGCCGTCGACGGCAGGCGCGGGCGGCGCCGCCGGCGGATACGCGCGCGTGAAGTCGATGCCGCGAAAGAGCTCGGCGTGCTGGGGCGCCGCCGCGGGACGTCCGGCCGGCAGGACATCGAACGTCCAGCTCGTCTCGATCGTGACCGGGTTGAAGCACGTGGTGTCGTCGCACGCCTGGTAGCGGAACGTGCCGGGCAGCGGTCACCGACCCGGGCCGATGCGTCTTGTCAATCGCCAGGCTGGCGCCGACCGCGAAGTCACCGCCGAAGACGTCGAGCGGCTCGTCGAACCCGATCAGCCGGAAGGTCGGTCGAGGGTGGAAAGCTGACACTCGGCGAACGCCACGCCCGTGGGCGTCTTGAGCGCAAGCCGTCGCAGGAATGACGGCCTTGTCACGCGGTCGATCGGCTTGAAGGTGGAGTCCCGGCGGAACCTTCACGTCGCAGCGCGAGCCGGAGTGACTCACCTGCGGCCACCGACGCTTTCTCGGCGACAGGTTGGACCGTAACGCCGCCGCCCGGCATCTGCGCCGCGACCGGCCGAACGATCCCAGCGACCAACGCGACGAGAGCGAGAAGCCGGAAGCGCATCGCCAATCGGGATCGAGCGCGACGGCGCCGAAGCGCCTACTTGACTTCTTTGAGCGGGATGACCTCGGCGCGGGGCAGCGGGCCGAAGTCTTCGCCGAACTTGATCGGCGGCAGGTCCTGGAACATGAAGTCCCACTTCCAGCGCTCGGACGGGTTGGACGCCTGCAGCCATTGCCTTGGCCGACATCGGCCGCGAGAACGCGATTGACGCGAGCGCCGCGTATCCAGGCGTCGCGGCGAGGTCCCGGGCAATCGCGTCGCGAATCGCCTGCGCCGAGGTGAAGGAGACGCTCGCGCCGAACACCACGCCGAGCTTGGTCAGAATCTGCCAGTCCTCGACGGCATCGCCCGGCGGCTGAATGACCCGCGAGGCCGCCTGCACGTGGCCGGTCATGTTCGTGTACGTCGCGTCCTTCTCGACGAATGCGGATCCGGGCAGCACGATGTCAGCGGCATCGGCCAGCGGCGTGTGCAGCACGCCCTGAACGATGAGCGTCTGGATCGTCCCGGCCTGCCGCGCCTGCGAGCACCCAATCCACGTCGCCGATCGAGCCGTCCGGGCCGGAATCGATCACGTACAAGCACGCGCACCCGGCCCTCGGCGACGGCGGCTTTCAGCCGGGACACGTCGGGCAGGCCGCTCTCCGACCCGACATCGAACCCGAGGTCGCGGGCGCCGCGCACGTTCGGCGCATCGACCGCGGGGATCTTGAACTTGGTGTTCGCCGGCTGCGGCTTTTCACGGTAGCGCCAGCCGATAGAGTCACGCCGCCCGTGCCGGCCGCGATCTCACGCAGGACGAACAGCTCCTCGAGCGACGCGTGCGCCGACGCCAGGAAGAACGTGCTCGCGGGGCCGCCCGCTGCGTCCACGGCGTCCTTGACGGCCATGAGCGCATCCGCCCAGGGTGCCGCATCGTTCGACGTGCCTCGGCGGACGTGCGGCTGTCGCAGACGACGATCGCCCTCGACCCAGTGATAGTCGAAGCGGCCGATGTCGCACATCCAGTAGCTGTTGACGTCCGGATTGAGCCGCGGCGTCATGCGAACGAGTTGCGCGCCCTTGGCCCACTCGGGCTTCGCCTTGATCCAGGCCGTCGTGCTGCACCCCTTCTCGCAGAGCGTGCAGATCGTGTCCACGGCCTACGGGTTGTCCCATGGTCGTGACTTGAAGCGATAGTCGCGGGTCGTGATCGCACCGACCGGACAGACATCCATCAGGTTGCCAGAGAGCAGCGACATCACGCCCTCTTCACCGAACGTCGCGATCTCGCTGCCGTAGCCGCGCTGCACGATACCGATCTGCGCGTCGCCGTCTACCTCGCTCATGAACCGCACGCAGCGCGTGCAGAGGATGCAGCGATTGCGATTCAGCAGCAGCGTCGGTCCGAAGTCCACATCCGCCTTCACGCCCTCGCCGTCGAACACGCGGCGCGGGAACTCCATGCGGCTCCGGTCCGGACCAAAGCTGTACGAAAAATCCTGCAGCGGACACTCGCCGCCCTTGTCGCAGACGGGGCAGTCGAGCGGGTGATTCAGCAGCAGGAACTCGAACACGCTCGCGCGCGCCTGCTCGACCTCAGCCGAATTGGTCGTGACGACCATGCCCTCAGTGCAGACCGTCGAGCACGCCGTCTGCAGCTTCGCCATTTTCTCGATCTGACGATGCAGACGCGGCAGGAGCCGTCAACGCCAAGGCCCGGGTGATAGCAGTAGTAGGGGACCGGGCTGCCATGCAGGTTGGCCGCCTCGAGGACGGTCTTGCCCTTCTCAACCGTGACTTGCTTGCCGTCGATCGTCAGCGTGACGGTGTCCATATTCACGGGATCATATCGGTTCCGCGTTCCAGGTTCCAAGGTTCCATGGTTCGGGTTCCAGGTTCTTGAGTCCGGGCGGGCGCTCGGCAACTTCTCACTTCTGGCTTCTAAGTTCAAACCTGTCTAGATCAGCCCGAGTTCCTGCCCGACTTTCTTGAAGGCGTCGAGGGCAAACTGGAGCTGGTCCTGGGTATGGGTGGCCGTGACGATCGTCCGGACTCGGGCCCGGTCCTTGGCGACCGTCGGGTAGGCAATCCCCTGGGCGAAGACCCCCTCCGCGAAGAGCCGGTCCGAGAGCCTCATCGCGAGTTCGCCAGGACCCGCAATGACGGGGGTGATGGGGCTTTCGCTCCCCCCGGTGTTGAAGCCGAGGGAGGTCAGGCCGGCCTTGAAGAATCTCGTGTTCGCCCAGAGCCGTTCGATGATTTCCGGCTCCTGCTCGAGGACGTCGATCGCGGCGATACAGGTGGCGGCGACCGACGGCGGATGCGAGGTCGAAAAGAGGAAGGGCCGTGCCCGATGGTGCAGGAACTCGATGAGCGAGTGCGAGCCGGCGACGTATCCGCCAAGCGCGCCGACGGCCTTCGACAGCGTGCCGACTTGAATGTCGATCCGGCCATGCAGGCCGAAGTGGTCGACCGTCCCCCGGCCGTTTCTGCCGAACACGCCGCTCGCGTGCGCGTCGTCCACCATCATGATCGCGCCGTGCTCTTCCGCGAGTCCCGCCAGCGCCGGCAGCGCACCCAGGTCGCCGTCCATGCTGAACACGCCGTCGGTGATCACGAGCGTCCGCTGACCGGCCGGCAAATCCTCGAGGATGCGCCGCGCGGCGTCGACGTCCTTGTGCGGGAACACCTTGATCGTCGCGCGGCTCAGCCGGCAGCCGTCGATGATGCTCGCGTGGTTCAGCTCGTCGGACACGACCACGTCGTCTTTCGTCAGGATGGACTGGACGGTTCCGGCGTTCGCCGTGAAGCCACTCTGGAACACGACGGCGGCTTCGGTGCCTTTGAACGCCGCGAGCCGGCGTTCGAGCTCCATGTGCAGCGACATCGTGCCGGCGATGGTCCGGACCGAACCGGATCCCGCGCCATACTCACGGATCGCGTCGAGTGCGCGTTCGATGAGACGCGGATGCGTGGTCAGGCCGAGATAGTTGTTCGACGAGAGATTGACGACCGTCCGGCCGTCGATCGTGGCGAATGCCTGTTGGCGCCCCTCGACGATCCGCAGCGTTCGACGAAGGCCCGCCGCCGTGAGCGCATCGAGCTCGGCGGCCAGGTAGGCGAGCGGATCGGAGCGACTCATCATCTGTCCCGGTTCACCGTTCTCGGTTCCCCGTTCAGATCAGCGTGCCAGGAAGTCGCGCGTGAATTCCGCCATTTCGTCGTAGATCGTGTTCAGTATCTCGGGCGCGGCGAGAAACACGATGCGGAAGTAGCCGCCTTCGGCGGGCATGCCGAACCCCGAGCCGTAGACGCAGAGATTGCCGGTTGTGCGCAGCAGCCCGAGGATGTAGTCCTCGTCGGTGCGCCCAGGCGGAAGATCGACGTGCGGCATCGCGTAGAAGGCCGCGCGCGGCATGACGCAGCGCATGCCGGGAATTGCGGAGATTCGCCGTCGTCGTGATTTCGGCGCGCACGCGCAGCGCGTCCGCGAACTCGCGCTGGTGCGAGCGATCGCCGGAGAGCGCCGGTTCGATGGCGTACTGCATCGGTCCTGCGCTGCAGAGCCGGCCGTCAGCCATCTTCTTGATCGCGGCCAGCACGTCGTCCATCCGATCCGAGCCGCCGACGACGATCCAGCCGGTGCGCCAGCCCGGAGCGAGGTACGCCTTCGACAGCGATGAGAAGGACATGATCGCCGCGTCAGGCGCAAGCGAGCCGAGAAGCGGCGTCGGCCCGTCGAAGGCGACGTCGCTGTACACCTCATCCGCAAGAATCGGGATGCCCGCATTTTCGGCGACCGCGATCAGCTGGCGGCGCGTCGCTTCGGAGTACACGGCGCCCGTCGGGTTGTTCGGATCGATCACCACGAGCGCGCGCGTGCGCGCGGTGATGAGCCGCGCGATGTGGTCCACGTCCGGCTGCCATCCACGCGCGGGGTCGGTGCGGTAGTAGACGGCCCGCGCGCCGATCTTCGCCAGCACGGCCGTGTACAGCGGGTAGGTCGGCGTCGGGACGAGGACTTCATCGCCCGCATCGACCATCGCGCCAAGCGCGAGCTCGATACCCTCGGACGTGCCCGACGTCACGACGACGCGGTCGGCGCTGACAGCGACGCCACGCGCGGTGTATTCGGCTGCGATCGCGCGTCGCGCCGGCTCGATGCCGACCGACGGCGACGTAGCCGTTGTGGCCGTCGCGAAGGGCGCGCTCCACGGCCTCGATCAGGTGCGGTGGCGTCTGGAACCCGAATTGAATCGGGTCCCCGATGTTCAGGTACCGGACCCGGCGGCCGGAGGCCTCGACCTTCTTGGCCTCGGCCACGATGTTGCGAATGGCGTAGCTGAAGCCACTGACGCGGGCGGAGACTGGAACCGAGGTGCCGGCCGGCATCCCGGTATCGTAGCTGCTAAAGGCCCATCACTCCAGAGCCGAGACTTCTGACGAAGGGCTATTCATGACCAAACACCGCGTGTACTCGCTCGTGTGCCTTGCGGCGGCGATGCCGGTCGCGCCGGCCGTAGCCTCGGCACAAGCGCTGGGCGTTGGTCCGACGATCACGCGGGTGCGCGGTGACGTTCCAGGGTCAACCGATCCGGTCCGACTCGTTGGCGGCGTGGTCCGCATCATGTCCTCGAAGCACATCACACGCTCGCACCGCGGATCGATGTCGTCGGGCTGGCGTTCTATCTCTGACCAATCCGCGTCCTGATGCCCCGAGAACAATGAGCGCCCCTCCTCGCTCGATGTACCCGGCGGTTTGGAATCCATGAACGCGGCCGGCCTGCTGGTCCTGCGCCTCGTGGTGGCCGTCGTTCTCCTCGCCCACGGCAGTCATCAAGTCTTCGGCATGTTCGGTGGTCCGGGTGTGGGCCCAGGCGGGCTCACGACCACCGCCGCGCGATTCAGCACGCTCGGATTGGAACCCGGCTATCCGCTCGCCGTCATGGCTGGAACAGTTCAGCTGGCTGCCGGCGGTCTCATGGTGATCGGTCTGCTGACGCGGTGGGCATCGATTGCGTCGGCTCTATACCTCGGCATCATGATCTGGAAGGATCAGTGGCGGTGGGGCTTCTTCGCGAACTGGATGATCGACCCCCAGCGGGGACACGGGGTCGAGATCTCGGTCATGCTCGTGGGCGCGTTGATGTGCCTGGCACTTGCGGGCGCCGGCGACTGGTCCATCGACGGCTGGCGCGCGCGCGTCGCCGCTGCGCGAGCCTCCGGCCGCGCACGGCTGCGCAGGAACTAGATTCTTCAAGCCCCTGGAGGTTTCTATGGAACTGACCTCCCGGGTTGTTCTTCTGACTGGCGCAAAGCGTATCGGCGCGGAGATTGCCGCGGCAGTGGCGGCCGCGGGCGCCGATGTCGCCATCGCCTATCGCTCGTCATCCGCCGAAGCCAACGAAGTCGCCGAACGCGTCCGGCAGTCCGGCCGTCGCGCCCTCGTCGTGCGCGCCGACGTGTCCGACTCGACATCGTGCGCGGCAATGGTGTCCGAGCTCAACGCCACGTTCGGTCGGCTCGACGTGCTCGTCAACATGGCGTCGCTCTACGAGCAAGTACCGTTCGGCGAACTCGACGCCGCAAAGTGGACGCGGCAGCTTGGCGTGGATCTGAACGGCACGTTCTTCTCGTCGCTGGCGGCCGTGCCTCTCATGCGGCGAACCGGCGGCGGGCGCATCGTCAACTTCGCGGACTGGGTGGCCGCGAGCGGCCGTCCCCGCTATTCAGGTTTCGTGGCCTACTACGTCGCCAAGGCCGGCGTGAAAGCCCTCACCGAGGCTTTGGCGCTTGAACTGGCCGGCGACCAGATCCTGGTCAACGCGATCGCTCCCGGACCGATTCTCGCGCCCCCCGGCACCAGCGCTGAAGAGCTCGAGGCCGTCATCAGCGCCACGCCGCTCGGCCGTTGGGGTGGATCCGAGGAGATCGTCAAGACCGTGATGTCGCTCATTGCATCCGACTTCATCACAGGCGAGACGATTCGCGTGGACGGCGGCCGGCACTTGCGGTAATCGCTGAGCATGACCGATCCCTCGCATCCGAAGATCGCGCGCCCGGATCACGACATCCTCGAGGTCATCAGGAACCGCTGGAGTCCGCGTGCGTTCGATCCGTCGCGTGATGTTCCGCGATCCGATCTCGAGCGGCTCTTCGAGGCCGCCCGCTGGGCGCCGTCTTCACTCAACGAACAACCGTGGCGGTTTGTCGTGATCGATCGCCGGCGCACGCCGGACGTGTTCGACGCGCTTCTCCAGTCGCTCACGCCAAGGAACCGCGCGTGGGCCAGCGCCGCGCCCGCGCTGGTGCTCGTCGCGGTTCGGCTGAAGCACGAACGGCTCGACGTGGACAACTCGCACGCGTGGTACGACGCAGGACAGGCCGTCGGGTTCCTGACGCTGCAGGCGACGGCGACTGGTCTCTCGATTCGCCAGATGCAGGGCTTCGACGCCGATATTGCGCGCCGAGTGTGCGACGTCCCCACTCCGTTCGAGCCCGCCGTCGTCATGGCGATCGGCCACGCCGGGGACCCGGAGGCGCTGACGACTCCAGCTCATCGCGACGCGGAACGGGCGCCAAGAATCCGGAGGGCGATCGGGGAATCGGTCTTCGAAGGAAAGTGGGGAACGCCTTGGGGAGCTGTGTAGGGACGCCCTACATGTCTGCGGCGAGGCGCAGGATCTTCTCCAACGTCTGCCGAGCGCGTCCCACCGGAAGGTTCGAAACATAGCAATGTCGAATTCCCGCGGCACGCAGCGCGTGAAGTGACCGCGCGCAGATCAGTTCCGGCGAAGCGCCCTCACCAAACTCCTTCGTCAGCCCCTCGACAGGTACCGGCAGGAAGTTGCGGAGCGTGGCCAGGGTCTTGGGGTTGGCGCTGCGATAGTAGAAGAGGCCGAACACACCAGGCAGCGCGACTCCGCGCTTCTCGGCCGCGTTCCTGAACCGATCGAGCGCGGGCCCATCGTGGTGCGACACGATCTGCGTCAGGTAGAAGTCACCCGAGAAATGCTCGTCGGAGAGAAACCCGGCCTGCAGATCGGCGTCGGCATGGGGATTGGCCCAGCCGCCGAGGGTCAGGCCGGGCACTTGCGCGTGAATGTGCCGGCGGAGCTGCCAGGCGTGCTCGACGCAACGAGCCGGACCGACGCTGCGATCGCCGCCGAGGACCACAAGGGACCGGAAACCTTCGTGCCAGGCACGCTCGGCGTACGCGAGGCAATATTCGAGCGTGTGCTTCGTCGTGAGGAACGGCGCGACGCGATCGCGCGGGACGTCAGTGCCGAGATTGATGACGAGGTGCCGGAGGTTGTGTTCTTCGCGGGCGCCGACGGCGCTGTCCGTCAGGAACACGAAGGTGCCGCCGCGCACGAGTCCTCGAACCGCGTGGTACGTGTCGATCCAGGCGTCTCGTCCGGCCGCGGCGTCAAGCTCGGCTCGAGGAGGGCGCAGTTCCACGGACAAAACCGCCTCGGAATCGCGCAGCGCGGCGACAAGCGCGGAAGACATCCCCTCAGTATAGCCAGCGCACACTCAATGGCTTGTCACCGACCGTGAGCCCATCTGATACTTTCACGTTCAGGTCCGCGTCGCGGGCCGGAGTGGGAGGCCGACTTCGTGAAGCTGACGTTCCTGGGCGCGGCGCGGACTGTGACCGGGTCAAAACATCTTCTCGAGGCCGACGGGCATCAGGTCCTCGTGGACTGCGGTCTCTTTCAGGGACTCAAGGACCTGCGCGAGCGCAACTGGCAGCCATTGCCGGTACGTGCAGACAGCATCGGCGCCGTGGTCCTGACCCATGCCCACCTCGACCACTGCGGCTTCCTGCCGCGTCTCGTGAGCCAGGGCTTTCGTGGGCGGATTTTCTGCACGCCGGCCACGGCCGAGCTCGCGCGAATCGTGCTCGCCGATGCCGCGCACCTTCAGGAAGAGGACGCCGAGCGCGCCAATCGCAAGGGCTACACGAAGCACAGTCCGGCGCTGCCGCTCTTCACGACCGCCGACGCGAATCGCGCGATGACCATGCTGCAGCCGGTTGGGTACGACCGGCCGGTGCCGGTGGCGCCCGGGATCACCGTGGATTTCCTGAACGCCGGCCATCTGCTGGGCTCCGCCTACGCGCGCATCCGCGTCCAGTCCTCAGGCAAGACCATCCTTTTTGGCGGCGACCTGGGGCGCTACGGGCGCCCTGTGCTGCCCGATCCGACCGCCGTCGACGAAGCTGACGTCGTGCTGGTCGAGTCGACGTACGGCAATCGGATTCACGAGCCGGACCGCGACGGCGCGAGGCTCGCAGAAATCATCAGCGCCACGGTGGCCCGCAACGGCAAGGTCATCATTCCGGCCTTCGCGCTTGGGCGCGTCGAAGAGCTGCTCTATTGGATCAATCGGCTCGAGCGGGAGCATCGCATTCCTGTCGTGCCGGTGTACGTGGACAGCCCGATGGCGGCCGCAGTGCTGAAGGCGTACCGCAGCCGGGCCGACGAGCTCGATCCCGAGATCTCGACGGCGGCCGGCAATGGCGCGCGCGCGCAGGCATATCGGAAGCTGTGCCTGTTCTGCACGCGAGAAGCTCAAGGTGGTGTCGACCATCCCTGAGTCGCGCGCGATCCAGGAATCACGCACGCCGTCGATCGTCATCTCCGCGAGCGGAATGGCCACGGGGGGGCGTGTGCTCCATCACCTCATCCACGCATTGCCGGACGCGCGTAACACCGTGCTCTTTGCCGGCTATCAGGCGGCGGGCACTCGGGGTCGCCTGCTGATCGAAGGCGCACCGACGACCCGAATCCACGGGCAGGACGTGCCGGTGTCCGCCGACATCAAGATTGTGGACTTCATGTCCGCGCACGCCGACTCGAACGAGATCCTGCAATGGCTTCGCGGCTTCAAGCGGCCGCCGACACTGACCTGCCTCGTGCATGGCGAACCTGCGCCCATGGACGAGCTCAAGGTGCGCATCGAATCGGAGCTGCGCTGGTCCGTCAAGACCCCGGCGCACCAGGAGACGATCTCCCTCTAATGTCGCGCCGTTTCTTTCTCGAGCAGGTGGACGACGCGGCGGTCGTCCAGTACTACGCGGACGGGTTCGACTCGCTGCCGCTCGAGCAGAAGATTCTGTCGTGGCACCTGTATCAGGCGGCGCTCGCGGGTCGCGATATCTACTATGACCAGCGGTACCGTTACGGCCTCGAGATGCGCGAGGTCCTGGAAGAGATCCTCACGCACCATCCGGCTGCGCGCCAGGCCAGCCCGGAGCTGCCGTCTTCGTCGGTGATCGGCGAGATTCGACGATACGCGAAGCTGTTCTGGATCAACTCCGGCCCGTACGGAAGCATGACCGCGCGGAAGTTCGTCCTGAAGTGCACCCCCGCCGAACTGACGCAGGCCGCTCACGACGCCGCGCGGCATGGCGCCAGGTTTCCCGTCCGCGCGGATGAAACGATCGATGGGCTGCTGGATCGGCTGCGCGGCCCGTTCTTCGACTCCGACCTCGAGGCGATGGTGACGTGCAAGACGCCGGGCCAAGGCGCCGACATCCTCGCCTCGAGTGCCAACAACCTGTACCACGGCATCACGATGGCCGACATCAGCCGGTTCGACGAACGGTTCGGGCTGAACTCGCGACTCGTGCGCTCCGGCGCCGCGCTCGTCGAAGAGGTCTATCGCGTCCATGGCCGCTACGGTGCCCAGATCGCAGCCATCACGAGTCACCTTCGATCGGCTGTGCCCTACGCCTCACCGCCGATGCGCAAGGCGCTCGAGGCGTTGATTCGCTTCTACGAATCGGGTGAAGAGAGCGATCGTGCGGCGTACGACATCGCGTGGGTCGAGGACGCGTCCTCACCGGTCGACACGATCAACGGGTTCATCGAGACATATCTCGACGCCCGCGGCGTGAAGGGCGCCTGGGAAGGTATCGTCTACTACGTCAACGAGGAAAAAACGACGGGACTGGCGCGCCTGGCTGAGATGGCAGGCTGGTTCGAGGCGCGCCTGCCCATCGATCCCCAGTGGCGTCGTGAGGACGTCGTCGGCGTGACCGCGCGCGCGATCGATGTCATCGTCGAAACCGGCGACGCTGGCCCGATCACGGCCATCGGGATCAACCTGCCGAACGATCAGTTCGTCCGCGAACGATATGGCAGCAAGTCGGTGTCGCTCGCAAACATCAACGAAGCCTACGAGAAGTCGCAGCCGCCCGCCTACCGGCGTGAGTTCTGCTGGTCGGAAGAAGAGGTTGAGCGCGGGCGAACGTTGGGGGGCTCTCGCCGGAGAACTGATCACGGCCATCCACGAGGTCCTCGGCCATGGATCGGGCCGCGTGGCGGAGCACCTCGAAGGCCAGCCGCAGCTCGCGTTGAAGGAGCATTACTCGGCCATCGAGGAAGCGCGGGCAGATCTGGTCGCCCTGTATTTTCTCCCCGAGCCCATGATTGCGGCGATTGGCCTGGTGCCTGCGGACGCGCAGTCCGAGGTCGTGCAGACTGAGTACGAGGCCTACGCGCGCAACGCGATCATCCAGCTCCGGCGCGTGCGGGTGGGCACGACGATCGAGGAAGACCACATGCGCAATCGACAGATGATCGTGCAGTGGCTGCTCGCGAACACCACCGCCATTCAGGTGCAGCGGCGCGACGAGAAGACGTACTACGTGATGGCGGATGCCGACGAGTTTCACGAAGGCGTCGGGCGTCTGCTGCGTGAAGTGCAGCGGATCAAATCCGAAGGTGATTACGAAGGCGCGCGGGACTTGTTCGAGTCGTACGGGATCCACTTCCATCCCGCCCTGCGAGACGAGGTGGTCCGGCGTGTCGAGGCGCTGAATCTTCCGTCCTACACGGGCTTCGTTCAGCCGCGTCTGAGGCCGATCACCGACGACACCGGCCACATTCTCGACGTCCGCATCGAGTACCCGCTGGATCTCGAAGCGCAGATGCTCGAGTACTCCGGCAAACGACTGCCGTCCGGCATTCGCTGAGCGCCAGACCGTCGGCTGCGTGTAGCATGGGGGCCACGACCATGCGTTCGAGGTCTCCATTCCTCCTCGGCGTGGCGGTCCTGGCGGTTTCTATCGCCTGCGATTCCCATCCACCAGTCGACAACGTGCTGGGACCGGCCGAGTCGATCGCGCCGGGCGTCGAACTCTACCGGAACAACGACACCGCGCTCGTCGGCGGCGCCGGCGCTATTTCCGTTTCGATCCTGAAGCTCGATCCCGCGCGCGTCAGGCTGACGAGCGCGCTCTCGAACGACGAAGTACTCAAGGCCGAAACCGTGGAAGACATGGCGCGCCGGCTCGGCGCGGTCGCGGCCGTCAACGGCGGGTTCTTCAATCGGGACAACGGAGAGCCGATTGGGCTGCTGAAGGTTGCCGGCGACCTCGTGAGCGACACCGGTCTGCCGCGCGGCGTGGTGATCATCCACGCCCCGCCATTTGGCACGACCACGCTCGCCTTCGACCAGCTGGCTGCGAAGGCGACGATGACGTTCACCGCGCGAGGCCGCGAGTTCACGGTCCCGGTTGACGGCGTCGATACGACCCGCGCGCGCGGCAAGTTGATGGTGTACACCCCGGCGTATCACGCGGACACCGATACGGCGCCAACCGGCACGGAGTGGGTACTCGATGACTCGCCCCTCAGGGTTCGGGACGTGCGGATGAACTTCGGCCACACGAGAATTCCGCCACGGGGCGCCGTGCTGTCCTATGGCGGCACGGACCTGCCCGAGAACCTCGCGGCCCTCGTCGAGGGCGTTCACGTGAGCTTTCACGTCAAGTGGAAGAGCGCCCATGGGTTGACGGATTCCGACCTCGACGAGGCCGCGCACATCGTCAACGGGGCGGGGCTGCTTCGGCGTGAGGGCGAGGTCCTTCGTGACTGGAAAGTCGAAGGGCTGAATGCCGAGGCGTTCACCAACGCGCGCCATCCGCGAACCATGGTCGGTGTCGATCGCGAGGGGTTCATCTGGCTCGCGGCTGTGGACGGACGGCAGCCGGCCCACAGCATCGGCATGACCTTCGACGAGATGCAGCGGCTGTGCGACCGGCTCGGCCTCGTGAGCGCCCTCAACCTCGACGGTGGGGGGTCGACGACCATGGTCGTGAAGGGACAGATCGTCAACCGGCCGTCGGACCCGGCCGGGGCGCGGGCCGTCAGCGACGCGATCCTCGTGACGCTGCGATAGCGCGTCCCCTTAGAATGTCCACCATGACCGACTTGCAGTCACACCTCGCGGCCTACGATGCCGGTGCCTGGCAGCGCGCCGTGAGCAAGCTCGCCGCCGAGATTCATCCCATCGATCGGGAAGCCACGCTCATCTGGTTCGCGTTCTATCCGCTCGAGCTCCACGTCACGCTTGCGGAAACCGCCGACAAGGAGGCGACCGCACGGCAGTTGGGCCTCATGGGGACCTGGCAGCTCGCGGATCAGATCGACAGTTCGCATCGTTTCTTCTACGCGCATCGGTACTGGCCGCAGGTGAAGCTGGCCGTGCAGAACGCGGAGGCGCCGTTCGCCGAGGACCTCGCGGAGCTGGCGAGCGCCGTTGCGACTGCCGCCGCGCGGCGCGCGCGTGTCGATCGCGAGTTCCTGCTCGGCATCTCGGCAGCTGCACTCATGACCTACCGACAGGTCGGCGCGGAGGCATTCACCGCCGCGCCCGGCCGCATCCACCTGTCCGAGAAGGCGCGGGCCATGTCCCCGCACCAGGTGTTGAAGAAGCGCGCTCGTGATGACTCGCAGGGACTGTTCGGCTTCGCGCGCGGCCCGCACAAGCACTGGACCGTGACGTTCGACGAGAGCGATCCCGACGCGACCTTCACGGCGATCAACGGCCAGGAGATCGCGACGGCCGCGCAAACCGACAAGCGCGACTACAAGTCGCGCGAACCGCGTTGCACCCCCGGCGAGGGGCCGATTCCGGTCGAGTGCCGCGCCGCGTCGTGCGGCACGTGCTGGGTTGGCGTGCTGGGCGGTGCCGAGAAGCTTTCGCCTGTGGTGGATCGCGACGAACGTCGCCGGATGGCGGTTTTCGGCTACACCGACAGCACCGAAGAACGTCCGTTGATCCGGCTGGCGTGCCAGGCGCGGGCATTCGGCGCCGTGTCGATCGTCATTCCGCCGTGGAACGGTCTGATCGGTTCCTGTCGCGCTTCACGCCGATGAGTGCATCGAGTTCACGGTCGATGCGTTCACGAATCGCCTGAACCTGGCTCGCGCTATTCGCCTGCTTGAGTTCTTCGACGGCCTTCCTGATGAGCGCCTGTCCCACATAGTTCGTCAGGGCGATCTGTAACTGTTCGTTCGCGTTGAAGCCGGCGGAGCTGAACATCTCTTTCGGCGTGACCAGACGCACGAACTCCTGATGCGACATCGGGTTTCCGCCCTTGGTCGGTCCGTTCAGGAAGTCATAGCCGCGCGCGTACTCCGCGAACGTCGGCAATCGCTGGACGATCTCGAGGTAGAAGCGTAGCTGACGTTCATCGAGCTTCAGCCCCTGAGGCTGATCGAGAATGCGCTGCATGCGCGCGACTTGGGAGGGTGTCGGCGGCGGGAGCGTAGGCACATCCGAGGCGTCACTGGGCACCGGGGGCGCGCCCTGGGCGAATGCCATGGCCGGTGTCAGCAGCCACGCCAGAAGGCCCGCTCGAAGGATGCCGAGGTTCAACACAGTGTCATCACCCGTCGACGACTGGAGCCACTTCTTGACGGCCTTCTAGAGCTAAGACGTTGGGCACACCGAGCCAAGACTGAGGAGCAAGTCGTGTACCACGCGCTACCTGGCCCACGGTCTTCTCAGGCCTTGAGCACGGCAGGCAGATTGGCCCAGGTTCCGCCATCAAGCACGGCCAACGTCCTCAAATACAGATCGACGTCCGCCGGGTCGTATGACGCCTTCACGGCCGCGGCAGCGGCAGAAAGACGCGCTTCGTCCGGCGGGGTGACGTCCTCGGCCGTGATGAGGCCGTTGTCATGCGGGATGCCGAGGGCGTCGAGGAACGCGCCCATCAGCGGCCGCTGGTGACTGAAGTGATACGCAATGAGCGCGCGGGTCGCGACCGTGTCGCCGACATCGCTGACCTGCGCGAGATGTCGCGCGCGTCGCTCGACAGGCAGCGCCTGAACGCTCCGCGTGCGGAACTTGAGGCGGCGCGCCAGCGTCGCCACGGCTTCCATCTGCTGGACTTCGACTTCCGGCGAATCGCGATCGAGCCAGAACGCCTCTGCGGCCAGCACCCGCTTGTCGACTGGCATGTCTTTCCACACTTGCGACGGACGATCCATCTCGCGATTTTATAGGACTCCAGACCCCGGATGCGCTGACCCGCGATCGCCGCTCGAAGGGACGGTGGCCGTCGTCAGCGCGTTCCTCGGACCCGTCGTACCGGTCGCACCTGTCGTACCCGTGCTCTTATACTGGCGGTTTCATGTCCGACCGGCTTTTTACACCACGCTTCATCACGATGTTCTGCTACAGCTTCACGGTCTTCGTGTCGCTGTTTCAGCTGCTGCCGGCTGCGCCTTATCGCATTCTCGACCTGGGCGGATCGACATCGGTGGCAGGTCTGTTTCAGGGCGTGCTGACATTCGCGTCGGCATTCTCCGCGGCATTCACCGGTCCGTTGTGCGACCGGTGGGGCCATCGGCCTGTGCTCATCAGGGTCAGCATCATTCTGACGGTGGTGACGGCGAGCTACGCCTTCATCGAGAGCTACCGCGTGATGTTGTGGGTGGCGCTCGGCCACGGCTTGATCTGGTCGGCGCTGCTCACCGCGTCGGGCGCGTACATGACCGCGTCGATTCCAGCCGGCAGGCGCGCCGAAGGACTGAACTACTGGGGACTCTCGTCGATCACGGCGATCGGCGCGGCGCCGGCGCTCGGATTCTGGGTCTATCGGCACGGGTGGTTCGCGCTCTGCATGGAGCTGGCCGCGCTCAACTTCCTCATGGCCGTCATCGCGTGGAAGCTTCCCGACGATCGCGCCGAGGCTGCGGAAGCACAGGCCGAGCTTGACCGGATGACGCCACCGCCCGGTCTCAGTCCGGTGGCGCTCATCAGAACACACGTGGAATGGCGCGTGCTCCTGCTGGCGATCGGCATGGGCTTCGTCGCATTCGGCTGGGGGGCGCTCACGAGTTTTTCTGCGCTGTTTGCCGACGAGCTCGGGGTGATGCCGCGCAGCGCCTTTCTCACGGCGATGGCGATTGCAACCGTTGTCGGGCGGCTCACGATCGGCCGCGGCATGGACCGTCTCGGCCATCGCCGCGTGCTCGTGCGCTGCTTTCTCGCGCCGCCGATCGGCCTGATTCTGCTCGCCGCCGCGCAGGGACGCCTGAGCGTGATCGTCGCCGGCGTGGTGTTCGGCGCGGGCTTTGGACTGCTGCACCCGGCCTTCACCGCGTACGCCCTCGAACACGTCGCGCCGAATCGACGAGGCGCCGCGTTCGGCGCCATCCTCGCGGCATTCGACACGGGCATTGGTGCGGGCTCGTCGCTCATGGGTACCCTGATCCACGCGTACGGCTTCCGGCTCGCTTTCATTGGCGCGGCAACGGTGGCCATGCTCGCCTTGCCATGGTTTCTCACCGCCGAGAAGCGCCTCGGTTTCCGGACCGCTTGACGTTCAACGATTGCGAGGCCCGATGATCGCCGACGCACACTGCCACTTCTTCTCGTCCGGATTTCTGACGACGATCGGGCGTGAGGCGGGAGTTGCCGAGAATGCGGCCGACCGTCCTGCCGGGGAAGCTCGGATGGGACGCTCCGGGCACCAATGCCGAGCTTGCGACTCGCTGGATCGCCGAGCTCGATCGACATGGTGTGTCGCGCGCCATGCTGATCGCGAGCGTCCCGGGAGACGAAGCGTCCGTTGTGGAGGCGGTGAACGCGCACCCGACGCGGCTCGTCGGCGCGTTCATGGTTCACGCGGGGGCTCCGGATGCGCCGGCGCGCGTCGAGCGCGCTTTCGCCGAGAGCGGACTCAGTACGGCGTGCCTCTTCCCCGCGATGCACCACGTGAGCGTGGACGATGCGCGCACGGACGCGATTTTTGCCGTCGCCGCGCGGCATCGCCGCGCCGTGTTCGTGCACTGCGGTGTCTTGTCGATCGGAGCGCGCAAGAAACTCGGGCTACCAAGCCGATTCGATCTGCGTCTGGGGGATCCGCTCGCGGTCGCCGCCGCGGCGGTCCGCTATCCCGAGGTGCCCGTGATCCTTCCGCACTTCGGCGCCGGATTTTTCCGAGAGGCGCTGATGGCCGCGTCGGCGGCCCCGAACATCTATCTCGACACGTCAAGCTCGAACAGCTGGGTCAAGCTCGTTCCGGGCCTGTCGCTCCGAGACGTCATGGCGCGAGCGCTTGACGTTGCCGGTCCGTCGCGTCTGTTGTTCGGGACCGACTCGTCGTTCTTCCCGCGCGGATGGCAGAAGGCGGTCTTCGACGAGCAGCGCGCCGTGCTGATGGATCTTGGCGTCAGCGCCGAGATCCAGGCGCTCGTGTTTGGCGGAAACTTCGACCGGGTCTTCGGTTCGTAACTTCTAACTTCTGGCTTCTAACTTCCAACTTCTCAGACCGCGGCCGCTTCACGCTCTGGCATCGCGGCGCTCTCTCGGGCTTGGCGCCGCGGCCCGCCGGGCGCGGTCGTTGATGCGACGGCAGGCCTCTCGGAATTGCGCGGTGAGGGCCTCGACGACCGGACCGCTCGTCGGCGCCAGCCGTTGCCACGCAGCCTGCGCGTCCTTGACCGTGTCGATGGCCGCCCGCCACTTGGCATCTTCGCTCGCGCGACCGCCCATGGCGTTGGTCGCGAGCGCCGACCGCAGCTTGGCCGCCAGCAGCTCGGTGTGCGACAGGCCCTCCGTCGAATCGTCGATCTCCTCGAGGAAGGCCTCGACACGTCCCACGAGCTTCTCCATGCGCTGGATGACCATGGCCGGATCGAGGTCCGTGCCGGCGAAGGCCTGCGGCGCCACGGCGACCGCGCGGGTCAGCGCGGTGTGCCACCGATCCGTCAGCAGCTTGAACTCCGCCACTGGGATTGGGACGCTTCGATTCCAGGTCGTCCGCAGCTGCTGCACGCGCTCGCCGAGATCCGGCGCGTTGGGATCGGATTCCGCGAGCCGCTCGAGCTCGACCACAAGGGTTTCGCGCTCAGCGATCTTCGTCGCGAGCGTGATCTGATGCCGATTGTGGAAGCGCGTGAAGAAACGATCGGCTGCCGCGCGGAAGCGGTTCCAGACGACCTCGGACTTGTTGCGGCGCACAGGACCGAGCGTTTTCCAGTCGGCCTGCAGGCGCTTCATTTCAGAGGCGGCAGAGTCCCAGTCGGTGGAGTCGGCGAGCTCCTCGGCGCGGGCGCAGAGCGCTTCCTTCTTCGAGAGATTGTCGGACCACGTCTTCTTGCGCTCCGTCAGGTCTTCGCGGCGGCGCGTGAAGAACGTGCTGCACGCCGCGCGGAACCGTTGCGCGAGATCGCGACCGGTGTCACGCGAGACGGGACCCAGTGCCTGCCAGTCCGCCTGGAGCTGCTGGAACCTCGTTGCCGCGCGCGTCCAGTCGGTTGACGCGGCGAGCGTTTCGGCTTCGGTGACGATGGCGGCCTTCTTCTCGAGCGTTGCGACGCGCTCCTCGCGGACCTTGGCGAAGTAGACCTCGCAACGGGCGCGGATGAAGTCGGTCGCGGCTCGGAAACGATCCCATAGCCGCTGCGCGTTCTGACGCGGTGCCTCGGCGACCTCCTGCCACTTCGCGTGAAGCTCACGAAGGGCGCGCGCCGTGGCCGCCAGATCCGACGGGCGTGACGCTTCGTCGTCTGTCTTCAGGGACTGCACGATGGCTTCGGCCATCGCGATCAGTTGTTCCTGGCGCTGCGCATTCGCAAAGCGCCGCCACTCGTCCATCTCTCGGACTTCGCGCACGCGCGGAGCCAGCTGTTCCTGCAGCTTGCGCAGTTCCGCGACGGCCTCGTCGATTTCGCGTGCCGCCGGCGCCCTGTGGGCGAGATCGTAGGCTGCGCTGATGTCGCGCATCAGCCGGTCGCCCTCGCGCAACGTGATCGTGTCGGCGTCGAAGGTGCGCTTGGCGCGCTCGGCCAGATGACGGAACTGACGCAGCGCCTCCTGCCGGGCCTGATCGGCCGCGGCTTCCGCAGCGGCTTCGCGTCGGCGGACCGCCTCCGCGAAACGCTCGCGGGTGGCCTCGAGCCGCGCAATCAGGTCGTCCGCCGGGCGCGACGCGGCGGTCAGAACAGCGGTCAAGCCGCGTGCCTCACGACTCAGAGCTTCCCAGCGCTCCCGGCCGGCAGGGTCGTCCGACGACAACCCTTCGGCCTCGGCGACGAGCGTCTCCAAGGTGACGCGCGTCTCGGCGAGCTGGGCGCCCATCTCATGCCGTTTTCGGCACGCGGCGACCGCCTGAGCGAATCGCTCTGCCAGTCGGTCAGCCTCCGGGCCGTTGCCGACGAGCGGCAGGAGCGATCGCCACTCTTCTTCGATAGGAACGAGTTGATCGAGGGCATCGCTGCCGTCGAGGGTCTCGACGCGGCCGCAGAGTGCGTCGCGCGTCGCGATGGCCTCGGCGCGCAGGCGGCGAATGTCGGCCGCTTCGGCCGCTTCGCGTTCGCGGCGCGTGATGGACTGTTCGGCGGCCGCGCGGCCCCGCTCGAAACGCTCGACGAGGGCAGCGTCTGTCACCGAGAGTGCCGACCACGCGTCAGTCACGCGCGTCAGCTCGGACGTCGCCGCAGAGAGGTCGGCAATGCTCGCGACCTGCTCGACCGCATCGCACATCGCGCTCTCGCGACGCCGACGCTCTTCGAGTTCCGCGACGCGGGCCGCTTCCGCAGCTTCGGTTTCGTGAATCAGTGTGCGCGCCCGGCGCGCAACAGCCTTTTGCTGGGTCCGGGACTCCACCGAGCGGACCTTGGCGAGGTCCGGCGCGGTGCTCGACCAGCAATCGAACGCGGCGACGGCAACGTCAGATGAGGACGCATTCAGCGCGACCTCGAGAATCTCTTCCGGGTTGGAGAGTCGGGCCAGCGCCTGCGTCGCCGTATCGTCGTGCTTCGCTTGACGGGCGATGCCGCTGAGCGCGCGCTCGTCGGTGATGCGGCCGAGCGCGTCGGTGCGAACGCCCTCCGAGGCATCGCTCTTGGCGACGACCGACAGCCGCCGCTGGTCCGCAATCTGCCGAACCGAGATGAGCGGGTCGGCCGACATGTCGTCGGTGTCGTCCGTCGACCGGGCGACGCGGCACGCGAACGCGACCAACCAATCCAGCGCCCGCTCGCGGGTTTCCGCATCCGGGTCCGAGCCTGCGAGGCGGCCGAGGATGTTGGCATCGACCGCGCGCACGACCGCGGCGCGACGTACACGAGCGTCCGGATCCGATTCGGCTAAAAGACCAACTTCTATGAGATCGTCAAGTTCTTTGAGCGCCTCGAGGCGAACGGCGGGGTCGGCGTGCTTCCAGCGAGGCTGCGGCTTGAGCTTATCCAGAAATCCCATAGGTGTTGGCCAACACTCCATAAGAAAGGAGCGTGCCGTACCGAACGGGGACCCAGTATCGGATGGGCCTCAGCCGTTGTCCGTTGTGGCTCAACGAGTTACATAGAAGTCATTCCGCCAGGGTCTTAAGCGCGGGCTCCCGGGATCCGACCGGGTGAATCCAATAATCCAAAGTACAGAGTTGGTGGGTCGATTAGGTCAGATCAACTCTTCGAGCCTCGTTACGAGGGCGGCCAACTGGTTGACGACCGCGCCGACGGTCGCCGGATCGCCCAGGTCGGCTCCGGCGTCTTTCAGAAGGGCCATCGGATGGTCGCTCCCGCCCGCCGACAAAAGTTCGAGGTACTTGTGCCTGGCCTCTGCGTTCTCTTGGGGCGATGACTCGGTCATGGCTGCGGCCAGCCGCGCCGCCGAGGCAAAGCAGGTGGCGTATTGGTAGACGTAGTACGGCGAATTGAAGAAGTGCGGGATCCGGGCCCACGTGATGGGCGTCAAATCCTCGAGATCGACGGCGTCGCCGTAGTAGGCGTCGAACCGTTCCTTGTAGAGCGCGTTGAGGACGTCGGCCGTCACCGACTCGTCCCGCTCGACGCGTTCGTGGACGGCGAGCTCGAAATCCGCGAACAGGACCTGGGTATAGAACGTGCTCGTGACGTTGTCGATGGCGTGCTGAAGCAGCACGATCCGCTCATCGCGGTCCTTGGATTCTGCGAGCAGATGTTCGAGCAGCAGGACCTCGCTCAGCGTCGACGGCACTTCCGCCACGAAGATCGTGTAGTCGGAGTACACGAACGGCTGCCGTTCGTGCGACAGCACGGTGTGCATCGAGTGTCCCATCTCGTGCGCGAGCGTGAACACGTCATCGAGCGTGTCCGCCCAGTTGAGCAGCATGTACGGGTGCACGCCGTACACCGACGCGGAGTACGCGCCGCTGCGCTTGCCGTCGTTCTCGTAGACGTCTATCCACCGTTCGCGGAACCCGCGCCACATCCGCTCCTGATAGGCCTCGCCGAGCGGAGCGACGGCCTTGACGATGGCCTCGAGGACGTCGGGGTAGGCGTAGCTCCGTTCCCAATCGATGATCGGGATCGAGAAGTCGTACGGATAGTAGCGGTCCAGCTTGAGCGCGCGCCGACGCAGGCGATGGTAGCGACGGAGCGGCTCGGCGCCAGCGCGCGTCGCCGTGATCAGGTTGTCCACCACGCTGCGCGGGATGTTGTTCGTGTGCAGCGCCGCGTCGAGCGTGGTCTTGTACCCCCGGGCGCGCGCGTGGAACCAGTCGCGTTGACAGATGCCGTGATAGAGCGTCGCGTAGGTGTTCAGGCTCGACGAGTAGGTGCCGTAATGGCCGAGAAACGCCGCGCGCCGGTCTGCCTGGTTGCGATTCGTCGCCAGCACGGCGCGGTACTGGCCGTATGAGAGCGTGACGTCCTGGCCGGTGCTGAGCGTAATCGTCGGAAATTTCGCGTCGGCCACCGACAGCGCCTGATAGGCCTCGTTCGGAGCGCCCGAGAGACGGCTCGACAGCGAGAGCAATTGCTCGCCGCGCTCGTCGAGGACGTGCTCCTGCAGGCGGAAGATTTCCTCGAGCGCGAAGCGATAGACGGCCAGATCGGCTGACTCGTTCATCCACGCGCGGACGGTCTCGAGCGGGATCGTGAGAATCTCAGGGCTCAGCCACGACGTCGCCTGTTGCCAGCGCGCGAGCAGCGCCTGCACCTGTTGCCGGCGCGCGTTCACCTGGTTGTCGCGCTGGTCTTCGTCGTACTTGAGCGACGGGTAAAAGTAGACGCGGTAGGCCAGCTGCCCGAGCCGATCGTTCAACCGCATCGCCGCGAGGAGCCGACCGGCGCCATCCTTGAGCGTGCCCTTCAGCGCGTCGTACTCGGTGATCAGCGCGTCGAGCTCGCCGCGCGCGCGATCCCACGCCTCCCAATCTGGATAGATGTCCGCCAGGTCCCACTTGTGGGCATCGTCAATCTCGGACCGATTGCGGGGGCGGGGTGGAGCTGGGGTTCCCGTCATAGGGAAATCATATCGGTACCAACGAGCGCTACAGGCTCTTGGTCCACTCCGCCGCAACCCGAATGGCATCGTCCACTGACTCTCCACGCTTCGACCGTTGCAGTGAATGGTCCCCGCCCTCGATGAGATGCAGGCGTGACGTCGGCAGGCTCGCTGTGAGATCTCGCATCTCGTCCGGAGTCCCGAACGGATCGCGAGTGCCGTGGATGAACAGCATTGGCGCGTTGATGCGCGGAAGATGCGCATCGCGTCGTTTGGCTGGTGCATCTGGCGGATGCAGTGGATAGCCGAAGAAGACCAACCCGTCCGCAGGCGGCGCGAATCCGTTTGCCGCGCGCGACCTGCGAAGCCATGCGTCCCCCCATCGACTTGCCGCCCGCGAAGCGCTTCGTGTCCGGCGGCGTGTCCCGCATGATCTCGTCCCACGCCGTTCGATACGCCGCTTCGAGGACAGGCGCCTGGTCGGGACGCGTGCGGCCCGCCCGCATGTACGGGAACTCGAAGGTCACGACCGAAACGCCGTGCGCGGCCAGTCCCCGAGCGACGCGCACCATCCAGGGATGTGCCTCGCCCGCGCCCGCGCCGTGGGCCAGCACCAGAACGGGAGAATCCGGGCCCCGCTGGATAGCGTTCCATGCCCCGATCCTAGTCATGTCAGGCGGGTTGGCACGTTCAGGCCAGACGAAAAAGTGGTCGGGTGAATTCTTTGTATGTTGCGAGTCGACATACCGGTGGCTTGCAAAGTCAAATCCACGAATGTAGATTAGTGGATATGAAGGAGGCCTCGGCGCTCCTGCGGCTTCTCGGCGACCCGGTGCGATTGCGCTTGCTGCGCGTGCTGTCGCGCGAGGCCCTGAACGTCTCGGAGCTCACCGCCGTGCTGGGTCTGGCCCAGTCCGGGGTCTCCCGGCATCTCGGCCTGCTTCGACAGGCCGGCCTCATCGTCGAGGAACGCCGCGGGTCGTTTACCGTTCACCGCCTCGCGTCCGACGCGGAGGAGTCCACCAGCCCGCGCGCGTCGCTCTGGGCCTGGCTCGCCGCCGAGTTCGCGCGGACCGGGCCCGACACACGCGCAGACGATGCGCGGATTGAGGAAGTGCGGCGGGTGCGGAAGGAGAGCTTCTTCGAACACGGCGGGGGCAACGAAAGTCGTCAGCTCGTGCCCGGCCGGAGCTGGGCGGCCTGGTCGCGCGCGCTCGGCATGTTGCTGCCGGCCGTTGATGTCGCCGACCTCGGGTGCGGCGAGGGGTATCTGACGATCGAAGCGGCACGTTGGGCGCGTCGGGTCATTGCCGTCGATCGCTCCCCGGCGGTCCTGGCACGCGCCAAGGCGATGGCCGATCGTCGCAAGGTCAAGAACATTGTCTGGAAGCGCGGCACGCTCGAGCGCCTGCCGCTGAAGGACCGATCGATCGACGTCGCCCTGTTCTCGCAGGCGCTGCACCATGCGGACCCGCCCGAGGCCGCGCTTGGCGGAAGCGCGCCGCGTGTTGCGTCCCGGAGGCCGTGTCGTCGTTCTCGATCTTCGCGAGCACGACGAGGCCTGGGTCGGCCCGACGCTTGGCGACAAGTGGCTTGGCTTCAGCGAGGATCGGCTGCGCCGGCTCCTCGTCGGAGCCGGGTTCGACGACGTGATCGTCCGCGTGGGCTCGCGCCGCTCCGGCGACCCGTTCGCGGTGCTCATCGCAGGGGGACAGAGCCCTTTTCCACAGATCCAGCCCAAAAGGGGACAGAGCTCAATCTTGAGAGCTTCGCGGGATATGCCCGCTGAACAGAGGACTTGATGACAGCTCGTGCGTGGCTTGACCAACTGCTGACCGACCGCATCGCCATCCTGGACGGCGCGATGGGTACCATGATCCAGCGCCACCGGCTCGAGGAGCGCGACTTCCGCGGCGACCGTTTTGCCGGGCATGGCATCGATCTCAAGGGGAACAACGACGTCCTGGTGCTGACGCGGCCCGACATCATCCGCGGCATTCATCGTCAGTATCTCGACGCCGGCGCCGACATCATCGAGACGAACACGTTCAACGCGAACGCCGTGTCGCAGTCCGACTACGGCCTCGAGGCCCTGGTCTACGACCTGAATCTCGAAGGCGCGCGGGTCGCGCGATCGGCGGCGGACGAGTTCATGCGCGAGTTTCCCGACTCGCGCCGATTCGTCGCTGGATCGATCGGACCGACGAACCGGACGCTGTCGATCTCGCCCGACGTCGGCAATCCCGCGTTCCGCAACATCACGTTCGACGCGATGCGCGACGCGTACGTGGACCAGATCCGCGGCCTCGTCGATGGCGGCGTGGATCTGATCCTGATCGAGACGATCATCGACGCGCTCAACACGAAAGCGGCCATCGTCGCGTTGCAGGAAGTGCTCGAGGCCAAAGGCGTCGACGTTCCGCTCGTGATTTCCGCCACGATCACCGACCGCAGCGGCCGCACGCTGGCCGGCCAGACGCTCGACGCGTTCTATCTCGCGATGGAGCACGCGAAGCCGTGGGCGGTCGGCATCAACTGCGCGCTCGGCGCCGCCGAGATGCGGCCGTTCATCGCCGAGCTTGCGCGGATTGCCGAGTGCTGGGTCCACGCCTACCCGAACGCCGGTCTGCCGAACGCCTTCGGCCAGTACGATCAAGCAGCCGGAGGAAACCGGCGCGCTGCTCCGCGATTTCGCCGCCAGCGGCTTCGTCAATATCCTCGGCGGCTGCTGCGGCACGACGCCCGACCACATCGCGAAGCGTCCGTGCCGCCGTGGAAGGCGTGACGCCTCGCCCGTATCCGACCGTCGTGACGGTCGACGGTCAGGAAGCGCCGATGCGTCTCTCGGGCCTCGAACCGCTCGTGATCCGCGCCGACAGCAACTTCCAGATGATCGGCGAGCGCACGAACGTGACGGGCTCGCGCAAGTTCGCGCGGCTGATCAAGGAAGGACAGTTCACCGAGGCGGCCGCCGTCGCGCTTGAACAAGTCCGCGGCGGCGCCAACCTCATCGACGTGAACGTCGACGAAGGCATGCTCGACTCCGAGCAGGTCATGACGACGTTCCTCAACTACATCGCGACGGAGCCGGAGATCGCGCGCGTGCCGTTCATGGTGGACAGCTCGAAGTGGTCCGTCATCGAGGCCGGCCTGAAGTGCGTGCAGGGCAAACCGGTGGTCAACTCCATCTCGCTGAAGGAAGGGGAAGACGACTTCCTGAAGAAAGCGAAGCTGGTGCGCCGGTACGGCGCCGCTGTCGTGGTGATGGCATTCGACGAGACCGGTCAAGCCGACACTGTCGCGCGAAAGGTCGAGATCTGCCAGCGGGCGTACAAGCTGCTCACCGAGCAAGCAGGATTCTCAGCGTCTGACATCATCTTCGATCCGAACGTCCTCGCCGTCGCAACCGGTCTCGAGGAGCACAACGAGTACGCGATCAACTTCATCGAGGCCACGCGCCTGATCAAAGCGAGCTGTCCGGGCGTCAAGATCAGCGGCGGCATCAGCAATCTCTCGTTCGCGCTCCGCGGCAATGACACCGTGCGCGAGGCCATTCACGCCGCGTTTCTCTACCACGCGATTCGCGCCGGTCTCGACATGGGCATCGTCAACGCCGGCCAGTTGGCCGTGTACCAGGACATTCCTGCGGACCTGCTCGAGCGGGTCGAAGACGTGCTGTTCAACCGCCGGCCGGACGCCACCGAACGGCTCGTCACGTTTGCCGAGGCGGTCAAAGGCACGAAGAGGGAGAAAGACAGCTGAGGCCTGGCGCGAGAAGCCGGTCGGCGAACGCCTGTCGTATGCGCTCGTGCACGGGGTCGTGGACTTCATCGAGGCCGACGCCGAAGAGGCCCGGCAGACGCTCGGCCGGCCGCTCGACGTGATCGAAGGGCCCCTCATGGACGGCATGAAGACGGTCGGCGATCTGTTCGGCGCCGGCAAGATGTTCCTGCCGCAGGTGGTCAAGAGCGCGCGCGCGATGAAGCGCGCGGTCGCGTATCTCGAGCCGTTCATGAACCAGGAAGCCGACGGCTCGGCGTCGGCCGTCAAACGAGAAATGAACGGCCGCATCCTGCTCGCCACGGTCAAGGGCGACGTTCACGACATCGGCAAGAACATCGTCGGCGTCGTCCTGGGCTGCAACAACTACGAGGTGATCGACCTCGGCGTGATGGTCTCGGTGGACCGCATTCTCAGCGAGGCCGCCGAGAAGAAAGTGGACATCATCGGCCTGAGCGGGCTCATTACGCCGTCGCTCGACGAGATGGTCGTCGTCGCCAAGGAGATGGAGCGGCGGCACGTGCCGATGCCGCTGCTCATCGGCGGCGCCACCACGAGCCGCCAGCATACGGCCGTCAAGATCGCGCCGGAGTTCAGCGGGCGCGACCGTGCACGTGCTCGACGCGTCGCGCGCCGTCGACGTCGTGTCAAGCCTGCTGAGCGACCGCCAGCGCGACACCTTCATGACGACCGTGCGTCGTGACCAGGAGACGCTGCGCGAACAGTACGGCGCGCGCCGTCAGAAGCCACTGCTCACGCTGGCTGATGCGCGTGCGAATCACCTGCGCACCGACTGGGACAACCTCGAGCTGCCCGTCCCCTGGTTTGTCGGGCGGCGAGTCGTCGAGCCGCCGATCGAGGAACTGGTCCCGTTCATCGACTGGACGTTCTTCTTCTCGGCATGGGAGCTGAAGGGACGATTCCCGGAAATCCTTGATCATCCGCAACTTGGCGGACCGGCGCGTGAGCTCTACGACAACGCCCAGGTCGTGCTGACGCGCATCATTCAGGAGAAACGACTCACCGCACGCGGCGTGTACGGATTCTGGCCGGCCAACACGATCGACGACGACGTCGTCGTGTATCGCGACGACGCGCGACGAGATGTCGTCGCGCGGTTCCACATGCTGCGGCAGCAGGAAATCATCGCCGACGGCCGGCCGAACCGATCGCTGGCCGATTTCGTCGCGCCGAAGGAGTCGCTGGCGCCGGACTACATCGGGGCGTTCGCCGTCACCGCCGGCATCGGCGCCGACGAGTTGGCGCGCGAGTACGAGAAGGCCCACGACGACTACAACGCCATCATCACGAAGGCGCTGGCCGACCGGCTGGCCGAAGCGTTCGCCGAGTATCTGCACGCCCAGGCGCGGCAAGACTGGGGCTACGGCAAGGATGAGGTCCTGTCCCACGAGGCGCTGATCGCCGAGGACTATCGCGGAATCAGGCCGGCGTTCGGCTATCCCGCGTGTCCGGATCACAGCGAGAAGGTCACGCTCTTCGAGTTGCTCGACGCGCCAGCGGTTGGGATCACGCTGACCGAGTCGTTCGCGATGATGCCGCCAGCCTCGGTCAGCGGTCTCTATCTGAGCCACCCGCAGGCCAAGTACTTCAATGTCGGCCGCATGGGCCGCGATCAGATCGAGGACTACGCCGCGCGCAAAGGCGTGACGATCGAACAAGCCGAACGTTGGATTGGGTAGTCCACAGGGGGACGGAGCCCTTTTCCACAGAAACGGCTCAAAAGGGGACAGAGCCCGGCACCATGGTTGCCGCGCTCTGTCCCCTTTTGAGTTAGATCTGTGGAAAAGGGCTCCGTCCCCTCCGTATCATCTTCAGATGCGACGCATTCTCGCGCTTGGCGTGTTGTTGACGGCGGCCTGCTCGACGCCTGCTCCCGCCCCGGCCCCGCAGGCTGAACAGCGAAAGTACCTGCTCGAACGGGTAGACGACGCCGCAGTCGTCCAGCTGTACGCGGACGGCTTCTCCGCGCTGCCGCTGGACCAGAAGGTCCTGATCTGGCACCTGGCCGAGGCAGCGATTGCCGGCCGCGACATCTTCTACGACCAGGTCTCGGCCGACGCACTCGAGATGCGCGACGTGCTCGAGGCGATCCTGACGCACTCGACGAAGGTCGACCCGAAATCGCTCGCGGAGATTCGCCGCTACACCAAGCTCTTCTGGATCAACAGCGGACCCTACAACAACCTCACCGCGCGGAAGTTCGTGCTGAATCTCACGCCGCAGGCCTTGGGTGACGCGGCGCGCGCGGCCGCGGGCGCCGGAGCGACGTTCCCGACCGCGCCGGGTGAGTCGCTGGATCAATTGCTCACGAGACTCGGTCCGATGTTCTTGGACCAGAACGTGAAGCCGTCGAGGACCAATCGCAATCCCGGCCCTGGCGTGGACATCCTCACCGCGAGCAGCAACAACCTGTACCGGGGCGTGACGACGAAGGATCTCGCTGGATTCAAGGAGCGGTATCCGCTGAACTCGCGCCTCGTGAAGGGCCCGCGCGGCCTCGTCGAAGAGGTGTATCGCGTCGGCGGCCGCTACGATCCGCAGATCCGCGCGATCGTCGAACATCTCGACGCCGCAAAGGCCAGCGCCACGCCAGCGATGGCGCGGGCGCTCGACGCGCTCGCGAAGTGGTATCGCACCGGCGAGGCCACCGATCGGCGCGCGTACGACATCGCCTGGGTCGAGGACAAAGCGTCGCCCGTCGACACCATCAACGGATTCACCGAGGTCTATCTCGACGCGCGCGGCGCGAAGGGCTCGTGGGAAGCGCTCGTGTTCTACGTGAACCGCGAGAAGACCGCGGCCATTCAGCGGCTGGCGGCCGAGGCGCAGTGGTTCGAGGACCGCATGCCCTGGGATCCGAAGTATCGAAAGCCCAACGTCACGGGCATCACGGCCAACGCCATCGACGTCGTGATCGAGACCGGCGATGCGGGCCCGGTCACGCCCATCGGCATCAATCTGCCGAACGACGAAGCAGTGCGCGAGAAGAACGGCAGCAAGTCGGTGTCGCTGTCGAACGTCAGCGAGGCGTACGACAAGTCGGCCATTCCTGGGTTGCGCGACGAGTTCTCCTGGACGCCTGAAGAGTCCGCCCGCGCCGAAAAGTGGGGCAGCCCTCGGCGGCGAGCTCACGACGAACATGCACGAAGCGATCGGCCACGCCTCGGGTCGACTCTCGGACCGCGTGAACGGCAAGCCGCAGGCGTCCATCAAGGAGCACTTCTCCGCGCTCGAGGAGGCGCGCGCGGATCTCATCGGGCTGTACTTCATCGCCGATCCGAAAGCCGCGGAGCTCGGCCTGATGCCGGCGGCCGATCAGGCGGACGTCGTCCGCGCCGAGTACGAAGGCTACACGCGCAACGCGCTCGTGCAGCTGCGGCGCGTGCGGGAGGGCACGGAGATCGAGCAGTCGCACATGCGCAATGCGCCAGATGATCATCCACTGGCTCATCGCCAACACGAAGGCGATCGAGCGCCGTCAGCGCGACGGCAAGACGTTCCTCGTGATGGTGGACCCGGCGGCGTTCCGCGAAGGCGTGGGCCGGCTGCTCGGCGAAGTGCAGCGCATCAAGTCCGAGGGCGACTATGCGGCGGCCGCCGAAGCTGTTCGACACCTACGGCATCCACTTCGATCCGAAGCTGCGCGACGAGGTCGTCGCGCGCATCGACCAGCTGAACATGCCGTCCTACACCGGGCTTCGTGATGCCGAAGCTCGAGGCCGTGCGCGGCGCCGACGGCGCAATCACCGACGTCAAGATCTCGTACCCGTTGGATCTCTCGGCCCAGATGCTCGAATGGTCCGAGAAGACCCGCGCGACGCGGATGGAGTTCCTGCGCTCAGCGGGGCGGTGACGCCGCACCCGCGAGCGACTTCTCGCGGATCGCCCGGAACTCGTTGCCGACAGACCATTCTGGGAAACGGTCGGCATTCGCCACGCGGTAGCCGACGGCAAAGAACGAGCTTGCCGTCTTCGACCGCGCCCGACAGGTCCCACCAGTCCTTCACCTCGTCGGACGGCGAGTGGTAGTCCGTCGACGTCCACTCCTTGCGCTTCTCGTCCGCGTAGCCGGGCGGCCGGCCCACGAACTCCGAGCCTTCGCCTGGATTCAGCGCGGGCACACCGGCCTTCGCGAAGTTGAAGTGATCCGACCGGTAGTAGAAGCCCTTCTCCGGCTCGGCGTCGGGACGCAGAACCCGCGTCTGCTCGGCGGCCGCCTCGCGCGCGTACGTGTCGAGGTCAGACGCGCCCAGCCCGACAATCGTCACATCCGTCGTCCGGCCCCACACGTTGACCGCGTCCAGGTTGATCGCGGCCAGTGTCTTCGTGAGCGGATACAGCGGAAACGCCGTGTAGTACGCGGAGCCGAGGAGGCCGGACTCCTCGCCCGTGACCGCAGCGAAGAGGATCGTGCGCTTCGGCGCCGGCTGCACTTTCTTGAACGCGCGTGCGAGCTCCAGCATCAGCGGCGACGCCGCTCGCGTTGTCGCGGGCGCCGTTGTAAATCGTGTCGCCATTCACCGCCGTGCCAACGCCAAGGTGGTCCCAGTGCGCCATGTAGACGACGTACTCGTTGCGAAGGGCCGGGTCGCTTCCGGTGATCTTTCCGATGACGTTCTGCGAGTCGATCGTCCGGCGCGTCTGCTGGAATGACATCGACGCCGTGGCGCCGAGCGGCACAGGTGTGAACTCGCGTGTCTTCGCCTGCGCTTTCAGCGCGGCGAGATCCTGGCCGGATGCCTTGAGCAGTGCCGTCGCGCTCTCGAGCGAGAGCCAGCCCTGAATCGCCGCCTTCGACATGTTGCCGTCGGGCGTCACGAGATCGAATCGCTCGCCGCCAAATCCCTGCACGACGTTGAAGCCATAGCCTGCCGGTCCGGTTTCATGAACGATGAAGACCGCGGCGGCGCCAAGCTCCGAGGCCTTGTCGTACTTGTAGGTCCAGCGGCCGTAGTAGGTCATGGCATTTCCGCCGAAGATCTTCGGGTTCAGCGCGTCCGGCTTCGCCGGGTCGAGCGGGATCGGCGGATCGTTCACGAGCACGATGAGCGTCTTGCCCTTCACGTCCAGGCCCTTGAAGTCATCCCACTCGAACTCGGGAGCCTGCACGCCGTAGCCGACGAAAACCATCTCGGACTTCTCGATGCTCACCGCATCGGTCACGCGCGGACTGAACGCGACGACCTGATCGCGCGGACGGAATGACTGCGTCCGTCCGCCGCGTGTCACGGTGAGCGGTGACATCTTCGACGGCGTGATGCCGACGAGTGGAACCTTCTGCGTCCACGTGCCGTCCGGGTTGCCGGGCTCGACACCCGCCGCCTTGAACCGATCGACGATGAAGTTGACGCTCAGTTCCTCGCCCTTGGTACCGGGCGCGCGCCCTTCGAACTCGTCGGACGACAACTGCTTGATGTCCGCCAGCATCGTCGCGCCGTCGAGCGACGGCATCTCGGCGACCTTCAAGGGCGCCGGCGGTGGCGTCTGAGAACAGGCAGCGGCAAGCACCATGGCGACGATCGACAACGCGCGTTTGGTCATGAACTGGAGTCTACAATGCGGGCCATGCGCCGGTTCATGCTCGTCGCTGATGCTCGCCGCGACCGTGGGGTCTCTCGATGCCCAGGCGCCCGTTCAAGACGCCCTATTCGCTCGAGGACATGCGGGGCAAACAGGCGGTCGTCGAGACCTCGCTCGGCACGTTCGTCCTCCAGCTGCTCCCGGACTCGGCGCCGAATCACGTCGGGTTGTTCATGAAGATCGCGCGTGACGGCGGGTTTGCCGGCACCGCGTTTCACCGCGTCGTCAAGTACGCCGTGATTCAGGGGGGCGATCCGTTCACGCGCGATCCGGCTCGAGTGGCGGATTGGGGACAGGGCGGGCTGAATCAAGTGAGCCGGGAGCCGAACGCCGAGAAACACACCGCGGGTGCCGTCTCCGCCGTGGCCGATCCGTCGCGACCCGACAGCGCCGGCTCGCAGTTCTTTGTGGCGGTGACCGACCAGCCAGCGCTCGACGGCCAGTACACGGTGTTCGCTCGCGTCGTGGATGGCCTCGAGATCGTCCAGCAGATCTCGGCGGTCGAGGCGGGCGCCGACGGCCGGCCGCGCGCGCGCGTCGACGTCAAGGCGGTCACGATTCGCGATACGCCGGCCGAGCCATTCGTGAAGGACAGTCCGGCGGAGCTCGGTCGCTATCGCGCGATTATCGAGACAGACCTGGGGGCGCTCGAGCTCGAGATGCTGCCCGACAAGGCGCCCGAGACTGTTCGTCAATTTCTTCGCGTCGCGAACGCCGGCATCTACGACAACACCCTCGTCCACCGCGTTGCACCTGGGTTTGTCGTGCAGACCGGCGCGATCAACTTCCGACAGACCCCGCTCACGCCGGCTCAGATGCGACTCGTCCGAACGCAGGCTCCAGAGTTCACCGAGACGCCCAACGAATTCGGCATCGTCTCGATGGCGCGCGGCGAGGATCCCGCGAGCGCGACGACGTCGTTCTTCATCTGCGTCGGACAGTGCCGGACGCTCGACGGAAAGTACACGGTGTTTGCGCGGGTGACCGGTGGCGCCGAGGCGCTCGACCGAATCGCGAATGTGCCGGTGGACGGCGAGACACCGCGTGAAACCGGTGCTGGTGACGAAGGTGAGGATCGAGCAGCGATGACGGCGAACGCAGGAAACTCGGTGTCTGCTCCGAATCCGGCGCCCACTGATAGCCGACGCCGCGGACGGAGCGAATCAGACGTCCGCGATCGTCCTGCAGCGCCTGGCGCAACCGGACGATCGCGTTGTCCACGGCGCGAGGCGTCGGAAACTGCTCCCGTCCCCAGACCTGATCGAGAATCTCGGCGCGGTCCACGACGGCGGGCGCCGCCGTCAGCAGAATCTTCAGCACGTGCCCGTCGCGGACCTGAAGGAACGCGCGCTCGCCGTCGGGCCCCACCACCGACAGCGCTCCCAGGTCGATCGTGCGTCCGCGCGCGTGCACGACCTCGGGCACGCGCTGTGTGGCCAGCACGTGACGCACGCGCAGGATGAGCTCTTTCAGGTGAAACGGCTTGGGCAGGTATTCGTCGGCGCCAATCTCGAAGCCCTCGAGCCGGTTCTCCGCCGAGTTCAGCGCCGTCATGAACATGATCGGCGTGAGAGACGTCCGCTTGAGCTCGCGCGCCAGGCCGAAGCCGGATCCATCCGGCAACTTGACGTCGAGAATGGCCAGGTCCCAACTCTGGCCGGGCAATTGCGCCTGGGCCTCGGCGATCGTGCGCGCCCACACGACCTCGAGACGCTCGCGTTCGAGGCGTTCAGTGAGCGTCCGGCCCAACGAGAGGTCGTCTTCGACCAGCAGCACGCGCGGCATCATCGCGCTCCAGGTAACTCGAGGACGACCGTGAGCCCTCGCCGCGCCTCGTCTGGTCGAACGAACCGGAGGACTCCGCGCATCCGTGTGACGAGCTGCCGGCACACGAACAACCCCATGCCCGATCCCGCGGTGTTGCCGGCGCGCGCGAACGGTTGGCCCAGCTCGTCGAAGGCTTCCGCCGGCACTCCCCGCCCATCGTCGGCGAACGTCAACCTAATGAGCGTGCCGGTGTTGAGCGGCTCGATGTCCACGGCGACGCGTCCGCGCGCCGCCGTGCACGACCGCGTTCTGCAGGAGGTTACGGATTACGGCATCGAAACCACGCTGGTCCACGGTCACGTCGGCGTCGCCCGTGACGTCGACCTTCGAGTTCCGGCCAGTCCTCAGCGAGCCTGGCGATCGCGGTACCGGCGCGTACCCGTTCCGAGAGGAGCCGGCCATCCGGTTGGGCCACGAACAACGAGTTCTCGAGCTGGATCTGGAGGCGTACCGTGTCGTGAAGCAGCCGGTCGAGCGACGTGCGGGCGGCCCCCGCGGGCCAGTCTTCCCGCAGGCCCTCCGCCTGCAGCTCAACGCTCGCGAGTGATGTCTTCAGGTCGTGGGTGAAAGACAGAAAAAACGTTTCGAGCGATTGACGACGCCGGTGCTCGCGCCGAATCGCCACCAGGATCGCCACACCGCCCGCGAGCAGCAGGCTGATGAACGCGATGCCCTCCGAGATGAACATGCGGTGCAGGCGCTGAGGCAACGAATACAGGCCAAGGGAGAGCCACCACGACGCAAGCGACACGGTCACCGCGAGCCAGCAGGCCGCCATCACGTACGCGAGCCGGCTGTTTCCGTCCGGTCGCGTCACGAGGCCTCCGGACGCAGTGCGGCCTCGACGAGCGCGTCGGCGGCAAGCGCGAGCGTCAAGTCGTCGTGCGCCATGGACAAGAAACAGACCTCGTAAGGAGACGGCGGCAGATAGACGCCGTTCGTGAGCGCCGCGTGAAAGAACCGGCGATACCAGTCCGCCTGGTCAGACGGGATGCGATCCGGCCGGCGGATCGGATCGCGATCCTTGGACTGGCGATGAATCCAGAAGATCGACGCGTGGCGCGCGACGCCGAGATCCGATCCGGATTCGGCGAGGCGCTCGGCCAGTCCGGTCGACGAACGTTTCGGTCCGGTGCTCGAGCACTCTCCATCCTTCGCGATCCGCCATCTGCTCGAGCGTGACAAGGCCCGCGCGCATGCCCACCGGATTCGCGCTCAAGCGTGCCGGCCTGATAGACGGGGCCCGCCGGCGCGACGAGGTTCATGAGATCGGCACGGCCGCCGTAGGCGGCCACCGGAAATCCGCCGCCGATGACCTTGCCGTAACAGACGAGGTCCGGGACGATGCCGAGCACGCCCGCGGCGCCCTCCGGGCCGCTTCGAAAGCCCGTGATGACTTCGTCGAGGATGAGGAGCGCGCCCGCCTTCCGGCATCGCTCGACAAGGTGCTGGAGCCACGCGTGGCGTTGAGGCAGGAGCCCGTAGTTCGCGGGTACCGGCTCGAGAATCACCGCCGCGAGATCATCGCCCGCGACCTTGAACACCTCGTCTATCACCTGCTCGCTATCGAGTGGTGCGACGACCGTATGGGCCAGCGTGCCTGCGGGAATCCCGGCACTCGTCGCGGCCGTCGGGCCGGCGAGACCGCTACCGGCGCGGACCAGCATTCCGTCGGCGTGGCCGTGGTAGCAACCGTCGAACTTGAGGATCTTTGAACGTCCCGTGGCGGCTCGCGCGACACGTAACGCCGACATCACCGCCTCGGTGCCTGATGAGACGAATCGGAGGCGTTCCAGCCACGGCACGCGCGCGCGGATCCACTCGGCCAGCGCGAGCGAGTACGGCTCACACGCTCCGAACGACCAGCCGCGATCGACCGCTTCGTGCACGGCGGCGGCGACGACCTGATCCCGATGACCGAGAATCAGCGGGCCGAAACTCATGCAGAGATCGATGTAGTTGTGGCCCGTGACGTCGGTGAGCCGCGCGCCGTGGCCCGACGCAAAAAAAATGGGCGTGCCGCCGACGCCGTGAAACGCGCGCACAGGGCTGTGCACGCCGCCCGGCGCGGTTTCAAGGGCGCGCTCGTACAGATCGCGATGGCTCATGCCAGGCCGATGGACTTCGCGCGTCGCGCTCCGTAGGTGATCACGTACGCCGCGCCGGCGCGACGAAGCACGTGCCACGTTTCGGCGAGCGCGCGGTCGAAATCGGTCAGGCCGCGTTCGGCGAGCGCGACCAGACTGGCGTACTCACCGCTCACCTGATACGCGCCGACCGGAAGGCCGGTCGTCTCCGCGATCGGGCCAATCAGATCGAGTGACGTGAGCGCGGGCTTGACCATGAGCAGGTCCGCGCCCTCGTTCGCGCATCGCACGCTCGATCCGATGGCGTCGCGTCGCGAGCGCACGTCGATCTGATAGTGACGTCGATCCCCAAACTGCGGCGCCGAGTCTGCGGCCGCGCGGAACGGACCGTAGAACTGACTCGCGAACTTCGTGCTGTAGCTCATCACCGGCACGCGCCCGTGCCCGTGATCGTCGAGCGCTGCCCGCAGTCTGGCCGTGCGGCCGTCCATCATGTCGCTCGGGCTCACGCCGTCCGCGCCCGCCTCGGCCGCGTCCACCGCCGAGCGCGCGAGCGCGTCGAGCGTCGCGTCCAGATCGATCCCGCCGTCCTCGTCGAGGATCGCGCAGTGCCCGTGCGTCGTGGAAGAGCACAGGCAGATGTCCACCCACAGGTGGAGCGCGTCACCAAACCGGGATTTGATCGCGCCAACGGTTCCCGCGAGGTGCGAGAAATCCAGCGACCGCTCGCTCTTCGTGCCGGGGACGGCGAACAGCAGGAAGTGCCGCACACCGGCGTCCAGATCGCGCGCGATCGACTCCAGCGCCGACGGCACCCCGTGGCGCGCGTTGTCGCCGAGGCCGGGGATCGAGGTCGCTGCCATCGAGGTCCTCGACGACGAAGACGGGTTGGATGAGCTGCGCGACAGAGAACGTCGTCTCGGCGACGAGATCCCGCAGATGCGGTGAATGACGCAGCCGAAGCCGGGACCACGGCTGTCGGGTCGAGGTCAGGACGTCACGTGTGTGTGCCATTGGTCATAGTCCAGCCAGAGGCTGAGGTGGCCGTCAGCGCCCAGACTCTCACGAATTGCGCGGGCTGTGCGTCCAGGGCCGCTGGCGTGCCAGGCGGAGCGTATTCCAGGCTGACGCGCCAGGGCCCGGGCGAACGCGCTCCCGCTCGTCCAGAAGAAATGCGTCCGGCCGGACAGATCGGACGCGTCTTCCTCAACCACGTACGTCGCCAGGGCGTCCGGATCGCTCGACGCCGTGTGAGTCAGGCGTCGCCAGACAATCGGCCGGCCGGCGAGCGCGTCGATGTCGGCGCGTTCGTTGTCGCCAAGCCCGTCCGCGCACCCGTGGACCCAGACGCCGCGCCCGGCCAGACGCTCCCAGGTGCGGAGTCCCGCAGCCCACACCATCCTGCCGGCCTGAACGTCCCATTCCGCGGGCAATGCCTCGGCTCGCGCAATCCAGAATCCGACGTCATCACTCGGCATCGCCACGCGAAGGCTGCGCCGGCGCGTGCCGCCGCGTTCATCGGGACGAGGCCACACGCCCTGAGCTGATGTCGGCGGAGGAAGCGCGCCCTCGGCTTCGAGTGACCACGTTTCGATCTGCGTCTCGCCGACGCGCGCACGAACGCTCACCACGCGGCCGTAGTCGCGGATGAGCACCGTTGCGCCCACCGCCTCGTGGCAGCCACCACCGAACGATTCGAGAATGCTCCGCTCGCGCTCGACGGCTTCCCACGTCGGCGCGTGCGAAATGGCGTGAAGACGATCCAGCAGGTCCGATCGCCCGGCGGCAATCTCGATGGCGAGCGCACCTTGCGCGGGTGCGGCCGGATGCTCCTTCAGTGGCAGGACCATCCACCGGCATTTCCCGAGGGCGGCGCGCACGGTCGCGACCGTGTCGGCGGGCGAGTCGCTCGATAGCAGGCGGTCGAGCGCCGCCTTGGCCACGATCAAGGCATCGCCGTCGCCGTTCACGAGCCTGTTCAGTCGCGTCGGAATGTTGCCCCGAACCGGCGTGACTCGCAGGTCCGTCACGGGCCACGGCAGCAGACGCGGCGCGGATCCCTGGATCTGCCAGGCGCGGCGCGGCGAGGACGAGAGCACGTTGAGCGTCGATGGGCGCGCTGAGACGACCGCGCGCCTGACGAGCAAGACGTCGCGCGGGTCCGCGCGTTCGAGCGTCGCGGCGACGATGGTTCCGGGGTGACCGGCGGTTGGCAGATCCTTCCACGAATGGACGACCAGATCGGCCGCGCCCTCGAGCAGCGCCTGCGACAGATCAGACGTGAACAGCCCTTTGTCCGTCGCGGCCCACAGATCGATCTGGGGATCCCGGTCGCCGGTCGACGACCGGGTCAAACGCTCCACGGAGATTTCGGGCCAGCGGGCGGTCAGCGTCCGCTCGACGAGGGTCGCTTGGAGGACGGCGAGTGCGCTCGCCCGGCTCAGGACACGTAGGTGCATGTGCTCTTCAATTGTCCTTTGCGAGGAAAAGCCCGTGTCCGCCTTTTGTCGGGCGTATTGACGGACCATTTTGGTCGGAGTTAGACTGCCTTCGCCAACTGAGACAAATCTCAGTTAGCGCCAGCTCGGGCAACACCGTAACAAAGGTCCCGCCGGGTGCGATCACACCCGGCGGGGTGCCGAACGTCAGTCTGGCGAGACCGTTATCCACGCGCGTGACGCATGGCCCGTCCGGCACCTGCATTGTAGCGGGAAGCCCGGCCATGACACGCCACAGAGGACAGTGTCATGGCATTCTCTTCCCGCAAGACTCGCCGCCGTCGTCAGATTCCGCGATCGTGGACGACCGTCGGCGCGCTCGTCGCCTCAGCCACCTTCGCTCCGCGTGTCGCCGCTGCCGAACCGACGCGCATCAACCCGGCGGCGTCAGCCATCATCCGGCAGGTCGAACAATCGATCGGTCCGTGGGAGCGCCCGGAGGACGTGCTGGCCGCCGCGTTTCACGTCCTCCGTGAAGCGAAGCCGGAACAGGGCGTTCAGGACCCGCCCGTCCTTCACTTCGAGATTCCGCCCGGACCGCTGAGCGTGGCCCTTCGCCTGTTCGAGCAGGCGACCGGACTCAGCGTGCGCGTCGCTCCGGAGCTCGTTCGTGATCTGACGTCACCCGGGGCGCGCGGCATGCTCACGGCCGACAACGCCTTGCGGCAGCTTCTCTCCGACAGCCAGCTGACGCACCGTCTCACTGGCAACGGCACCGTGGTGGTCGAGGTCCGGCCGGTCTCTGAAGACGTGCAGGTCGTCGCCAACGCGCTGCCGGTCGTGACTTCGCCGAAGTTCACGGCGCCGCTTCTCGACACGCCGCAGACGGTGACGATCGTGCCGAAGGAACTCATCGAAGCTCAGGGCGCGACGACCTTGCGCGAGATCCTGCGCAATGTGCCAGGCATCACGATGCAGGCCGGTGAGGGCGGCGGCGGCCTGCCGGGCGACACGCTGACGATGCGCGGGTTCCCGGCGACCAACGACATCTTCGTGGACGGCGTGCGCGACGTCGGCCCTTATTCGCGCGACGCATTCAATCTCGAGCAGGTTGAGGTCATCAAGGGGCCGTCGTCTGCATTCGGTGGCCGCGGCTCGACCGGCGGTGCCATCAATCTCGTCACGAAGGCGCCTGGGTTGGCGGCCATCCGTCAGGGAACGGTGGGCATCGGCAACGCGGGCTATCAGCGGACGACGATGGACCTGAACGCGCCAGTCAAGGCGCTGGGAGATGGCAGCGCGCTTCGGTTCAACGCCATGTGGCAGGACGCCGGCGTGCCCGGCCGAGACGTCGTCAACAACGGCGGCTGGGGCATCGCGCCGTCACTCGGTTTGGGTTTGAACGGCCGGACCCGCTTCACGCTGAGCTCGCAGCACGTGTCGCAGGACAACGTGCCGGACTACGGGCTGCCGTGGGGCTCGAGCACGGATCCAGCGACGGGCGAAGTGTTTCCGACCGGCGCGTTCGAGGCGACACCAGCCGTCGATCAGAGCAACTTCTACGGCCTCGAAAACTACGACTTCGAGACATGTCCGCAGCGACATGGGTACGGCGCGCGTGGACCACGACCTTCGGCCAGGCTTCACGCTCCGCAACACCACCCGCTACGGTGAGACCCACCGCAACTCCGCCATCACGGCGCCGCGTCCGCCGAACCGTCAGTTGCAGCGGCGCGACATGCGGAACGAGGCGTTCTTCAACCAGACGAACCTCGGTGGCGCCGTGACGACAGGCAGAACTCCGTCACGGTCTCGCCGTTGGCGTCGAGGTGGGACGGGAAGTGACGGCGACCGAGAACTCCTCCCAGACCGTCAACCAGCCGCAGACCACGCTCCGATTCCCGAATCCATCCGAACGGCCGCTCGACGCGATGCCGGCGCTGTCCGGAAATCCAAGCCGGTCGGTGACCGACACGGTTGGCGCGTACGTGTTCGACACCATCGACATCTCGTCCGCGCTGCAAGTCACCGCGGGCCTGCGGTGGGATCGGTCAGAGGTGGACTTCACGCAGACCACCCGCGCGACGGGTGACGTCACTGAGCTCGGCCGCACGGACTCGATGGTCAGCTGGCGTGGTGGCGTCGTTTACAAGCCGCGCCCCAACGGAAGCGTCTACCTGGGCTACGGCACGTCGTTCAACCCGGCGTCGGATGCCGGCAACGTCGGCACGGCGCTGAGCGCCTCGGACACGGCCGTGAACAGCGTAAACCTCGAGCCCGAGAAGACACGCAACATCGAGGTCGGGACGAAGTGGAGCGTCTTCGAGGAGCGCCTCGCGCTCACCGGCGCGGTGTTCCACACCGAGAAGACCAACGCGCGCACCCGCAATCTCGCGAACGAACCGTTCGTGCTGGCCGGGCGGCAGCGGGTGCAGGGGATCGAAGTCGGTGCGTCGGGACTGGTCGCCGGCACCTGGATGGCGTTCGCGTCTTACGCCTACATGGACAGCGCCATCGTCGATTCGGCCAACCCGCTCGAGGAGGGGCGGGACCTCGCGCTCGACGCCCGAGAACACCGCCAGTCTCTGGATCAGCGGCAACGTCACGCGGCGCCTCACGCTCGGCGGCGGCGCGCAGTACATGGATGCTGATCTTCCGCAACACGACCACGGACCTCCGCGTGCCGAGCTACTGGCTGACGAACGCGACGGTGGCGTACGAACTGAACACGCACCTCACATTGCGCGTCAACGCCGACGAATCTCGCCGACAAGCGCTACGTGGACCGCGTCGGCGGCGGCCACTACATTCCAGGTCCCGGCCGTACTGTGCAGGTCACGACGAGCGTGGGGTTCTAAGCATGCTGCTCCACATTCCGTACGTCCTCACGGTGGAACAGGTCACCGCTGCGCGGCAGCGGCTCGACGCCGCCAACTGGATCGATGGGCGGGTGACCGCGGGCCACCAGTCGGCGCGCACGAAGGACAACCTGCAGATTTCCGAGCAGGACACCCTGGCCAAGGAACTGGGCACCCAGATTCTCGACGCGCTGCAGCGCCATCCGCTCTTCATGGCGGCGGCACTTCCGCTTCGGGTGTTCCCGCCGTTGTTCAACCGCTATGAAGGCGGCGGATCGTTCGGCAGCCACGTGGACAACGCCATTCGCCAGGTGCCCGGCACGCCACACCGCATTCGCACGGACCTGTCCGCCACGCTGTTCCTTTCTCAGCCCGACGAGTACGAGGGCGGCGAGCTTTGCGTCGAAGACAGCTATGGCGTCCATCGCGTCAAGCTGCCGGCCGGTGATCTCGTGCTGTATCCGGCGACGAGCCTGCACCACGTGACGCCCGTGACGCGCGGCGCGCGCGTCGCGTCGTTCTTCTGGATCCAGAGCCTGGTGCGAGACGACGGCCAGCGCACGATCCTGTTCGATCTGGACACCGCAATTCAGCGCGATTGGCCAGGACCTGCCGGACCATCCCGCGAGCGTCCAGCTCACCGGCGTGTACCACAACCTGCTTCGGCAGTGGACGGAGTTGTGATGGCGGCTTCTTCGGCGTGTCTTGTTCTGGTCCCACCTCGTCTGTGGCGTCGTGGCTGGGATCGTCATCCTGATCATGTGCGTGACCGGCGTCGCACTGACCTACCAGAAGGAAATGCAGTGGTGGGCTGACACGCGGCACTACCGCGCGGCGCCTGCCGCCGGCGCGACGCGCGCGGGCGTCGACCAGATCCTCGACGCCGTCCGTACGCTTCGACGAATCGGCGTCGCCCACCACGATCGCGTGGCGCGCCGAACCCGACGCCCCTGCGGCCGTCGCCGCCGGCACGCGGACGCTGTACGTGAACCCGTACACCGCTGCTGTGTACGGCGAAGGCACCGGACAGGGCATGCGTCAGTTCTTTACGACGATGACGAACTGGCACCGCTATCTGGCGTTGGCGGGAGATGCACGTCCCACCGGCAAGGCCATCACCGGCGCGTCGAATCTCATGTTCCTGTTCGTCGTGCTCAGCGGGATGTACCTCTGGTGGCCGAAGTCGCTGACATGGCCGCAGATCAGGAACATCACCTGGTTCCGAGGCGGACTGCGCGCCAAGGCGCGTGACTTCAACTGGCACAACTCGATCGGGTTCTGGTCCGCGCTGCCCCTCGCGGTCGTCGTCTACTCGGCGACCGTCATCTCGTATCCGTGGTCGAACAACCTCGTTTATCGCCTCATGGGTGAGGAGCCACCCGCGCCGGCCGCCGGCCGTGCGGGCGGTCCAGGACCGGGCGCCGGCCGAGGTGGCGGCGCCGCCGCGGCGACCCGCGTGGTCTCTCCTCAGCGAGCTGACATCGATCGCATGGTCGACCGCGCGATGACGTATCAGGACGACTGGGCGATCGTCACGGTTCGCGTGCCGGCCTCGTCCGAGGAGCCGGTCGTCTTCACGATCGACCGCGGAGACGCAGGTCAACCCAATCTGCGCGGAACCCTGACCATGACGGGAACAGGACCGGCGGAGAAGTGGGAAGACTTCTCCGCGCAGACGCCGGGCCGCCGGGTGCGCACGTTCCTGCGCTTCGCCCACACTGGCGAAGTCTGGGGATTCATTGGACAGACGATTGCGGGCCTCGTCAGTGCAGGCGGCGCGATGCTGGTCTATACCGGCGTGTCGCTCGCCGTACGACGACTCTGGGCGTGGCTCAGGCGCACGACTCGCGTGGCGGCCTCCGTGGCGACATCGAGCAGCTTCGACGCACCAAGCCGTCCCATGTAGTTGCCCGCGAGCGCGAGCCACGGCGGGAGATCCTCCATCCGACTTTGGACATCCAGCACGCCTGGGCCGTAGAGCGGAAGCGCGTCGGGCCTGATTGTTGTCACGACATCGACTGGGTCGTTGATGCGTCCGGTCAGGGCCAGGCGATCGATGGCGGCCGCTCGACACAACTGGCTGCTGTCGAGCAAATCACCGTTCGATCCATCCAGCCGGGTGATCCACGTTTCCACCCTCCACTTCGGATCTTGATCGGCAGGAAAGACGTCGGAGTCGAACCGTACGCCGAGGGCCTCCACTCCGCAGTCACGCGGAAACAGCACGCCGAACCCGTGGAGATCCCGCTCGTCTGGCTGGAAGAAGCCCGTCGTCAACGCCAACGACGTCATCCGCAGCGAGGCGAGTGCCGCCGCGAGGCGTGGGGCATGGGCCTCAACGAGCGGCGCGGCCGCCCTCGCGCCTGTCGCGACGACTGTCGGGACCGAAGGATCGAGCGCTTCGAGCCGGGCGCCAAACTTGAATGTCGCGCCCTGCTGGCGGAGGCGTTCCACGACGCAATCCATCAGCGCGGTCATGCCGCCGGAGGGCCTCGCGATCTTCGAGACGCGGCCACGGCGCAGAAGCGATCCGCCATGGCCGACGACCGCGCCTGCCGCAAGTTCATCCGCCGCCGCCGCATACAAGCCCTGCAGCGCGGGAGAAATGAGCCAGTGTGTGGCCGCTGGTCCCCAGACGCGGTCACCCCACTCGAGGACAGTTTCTCGATCCGCTGGAGCCGATCGTCCGGTCAGAGCGCCGCGTGCGGCCCGCAGCGCGAGCGTGACCGTTTCGGCGGTGTCGAGCGGCCAGCGGCGCGGCTGTCCATCGCGGAAGATGTATCGCCGCCCGGCTTCGGTCGACGCGAACTGCGGCGTGATGTCGAACGACTTGAAGAGTGTAGCGACCGACGGAGTCCAGACGAACGCGTTGGCCGCGCCTTCGATGCGGCCGTTCGCGTGTGCCAATCGTTTGGATGAGGCCGCCTGGCCGTTCGGCGGCTTCGATCACCTCGACAGCGAATCCGGCCTCGGCTCAGCCGCCATGCGGCCGTGAGCCCGCTCAAGCCCGCGCCAACTACGCGGGCGGCACTCATGCCGAGGTGGAATACGTCGGCCCTGTTACCAGTTGCCGTCCGAGGTACTCATCGAAGAACGTCGCCGTGTTGCGCAGGAACGCGCGCCCGTCTTCCGGGACCGTGAGCGTCTCGCCGTCGAGGCGAACGAGGCCGTCTTCGAGCAGGGCTTCGAGCGCGCGCGGCGCCCGTTCGGCTTCGGTCGGATCCAGTCTCACGCCGAACGTCGTCATCAACTCCGCGATCTTCCGGCGCCGGCGGCGGTCTTCCGTCGAGAGCACGTGTCCACGCAGCGTGGGAATCTCGCCTGCGCGGACGCGCCGTTCGTACAGCGTCAGCACTTTCTCGTTCTGGTGATAGCAATCCGGCGTTTCAGAAATTCCGCTGACGCCGAGCCCGAGAAGCGTGCCCGTGTGCACGTCCGTGTACCCCATGAAGTTGCGGTGCAGGCGCCGCGCCTCGGCGGCCTTCGCCAGTTCGTCGTGCGGCCGCGCGAAATGATCGAGCCCGATCTCGACGTAGCCGTCGGCGAGAAGCGGCTCGCGAACGGCTTCGTAGAGCGCACGCTTCGCCGCGCCTTCCGGCACCTGATCGTCGCGGAACCGCCGCTGTGCCGGCTTGATCCATGGAACACGCGCGAAGCTGTAGACCGCGAGTCGATCGGGCGAGAGCGCGAGCACGGCCTCGACGAGTCGGGCCATCGTGCGTTCGGTCTGGCCGGGGAGTCCGTAGATGAGGTCGAGGTTGATCGACGCGTACCCGAGCGACCGCGCGACTCGACAGAGATCCTCGGTGAGTGACAGCGGCTGAACGCGGTTGACCAGGCGCTGCACGTCGGGATCGAGATCCTGCACGCCAAGCGAGAGCCGCCGGAAGCCACGCGCCGCGAGCGCTCGAGATGCGTGACGTGGGTCACGCGCGGATCGACCTCGACCGAGCCTTCGAAGACATCGCTTCTGGAGGGAAGGCGCTCGCGAAGCCCGTCCACCAGCGTGCCGAGCGCGGCGCCGGAGAGAAACGTTGGCGTGCCGCCACCCAGGTGAAGTTGCCGCACAGGCGTGCCGGACAGACCCGGCACCGCACGGAGATACAGGTCGAGCTCCGCCAGGACGAGGTCGACGTACGAGCCTTCGCGGCCGTGGTCCCGGGTGATCACCGTGTTGCAGCCGCAGAACGTGCAGAGCGATTCGCAGAACGGGATGTGGACGTAGACGGCGATCGATCTGGCGGGCACCTCGAGCGCCCTCGCCACCGACGCCGGCCACTCGTCCGCGCTCGGCGTGCGATGCCATTGCGGCACCGTCGGGTAGCTCGTGTACCGCGGCACCGGCACGTCGTACTTCGCGAACGAGATCCGCCCGGCTCAACAGAGCCTCCGGCGGACCGCCTTCACGAACGCGCGCACGCTCGACTCGGGCGTGCCGGGCAGCACACCGTGGCCGAGACCGCAGATCCAGCCGCGGCGGACCTCCGGTTTAAGCGACGCGAGCGGGGCCAGGAACTCTTCGATCGCAGACGCGAGCCGTCGGCCTTCGAGGTGGAGGAGCGCCGGATCGAAGTTGCCTTGGACGAAGCCCTGCCGCCCCGGTTTGGCCAGAACATCGGCGAGGGACCATCGCCAATCGAAACCATGGCCGGCCCAGTCGCCCGGCAGCGACTGGCCATCGTCGAAGTGAGCCGGGTGCGCACCGCGCGCGAAGTATCCGAGCCGGCCCGGCGCGGATGACGCGATTCGCGTGAGATCGGGCACGATGTGACGCCGGAACGCCTCGGGCGAGAGCTCGCCCGCTGCCGTGTCGAAGACCATCACGAGATCCGCTCCGGCCGCGAGCTGCCGCGCCGCTGCACGCTCCAACACGGGCACGATCGTTCGAGCGAAGCGCCGGTAGAGCGCCATCGACGACTTCGCGTGTGCCAGAGAGCCGCGGTGGGTGCCTTCCACCGCATAGACGAAAAGCGTCCACGGCCCGCCAATGAAACCGATGAGGCCCTTGTCCGTCGGAAGTTGACGTCGTGTCGCGGCGACCGCCTCCGCTTGGAAGGCGAGATCGGCCGAGATCGAGTCGAGCGAGCGCCGGACTGCGGTGGACTTCGAGAATCGACGCTTCACCTGTGGGCCGTCGTCGGTATACGTCAGGCCGAGGCCGATGGCATCGAGCGGAAACAGGAGGTCGCTGAACAGAATCGCCGCGTCGAAGTCGAAGTCTTCGACTGACGCGAGCGCGACTTTCGCCGAGAGCTCGGGATTCGCGGCAGAGCGTCTCGAACGAATGACGTCGGCGGAACGTCTGATACGCGCGCTGATACCGGCCGGCCTGCCGCATGCACCAGATCGGCGGACGGGTCTGCGGATGACCGGCGAGCGCCTGCGTGAACGCGTTCGTCACGCGCACAGGTCGTCCCACCCGAATGGGCGCAGCTCGTCGCGGTTCGCGAACGCCAGACTGAGCTCGCGGATTTCGCGTTGCGCCGCGGCAATGCGACCGGCTCCCGGTCCAAGGTGTGTCGCCTCGCGAAAGAGATCATCCAGCGTAATCAGTCGACAACCCCGACGGGCGTCTGGTGCTCGTGCCGTCCTCGAAGGTCGATGACCTCGAGGATGCGCGGATAGCAACGAGCGAGCGCGTCGATGTCGGTTTGCGGAACAGGTGCGGCGACGATGAGCGTGACGGCATCCGTCGACCGGATCGTCCCAGGCGCCGCGGTGGACAGCATCGAGTACCGAGGTCGTCCATCACCTGGCTTGCGTCCCCACTGATGAATCTCATGTCGTCCGGCGAGCGCCGCCGACAGATCCGCCGCGAGCGCGCCTGTCCCGACGAGCACGACGCGTCGCCCGGCCGGCACGAACCGCGCCGCCATTGGTCCGTAGGCGACGACGCCCACACCCTGGAGATGCCGCTGGCGAATGGACTTCGCGTCAGCGAGCACGCGTTGTCCGACGCGCAAAAGGTCGCGATTGGCCGCCGCGTCGAGCGAGCCGAGAAACGCTTTGAACTGCGCCTGCACTTCCGTTTCACCGGCAAGCGGCGATCGAAGCCCGCAAACCACTTCCAGAAGAAGCGCGTACGCGTCGGCGCCAGTCATGACGCGATCGCCGAGGACGGCGTCCGGGGAATCGCGAACGAACAACATGTCGCGCAGACACGTTTGCCACCGCGCGGCGCCAGGCGGGCACGGCGCGGCCCCAGGCGTTTGGTGAATCAGAGCAAGTCGCACGGTTCTCGCATCTTAGCGAGCCGGCCGCGGCGAAGTGTCACCGCTTTGTCCGAACGTCTCGGCTTTGTCCGCAGGCTTGGGTCTCGCTCCGCCCGCCCGTAGCCTGAGGACTCATGGCCACGGTGTCCCGGACGGGCATCCTGCTTCTGCAGCTCGGGACGCCCGACGCGCCGACTTCAGGCGCTCTGCGCCGGTACCTTCATGAGTTCCTGCGCGACCGCCGAGTCGTGGACCTTCCGCGTGCGCAATGGCTGCCAATTCTGTACTTCGGCGTCCTGCCTCGGCGCCCCGCGCGCTCGGCGCGTCTCTACAGGAAGGTGTGGACCGCGGAGGGATCGCCGCTCGCGGTGATCACGCAGGCCCAGGCTGACGCCCTCGCGTCGAGGCTGCGCGCCGACGGCGTTGAGATTCATGTTGCCGTCGGGATGCGCTACGGGCGTCCTTCCATCGCCGCAGCGGTAGACGAGCTCGTCGGGGCCGGGTGCGATCGGCTCGTCGCGCTGCCGATGTATCCGCAGTACGCGAGCGCGACAACCGGCTCGAGTCTCGAGCGGGTCTTCGAGGTGCTCGGTCGAAGACGGGTCGTGCCGTCGGTCCGCACCGTGCCGCCCGTATTTCGAGGCTCCCGAGTACATCGGCGCACTCGTGGCGTCAGTGCGTGATGCGCTTGGCCAGTGGGAACCCGATCACGTACTCGATCAGCTTTCATGGTCTGCCGAAGCGTTTCGCTGATCTTGGTGATCCCTATCCTGATCACTGCCATGCGACCGCGCGCGCGCTGGCCGCCGGCATGGACTGGCCGGCCGATCGAGTGACGATGTCGTTTCAGTCGCTCTTTGGCCGCGAGGAATGGCTCAAGCCGTACACCGATCAGACCCTTCGCGACCTGGCGGCGCGCCGAATCTCGCGCCTCGCCGTCCTCTGTCCGGGGTTCACGGCCGACTGCCTCGAAACGCTCGAAGAGATGGGGATGACCAACCGCGAGCTCTACGAAGCCGCCGGCGGTGGCGAATACCGGCTCGTACCGTGCCTCAACACGCACCCGGCGTGGATCGACGCCATGGCGGCCATCGTCCGGTGCGAGCTCCGCGGATGGGGCTTGTCAGAACAGACGGCCGGCGTCGCCTGACTCGGTTGGCGTCGCGAACCCATGAACGCCGGCGCCGAGTAACCGCACGGGCCGGCGGCCGGCTTCCGTCTTCTTGAGCAGATCCACCGCGCGCTGGACAATCTCCACCACGTCGTCGGTGGCCGCACGCGAGTGACTTCGGGTGATCGTCGTGAAATCGTCGTACCGAACTTTGATCGTGACTGTGCGTGCCAGGAGGCCGCGTTTCCGCAGCCATTCGGCGTTCTCGCGTGCCAGCTCGGCGACCTCCTCGCGAATGCGGTCCATGTCGGTGAGGTCTTCCGCGTACGTGCATTCGCTCGACGATGACTTTGCGGGACGATTGGGTTCGACCGCGCGGTCGTCCTCGCCCGCGGCGAGTTTCTGCAGCCAGTCCGTCATGCTGCCGACCGTGCGCCGCAGCACGGTGGGATCGGCCGTACGAATGTCCACGAGACGTTCGATGCGTGCCTCCCGGAGCCGTTGCGCGGTGACCGGTCCCACGCCCCACAGCGCGTCGACCGGCAGTTGTTGGAGGAATGATTCGACGCGCTCCGGCGCGATGACCGTCAAGCCGTCGGGCTTGCGCCACGCCGACGCGATCTTGGCGAGGAACTTGTTCGGCGCGACGCCCGCGGAGGCGGTGAGGCCGGTGGCCTCCTTGATCATGGTTTTCAGCCGTCGCGCGACGTTCACGGCGAGCGGCTCGTTCCAGGCGTTCTCGGTCACGTCGAGGTAGGCCTCGTCGAGCGACAGCGGCTCCACGAGCGGTGTCACAGACCGGTAGATGGCGAAGATCTCTTGCGAGACCGCGCGGTACTTTTGGAAATTGGGGGACACGATCGTCAACTCCGGGCAGAGCCGTACGGCGCGGGACATCGGAATTGCCGACCGGACGCCGAACGTCCGCGCCTCGTAGCTCGCGGCCGCCACGACTCCCCGGCTGGACGGCTGGCCCCCGACCGCGACCGGTCGTCCCCGCAGCTCCGGCCGATCGCGCTGTTCGACCGACGCGTAGAAGGCGTCCATGTCGACGTGAAGGATGCGGCGCATCTCAGAACGGGCCCAGGACCGATATCATCATGTTCATGTTCCGATTTGCCGCTGCCCTCGTCATGTTTGCCGCTGCCGTCGCCGTTTCGGTCCCGCTGGTCGGTCAAGCGCCCGCGCCGGCCCCACTCACGCTCCCACAGGAAACGCATCTCGCGAACGTGCGTCAGCTGACGTTCGGCGGAGAGAACGCGGAGGCCTACTTCTCGTTCGACGGCAAGCGGCTCAGCTTTCAGTCATCGGCCAGCCACGGATGCGATCAGATCTACACGATGACCATCGACGGCGGTGACAAGCGGCTGGTCAGCAGCGGACAGGGCCGCACGACCTGCTCGCACTACACGCCCGACGGACGGGCCATCGTCTACGCGTCGACGCACCTGGCCGGCGCGGGGTGTCCGCCCGTGCCGAGCATGGCGCAAGGCTACGTCTGGCCCGTCTACGACAGCTACGACATCTTCCGGATCGGGAGTGACGGATCAGGTCTCACCCGACTGACGAACACCCCGGGCTACGACGCGGAGGCGACGATCGCGAAGGATGGGCGAATCGTCTTCACGAGCGTCCGTGACGGCGACATGGAGATCTACTCGATGAACGGCGATGGTTCCGACGTGCGGCGGTTGACGAACCTGCCCGGTCCCGACGGCGGGCCGTTCTTCTCGCCGGATGGATCGAAGATTGTGTTCCGTGGCCGGCATCCGCAGCCGGGCAGCGAGCTCGATGACTATTTCAGCCTGTTGAAACAGGCGATCTGGCGGCCGACCAATCTCGAGCTCTACGTCATGGACCGGGACGGCAGCAATCTCCGGCAGGTGACGAAGCTCGGCGGCGCGAACTTCGCGCCGTTCTTCACGCCCGACGGCAAGCGCATCATCTTCTCCACGAACCACAAGAACCCGAAGGGCCGGGATTTCGACCTGTATCTCGTCAACCAGGACGGCACAGGCCTCGAACAGGTGACCCACAGCCCCGCGTTCGACGGCTTCCCGATGTTCTCACCCGACGGCCGTCTGCTCGTGTTCGCGTCGAACCGGAATCAGGCGAAAGAAGGGGATACGAACGTGTTTATCGCGCAGTGGAGGGACTAAGCTCGGTTCCTCGTTCCAGGGTTCCACGGTTCCAGGGTTCGGGGTTCCGCGTTCAGAGTTCGGAACCCTGAACCCTGAACCCTGAACCACGAACCCTGGAACCGTGGAACCCTGGAACCCTGGAACGACAAGTGTCTTCCACTCCCATTGTCCTGACCGCCGTCGGCGACCTCATGTTCAGCGGCGTCGTCCGTGAACGGATGGAGGTGGCCGGCGACATGGCGTGGAGTCTTCGCCCGGTGCAGGAAGTGCTCGGCCGAGGCGATGTGTTGTTCGGAAACTTCGAGTTCCCCGTGTCGGTGGCTCGTCGCGCCGAGCCCGGGTGCAAGCCGGAACGCGTCAGTCCGCCTGGCATCGGCCGCGCGCTTCGCGACGCAGGCTTCCACGTCGTCAACTTCGCGCACAACCATCTCTACGACTTCGGCGCCGAAGGCGTCGAGTGCACGCTCCGCGACATGGCGGACGGCGGCCCCGCGTGCGTCGGCGTTGGCCGGAATGCCGCGGAGGCACGCCGGCCCGTGGTCATCGACACGGCATCCGGGAAGCGGATCGGGTTTCTCGCCTATGCCACGGCGCACATGGCGGTGGACAGCTGCGCACGAGTACGTCGGCTGCTTTCCGCACATCCCGACCGTTCAAGCGGACGTCGCGGCGCTTCGGCCATCGGTGAATGCGGTCATCGTGTCGTGCCACACCGGCGCCCAGTTCAATCCATATCCCGCGCCAGAAACGCGCGAGTTGGCGCGGGCCGCAATCCACGCGGGGGCGTCGGTCTTCCTTGGGCACCATCCGCACGTGCCTCAGGGATACGAACGAATCGACCACGGCATTGCCGTCTATAGCCTGGGAAACTTCGTCGCGTCGTCGCGCCGCGAGGAGACGCGGCGGACTTTCTTTGTGCGCATCGCGCTCGATGGGGACCGCGTCGCCTCGCACGAGATCGTGCCCTGCTCCATCGGAGACGATGGCCGGACGGTCGTGGCTGACGGCGACCTTGGCCGAAGCATCTCGGCGGAAATCGAGCGCCTCACCGACGACATCGCGCAGGGTCGAAGCGACGACCTCCACTTCGACATCGCGCGATCCCGAATGGGCTCGCAGTACGTCGCGACCTGGTTGCGCGAATTCCGGCGCGGCGGACCGGGAGTGATTCTCCGAAAGCTCCGGAATCTGCGGCCGTACCACGCGACTCTTGTGGCGCGAATGTTGGGAATCAAGAGGTGAAGGCGCGGTTCCAGGTTCCGTGTTCCAGGTTTCGGGTTCTGGTTCAGGGTTCAACGTTCGGGGTTCTGAACCAGGAACGCTGAACCTTGAACCCGCACCATGAACCCGAAACCATGAACCCGGAACCGTACTAATATCGGCCCCGTGGCGAAGAAGAAACCCACCAAATCCCCGTCGCTCTTTGATCGCATGGACGGTGACGCCGCCGTCGTCTCGAGGCCGCCGGGCGGACCACCAGATAACGACGAACATGTCGCGCTGCACGAGGCCGCGCAGGAGCGGTATCTCAACTACGCGCTCTCGGTCATCACGTCGCGCGCCCTGCCCGACGTTCGCGACGGCCTGAAGCCGGTTCAGCGCCGCATCCTCTACACGATGTGGCAGCAGAACCTCACCGCCGACACCAAGCACCGCAAGTGCGCGAAGGTCGTCGGCGACGTGATGGGCAACTACCATCCGCACGGCGACGCCGCGCTGTACGAAACGCTCGTCCGCATGGCGCAGCCGTTCTCGCTGCGCTATCCGCTCGTCGACGGATCGGGCAATTTCGGATCGCTCGACGGTGACAACGCGGCCGCGATGCGCTACACGGAGTGCCGCCTGGCTCGCATCAGCGACGAGATGCTGACCGAGATCGACCAGGACACCGTCGCGTTCCGGCCGAACTACGACGGCACGCGCGATGAGCCGGTCGTCTTGCCGGCGCGTATTCCGAATCTGCTGGTCAACGGCGCCACGGGAATCGCGGTCGGCATGGCCACCAACATCCCGCCGCACAACCTCACTGAGGTGTGCACCGCGCTCGTGAAGATGATCGACGCCGACCTCGAGATGTCGTCGGCGCAGCTCCGGCGCTACATCAAGGCGCCGGACTTTCCGACCGGCGGCCAGATCATCAACACAGCCGACGAGCTGAAAGAGATCTACGAAACGGGCTCCGGCACGATCCGGATGCGCGCGACCTGGCAGAAAGGCCCGGACTCACGCGCGGGCCAGACGATCTACATCACGAGCGTGCCGTACACGCAGAACAAGTCCGTGCTCGTCGAGCGCATCGCGGACGTCGCGCTCTCGCGCAAGCTGCCGCACCTCGTCGACGTGAGGGATCTGTCCACGGACGATGTGCGGATTGCGCTGGAGTTGAAGCGGGACGCGGATCCGAAGATGGTGATGGCGTACCTCTACAAGCACACGCCGCTCCAGTCCACGTTTCCCGTGAACCTGACGTGCCTCGTGCCGACCGAGAATCCCGCGGTGTCGAAGCCGGAGCGGCTCGACCTGCACACGATCCTCTGGCACTTCCTCGACTTCCGCCTCCACGTCGTCACGCGCCGGCTCGAGTTCGAGCTGGCGGCGCTCAAGCGCCGCATCCACATCCTCGAGGGCTTCGAGACGGTCTTCGACGCGCTCGACGAGATCCTCAAGATCGTCCGCAAGTCCGAGGGCAAGCAGGACGCGGCCGAGAAGATCATGAAGCGGTTCTCGCTCGACGCCGAGCAGACCGACGCGATCCTCGAACTGAAGATCTACCGGTTGGCGCGCCTCGAGATCCTCGTCATTCAGCAGGAGCTCGCCGACAAGCGGAAGCGCGCGAAGGACATCGAGGCGCTGCTCAAGAGCAAGGTCAACCGCTGGAAGATCATCCGCGACGAAATCGAGCTCGTGCAGAAGACGTACGGCGACGCTCGGCGGACCGAGATCGTCGGTCCGGTCGAGGAAGAGGAGTACACGGCCGACGACTTCATCGTCGAGGAAGACAACGTCGTCGTGCTCACGCGCGACGGCTGGGTGAAGCGGCAGAAGGAAGTGAAGGACGTGGCCGCGACGCGCGTGCGCGAGGGCGACGCGGTTCTCGCCGTCCTGCCCGGGCAGCACGCGGGCCAGCGTGGTGTTCTTCAGCAACTTCGGCACTGCGTACACGACGAAGATCACCGACGTGCCGGCGTCCACCGGTTACGGCGAGCCGATCCAGAGCCTGTTCAAGTTCAAGGACGGCGAGAAGGTCGTCGCGGCGCTGAGCCTCGATCGCGCGCGGTGGCGTGATGACGTCGAAGAATCCCGAGGTCGCGCCGCCAGTTCATGCGGTGGCGGTGACGAGCGACGGCTACAGCCTGCGATTCTCGCTCGAGCCTCTCATGGAGCCGAGCACGCGAGCCGGGCGGCGATTCGCGCGGGTCGCCGAGGGCGCGGAGGTCGTCGGCGTCGCGCGGATCACCGGGTCCGAGATCATCATCGCGGCCACACGCCAGGCGCGCGCGATGTTGTGCAAGGCGGACGAGATCAACTTTCTGGCCGGCCCCGGCCGGGGCGTCATTCTCATCAAGCTGCAGAAACAGGACGATCGCCTGCTCGGCTTCATCGCATCGGCCGGCGATCGCGATCTGATGACCGTCGAAACCACGCGCGGCGCCGAGCAGACGATCAGCACCGGCAAGTACGAGGTCACCGGCCGCGGCGGCAAGGGCCGCGAGCTCCTGCAGCGCGGCCAGTTCACGCGGGTCGTTCCGCGCCCGGTCGAGGCACCGGTGCCGGAGAACGGCACGTAAGACCCCGGAGCTCGTAGGCGGATGAGGTTCCAGATTCGTCCCGCGACGAAGGAAGACGCGGCGGTTTGGGTTCGGATGCGCGAAGCACTCTGGCCGGAATACGCGTCGGCCTGGCACGCAACGGAGGTCGACAAGTACTTTGCCGGCCTGATGAGCATGCCGCTGGAAGTGCTGATTGCAGCTGACGATGACGGCCGGACGATCGGTTTTGCCGAGCTGTCGATCCGTGCGTACGCGGAGGGCTGCGAAACCGATCGGGTGGCGTTTCTCGAGGGCTGGTATGTCGCGCCGGAGGCGAGACGCCACGGCGTCGGCCGCGCGCTCGTCGCTGCTGCCGAACGGTGGGCCGAGCTCCAGGGCTGCACGGAGTTCGCGTCCGATGCCGTGCTCGACAACATCGAGAGCGCATCAGCGCATACGGCGCTCGGATTCGAGGAGACGGTCCAGATCCGCTGCTTCAGAAAGCCGATCGTTCCGACCGTCCCGAGATCGGCGACCGTGGAAGGCATCGAGATCGCAGAGGCGCATCCGAACGACGTCACCAGGATCCGCGATGAGATCAAGCGCGGGTTGATGACCTTCAACGTCGAGCACGCCGGTCCGGCAAATTATCAGGAGCTCGCCCTCGCGGCGCGCGACGCGTCCGGTCGGCTCGTCGGCGGTCTCTACGGAAACACGGCCTGGCGGTGGTTGTTCGTCGATCTGCTCTGGGTCGACACACCGTTCCGCCGGCACGGTCTGGGACGTCGTCTGCTCCGAGCGGCTGAGGGCGCCGCCCGTGCTCGAGGCTGCACTCGCGCGTACCTCGATACGTTCGACTTCCAGGCGCGACCCTTCTACGAGCGTGAGGGCTACGTCGTGTTCGGGACGCAGGACGGGTATCCTCCAGGCCATCGCAAGTTCTATCTGGCCAAGGTCCTAGATCTCAGAAGCGTGACCCACGTCATCCGCTCAGCAGTCGCGGTGATCCGTAGCCGAGCCCGAACATGTCCACGGTCTCCACCCGTCTCGCCGCCATTCAAACCGGCCTGCGCCCGCTGCTCGACTTCCTGAACCACTCCGAGCACGCGAAGCGCATCGGCGACCCGACGATTTGCGATTTCGTGTTCGGCAACCCGCACGAGATGCCACTGAACGGCATCGTCGAGTCCATCCAGCGGCATGCCGTCCCGGAAAACAAGGAATGGTTCGCGTACACGACGAAGATTCCGGCCGCCGTGAAGGCAATCGCGAGCTCCCTTCATGCGCGGACCGGCCTCGATTTCGAGCCAGCCGACGTCTACCTCGCGCCCGGAACGTTCGCGGCGCTTGCTATCGCGCTGCGCGCGACCGTCGACCCGGGTGACGAAGTGATCTTCATCTCGCCGCCGTGGTTCTTCTATGAGTCGATGATTGCGGTGATGGGCGCGACGCCGGTCCGCGTCACGCTCTCGGGGCCTGGATTCCGCCTCGACGCCGACGCCGTCGAGGCCGCCATCACACCCCGAACCCGCGCCATCATCGTCAATTCCCCGCAGAATCCGACCGGTCGCATCTATACCCGCGAGGAGCTTGATGCTCTCGCCGCGGTGTTGACGCGTGCGTCGCAGCGAAACGGCCGGCCAATCCTTCTGCTCTCCGACGAGTCGTACAACCGCATCCTCTTCGACGGACGCTCGTTCGTGAGTCCCGCGCTCACGTATTCGCACACCCTGGTGCTCTACACCTACGGGAAGCAGTTGCTGGCGCCAGGAGAGCGGCTCGGATACGTCGCGATTTCACCGTCGATAGGATCCCGAGAAGACCTGCGAGAAGCGGTTCTCTTTTCGCAGATCGTCGGCGGCTGGCAGTTTCCCAACACGACGCTTCAACGCGCCGTGCCGGATCTGGAGAAGTTGTCGATTGACATGCCCGCGCTTCAGCGCCGGCGAGACCGCCTGTTCGAGGCACTGACCGGCCTTGGCTACGAGGTGACGAAGCCCGAAGCGACGTTCTACATGATGGTCCGATCGCCGATTGAGGACGACCGTGCATTCACCAGCCTCCTTGCGCGCCACGACGTCTTCGTCGGGCCAGGCCACATCTTCGAGATGCCGGGCTACTTCAGGATCTCGCTGACGGCAAACGACGAAATGGTGGGGCGGGCGATCGCGGGCTTTGAGAGCGCCCTGGGGACGCCCGCCATTGACTATTTGTTATTGACTATTTGCTATTTGAGATTGGTCATTGGTCATTTGTTATTGGATGTGGTTGCTTCGGGTGGCGCTCGGCCTGAGTTGCCCCGATCAATAACCAATGACCAACAACAAATCTCCAAATAACCAATAGCCAATGCCAAATAGCAGATGGCGATTGCGGCTACGTCAGGTCTCTCAGCAACGTAGCCGCAATCGCCTCCCACTCGTCGTCGAGCGATCCATTCGCGGTTGGCTTGGATGCCCGCGCATACCAGTAGCCGGCGTTGCCCAGGTCGCCTTCCTTGCGGTGCAGATACGCATGAATCCAGGCGCCGGTTGGGCCGTCGATGTCCTGTGCCACGTTGTGCGCGGCATTCCAGTCGCCGCGGCCGTCGTGCCACAACGCGACGAGCGCCGGTGCCAGGTCGGCTGGTGGCGAATCAGTGCTGAGCGTCAGCCGGAACTCAGCGATGGTCATCCGAGGAGCCCCGCGTAGTAGTCCACCACGCGCTGGTGCGCATCGGGCCGGGTATACGCGTCACGTTTGCGCGACACAATCACATCGGCGATGACCGCCGCGGCTTCTTCCGCGGTCTGCGCTTGTGCGAACTGGCGCGAATCCGGACCGCCGTGCCGCGCCCGCACACCGAACTCCGTGCGCACGATTCCGGGCGAGACAATCGAGAACTGAATCCCGGGGTGTGTGAGTTGCACTTCGTCGCGGAAGTTCGCCGTGAGCGCGTTCATGAAGTGTTTGGCGCCACTGTACGCGGAGCGGTGCACGGCGTAGGGAATGCGACCGAGCTCCGACGAAAGGTTGATCACGTGGCCGGCGCCGCGCTCCTTGAAGTGGGGCAGGACCTCCTGGATGCCGTAGAGCACCGACTTTACGTTCACGCGAATCATGAGGTCGATGTCTTCATCGGTGAGCTCAGAGGGCTGCCGGGTGATGCCCTGGCCCGCATTGTTGACCCACACGTCGATGTGGCCGAATCGCTTGATCGCGTCGTTCACAACACGGCGAACGTCATCGCGAACCGTGACGTCGGCGACGACAGTGAGCACGCGTGCGCCCGATCGGGACGCCGTGTCCTTGAGCGCGTCCTCGCGGCGAGCCACGAGCACCAGGCTGGCACCTTCACGACCAAGCTGTTCCGCCAGCGCCGCGCCGATACCAGCGCTCGCGCCCGTGATCACAATGACCTTGTCCTGCACCATGCCTCCAGACGATTACTACGTTACGCTGGAACGTGTCGATCCAACTCGAGGTCGTTCACACGCAGGCGCTCGACAGCCGGGCGAGGGCGGACATCATCACCCTGTGCGAAACGGCCTACCGCGAAGACTTCTCTCGGCTCTTCGAGGACTTCACCGAGACCAGCCATATCCTGGCGCGAGACGAACGCGGCGCGCTAGCGAGTCACGCCATGTGGGTGACGCGATGGCTGCAGCCCGAGGGACATCCACTTCTGCGGACGGCGTATGTCGAAGCCGTAGCGACTGCTCCGGCCCACCAACGTCGCGGCTTGGGCACGACCGTGATGGCGCGCCTGGTGGACGCGGTGCGCACGGACCCGGCATGGGAACTTGCGGCACTCTCGCCCGCGGTGCCCGAGTTCTATTCCCGTCGCGGGTGGGAGCGATGGCTCGGTCCGCTGGCGATTCGGCGGGACGGCGCGCTGGAACCGACACCAGCCGATGAACTCGTCATGATCTGGCCGTCTTGCGCGAACGCCGTCGACGATTGTGACGACGTCGCTCTTGACAGCCGAGTGGCGCGTGGGCGAACTGTGGTGAGAACTCTCAGATGAAAAATGGCCTTCCGCCGGTCGTGTCGTGGCCCGCCCGGCTCGAGATCTGACGGGAGTTGAGATGCCCGCTGTCCACTGGCGCCGACTCGACCTCCCAGGCCGCGACCACGCGGAACTGACATCAACGCCCCAGGGCCACCGCCTCGCAGGCGGCGCGCACTTTCACGACACCGAAGGACTGATCGCGATCACCTATGCCGTCACGTTGGCGCCTGACTGGACGACACGTTCAGGCGCCCTGCGCGTGATGGATGGCGCGGGACGAAGGCGGCTCAACATCACGTCAAATGGCGCGGGGGAGTGGATGGTGCAAGGTCGCGCGATGCCCGCCGTGTCGGGTTGCGTCGACCTCGACCTGGGATTCACACCGGCGACCAATTTGATCTCGATCCGTCGCCTGGCCCTCTCCGTCGGCGACAGCGCGGAGGTCACGGCTGCATGGTACGACTATCGGACGCAGAAGCTGGCGCGCCTCAACCAGATCTATCGCCGCGTCTCGACCGGCGAGTATGTGTACAGTTCTCCTGATCACGGCTTCACCTCCACTCTGCGAGTCGATGAGCACGGCTTCGTTCGACGCTATCCTCCTCTTTGGGAGCAGGCCTGATGTCCGCGAGCTGAGTCCGGGTAACGATGCTGTCTCGCGAAGCGCTCCAGCCTTCGGAGGATCCCGATGCGGTTCACGGTCGTCGTGCTCGTCCTGGGTCTGGCCGTTCTGCCCACGAGCGCAGGCGTGGAGGCCCAGAATTCAAACCGTCCGAACATCATCTTCATCATGACGGACGATCATGCGGCGCACGCCATCGGCGCGTACGGATCGCGCGTCAACAAGACGCCGAATCTCGATCGTCTGGCGCGTGAAGGCGCGCTCTTCACGAGCGTATTTGCGACCAACTCAATCTGCACCCCAAGCCGCGCGGCGATCCTGACCGGCCAGTACTCACACCTCAACGGCGTGACCGTGTTCAATCGGTTCGACAGTTCGCGCATGACGGTCGCGAGGTTGCTGCAACAGGGCGGCTACTACACGGGGATGATCGGCAAGTGGCATCTCGGCAGCGATCCGGTCGGCTTCGATCGCTGGGAGATCCTGCCCGGCCAGGGCGTCTACAACGATCCCGTGTTCTACACCGCGACGGGGGAGACGACGTACACGGGCAAGTACGCCACCAACGTGATCACGGACCTGGCGATTGATTTTGTCGAGAAACGTCCGCAGGGACAAGCCGTTCTTCCTGATGATGCATCACAAGGCGCCGCATCGTCCGTGGGAGCCGACTGACGAGCACGCGGCACACTTTGCGGCGCAGCGGATTCCGGAGCCCGTGACGTTCTGGGACTCGTACGCGACGCGCACCGACGCGCTCCACGAGAACCAGCAGCGGGTCGCCGCGGATCTGACGAATCGCGACCTGAAGATCGCTCCGCCTGCGGGGCTGGCCGGGCCGGAGCTCGCCAAGTGGCTCGCGACGAAACCGGACTCGGTCACGGTCGTCCGGGACGGCGCCAGCGTCACTCTCACTGGCGAGCCGCTCGTCCGGTGGAAGTACCAGCGTTACATGCAGGACTACCTGGCAACCGTCCAGTCCGTGGACGACAGCGTCGGCCGTGTCCTCGCGTTGCTCGACAAGAGCGGTCTCGCGAGAAATACGATGGTCGTGTACACGAGCGATCAGGGATTCTTCCTCGGCGACCACGGCCTTTTCGACAAGCGCTTCATGTACGAGGAATCGATCCGGATGCCGTTTCTCGTCCGCTGGCCCGCGCGGATCAAACCGGGAACGAAGAGCGACGCGATGGCGCTCAACATCGATTTCGCGCCGACGTTTCTGGAGATCGCTGGCCTGACCCCCTCAGCGGACATGCAGGGACGAAGCGTGCTGCCACTCCTGACGGGCCGCACGCCGGCCGATTGGCGCACGTCGATGTACTACCGCTACTACCACGACCCCGGCGATCACAACACGCGGGCGCACTACGGCGTGCGCAACCGCACGCACAAACTGATTTATTTCTGGAAGAAGAATCAGTGGGAGCTGTTCGATCTCGTCAACGACCCGTACGAGCTGCACAACCTCTACGGTGAGCCCGGTCAGGAGAATCTGACGGAGTCGCTGAAGCAGGAACTGGCGCGCCTCAAGCGAGCCGTACGAGACGACGACCAACTGGCGGATGAGCAGATCCCGAACGGTGTCGACGGCCCGGTGGCGAAATTGAGAGGGAAGTAACCACTCCGCAGTGAATCACCACGAAGACATGAAGAATCAAATCAAGACCCCCTACTGTCTTCATTGCCTTCACGGTTCAGATCTGGCGTGCGCCGGCGTAGCTTCCATCAGGAGCGTCAGACGCCTTCTTGACGCTCGTGTTGCCTGCCAGGCTGCCTTTGTAATGGCCAAGGCGCGCGACGACGAGGTCGTGTGACGGGATGATGAAGACGTTCTGACCGCCGGAGCCCGCCATGAAATACGCGTCCTTCGGAATCGGGTAGCCGCTATCCGAATTGATCCAGAAGAACCCGCCGTAGATCGGGCGCCGATCCGCCACCCACGCCGGCCCGGGCGTGCTGACGAACTTCACGAAGCCTTCCGGCAATAGCCGCTCGCCGTTCCAGACGCCGTCCTGCAGGTACAAATTGCCGAGACGCACCCAGTCGCGGGCGGCCAGGTACGCGTACCCCTGCAGGACGAGGTTGCCGAACGGATCCGGCTCGAGCACCGCGGAGCGAATACCGATGCGATCGAACAAGGCCCGCTGAGGGTAGGTGAGGTAGTTTTCGCCGCGCTTCTCGACCGCAAGGCGAATCAGGTAGTTCGCGAGCACCGGATCGGTGTTGCGATACCGTCCGACCTTCCCGGCCGGCCACTGCACCGGCCGCGTGGCGGCGTATTTGAACGTGTCCACGGCGCCTGTGTAGAAGAAGAGGTGGTCTGGATACGTTCCGTTGGGATCGAAACCCGGATCCAGGTGCGCCCGGATGCGCAAGCCGCTCGACATGTTGAGCAGATCCCGGATGCGGATCGCCGCGCGCGGGTCGTCGGCGCTCTGCCATTCCGGAATCGGCGCCCGCTGATCGAGCGTGTAGACGCCCTCCTTGATCAACATCCCCATGAGCGTCGCCGTGATGCTCTTGCCCATCGACCAGCTTTCGAGCGGCGTCCGCGACGTGATGCCCGGACCGTAGCGCTCGGCGATGAGGTGGCCTTTCCAGGTCGCGACGAAGGCGGCCGTCATCTCGTCGGCCGGATCGAACGCGGCGTCGAGCGCGGCCTTGACCTTGGCGCCGTCGAGCCCGGGTGGCATCGGCTCGGTCGGGCTGGTCGTCCGTTCGCCCATCGGCCAGGGCAGGCGCGCTGCGTCGGGCAGCGTGCTCGTCACCTTCACCGGCGTGAAGTTCACGGTCGTCTGCCCCTTCGGCAGCGTCACGCATCCCTGGCTCCCGAACACCCTGGCCTCGCGGACGACGCCGTTGGGTAACGTGACGCGGACGGAACGCGTCTGGCGATCAATCACGGGCTTGCCGAGTTTCGCGCGCGACGCGACCGGGCCGGTGAAGTAGCCGACGTTCTCGGCCGCGAACTCCGGGTCGAGTCCGGTGACAAAGACGGCTGAGCACATGACGGTCGCGAATCCGGCCGCGTCCAGCTCGAGCGGGTCGCCCGGCGGCGGCACGTACGGCGTCTCGATCTCGAGCGCTTTCGCGCGTGCGATGAGCGCCTCGGGCGCCGGCAGCTCCGGCAACGTCGCGGTTGCCGGCGGCGGCTCGGGGCGGCCACAGCCGGTGACTGCGATGACAAGGAGCGACGCGACGACGCGATGGGTGGCAGAAGGCCAGAGGCGCATGACGATGGATTGTGCGCTAAAACCACGCAGTCCGGTCGTCGTGGCGAGTAGAATTCGGAGTATCTCCAAAGCCATGACGCCTCCTCGTCCAGAATTCCTCTCTGTGGCTCCGCAGTTCACGGTGCCGGATGTCGTCGACGCCGCGGCCTACTACTGCGATGTTCTCGGGTTCGAGAATCGCGGGTTCTTCGGCGATCCCCCTGAATTCGTGATGCTCGGGCGAGGCGAGGTCGAGGTCTTCTTCAATCAGAGCCGGAGCGTCGCTGGTCAGCCTCGACTACGCGCCGCGGTCGGCTACGACGCGTATTTTCACGTCACCGGCATCAGGCCGCTCTTCGAAGAGCTGAAAGAGCGAGGCGCCACGATCATCGAGGGACCGTTGACGCGTTCGTACGGCATGCACGAGATCGTGATCGAGGATTGCCACGGCTTGCGCCTGGCATTTGGCGAGGACCCGGGACGGCCGTCCACGCGCGGCGAGGAATAGACACGATGCGGCACATCCTTGTCACGGCGCTGGCGTGTTTCGTCTCGAGCGGCTCCGCGCATGCACAGTCGTGGCAACCTCCCGCCGACCCGGCGCGATGTCCGTCGCGCTGGGGCGCCGCCGACGAACGAGGCGCGGGCAACCTGAAAGGGCCCGAGGCGGTCTTGCGCGCGGCGCGGTTGATTCGCACGGGTGAAGTCATCGAGCTCGGCCAGGTCTTGTCGGCGACGATGCCGATGCCGGCGACCCGGCAGTTCGACGTCCACACGAAGCGGACCTTCATGAATCCCGAGTCCAACCGGCGCGGCTCCAACGAGGAGCTCGTGGTCGCCGAGATCGGACACGCGGGGACGCAGTTCGACGGCTTCGCGCATCAGACGATCGGCGACAGTCTCTACAACTGCTTCAAGGTCAATGACGTCTCCACGCGCACGGGCTTTACGAAGCTCGGTGTTCAAAACGTCGGCGCCATCGTGACGCGCGGCGTGCTGATCGACGTGGCCGCGCTCAAGAGCGTGGAGACGTTGCCGGACACGTACGAGATCACCGTCCAGGACCTGCAGCAGGCGTTGTCGAAACAAGGCATCGTGCTCGGGCGTGGTGATGCGGTGCTCGTTCACACAGGCTGGGGAAAGCTGTGGGGCAAGGAGAACGCGCGGTACCAGGCGACCAACCCTGGCATCGGCGTCGCCGCGTCGGAATGGCTGGCGGCGCAAGGTCCGATTCTCGTGGGCGCGGACACGGGGCCGGTCGAAGTGAGCCCGAACCCGGACAAGCAGCTGTCACTTCCCACGCACCAGATCATGCTCGTGATCAATGGGATTCACCTGCTCGAGAATCTCAAACTGGACGAGCTCGCCGCCAAACGCGTCTACGAATTCGCGCTCATCGTGGAACCGCTCAAGATTCAGGGCGGCACCGGGTCGTCGGTGGCACCGATCGCGATCCACTGATGAAGGGACATCTCCTGATCGTCCTGGTGCTCGCGGCGGCGCTGTCCGCGTCTGCTCAGGAGATCGAGATCGCGACGACCCTGTCGTTCACGGAAGGACCGGCGGTCGATCGCGCGGGCAACGTGTACTTCACCGACCTCATCACCCAGCGAATCATGAAGCTCGGCACGGATGGTGTGCTGTCGACCTTCCGCGAGAACAGCAACGTCGCGAACGGGCTGCTGATCGATTCCGAGGGACGGCTCGTTGCCTGTGAGGGCGCAACGTTCGAGCGGCCGGGCGTCAAGGTCTCCGGACGCCCGCGGGTGACTCGGACGAACCTGACAACCGGCGCGATGGAGGTGCTGGCTGACGGCTACGACGGCAAGCCGCTCGACGGTCCCAATGACGTCACGATGGACGGCAAAGGCCGGCTCTACTTCACCGACCTGAGCGGCGCGGCGGTCTACCGGATCGATGCACCGGGCAACGTGGCGCGCATCCTCATGGCGCCGGAGATTCAGCGCCCCAACGGCATTCAGGTGTCGCCGGACGACCGGAAGCTGTACCTCGTCGAGGCCAATGGCGCGCAGGGAGGCGCGCGCATGATTCGCAGCTACGACCTGCAGCCCGACGGGACGGTCCGCAACATGAAAGTGCACTACAACTTCTCTCCGGGCCGCAGTGCGGACGGCATGAGCATCGACAGCCAGGGCAACCTGTACGCCTCAGCGGGGATGAGTCAACTGCGCGGCACGTCGGAGACGCTCGACACGAAGACCGGAGTCCACGTCATCTCGCCGGAAGGGAAGCTCATCAAGTTCATCCCGATTCCGGAAGACTTCATCACGAACAACGCCTTTGGCGGCCCGGACATGAAGACGCTTTACGTCACGGCCGGTAAGACTCTGTACAAGTTGCGGACCGAGATTGCCGGCTTGCCTCGCTGAGCACCCCATGTCCTCATCGACAGTCGTCAAAGCGATCGCGGCCATCATTGCGGTGTGGCTGCTCGCACTGAACGCGTCCGATGGGTCCCTCGACGCACGTCAGCAGCCGCAGACCATCAATCACTACGTGCGAGTGCGATCGTCGGTGCCGGCGATGGCCGGGCAGATGGCGCAGATCTACGTGCGCGAACGCGCGGCGCCCGCGGCTCTCAAGACCGCGTCGTCGCCGCAGCGAAAAGTTGTGCTCTTCGTGCACGGCGCCGGGACTCCGGCCGAAGTGGCCTTCGACACACCCTTCAGCGATCACAGCTGGATGGCTTATCTGGCCAATGCCGGCCACGACGTGTTCGCGATGGACCAGACGGGGTACGGACGTTCCACGAGACCAACCGTGATGAACGACCCGTGCAACCTGTCGGCTGCGCAGCAGGCGACGTTCGTTCCGGCGCTGCTGGCGGCGCCGTGCGCGCCGAGCTATCCGCATCAACTGGGAACGATCGAGTCGGAGTGGGAAGAGATCAACGCGGTGGTGGACTACGTGCGCGGTCTGCGCGGGTCGATCGCGTGAATCTCGTCGCGTGGTCGCTCGGAGCGCCTCGGTCCGGCGGATTTACGGCGAAATACCCGGACAAAGTCGAATCGCTGGTGATTCTCGCGCCGGCCTTCAATCGGTTGATGTCTGGCACGCCGCCCGCGTCGCTTCCAGGCGACGGCGTGCCGATGAACACGCAGTCGCGCGACGAATTCATCGCCAACTGGGACCGTCAGGTGGGGTGCGCGAGTCAGTACGATCCGGCGGTTCGCGACGCGGTGTGGTCCGCGATGATCGAGTCCGATCCCGTGGGCGCGACCTGGGGCACGGGTGTGCGTCGCGCGCCATCGACGACCGTGTGGGGCTGGAACCGCGAGGTTGCGAAGCGGCTCCAGGTGCCGACCTTGCTGGTGGCGGGCGCGCACGACAAGCAGGTCCTGCCGGACCGTGTTCGCGAGCTCCATGCGGATCTTGGGTCACCGCAGAAGGTGTTTGTGGATCTTGCGTGCTCCTCGCACAACGCCATGTGGGAGCGGAACCATGCACTCCTCTTCAATGCGTCGCTCGAGTGGATCACTCGCGGTTCCGTCAACGGCCTGAAGGCCGGAACGGTTCGCCTCGGCTATTGAACGCAATGCCCGCTTTCGCCTCCTCCATATCCGTCGCGCGATTCGTATCGATTCGGACCGGGATCCTGATCGCTCGGCCGCCGGAGGACCTCATGACTGACTTGCGTGCGAAACCAGCGTCAAGGCTTCGGCGTCTGTTTCCGGCTGTTCTGATCACGCTGGGCGTGCTGATGCCTTCGATGGCGTACGGGCAGGCGGCTCGAGAATTCAAGGACGTCGTCTACGCGAACGTTGGCGGCAAGGATCTCGGCCTCGACGTCTACTTGCCGGCCGGTGTTCAGTCGCCGCCGCTCCTCGTCTGGGTGCACGGTGGCGCGTGGAGCTCGGGCACGAAGGCGCAGGCTCCGATGGTTTTCGTCGCGAACGGGTTCGCCCTGGCCAGCATCGACTTCCGCCAATCGACCGAGGCGCGGTTTCCGGCACAGGTACACGACATCAAGGCGGCGATCCGCTTCCTCCGCGCGAAAGCTGCAACCTACGGCTACCGCGCTGACCGGATCGCAATCGGCGGGTCCTCGTCTGGCGGACATCTCGCGGCGCTCGTCGGCGTGAGCAACGGACACGCGGAGCTCGAGGGAACCGTCGGCGGCCACGTGAAGGACTCGTCTGCGGTCCAGGCGATTCTGGACTACTACGGCGCCTCGAACCTCACGACGATTCTGGCCCAGTCCACACCTTTTGGATTGAACATGAGGCGCCCGGCGCTCGAGCGCTTGCTTGGCGCCGCGCCGGAGCAGGCCACGGAGCTCGCGGCGCTCGCCAGTCCGGTGATGCACGTCGATCGTAGCGACCCACCACTGCACTTGCTCCACGGCGACCAGGATCCGCAGATGCCGATCAACCAATCGCACGAGCTCGAGGGGGCCTACAAGAAGCTGGGGCTCGACGTCTCTTTCGACGTGGTCTACGGCGCCGCGCACGGCGGGGACCGCTTTCTCGCCGGCGAGTATCTGAACCGCGCGGTCGCGTTCCTGCGCCGGACGCTCGGGACGCCATGAGCCATGCCGAGGGTCACCACACAGGGCGCCGCGATCACGTGGCGCCATCCGCGTAGCGTTCTGAACGCCGACGCATCGAACGCGGAACGCGGAACGCGGGAACGGGGAACGGGGAACGGGGAACGGATCATATGAATCGCTTCACGGTCTCGCTGTCGGTCATCGTTTTCGCAGGCTTGGCCGTTGTGGGCGGCCAGGAGTCTTCCGCGAGCGCCTTCTTCGATCGTTTTGCCGCGGAGTGGATGCGACGGCGGCCCGGCCAGGCGACGGCGACCCGCTACTTCACCGGCGCTGAGCAGGATCGGCTGGACCGGCAGCTGACGCCGGAAACCGCGGAGTTGGCGCGCGAGACGGTCGAGCAGGCGCGACGCGGGTTGAAGGAGCTGGCGGCCCTTCGACCGGTCCCGCATGACCGACGCCGAGCGCGTGTCGGCCGACGTCAATGCAGATGGCAGCTGCAGATCATCGTCGACGGCGAGCCGTTCAGCGACTACGACTTTCCACTCGATCAGTTCGACGGCGCAAACGTCCGCATACCGAATCTGATGACGGTCGTGCACCCGGTACGCACCGAGGCCGATGCGCGCAACTATGTGGCCCGCCTGCGCGAGATGGACGATCCGCATCGCCGAAGCCACGAAGGGCCGCGCGTCCAGCGGCCAAGGGCATCCTTCCCCCGCTTCATCCTGCGATCGACGATTTCGCAGATGCAGCAGTTCGTCGGCTCGCCGGCTGCGCGCCAGAACCCACTGGTCGCGACGTTCGTCGAGCGCATGAACGGCGTGCAGGCGTTGACCGCGACCGCGCAGGCAGCAACTGACGAGACGAAGCCACGAAGATCGTCGAGCAGCGAGGTTTATCCGGCGTGGCGGCAAGGCATCGCGGCTGCTCGAGTCGCAGCTGCCACGCGCGACCGAGGATGCGGGCTCGTGGCGGTACAAGGACGGCGCCGCAATCTACGCGCACAAGTTGAAGCAGTTCACCACGACGAACATGACCGCCGCCGAGATTCACGAGCTCGGCCTGCAGCGAGGTGAAGCCGCATCGAAGGCGAGATGGACGCGATCCTGCGCAAGCTTGGCCGCACCGAGCGGGACGGTGAAAGCAGCGGATGGAGAAGCTGGCGCGCCGATCTGAGCTACCCGATCACGGACGAAGGCCGTCGTCGAATCATGGCCGACATCGACGTGATGATTCGCGATGCCGAGAAGCGCGCCGAGTCTGCGCTCTTCGATCTGCGCCCGAAAACGCCCGTCATCGCGCAGCCGTACCCCGAGTTCCGCTGGGCGAGCGCCGCCGCCAGCTACACAGCGCCGCCGCTCGACGGATCGCGGCCGGGCATCTTCCAGATGCCGCTGAGACCCTGACGAGCATGACGAAAGCCGGCCTGCGGACGCTCGTGTACCACGAAACGATCCCCGGCCATCACTTCCAGGTCGCGCTTCGGCGTCGAGAACCCGCAGCTCCCGAAATTCCGGCAGGTGCGCGCGCTCGGCGGCATCTCCGCCATCAGTGAAGGCTGGGCGCTCTACGCCGAGCGATGGTGGCGCAGGAAGGTTGGTACGAGGGCGACCTGGAGGGACTGCTCGGGCAACTGGATGACGAGCTGTTCAGGGCGCGGCGACTGGTCGTCGACACCGGACTGCACGCGATGCGCTGGACGCGCCAGCAGGCCATCGACTACGGCATCGAAGCCAGCGAGGTCGAACGCTACGTCGTCAATCCGGGCAGGCCTGCTCGTACAAGATCGGCCAGCTCGAGATCTTCAGGCTGCGCGACAAGGCGCGCAGCGGCGCTCGGGCCACGGTTCAACATCAAGGAATTCCACAACGTCGTGCTCGGCGGCTGGGATCGTGCCGCTGACCGTCCTCGGGCCGAAGTGGACGCCTACATCCGTCGGTAGCGTAAGATACGACCGGTTCATTTCTCCCGGAGGAATTCATGCGGATTGCCACGGGCAAGCTCGTTCTTCTCTATTCCGTCCTTCTCGGCGCTTTCGTTTCCGCTCAAGGTCCGGCCACTCCACCTCCCGCGGGGCAGGGCCCTGGTCCGGGCGCCGGTGGCCGGCAGGCCGGTCCGCCTCAGAACCTCAAGGTGCTGCCGAAAGACTGGTCCCGCCAGCAGGTTCAGCAGCTGATGCAGACGTTCGTCGAAAGCCTGGGCGTCGGCGCCCCGGCCGGCGAAGCCTGCGGCCACTGCCACTCGGTGGACCCGAACGCGCCGCCGCCCCCGCCGGGACGCGGCCCGCAGATGGACTTCGCGCTCGACACGAACGAGACGAAGGACATCGCGCGCAAGATGATCCAGATGACGATGGCGGTGAACGCCGACTACCTGAAGGATGTCGGCGAGGCCACGAAGAAAGAAAAGGTGACCTGCTTCACCTGTCATCACGGAGAGATAACACCAGCCGTGGCGCCGGCCGCAGGCTGGGCGCGCGGCAACTTCACGCTGATCCCGCCGGGGCCGACCGTGCCGGCGCGCGGCGCTGGCCGCGGCGCACCTGGTGCACCCGCAGGCGGAGCGCCGCCACCGGCGCCGCAGGGGAACTCAGATCCGTGTCGTACGTAGCGCGGAGCTAGAGTTCCGCGCTGACGTACGGTCGCAGCGAGCAGTGCCAGGAGTTCGTCGTTGTCCAAGACGCGGACCGAATCAGACAGCATGGGCGAGATCGCGGTTCCCGCGGACCGCTACTGGGGCGCCCAGACCGAGCGATCACTCCATCACTTCAGCATCGGCCGGGAGCATTTTCCCCGGCCGATGATTCGTGCGCTCGGCGTGCTCAAGAAGGCCGCCGCCCTCACGAACGGCGACCTCGGCACGCTGTCGAAGGACCAGGTCGATCTGATCGTGCGCGCGGCCGACGAGGTCATCGACGGGCGGCTCGACGCACATTTCCCGCTCTTCGTCTGGCAGACCGGCAGCGGCACGCAGACGAACATGAACGTGAACGAGGTCATCTCGAACCGCGCGATCGAGATGGCCGGCGGGGTCGTCGGCTCGAAGAAGCCGATTCACCCCAACGACCACGTCAACCGCGGGCAGTCGTCGAACGACACGTTCCCCACGGCCATGCACATCGCGGCGGCCGAGGAGGTCGTCCATCAGCTTCTGCCGGCCGTGGACCAGCTCAGCGGCACGCTGCACGCGAAAGCCACGGAGTTCGAGGACATCGTCAAGATCGGCCGCACGCACCTTCAGGATGCGACGCCGCTCACGCTCGGGCAGGAAGTGTCCGGCTGGGTCGCGCAGATCGATCTCGCCACGGCCGCCATCGAGGCCGCGATGCCGCCGGTCTATGAGCTGGCGCTCGGCGGCACGGCGGTTGGCACCGGCCTCAACACGCACCCGGAATACGCGGTCCGCAGCGCGAAGCACATCGCGATGCTGACGGGCCTGCCGTTCAAGACGGCGCCGAACAAGTTCGCCGCGCTGGCCGGTCACGAGCCGCTCGTGGCCCTGCACGGCGCGATCAAGACACTGGCTGTCGCGCTCATGAAGGTCGCGAACGACGTCCGCTGGCTCGCGTCGGGCCCGCGTTCCGGGCTCGGCGAGATTGTGATTCCCGAAAACGAACCCGGCAGCTCGATCATGCCGGGCAAAGTGAATCCGACGCAGTCGGAAGCGATGACGATGGTGTGCGCGCAGGTGATGGGCAACGACGTCGCGGTGGCGATCGGCGGCGCCTCCGGGAACTTCGAGCTGAACGTCTTCAAGCCGCTCATCATCCACAACGTGCTGCAGAGCATCCGGCTGCTGGCCGACGCGTGCACCAACTTCAATCGGTTCTGCGCGGTCGGCATCGAGCCGAATCGCGCGCGCATCGACGACAACCTGCACCGCAGCCTGATGCTCGTGACGGCGCTCAATCCGCACATCGGCTACGACAACGCCGCCAAGATCGCGAAGAAGGCGCACAAGGACGGGACGACCCTGAAGGAAGCCGCCGTCGCCTGAAGCTCCTGACGTCCGAGCAGTTCGATGAGTGGGTGGATCCGAAGAAGATGACCGAGCCCGGGGACTAGACGCGCGGGTCGCAGCAGGTGCTGCATACGTGCTCGGTACATGGCTCGCGTCGATAATGGTATGGCGAGACGGCTCCGGAGCGTTACGTCCCGCCCGTTCGCCGGCTGAACACCGTATGTCGTTGGACTGGAAAGACTTTCAGGGCGTCAACGCCGCCGCCGCCCTCGAGCTTTACGATCGCTTCCGCGCCGATCCGGCGTCGGTTGACGATGACGACGCGCGCGTTCTTCGAGCGCGTCCCGCCGCCGGCGGCGATCGACGACGCGCGCTTCGGCGCGCGCACGTCGACAGCCGCGCCGACAGGTGGCGCGTGTCCTCCCGCGCCGCACCTCGTCGTCGGCGCCGTCAACCTGGCGCAGTCGATTCGCCGTTACGGCCACCTCGCGGCCGAGATCGATCCGCTTGGCAGCCGGCCGATGGGCGATCCCGCGCTTCGGCCCGAGACGCACGGCGTCACCGAAGCCGACCTTCGCTCTCTTCCGGCGTCGCTGTTCGATGGTCCCGTCGCCGAGGGCGCAGACACGATGTGGGATGTCGTCGAGCGGCTGCGGGCGATCTACTGTTCGACGACGGGCTACGACATCGCGCACATCTTCGTTCCTGAGGAACGGAGATGGTTGAGCGAGGTGATCGAGACCGGCCGGTATCGCGCGCCGAACGATCCGATCGATCCGATTGCGCTGCTCGACCGGCTGACGGACGTCGAGACGTTCGAGCGGTTCCTGCACCGGACGTTTCCCGGCAAGACCCGCTTCTCGATCGAGGGGCTCGACATGCTCGTGCCGATCCTCGACGAGGTGATTGCCGAGGCGGCCGAAGTCCGGGCATCCGGCAGGCGTTCATCGGCATGGCGCATCGCGGGCGCCTGAACGTGATGGCGCACGTCCTCGGGCAAGTCCTACGAGCAGATTCTCGCGGAGTTCAAGGATCCGGTCCGCGGTGACGCTCGGCAACGAAGGCATTCAGTGGAGCGGCGACGTCAAGTACCACCTCGGTGCGTCCCGGGCGGTTGCCGGCGGCGAAGCGCGTCGAGCTCGTCGTCTCGATGCCGCCGAACCCGAGCCATCTCGAGGCGATCAATCCCGTGCTCGAGGGCATGGCGCGCGCGGCGGGCACTGATGCGTCGCAAGCCCGGGCCGCCGACGTTCAATCCGGATGCGGTGCTGCCGATTCTGATCCACGGCGACGCGGCGTTCCCCGGCCAGGGCGTCGTGGCCGAGACGCTGAATCTGCACCGGCTCGACGGCTACACGACCGGCGGCACGATCCACATCATCGCGAACAATCAGATCGGGTTCACGACCGATCCGTCGACGATTCGGCCAGCACGCTCTACGCGAGCGGCGTCGCGCGCGGGTTCAAGATTCCGATCTTCCACGTCAACGCCGACGATCCCGAGGCGTGCGTCGCGGCCGCGCGGCTGGCGTTCGCGTACCGCATGAAGTTCCACCGCGACGTGCTGATCGATCTCGTCGGCTATCGCCGCTACGGCCACAACGAGGGCGACGAGCCGGCGTTCACGCAGCCGGTGATGTACCGCAAGGTCAGCGAGCACCCGACCGTGCGCGACATGTGGGCGCGGACGCTCGAAACGCGCGGCGTCGTCGAGAGCGGCCGATGCGCAGGCGCTCGCTGAACCTGCGGCTCGACGGCCTGCAGCAGCATGTACGACGCGCTCGATCCCGAGAAGAGCCTCGTCGAGGCGCTGCCCGAGATTGCCGCGCCGGGCACGGCCGCGCAGACGAAGACGGCCGTCCCGCTCGAGCCGCTTGAAGGCGCTGAACGAGAGCCTGCTCGCCGTGCCCGAGGGCTTCACGGTGCACCGCAAGCTCGAGCGCGGCCGCGAGCGGCGCCGGCAGGCGTTCGCGTCGCTCCGACCGAACGCACGATCGACTGGGCGGCGGCCGAAGAGCTGGCGCTCGCGAGCGATCCTCGAGGACGGCACGCCGATCCGGCTGACGGGCGAGGACGTCGAGCGCGGCACGTTCAGCCATCGCCACGCCGTGCTGTTCGACGCGCATGAGCGGCGACGCGGTTCTCGCCGCTGCAGGCGATCCCCCAGGCGAAGGCCGTCGTTCGAGATCTCGCAACAGCCCGCTCAGCGAGAACGCCGCGATCGGATTCGAGTACGGCTACAACGTGCAGGCGCCGGAGCGGCTCGTGATCTGGGAGGCGCAGTACGGCGACTTCATCAACGGCGCGCAGCTCATGCTCGACGAGTTCGTGCTGTCGGCGCGCGCGAAGTGGGGCCAGGAGCCGTCGCTCGTGATGCTCCTGCCGCACGGCTACGAAGGCCAGGGCCCGGACCACGCCAGCGCGCGGCCCGAGCGCTTCCTCCAGCTCGCCGCCGACATCAACATGCGGCGTCGCGAACTGTACGACGGCGGCGCAGTACTTCCACCTGCTTCGCCGCCAGGCCGCGCTGCTCGTCAAAGATCCCCTGCCGCTCGTCGTCCTCAGCCCCGAAGAGCCTGCTCCGGCATCCGTTCGTCGCGTCCGCGCCGCGCGATCTCGCCGAAGGCCGCTGGATGAAGGTGATCGACGACGCGGACGCGGCGAAGCGGGCGGACGAGATCCGGCGGCTCGTCTTCTGCAGCGGCAAGATCGCCGTCGATCTGCTGACCAGCCCGCACCGCGCGGCAGTCGCCTGCGGTGGCCATCTGCCGCGTCGAGCAGCTGTATCCCGCTGCCGGTGAACGAGATGCTGCGCGACGATCGACAGCTACCCGAAGCTCGAGGAAGTCGCTGTGGGTCCAGGAAGAGCCGGAGAACATGGGCGCGTGGGAGTTCGTGCGGCCGCAGCTCGAAGGGCTGGTCGGATCGCGCCGGCTCGCGGTGCTCGCGCGTCCGCGCAGTTCGAGCCCGTCCGAAGGGTCGGCCGCGCGCCACGCGCAGAACCAGGAACGGCTGCTCGCGCGCGCGTTCGAAGTGGGCGCGAAGACGCGCAGGCCGGTCGCGACACGTCCGAAGGCAGCTCGCGAAGGATCGATGACATGTCCGTGAACATCGTGGTGCCCGAGATGGGCGAGTCGATTGTCGACGCGCGCGTCGCGCGATGGCTCAAGAAGGAAGGCGACGCCGTCGCCGTGGGCGAGCCGCTCGTCGAGCTCGAGACCGACAAAGTGGACGTCGAGGTCGCGGCGCCGCAGAACGGCGTGCTCGAGCAGATCGCGCACGCCGAGGGCGCCGACGTGAAGATCGGCGACGTGCTCGGCACGATCGCGGAAGGCGCCGGGTCGACGGCCGCGCCGGCAGCACCGCGCTCCGCGGCGGCGGCCCGCAGTAGCGCCGCCGAAGCCGCGACGGTCGCCTCGACACGGCTCGGCGGCGCGCCGTGCCGCGACGCCGTCCGCGCGAAAGGCCGCGCGCGAGCAGGACGTCGAGCTCGCCAGCGTGCCAGTCCGAGGGGCCGCGCGTGACGAAGGCGGACGTCGACAAGACGAGCCGCGGCGCCGAAGGCCGCTCGCGAAGGCGGCTCCGCGCCAAGTCGACGCGCCAGCGCCGACGAAGGCAGCGCCCGCGCCGCGAAGCCGCCGTCGCGTGCCCGCTCCAGCAGCCGGCGACCGCACCGAAGAGCGCGTGCGCATGTCGAAGCGCCGCGCCACGATCGCCAAGCGGCTCGTCGAGGCGCAGCAGACGGCCGCGATGCTCACGACCTTCAACGAAGTGGACATGACGCGCCGTGATGGCGCTGCGCGAGCGGCACAAGGAGCGTTCAAGGCGCAAGTACGGCGTCGGGCTCGGCATCGCGTCGTTCTTCGTCAAGGCCGCGGTCGCCGCGCTTGCGCGAGTTCCCGCGCCTCAACGCCGAAATCCAGGGCGACGAGATGGTGCTCAAGCACTACTACGACATCGGCGTCGCCGTCGGCGCGGCCGAAGGGCTCGTCGTGCCGGTGCTGCGCGACGCGGACCGCGATGTCGTTCGCCGGCATCGAGCTCGGCATCCGCGAGTTCGCGAAGCAAGGCGAAGGACGGCACGCTCACGCTCGACGATCTGCGCGGCGGCACGTTCAGCATCACGAACGGCGGCGTCTTCGGGTCGCTGATGAGCACGCCGATCCTCAATCCGCCGCAGGTCGGCATCCTCGGCCTGCACGCGATCAAGGACCGACCCGTCGCCGTGAACGGCCAGGTCGTCCTCCGGCCGATGATGTACACCGCGCTGACCTACGACCACCGCATCGTCGACGGCTCGGAAGCCGTGCGGTTCCTCGTGCGGATCAAAGAGCTGGTCGAAGATCCCGGCGGCGCTTCTGATCGAAGGCTGACAGCCATTTGTTATTGGTTGTTGGCTATTGGTTATTGCATTGCGTCATTGGTTATTGGCTATTGGGTTTCTGGCCCTGACAACGGCCGCCTGCGTCAATCGGCTGCCTGAGCAGGACCTGAGAATCGTCGGCGCCACGCCCGACGCCAAACTCTCGGTCGAGCTGCTGTGGAAGGAATTCGAAAGCAACCAGGCGCGGCGAGAAGCAAGTACTTCGGGAAGGTTGTCGAGATCACGGGTTCCGCCACGCGGGTCGGAGACGACGTTCCGACGGATCGCTATGTGTTCTTTGCTCAGTCGGGTGAGCTTGGGGTCCGAGCCAACCTGCTCGACGAACAGGCCGCCGAGATTCTCGCGAAGACCAAGGAAGATCCGCGCGTCACCCTCAAGTGCTATTGCGAAGGGATCGGACGGTAATCTGATCCTCAAGAGTTGTGTCAGGCCTTAGGGCCATTTGTTATTGGTTATTGGCTATTTGTTATTGCATGGGTATTGGGCTATTGGTTATTGGCTATTGTTGCGGGTCCAGTGGTACGTAGCGCGGAACTCTAATTCCGCGTCTATGGCTTGAGGCGATGTCATGGCGATGCAGTCCGCGATGCTCGAGCTTGGAACCTCCGCGCCGATGTTCAGCCTGCCGGACGTCGTCTCTGGGCGGACGATCTCGCTCGACACGTTCGGAGACGCCAAGGCGCTCCTCGTCATGTTCATCTGCCGGCACTGCCCGTTCGTGGTTCACGTTCAGGAAGAGCTGGCGCGGCTTGGCCGCGACTATCAGCCGAAGGGTGTCGGCATCGTCGCGATCTCGGCGAACGATGCGAGCGCGTACCCGGACGACCGTCCGGAGCGCTTGAAGGAGATGGCGGCCGAACAGGGATTTGTGTTTCCGTTCTGCTACGACGAGACACAGGCAGTCGCCAAGGCGTATCAGGCGGTGTGCACGCCGGACTTCTTCCTGTTCGACTCGTCGCGCCGCCTCGTCTATCGCGGGCAGCTCGATGACACGCGGCCGAACCGTGGTGCGGCGACCGGCCGCGACCTTCGTGCGGCCCTCGACGCGGTGCTGGCCGGCGTCGCGGTCAATCCGGATCAGCGGCCGAGCGTCGGCTGCGGCATCAAATGGAAACCTGGAAAGTAGCGGGATCGCGATCGAAGCGCTGCTCGTCGTGGCAGCGGCGTTTGGCGGTCCTCACGGCACGCTGGGCGCGTGGCCGATCCCTGGAACTCCCCGACCTCTTGCAACCCCCGTTCGACCCTCGAACTCGTCGACCTGCTTCGACCCCCTGCGACCCCTTCGAACTCCTCGACCCCTTCGAACTCTTCTCTTTCATTCGGCCCTGAGCGCCTTGACGGGATCGACGCGCGCAGCCCTGAGGGCGGGCACGATGCACGCCGTCATCGCGACGGCCACGATGAGCCCGATGACGGTTGCGAGGACTCGCGCGTCATCAAATGACGACGGGAACGGGAAACAGCCGGCCGAGGGCGAAGATCAGGAACACGCCGAAAACCAAGACCGACGCTCAACTGAACAGCGCGCGGCGGAGCACGAGCCGAACGATCCGGCTCGATTCCTGCGCCGACGGCAATGCGCAGTCCGATCTCCTGCGTGCGCTGGGTCACGCTCTGGGCCGTAACCACGAATTGACCCACGAGCGCGAGGACGAGCGCGATGGTGGAGATCGTGATCACGATGCGTGCGGACACGCGCCCATTCCAGTTCGAGTCTCTCAGCGCCTGCTCGAGCGAACTGACTCGGTAGACCGGCAGGTTCGCGTCGAGCTGCCGGACAGCCTCACGAACGGCGGGCGCGACACTCGACGCCTCGCCCTGCGGGACGCGAAGGATGAGCGCCGCCACTTGCGGCGGATTCGCTCGCGCAGGCTCGTACACGATCGGGTCACCCTCGTCGGACGACCATTCCCGAATCGTCGGAACAATGCCGACGATTGTCTTCCATGGCACCGGTTCCGGGGCGCCGGGCTCTGCCAACTGCAGGCGTTGACCGATGGCGTTCGTGCCAGGGAAGTGAACGTCCGCGAAGCGTTGATTGACGACGACGCTGTCCTCGCCAGGAAGCCCATCGCGTTCGTTGAACTACGCGCCCGGCGAGTACGGATAGGCCGACCGTCTCGAAGTAGCGCCCGCCAATGACGACGACATCCACGGTCGCAGGCTTGGTACCCGGTGTCGTGTCGAGAGCCTCGAGAGTCATCTGGCGGTCGAAGCCGCCAAGGAGCGGCAGGTGGCTCGCGATGCTCGCTGACGTGATGCCCGGAACGCCCCGCAGCCGTTGCGTCCAGGTTCGTGTAGAACGCCGCGCGCTCGGGTGAGGTCCGATACACATCGCCCGGCAAGGCAAGAGCCGCCGTAAGCAGCGGGGCGGAATCGACCACCGGTTGGCGCTGCCAGTCGAGGGCCCCTTTCATGGCCATCGCCACGTTCGTGACGAGCACCAGGGCCAGTCCGAGCTCGACGGCGAGGAATCCGGACGTCAACCAGCGAGTTCGGCGCGTCTGCGTGCCCAGTTGCGTGCCAATCCGAAGCGCGCGAGGCAACCTGACGTCCGACGCCTGGAGCGCGGGAATCAGTCCGCAGACGAACACGGCGGCGACCGCAGTGCCGATCGACGACGGCCAGCACGCGATAGTCGAGCGCGAAGTCGATCCAGAAGGGCAGCGGTGACCCGGCCGGCACGCTGCTCGCCAGTAGCCGCGTGGCCAGCACCGACAGCAGTCAGGCCCAACCCGCCGCCGAGCGCCGACAGCAGCGTGCACTCGACGAGCAGTTGTCGGACGATGCGCGCTCTGGTTGCGCCGATTGACGTTCGAATCGCCAGTTCCCGAGTCCGCGCCGTCGATCGCATCAGAAACAGGTTGGCGACGTTCGCGCACGACACGAGCAGCACAATCACGCCGGCCGTGATGAACGCCAGCCACACCGTGTCGGTGATCTGGCCGTTGAAAACGTCGTTGATCGCCAGGGCCGTGAGCCTCACGTCGCGATTTGTCGCCGGGTATGACGCGGCCAGCCGTGAGCCAAGCGCCTCCAGTTCGCCGCGTGCGTCTTCGACGGTGGCGGCTCGCAACAGCCGGCCTGCGACTGAAAGAGTTCGCCGGTCGCGCGGTCGGTTGGCAAGCGCCGGCATGTTCGCGAGCGGCAGCCAGAGATCTGAATTGACCGGAAAACGAAACCGCTCGGGCACGACGCCAATGACGGCCGCGGTCGTGCCGTTGATCGTGACGTTGCGCCCGACGATGGCGGGATCGGCGCCGTAGCGCGACGTCCACAGCGCATGGCTCAACAGCGCCACGGGCGCTGCGCCCGCGCGATCGTCTTCGGGCGTGAACTCGCGGCCGAGGCCGGGGGACGGCCGAGGAGCTGAAAGGCTCCCGCCGAGATGTACGTGCCGGTCACGCGATCGGCGGCCTTGCCTTCGTCGCTGATCGTCATCGGCGTGTCCGCATAGGCGGCGAGCGCGCCGAACCGCGTCGTGGCCAGCGCGCGCGTCTGCAAAGTCCAGATAGGACATTCCGGTCGGTTGCCCTCGCGCGTCCAGCGCCCTGACCACGAGAACCTCCGCCGGCCGTTCAATGGGTAGCCCACGGATGCAGATCGCGTTGACGATGGTGAAGAACGTGGTGTTCACGCCGATGCCGATCGCGAGCGTGCCGGCTGCCGCGAGCGTGAACGCGCGATGACGGCCGAGCAGTCGGATCGCAAAGCGGTGTCCTGACTGAGAGCGTCGACGACCGGCAGACCTCGCTGGTCGCGATAGACTTCCTTGACGGGCTCGATGCGGCCGAGCGCGCGCCGTGCGGCGAGCTGCGCAGCCTCCCGCGACATGCCTCGGCTGACGTAGTCGTCGGTCAGCAGGTCGAGATGCCCCTGAATCTCTTCGTCGAGCGCGCGGTCCCGCCGGCCGCGGCCGAAGAGGCCCGCAAGACGCGAGACGAACACACGGACGCGGGTCGTCACGACGTCGGGATCCAGCAGGCGGTTGACGACGCCAACCGTCCGGACCCACCGGTCCGTGGCCGTGTTCAACTGCTTCCGGCCCGACCGGGTGATGGAGTAGAAGCGCGCGCGCCGGTTGTTCCCGCTCGTGCCCCACTCGCCCTTGATCCAGCCCTTCTGTTCCAGGCGCAGCAGCGCGGGATAGATCGTGCCCTGGTTCAACTCGAGCGCGCCGGCAGCGACCTGCTCGATGCGCCGGGCGATGCCGTACCCGTGCAGCTTGCCCATGCCGGCGAGCGTCGTCAGCACCATCAGGTCGAGGGTGCCGTAGGGAACGTCTTTTGTCGTGTTCTGAGCCCTGTCCGTCACGTCGTCGCTCCTCTGGATAGGCAACATGAACGATCCCACAGTGATAGTCAGACAGTCAACAGGAGCGAAACAGGATGCGCTCGTTTACTTCCGAATCGGGTGAGCCGTCGACCAAGGAAACCTCAGTTCCTCCGGGGTTGAACACCGTGAAAAACGTAAATGCGTGCAGGCGTCGGTCCGTGCGTCGCCAGGTGATCGAGTCGACGTTTGGCTTCGTCCCAGTTCGGTCGATGCCCGGCAGGAACCCACCAGAGGACGTACGAAGGGCCGCTCGGCGCGTCGAACCACTCGCGGCGCTTCTTGAGCGCGCGGCCGTGCTGGCCCTCGTAGGTGAATCGGCGCAGGTCCTCCAGTGAACGCCACGTCGACATGTTCGCCAGCACGAGCGGACTTCCGAACGTCGCGACTGCATCGCCGGCTTCGCCGTCGGCCGGCGACCACACGAACCCCGGACTGGCCGAAGCCAGCCGATTCACTGCGTCCAGCTGGCTCGTGAATCCGGCCATGTCCGGATGATCGAGCGGACGCCTGGCCATGGCGAAATTGAAATGGACGAGTTCGTAGCCGTCGTGCTGCACTGAGAACTCCTCGACCCTTCGGACCGTCGGACCCTGTACTATTCTTGTCGCGTGTCCAGCTATTCCGCCAAAGACATCACCGTCCTCGAGGGCCTCGAGCCGGTCCGCCGCCGGCCGGGCATGTACATCGGCGGGGTCGGCTCGACGGGCCTTCACCATCTGGTCTGGGAGATTCTCGACAACGCCGTCGACGAGGCGATGAACGGCTACGCCTCGAATATCGCCGTCGCGCTCCACAAGGACGGGTCGTCGATGACGATCCAGGACGACGGCCGCGGGATTCCGGTCGACAAGCATCCGCAGACGAAGACCAGCGCGCTCGAGGTGATCTTCACGACGCTCCACGCCGGCGGAAAGTTCGAAGGCCAGAACTACAAGACGGCGGGCGGCCTGCACGGCGTCGGCGCGTCGGTCGTGAACGCGCTTTCGCGCGAGCTCGTCGCGACCGTGCGTCGCGATGGCCACACGTGGGAACAGCGCTACAAGCAGGGCACGCCGGTCGGCAGCGTGAAGAAGCTCGGGCGCCGCACGCGGCACCGGCACCACGGTGTTCTTCCGTCCCGATCCGACGATCTTCCCGAAGACGCAATTCGAGCCGGCCGTCATCCGCGAGCGACTCGAGGTCGCAAGTTACTTGCACAAGGGACTGAAAGTCACGTTCGAGAACGAGACGGCGGAGGGCGGCCCTGCGCGCGAAGCCTTCCAGCACGACGAGGGAATCGGCGACTACCTCCGCAAGATTCTGGTCGAACGGAAGGCCAACCCCGTCCATGAGCAGCCGTTCGGCCTCACGCGCGAACACGACGAGTCGGGGCTCAAGCTCGACCTCGTCATGCGCTGGACGGAGTCGACCGACGAGCACGTGCGGAGCTACGTCAACGGCATCCCCACGGGATCCGGCGGCACGCACGAGAACGGCCTGCGCAGCGGCATCGGCAAGGCGATTCGCAACTTCATCGAGACGCACAACCTCTCGCCGAAGGGCGTGACGCTCACGGCCGAGGACATCCGCGAAGGCATCGTCGGCGTGCTCAGCATCTTCATCAAGGAACCGCAATTCCAGGGACAGACGAAGGACAAGCTCAATAATCCCGAGGTCGCGGCAATCGTGGATTCGATGGTCCGGCCGGCGCTCGAGCACTGGTTGAACCACAACACCACGATGGCCAATGCCATCGTGGCCCGCATCATCCTGGCGGCGCGCGCGCGCGAAGCGAGCCGCGCGGCGCAGGCCGAAGTCACACGCAAGAGCGCGACCTCGTCACGTCTCACCCTCCCGGGCAAGCTGAGCGACTGCACCATGCCTGGACGCGAGGAGAGCGAGTTGTTCATCGTCGAGGGTGACTCGGCCGGAGGATCGGCCAAGCAGGGACGCGATCGTGCCCGGCAGGCCGTGTTGCCCCTTCGCGGCAAGGTGCTCAACGCCGAAAGCGCGTCGGTGGCGAAGGTGCTCGAGAACAAGGAACTCGCCGATCTGGTCACCGCTCTCGGCTGCGGGATCGGCAAAGGGTTCGATCTCTCGCGGCTTCGCTACGGACGCGTGATCATCCTCGCGGACGCCGACTCCGACGGCCATCACATCGCCACGCTGCTCCTGACGTTCATCTTCCGGCACATGCCGGCGTTGATCACCGCCGGGCGCGTCTATCTCGCGCAGCCGCCGCTGTATCGGATCGACATTGGCAAAGAGACGTTCTGGGCGCTCGACGACCGGCACAAGAACGAAATCCTGAAGCGCGCGAATGGCAAGGGCAAGATCGACACCACGCGCTTCAAGGGTCTCGGTGAAATGATGCCGAAGGTGCTCTGGGAAACGACGCTCAACCCACGGACCCGCCGCCTGCTGCGCGTGGAAATTTCCGATCAGATCGCCACCGATCGCATCATCAACGAGCTCATGGGAAAGGATCCGTCGGCGCGGTTCCGCTTCATCATGGAACGGGCCGAAGAAGCCGAGGAACTGGACGTGTGAGCCCGCCGCGCCCTTTTGCCGTGAAACGCTTCGTCCTGCTACGCCATCTCATCGCCATCGTCATTCTTCCGGTGACCGTGACCGCGCTCGTACCGTCATGGATCGCGCAGCGGTACCACGTCGTGCTGCGAGCGGGCGTGAGCACTCCAGCGATCCTGCTGCAGGCGACCGGAGTCGCCGCCGCGCTCCTCGGCATCGTGCTGTTCGTTTCGTCGCTGTCGCGCTTCGCGACCGATGGCCGCGGCACGCTGGCGCCGTGGGACCCGCCCAGGCTCCTGGTCGTGAACGGCCCTTACCAGTACGTGCGCAACCCGATGATCTCGGGCGTGCTTTTCGTCGTCCTTGGCGAGGCCCTGATCCTGCTGTCGGTCGCGCACGCCGCCTGGGCGGTATTTTTCCTGGTCGTGAATATCGTCTACATCCGGTTCGTGGAGGAGCCGCAGCTCGCTCGGCGGTTCGGGCCCGGATACGACGTCTACCGCGCATCCGTGCCGCGGTTCGTTCCTCGTCTCAGGCCCTGGCAGCCGAGGTTTCGGGCAAAACCTTGATGTCGGGGAGTATCCTGCGCTTGGAGGCCACCGCATGAACGACGAAAGTCCCGTTGCGGTTGAAGTGGCGACGCACGTCGACGACGGTCTTATGGACGCTGTGCATCGCCTGGTTCCGCAGCTCACGAGCTCGACGCCACCGCCGACCCGCGTGGAGCTCGAGGTCATCGTGGCCGGCCCGAGCACCATGCTCCTCCTCGCCCGCAACGGCCGCGCGGTCGTTGGCATGCTGACGCTGGCGATCTTCCGGATTCCGACGGGTATTCGAGCCTGGATCGAAGACGTCGTGGTCGATACGGATGCGCGCGGGCAGGGCGTTGGCGAGGCACTCACGCGCGAAGCCGTTCGGATCGCCGGTACGCATGGCGCCCGAACGGTGGAACTGACCTCGCGTCCGTCTCGTGAAGCCGCCAACCGTTTGTATCAACGCCTGGGCTTCGAGCGCCGCGACACGAACGTCTACCGATTTTCAATCGCGCAGTAACCGGGATGGACGCATGAACTCACAGCGGCTGGCCGCGGTTGTCCTCATCGGGTTCGTCGGAGTGTTCGCGCTCCCGACCGCGGCGGAGCAGCGGCCGCCCGTGATTGGCCGGACCGCCGCCGTCTCGACCGGCCATCCCCTGACGACGGCGGCGACGCTCGAGATTTTGCATAACGGCGGCAACGCGTTCGACGCCGGTGTGACCGCAATGCTCGTCGGCGGTGTCCTCGAACAGGACCTCTACAGCCTCGGTGGCGAGGGCAATGCGCTTCTGTATCCACAGCGCGAGGGGAAGGTCATCTCGATCAACGGCCAAGGATGGGCGCCGCGATTCGCGACCGTCGAATGGTTCGCCTCCAGAAACCGGACGATGGCCGGCATCGGCCTCGATCCGGCCGTTGTCCCTGGCGTGATCCACACGGCGCTCACCGTGCTCGAGCGGTGGGGGACGATGACATTCGCGCAGGTCTCTGCGCGCGCGATCGACTACGCACAGAACGGGTTCCCGCTCCGGCCGCTGACCTCGACGGCGATCGAGAAGAACCTCAAGTTCCTCCAGACCTGGCCGGAGAACCGCGCCATGTGGCTGAAGGCTGACGGCTCAGCGTACGGCCCCGGCGAAACCATCAAGCTGCCCGCCCTCGCCAACACGCTGAAGCGCATGGTGGACGCCGAAAAGGCCGCCGGAGCGAAAGGCCGGACCGCCGGCATCATCGCGGCGCGCGATCGTTTCTACAAAGGCGACATCGCGCGCGAGATGGTGGCGTTCCTGAACGAGAAGGGCGCGCCGTGGGAGCTCGATGACTTCGCGTCGTTCTCGGTCAAGGTCGAGGCGCCGCTCACGACGAGCTATCGCGGGTATGACGTCTACACGCAGACCTTCAACAGCCAGGGACCGGTGCTGTTGCAGGCGCTCAACATGCTCGAAGGCGTGGACCTTCGCGCGATGCGCCACAACAGCGCCGACTACATCCACACGATCACCGAAGCGTTGAAGCTGGCCTACGCAGACCGCGACACCTACTACGCGGATCCCGATTTCGTCGCCATCCCTTCGGAAGGACTGTTGTCAAAGGCCTACGCGCGCGAGCGGGCGAAGCGCATCGATCCCGCGCACGCGTCGAAGGCGTTCGTGGCCGGCAACCCGCTGTCGTTCGACAGCAAAGTCAAAGCGTGGCCGTACTGGGTGGCGAACATCGAGGACGCGACCACGCTCAAGCAAGATACGCTCAGCCCGGAGGCGGAGCTCCTGCGAGGCATCTCGCGCGACACGACCCACATCGCCGTCATCGATCGCGACGGCAACATGTTCGACAGCACACCGAGCGGTGCGTGGATTCCGACCGCCGTCGTCCTGGGCAAGACCGGCATCCCGATCAGTGTGCGCGGTGAGGCCTTCCGGCTGGACAAGACGCGCGCGGCGCAAATCCGTCCGCGGTCCCGGCCACGCTACACGCTGGCGCCGACGATGGTGATGAAGAACGGCCAGCCGCTGATGTCGATCGGGACTCCGGGCGGTGACAACCAGGCGCAGACGATCCTCCAGGCGTTTCTCAACGTCGTGGAATTCTGGTCGGACTGGTATCCCAACCTTCACGTCGCATTCGAGCGCCCACGTCTTCAGACATTGCACCTCTTCGGCTCGCCGTGGCCTCACACGGCGAGCTTCAACCGCCTGAACCTCGAAGCCGGGATTCCGGACTCGGTGCTGGAGGAACTGAAGGCGCGGGGCCACGACGCCGCGCGCGTCGCGCCGTTCAGCATTGCGAGTTGCGCGACGGCGGCGCATGATCGATCCGGCGACGGGAAATCGCATCGCCGGGGCGGATCCGCGCCGCGATTGTTACGCGATCGCGTACTGAGCTTCCCGGGTACGACAGGTGCGAGGGGTACGACAGGTCCCAGGAACCTTCTCACGCTGACCAACTTCTTTAGCTTTTCAGAACTAGAGAAGATGACGAACGGCAGTTGGTTCCTCGGACCTGTCGCGCCCGTCGCACTTGTCGTACCACGACCAGATGACTTATCCCCTGGGTTCGTCGCCCGCCGAAATCGAGCGACTCCGGCGTCAGCACGAAACCTGGCGAGGTCCCACCGAGGCTCTGTGGCGTCTCGCTGGTTTCGAGTCCTGGCCACTCGATCGTCGATCTCGGCTGTGGCCCGGGATTCACGGCGCTCGATCTTGCGCGCCTGGTCGGCGAACGCGGGCGTGTGCTGGGCGTCGATGCCTCGGCGACGGCCGCCGCGGAGGCGCGTGATGGCGCCCGACGTCAAGGTCTTCCGAACGTCCGCATCGTGACGGCCGCGGCTGGCGAGGTCGACCTGTCCTCCGAGCAACCAGACGGCATCTTCGCGCGGTGGTTGTTCTGCTACCTCTCGGATCCCGCCGTTGTGCTGCGCCACGTCGCGGGACGCCTTCGTTCGGGTGGCGTCGTGGCCGTGATGGACTATTGGCACTACCTCGCGATACGGACCGAGCCGCCGTCCCCTCTCTTCGACACCGTGTTCCGGGCCGTGTATCAAAGCTTCGGCGACGCGGGTGGATCGCTCGACGTCGCCGGTGCGCTGCCCAGGCACTGCGAGGCGGCCGGCCTGTCGGTTCGGCACGTCGAGCCAGTGTCAGCGATCGGCCGGCCCGGATCGCCGGTCTGGGCCTGGATTGGCGATTTTCAGGCGTTGTACCTCCCCACGCTCGTCGAGCGTGGATACCTTACGCCCGACGCATCGGCTGACTATCTCGCATGGTGGAACGGGCTCGAGGGCTCGACAACGGCGTTCGTCTTCGCCCCACCGATGCTGTCGGTCGTCGCCGTGAAGCGTTAGCCGGCAGCACGGTATTCTGAGACGGCCATGGGCAAAGTTCACGAGCTCATCGACGACAGGATTCGCGCGTTCATCGAAGCCCAGCAGATGTTCTTCGTCGCGACGGCGCCAGTCGATACGTCCGGCCATCTGAACCTCTCGCCGAAGGGACTCGACACGCTGCGGATCGTCGGATCGCGGACGCTCGTATATCTGGACTACGTCGGCAGCGGCAGCGAGACCATCGCCCACCTTCGACAGAATGGCCGGATCGTCCTCATGTGGTGCGCCTTCTCGGGCCCGCCGAACATCGTCCGCGTGCACGGCCGCGGCGAGGTGATCGAGCCGCCGGATCCGGCCTTCGACGGGCTTCGCGGTCTGTTTCCGGCGACGGTGCCTGGCGTGCGCTCAGTCATTCGCATCGCCGTTGAACGGGTCGGCGACACCTGCGGTTTTGGTGTCCCTTTGTACGAGTACACGGGACAACGGTCGCAACTGGCGAAGTGGGCTGAACACAAGGGAACCGATGGCCTGGAGCAGTACCAGCGTGACAAGAACCGTGTGAGTGTGGACGGGCTGCCGTCACTTCGCTGGGTCGGTGTGGCGGCGCCGGACGACGATCGAGGATAATTCCCGCGCTCCGGATCAACATGCGCATCGCTCTGGCGTCAGACCACGCGGGATTCCGCTACAAGACCATGTTTGCCGATCGTTTGCGGACCCTCGGCCACGAGGTCCAAGACTTCGGGACGTTTTCGGACCATCCGGTGGACTACCCGGACTTCATCCGTCCGGCCGCCGAAGCGGTCGCCAGCGGACGTTGCGACCGCGGCATTGTTCTTGGCGGTTCGGGCAATGGCGAGGCGATGGCCGCCAACCGCGTACGCGGCGTTCGGTGTGCCCTTTGCTGGAGTGACGAGTCGGCGCGGCTTGCGCGGCAGCACAACGACGCGAACATGATTTCGATCGGCGAGCGCCTCACCACCGAACAGCAGGCACTTTCGATCCTCGATATCTGGTTGTCCACGTCCTTCGAAGGCGGCCGTCACGTGCGACGGCTCGCGAAACTCGATGCCTGAGAAGGCGACGTACATCCACGGAACCGACGTTGCCGAACAGCACCGCCTTGTCGAGCTGAACCGGCTTACGAACGGCCCATTCATCGAGTTTCTCGACGTTCAACCGAACAGTCGCGCGCTCGAGGTCGGTAGCGGGCTCGGCATTCTGGCCGGGGGTGTCTCGGAGGCCGCACCGGACGTCCAAGTGGTTGGCGTCGAATTGTCGCCGGTCCAACTGGCCAGCGCTCGCCGCCATCCTGGCGTCGCCTACGTGCGGGCCGACGCACACGCTCTTCCGGTGGGTGACAGCACCTTCGATCTGGCCTACGCGCGGTACCTTCTCGAGCACGTGGGCGATCCCGGCGCCGTGCTGGCCGAGATGCGCCGCACGCTTCGTTCCGGTGGCCGCGTGGCGGTCATGGAAAACGACGTCACGCTCATGCGGCTCGATCCGCCATGTCCGGTGTTCGACTCGGTCTGGGCGGCCTTCGCGATCGTCCAGGATCAGCTCGGGGGTGACGCATTGATCGGCCGGCGTCTTTACCGGCTCCTCCACGACGCCGGCTTCAGCGGTATCGAGCTCTCCGTGCAGCCTGAGGTGCATTGGCACGGATCGCCAGGCTGGATTCCATGGGTTACCAACGTCATCGGTAACGTGGAAAGCGCCCGTGGCGCGCTGATCCGACGCGGTCTGTCCTCGGAGCTCGAGATCGACGCGGCCGTCGGTGAGCTGCGGTCACTCATGGGCCGCTCTGACGGTAGCTGCCTGTGGATCTGGAATCGCGCGTGCGGGATCAGGTAGAAAGAGAAAGAGGTCGGGTCGATTTTTCGCCTCCTTCCAATCGCGGCCCTCCTGATTTTCGGCGCCTGCTCGGGTGACGCCAAGCCGGGACCGACCGGACCGCAGACTCCGCCACCGACAGGGACGCCGGTTCGCGTCCTGATGATCACGACGACGGCCGGTTTCCGTCACGACTCGATCTCGACGGCCCGCGACGTGATGACCGGCCTCGGTAGCGCCGGCGGGTTCACGGTGGCGGCGACCGAGGATCTGTCGACGATTGGCACGGCCTCGCTGGCGTCCTATGACGTCGTCTTCTTTGCACTGACGACCGGCGAGCTTGCTTTGACTGCTGATCAGAAGGCCGCGCTCACGGATTTCGTGGCGCGTGGTGGTGGGTTCATGGGCGTCCACAGCGCTACGGACACCTTCTACAGCTGGCCGGAGTACGGCCAGCTCATTGGCGCGTACTTCAAGGAACACCCGTGGACCACCACGGCGTCGGTCGTCGTCGAAGATCAAGCGCATCCGACCACCGCCGGACTCGGGACGAGCTTTTCGATCCGCGAGGAGTTCTACACGTTTCGCGAGAACCCTCGTCCGAACGTCACGGTTCTGCTGAGGCTCGATGCCGCCTCGGTCAACGCCACGGGAGACTACCCGCTGGCCTGGGCCGATGCCTACGGAACCGGGCGCGTGTACTACAACGCGCTCGGCCACTTTTCCGAGACATGGCAGGACCCGCGATTTCAGCAGCAGATGACCGCGGCCGTTCGCTGGACGGGACGCAAGTAAACTGTCAGCGCGTGGCTCTGAAGGGTGTCGTCGGCACCGCGCTCGTCTACGCCTGGGCGCCGTTTGCCAATCTCCTCTGGTATCTCGAGACGATCGTCATGGGCACGATCTCGCTCGCGCTCTGGCCCTTCGACCGGTCAGGCGAGCTGCAGCACGGTTGCGCCCGATTGTGGAACCGGATGGTGGCATTCACGATCGGTGTCCGCATCCGCGTTCACGGCACGGACCACGTCGAACGCGGTCGAAGCTACGTCTACATGGCCAATCACGCCAGCCTCATCGACACGCCGGCGCTCTTCGCCTATCTGCCGCATCAGTTCAAGATCATGGCGAAGAAGGAACTGTTCTACGTGCCTTTCATGGGGTGGCATCTGTGGACTTCAGGAAACTTTCCGATCGACCGCGGCGATGCGCGCCGGACCGCCAGGAGCGTCCGCGCGATCATCGACGGCGTGCGCGCCGGCAAATCGCTTGCGGTCTTTCCGGAAGGCACACGGACCCCGGACGGGCGTCTGCAGGAATTCAAGCCCGGAACGTTCAAGATCGCGATTCGCGCGGGCGTGCCGATCGTGCCCGTGACGATCCGCGGCACGTACGCGCTCCTGCCGAAGACCACGCTGGCGCCGCGGCCCGGCCGCGTGGACGTGTTCATCGGCACGCCGATTCCCACGGCCGGTCTCGACGACAAGGCGATGCCGGATCTCATTGCGCGAACGAAGGCTGCCATTGAGAAGCATCTTTGAAGGCCTATGGCTTGGGACTTAGGGCGGCGTATGAACCTTGAACCAGAACAAGGAACGGGGAACGGGGAACGCGGAACCGCTGCCAAGATGCCCAAGGCCATCTTCTGGGACAACGACGGTGTGCTCGTCGACACCGAGGAGTTGTATTTCAAGGCGACTCAGCGTGTGCTGGCGGACGTCGGAATTGCACTGACCGAGGCCGACTACATCGAGCTGTTTCTCATTCAGGGCCGCGGCGCGTTTCATCTGGCGACGGACCGCGGCATGTCGCCCGCTGAGGTCGAGCGTCTCCGGTCCGATCGGAATCTGCTCTACGGCCAGTGGCTCGCCGAGGCGCCGCGGACGATGGATGATGTCCGGCAGGTGCTCGAGGCGTTGCACGGCCGCTACGTCATGGGCGTCGTGACGAGCTCGCGCAAGGACCATTTCGACGTCATTCACGCGCAGACCGGGTTGCTGAAGTATTTCGACTTCGTCCTGACGGCCGCGGATTTCCGCAGGGTCAAACCCGACCCGGAGCCCTACCTTCGGGCCGTCGAGCGGTCGGGATTCGAGGCGTCGGAGTGCCTGGCCATTGAGGACTCGGCCCGCGGGCTCGAGGCCGCTCGCGCCGCGGGAGTGCCGTGCGTCGTCGTCCCGACCAGGCTGACCCGGGGGTGCGAGTTCCCGGGGGCCGATTGCGTGCTGCCGGCGCTTGGCGACCTGCTGCGACGCCTCTGAGCTATGATCCGTCGATTCTTGATACAAGGCGACGGCCTAATGTCGGGCAGCGGCGTCGACCGCCGAGCAGTATCAAACAGGAGTTTGGCTATGAGCGGAAAATGGGTGTTTCGATTTGGGCTGGGGGTCGTGGGCACGGTCGTGCTCGCGTCCACCTACGTGATCGCGCAGCAGAAGCCGGCCGGCCCCCCGCCGCCGATGACGTTCTTCGTGACGAGCGTGGGCTCGGGTGACGGTGCCAACCTTGGCGGCTTGGCCGGCGCCGACGCGCTTTGTCAGAAGCTGGCCACGGGAGTCGGGGCGGGTGCCCGCACATGGCGCGCGTATCTGAGCACCAGCGCGCAGGGAAACCAGCCGGCGGTCAACGCCCGTGACCGCATCGGCGCGGGCCCGTGGCACAGCGCGAAGGGCCAGATCGTGGCCCGCGATCTGGCGCACCTCCACGGCGACACGCTCGATCTGGCGCGCGCCGGCAACCAGATCCACAGAATGACCGCGCTCACCGAGAAGGGTGATCCCGTCAAGGGCGCCGGTGATACGCCGAACGAGCACGACATCCTGACGGGCTCGATGGGCGACGGCCGCGCGTACACGGACGGCCAGGACCACACCTGTGGCAACTGGACGAGCAACTCCACCGGCACGGCGCAGCTTGGGCACCACGACCGGACGGGCGGCCCCGGCACGTCGTGGAACTCGGTGCACGCGTCGGCTGGCTGCAGCCAGCAGGCCCTCATCAAGACGGGCGGCGCGGGATACCTGTACTGCTTCGCTGGCGGGAACTGAAGGGAACTGACGCAGTCGTTCCCCGTTCCCCGTTCCCCGTTCCAGGATCCCCGTTCCCGTTCTGGATCCCTTGGGAACGGGGAACGGGGAACCAGGAACGACGGTCGAAGTGGCGTCTTTATCCAAGTCGATCGGCCAATTCCCCAAGCGTCCGCACGCGTTCCACATCGAACTGAGCGTACTGATCGTGCCGGTCCAGCAGGATGGCGGTGAGCCCGGCGTTCCGCGCGCCGACGATGTCCACGTGGTACAAGTCGCCGACGTGCAGCGTCGTGGCCGGCTTGCCGCCACATCGCTCGAGCACGATTTCGAAGAACCGACGTTGCGGCTTCTCGACGCCTTCGAAGTGTGAGTCGCACACCACGTCGAAGTACGACGACAGGCCAAGACGATCGAACGCGCGCTGGACCGTACCGTTGGCGTTCGACGCGACGGCGACCGTCAGACCGAGCCGTCGTATGCGTTCGAGCGCCGGAACGACGTCCTCCGGCACCTCCTCCCAGAGGTTGTTGGCGGCGTGGTACGCGCGGATCTCGCGAAGGGCCTCGAGGGCCGCACCACTCAAAGGCACATCGGCGGTTGTGAGCACACCTTCCAGATAGTCGCCCCATCGCTTGGCGTCTGAGGAGGTGGACACGCCCACGAAGGTGTCGATCGCGAACTTCACAGCCGGTTCGGCTGCTCGCAGCGCGTCAACGGAGGCTTCGACGCCGTGGCGCCGGAGTGTTTCGCTGACGCGTGTCCAATTCGGAACGACAAGGACTCCGCCGGCATCGAGTAGCAACGTTTCGATTTTCGGTATCACTCGCTAATGATAGTCGCCGTCTGCGCAGCACCCGGAATCAGGAACCCTGATCTAGTCTTGTCCCATGCGCTGGCTCGTCATCTCCATCATCCTGCTCGCCTTGATCCTGGTGCCGTTCGTGTTATTCGAGGATCAGTTCAACGCACTCGCAGACAGTGTCACACGCGGTGACGTCTCTGGCTGGTACTCGGCCACGGCGATCGCCCTGCTTCTCGCCTCCGACGTGTTTCTGCCGATTCCATCGAGCATCCTGGCCGCGGCGGCAGGTGTGGTGCTGGGTTTCTGGTGGGGCGCGGTCACTGTGTGGGTCGGGATGACCGCCTCGTGTCTACTCGGCTACGCGTTTGGTGCGCGGGCGGCTGGGGCCGCGGGCCGGTTCGTCGGCGAAGCAGGGATGACGCGCGCATCAAGCCTCGCCAGCCGCTACGGCGACTACGCCCTGGTGCTGTGCCGTCCGATTCCCGTGCTTGCGGAAGCCAGCGTGATCTTCGCCGGCATCGTCAAGCGCCCCTTCAGCCGATTTCTGAGCCTGACGACCTGGTCGAACGCTGGCATCGCGCTCGGCTACGCTGCCATCGGCGCCTATTCGATGCGGGTGGACTCGTTCCTGTTGGCGTTTCTCGGGGCGATGATCGTGCCCGGCATCGCGATGCTGGCGGGCCGATTGTGGCTGAGCGGAGAATGGGGTCAGGTCTTGAATTGACGTACGGTGTCCAAGTTGTCAGGCCAATTTGGACACCGTACGTCAATTCAAGACCTGACCCCCTCTTATCCCCACAGCTGGGGCTTGACGACCATCAGGATCACGATCGCGGCCACGAGGACGCCGAGCACGGCGCCGAGCCGAGTGCTGCGGCCGGCGAGGGCCAGGTACTCCGACGAATTGGCGCCCGTGCGGTCGAGCGCTTCGATCTGCCGCCGAAGCGTGGGCGTGTAGCCGAACATCGCGACGCCGAAGACGACCAGCACCAGCCCGATCGCGGCCAGAATCCACGGCGTGGTCAGCGGCATTTTCGAGACGCCGGCCATCGCAAAGCCGGTGAGCACGAGAAGCCCGTAGCAGGGATTCGCCACGCGGTCGTCGAGGAACTTCACGCCGCGAAGCGCGAATGGCAGCGAGGCCGGATCCCGCTTCGCTCGACCGATCCACACACCGTAGGTGATGTTCGTGCCCACGGCAACGATCGCCGCGAAGACGTGCACAACCTTGATCAGGACATAAATGGTGAGCATCAGCGATCCTCGAAGATGTGCCGCAGAATCACGTCGTGCACGTCCACTGACGTCATGCGGTCGCTGCCCAGCAGACCGGCCGATCGGCTCGCGATGAACGGCCCGTCGTCGTCCCAATCGGCGACGCGGCCGTGCGAGCCCCGGACGAGCCCGGCATCGAGCGGGATAACGTCAAGCAACGTCCGGAAGCCCGCCGCTCGCTTTGCGAGCTTCCAGCCCACCGATACCGATGGCAGCGGCAGATCCGGATCGAGGAACAGCTCGACCGGGTCGTAGCCGGGCTTCCGGTGGATATCGACCGTCCGCGCATAATCCGGCGCGCGGTCATCGTCCATCCAGTAGTAGTACGTGAACCACGCGCCCGGCTTCGCCACAGTAACGAGATCGCCAGTGCGCGAGTGATCGATGTGGAGGGCGGCCTTCTCATCCGGGCCGAGGACGGCGTCAACGCCTGCGAGTCCTGTGAGGAGCGCGCGGACGTCGTCAAGGCGTCGCTGGTCGTTCACGTAGATGTGTGCCACCTGGTGATCGGCGACGGCGAAGGCCGCGCTCGCGCCGGGATCGAGAACCTCCCGGCCGAGCTCGTCCCGAACGGCGATCAGGCCGTGCTCGCGGAGAGCCCGATTGAGGTGCACAGGCGATGACACGTCCGTGAGTCCGTACTCTGACAGCACGATGACCCGCGCGTTCGCGGCCTTCGTAGAACTCGACGAGATCCATGGTGACCCGCTCGATCTCGGCAAGGTCCACGCCGATACGTTCTGACGAAACGCCGAAACGCTGCAGGTTGTAGTCGAGGTGCGGCAGGTAGACCAGCGTGAGCGTGGGGCTGTACTTGGCTTCGACGAGCTTCGCCGCCGCCGCGATCCACTCCGAGCAACGAATGGAGGTGCGCGGTCCCCAGAACTCGAACAGTGGAAAGGTCCCGAGCGCGGCCTGCAGTTCGGCACGAAGCGCTCCGGGATTCGTGTGGACGTCCGGGATCTTGCGGCCGTCGGCGGGATACATCGGCCGCGGCGTGACCGCGTAATCCACCGTCGAATACATGTTGAACCACCAGAACATGTTCGCGACGGTGACCGACCCATCGATGGCGCGCGCAGCATCCCAGACCTTCGGCGCCTGCACGAGCGGATTCGCCTGCTTCCAGAACCGCACGTCGCACTCTTCGCGGCTGTACCATCCGTTGCCGACGATGCCGTGGCGCTCCGGGTACGTGCCGGTCAGGTAGTCGGCCTGCGCCGTGCAGGTCACCGCAGGAAACGCCGGCTTGATGCGCGCCGATCCGCCGGCACCGGTCCACCGCGCGAGCGATGGCATCCGCGGCAGCAGTCCAGGCGTCAGGCCGACAACGTTCAGGACGACTGTTTTGTGCGGAGGCACTCGAGGACCCAGTCGTATTCGCGCGCGATCGACTCGATGAGGTCAATCTTCAGCCGCGCCGGCAGGACGTCCCACGTGTAGGTTTCGATCTCAAGATGATGGGTGACGCCTGTCGCGGCGGCGGCCTGGATCACGCGCTGGACATCGCCCTGGGTCGAACCGAGACCGTCGTACTCGGCAGTGAACAGCGGGACGTGGAAATGGATTCGCCAGTCGCCGGCCTCGGGCTGCGCGAGAGCCTGATCGAGATCCGCGAAGTGTTCGAGTGACGAGCCGTTACGCCGAATGACCTGGTGGAGGTACGTCGAGTCGGCAAACGGGCGCAACCGTTCGACGATGCCACGGCGTTCATCAGGCGCGGCCGGCATGTTCACGCGTAGCGCAGAGCTCAGCTGAATGCGGCCGATACCGATCCCCGCGTCTGCAATCGTCTTCAGCGCGTTGTGAGGGTCCTCGTGTTCCACCGAGAAATGGCAGCAGTCGAAGCACACCCGGATGTGGTCGGCCAGCAGCCGGCGGGCTTCGTCCGCGTCGACGTTCAGAACCGCGGCGAGCTGAACTGCGCCTTGCGTAAAGAGGCGGTCCTGGAAGAACGACACCGTCTCGTCCGTCGTTTCGATGACGACAGTCAGGCTCTGGTTCGATGTCGAGGTGAATGAATACGCCCCGGCTGTCGCGGAGGCGGACCAGCGTGGCGGCGACGTCCACGACATTCGCGAGCATCTGACGCCAGTTGTCCGTCGACCCATCGCCGACCCACGCCTTGTACGAAAGCGGCACGGTGGATACGCCGCCGTCCACATCGTCGGGTACGAGCACCGAGAGGATGTCGATGAGGTCGGTGGTGTAGCGCACGCGTTCCGAGTCGCGCCAGTCAGGCGCGTAGACGTCCGCCTTGACGACGGAGCGATGGAACGATCCGTGAGGGAACCCGTTGACGATCGCGACATACAGCCCGTGATCCTCGAGGAACATCCGAAGCGGCCCGACACCGTTGTCGATGAGCTCGCGAGCGTCACGCGCCGACAGGCGGAGGCCGACGCCAAACGGCGCATTGGGAGAGAAGCGCGCTTTGAGCGCAGGCGCGTACTGTTTCAGAGCGGCAAACACCGCCGGCCAGCCGTCCGCGGCGTGGATGTTTGTGCAGTAGGTGAGGTGGAGCGAACCGTCCGGTGAGATCCGCAAGAGGCGCGATCCGTCAGCCGATGCTCGTCGGGGTCGCTTCTTCCGCGCCGGCCGGAACCGTGAATTTCGGCGACTGGCTGAGGAAACGAATGGGATTCTCGAGCACGACGCGCTGGATGAACGACTCGGGATGTTTCCGGCGCCGCATCTCCATCACGAATTTCGGGACGGCCACCGGCTCGCTCGGGCCCCAGTCGCATGCGCCAGCGACGAGAATCCGCTCCGGGCCATACCGCTCCAGCATGTCCACGGCGCGCTGCGCCGAGACCTTCGTCTGCGGGTACAAGGTCAGGCCGGCCCAGAAGCCGTTGTCGAGGATCATCTCGATCGTATGTTCCTCGGCGTGGTCCACAAGCACGCGCCCCGGGGCGAGGCCGGCGTGCCGCTGCAGCACGTCAACGGTCCATTTCGTGCCCTTGTGCTTGTCTTCGAGATGCGGCGTGTGGATCAGCACGAGCTGGCGCAAGGCTTCGGCCATCGCAACCTGCTCGGTGAACGTGGCGATCTCGTTCCGCGTGACGCGGTTCAGGCCGATCTCACCGACGCCGAGCACCGTGGGCCTTTCGAGCCATCCGGGCAAGCGGTCGAGCACCTGCCGAGACAACTCGCGGTTGTCGGACTCCTTGGGATTCATCCCGAGCCACGTGTAGTGCGCGATGCCGTACTGCGCGGCCCGCTTCGGCTCGAACCCGGTGAGCTGGCGGAAGTAATCCTCCATGCCGTCCACCGTGCTGCGATCCCATCCTGCCCAGAACGTCGGCTCGGTCACCGCCAGACAGCCGGTGAGCGCCATCTGAGCGTAGTCGTCGGTCGTCCGCGACACCATGTGGGCGTGATGGTCGATGTACTTCATCGCCGCGTGACCTTGGACTTGTCGTACGCGCCGACGGCGCCTTTCCGATCGAGCGCCGGGAGTGGCTCGTGCGTCGGGTCGCTGAGGAGCATCTGAATCCGGTGGAGGCGGTCCGCGCCGGTGCCGGACAAGCGCCGCGACACCCTCCCGGAACACCTGCATTCGGAAGTCGTTCGCCGACGCTTCGCCACCCGCCCGATCGACTCGGTCGAGGAAAGCCGCCAGCTCTAGCAGACGGTTCCGGTTCTCGATGAAGTACTCGTCAACGAGCTCGGTAGGCGTGAGCGGAGACGGCTTCGAGGTGCTCATGACGGAGTGTTTCGATGCTCCGAATCATAACGCCCGTGTCGATTTCGTGCACGTCGAAGGCGTCGCCAATCGACCGGAGCAGCATGATCGTCAACTGGCCCCCCAGGTGCTCGCGGAACTCGGCGAGGCCCCCCAGGACCGACCGCGGATTGCCCGGATCGTCGAGCGCCTCCTCGAGTTCCGGGGCCGAAACCGCCAGGTTCAGGGCCAGCAGGAGGTCGACGATTCGACGCCAGTCCTTCTCGGCGAGCGAGCCGGAGAGATACGAGTAGGTGCTGTCCAGGGCGATGCCGATGGCGACGGCCTCGCCGTGGCGCAGTCGATGACGGCTGAGCTGCTCGAGCTTGTGGGCGGCCCAATGTCCAAAATCCAGCGGACGCGACGAAGTCTGCTCGAACGGGTCGCCGGCGGTTGCGATGTGCGACAGGTGGAGTGCCGCCGAGTGCCGGATCACGTCCTCCATCGCGGCCTGGTCGCGGTTGACGAGTTTCCCGGCCTGGTGCTCGATGTGCGCGAAGAAGTCCGGGTCCTTGATGAGCGCCGCCTTGATGGCTTCTGAGACCCCGCTCAGCCAGTCGCGGTCGAGCAGCGTCGGCAGGAAATCGAAGTCGTTGATGACGGCGAAGGGCGGAGCGAACGCGCCGAGGTAGTTCTTCTTGCCGAAGGCGTTGACGCCGTTTTTCACACCCATCGCGGAATCGTCCTGCGCCAGCACCGTCGTCGGCACGCGGACGAGTCTCAGCCCCCGATGCGCCGTGGCCGCCGCGTAACCCACGGCATCCAGCACGGCGCCGCCACCGACCGCCACGACGTAGGACTGGCGGCAAAGCGCTGCGTCGTGCAGGCGCTCGTAGATGGCCTCGAGATGACGAGGGTCGTTCTTGACCTCCTCACCGCCAGGGAGGACCAGCACCGGGGCGGTCATGTGCAACTCACCGTCCGCCTTCGGGCGTAGACCGCGATATCTGCAAGGAGCTTCGGATGCGCTCGCACCACGCCGTCGTCGACCATCACCACGAGGTCCGTCGGGTGGCGGTGCGACTTGTCTGTCAGAACCTTCCGAAGCAATGGATTGGTGGCCGCCGAACACCCCGCGCGTGAAGTGGACGGGGTAGCGGAAGGTCACGAGGAACTGCTGATCAACGACGTCCATGTGAAAGCCGGGGGCTTCGCCCCCTACGTCCCACTCCGTTCGCGACGGTCAGGTCACTGAAAAGGTCCGGCCCAGCCAGAGGGCGCCCAGCGCTGCAGCCAGAAGGACCAGCCCGTAGCCGATGCCCACGAAGGCCGTCGCCAGGGCAGCATCTAACAATACCAGCGACAGGACCCCCCGCTTGACGGCCTCCCGGATGGCGGCTGGCGTGGGGGTCCGACGGGCCTCGACGAAGGCCGGGATCACCCGCCAGGCGAACAGCGCTGCCACGGCCAGGGCCGGCCAGATGTGTCGCCCCGTGCTGATAGCCGCGAACGACAGGGCACCGATCGAGGCGGCGACGAGAGCGAGCGAGAACGCGGCGGAGGAGTGCCGGCCGCCCGAGACCTCCCCCCGGCTGAGCAGGGTCACGCCCGCGATGTAGGCCGTGGGAATCAGGCAAAGAGGCCAATAGACCGCCAAGGTGCCCGGTACGGCCGCCATCCCCAGGCCGAGATTCAATCCCCGGCAGGCACCCATGTTGAGGGGGCCCAGGACTGGGTTCTTCTTGCTCCAGCCGTCGTAGAGGAGCACCGCCGCAGTGATGGCGATGGCCGTTCGGCCAGCCTCATCCGTGCCGAGCGCTGCCGCCAGGACACCAGCGGCCAGAAGGCCCGCCCCAAGCGCGGCCGCGTGGCTGACTGCAACCCGTCCACTCGGCAGCGGGCGTTCGGGTCGTTCGACCGCGTCCACGTTCCGGTCGAACACGTCGTTCAGGACCACGCCGCCAGCGTAGAGACAGGCCGTCGAGACGAGCAGCCAGGGCAGAGCGCCGGGATTGCCGAGTCCAGCCACGGCAAAGCCCGCCAGCACGTCTCCGAGGGCCGTCGCCACGTTCGCCGGCCGGACCAGCTCCAGGTAGGCACCGAGCACGTCTGAAGGATATTCTGGTGGTGCTAAGTCATGTTGCGGAGGCGGCTCTCGCCTGCGGAGTCGCCTGAAAGGACACAGGTAAATGAAACGCTTGTCGCTCGTTGCTGTTCTTGCTGCCGTTGCGCTCTGGGCCGCGCACCCGACGGCGGAGGTTCCGGCCGCCCAGGGCCGTTTGGTCGAGATCACGGCCACCGATGCCGGTGGCAAATACATCTTCAAGCCCGATACTTTTGCCGCGAAGCCTGCCGAGCAATTGCTCGTTCGTCTGAAGTCAGTGGCCGGGACGATGGGCAACATGCCGAAAATGGCGATGTCGCACAACTTCGTGCTCATCAAGCCGGGTAACGATCCGATGCAGTTCGCCAACGCCGGGATCCCCGGCGGGTTCGCGGGCAACTACATCCCGCCGGACAAGAAGGACCAGGTCATCGCGTTCACGCCGCTCGCCGGCGTTGGCGAAACGGTCGAGATCGCGTTCAAGGCGCCCGCCGCGGGCACCTATCCCTTCATCTGCACCTTCCCAGGCCACGTGGCCGGAGGCATGAAGGGGACGTTGGTCGTCAAGTAGCCGGCCATTGCGGATCTGGCAGATTTGAGATTGAGGATTGCATTGATGATTTCGATGATCTGCGATTGGGGATTGAGACAGCTCTCGATCCTCAATCCGCAATGCATCAATCGCCGATGCAATCGTCAATCTCAGATCTCAGATCCGCAATGCCGCATTTGTTCACGCCTTGAACCTCTTGTAATCAATCCCCAACCGTCGGACCTTGTAGTTGAAGATTCGATCGGTCGTGCGCAGCAGGCGCGCGGCTTTGGCGCGGTTGCCTCGCGCGCTCTTCAGGGCGTCCTGGAGCAGGTCCCGCTCGTAGGCGTCCATCGCGTCGCCAAGCGACACGCTCATCGTCGTGCCTGACGCTTCGGCCGTCTGAAGCGTGGGCGGCAGGTGGTGGGCGTGCAGCACGAGACCGTCGCACACGAGCACCGCGCGTTCGATCACGTTCTGCAGTTCCCGGACGTTGCCCGGCCAATGGTAGGCCGTGAGCATGTCGATGGCCGGCGTCGAGATCCGGCGGATGTCCTTGCCGTGCTCGGACGCGAAGCGCTCGAGGAAGTGATCGGCCAGCAGCAGGACGTCCGGCTTCCGCTCTCGAAGCGGCGGGATGATAGATCGCGAAGACGTTCAGCCGGTAGAAGAGATCCTCGCGGAACGCGCCGTCCGCAATCGCCTTTTCCATGTTCTTGTTCGTCGCGGCAATGAGCCGGACGTTCACCTTGATGGGCTCGGTGCCGCCCAGCCGCTCGAACTCACGTTCCTGAAGGACCCGAAGGAGCTTCACCTGGGTCGCCGGCTGCACGTCGCCAATCTCGTCGAGGAAGATCGTGCCGTTCTGCGCGAGCTCGAAGCGGCCTCGCTTGCGATCCTGGGCGCCCGTGAAGGCGCCCTTCTCGTGGCCGAAGAGCTCCGACTCGATCAGCGTCTCGGGCAACGCGCCGCAGCTGACCTTCACGAACGCCCGTTTCGCCCGCAGCGAGTTGTAGTGCATCGCTTGCGCGATCAACTCCTTGCCGGTGCCGGACTCGCCGCGAATCAGGACCGTCGTGTTCGTCCGTGCCACCTGGGCGACCGCCTCGTACACGCGCTGCATCGGGCCGCTGTTGCCGACGATGTTCGCGAAGTCGTACCCCTCGCGCAGTTCCTGCTTGAGGCGCGCGTTCTCGGTGACGAGGCGTTTGTGTTGCGCGGCCACGAGCCGCTGCACTTTGACGGCCTGCGCGATGAGCGACGCGACGATGCTGAAGAACTTCGTGGACCGGTCGTAGTTCCTGTCCGGCAGGTACTTGACCGTCACGCCGAGCGCGCCAACCGGCTGGCGGTCGATCGACACCGGGACGCACAGAAAGCTGTGCTCGTCTGGGGCGCCGTCCTGGCGGCCGAAGATCTGTTGCACCAGGCCGGGCTCGGCGGTCATGCGCGGGACGACGACGAGCTTGCCGGACTCGATGACCCGTCCGATGACTGAGCCACCGTTCAGCGCGGCCGGCTGCGGCGGCCGCCCGGGGCCGGCGACCGCCTCGACCGCGGCCTCACGCGTGTCCTTGTTGACGAGGATGAGCGCGCTGCGGACGGCGTCGTGATGCCGGCTCAGCGTCTCGAAGACGTCCTGGAACGCGGTCCGGAGGTCGAGCGTGCCGGCGACCGCCTGGCTGATCTGCAGCAGGCTGGAGAGCTTCTGGATTTCACGGGATCGGCGTTTGTCGAGACGGTCCTGCAGGGCTTTCAAAGGCGGCGCTCCTGAAACTAAAACCGACAAAAATGTCGGTCGAAAATCTCAACGCCTCAACATTGTCGAGGGAGAGACGGAGCTACGTCAACCTCTAGAGTTCGCGAAGCGCTTTGGAGATTGGAAGTCGTGCCGCGCGCACGGCGGGCAGGAGACCGCCGATGAGACCCATCGCGAGCGACCAGACGAGACCGAGCGCGAGCAACGACGGTGTGACGCGGAACGCGAACGCCACCTGGCTGAACGTCTGGAAGTTCATCGTCGACGTCTGGTAGCCGTTGAACGCCGAGGTACGCGGCGGCGCCGCCGGCCAGTCCGCCGAGTGCGGCGAGCGCGAGCGACTCGGCCAGGACCGACACCAGCACCGCGCCGGCGTTGAATCCGAGCGCGCGAAGCGTCGCGATCTCGCGCGCGCGCGTCGCCACCGCGGTGTACATCGTCAGGATCGCGCCGAAAATCGCGCCGATGGCCATCAGCGCGGCGATGGCGAAGCCGACGGTGCGAATGAGCGTCGTCAGCGTCTGGGACTGTGAGGCGTAGTACTCGCTCTCGCGCTGCACCGACACTTTGACCTGCGGGTTGGCCGTCAGCCAGTCCTTGAACGCGTCGAACGACTGCGGCCGAATCGAGGCGGGCCAGCACGGACTGATAGCTGTTGCCGCGGCGGTAGGCGCCCTGCAAGCGTTCGCGCATCGCACCAGATCTCGGTCTCGGCGACGGAGCCGTCGGACTCGAAGATGCCGACGACCTTCCAGGTGACCTCTCCCGATCGGATGTCGTCGCCGACATTCAGCCCCGCGAACTGCCTTGACGCCGCCTGGCCGACGACGACCTCGTTCGTGCCGAACTGCAACATCCGGCCCTCGACGATCGACGCCTGATCGCGCACGGCGAACGACGTTGGCTCGATGCCGCGCAGCGGAACGTTGGCTGGCAGTCCCCGTCGACTTTTTCGGCAGGTCGATGATGACGAACAGCTCGGCCGAGGCGAGCGACGTTCGACCGTCCTGTCGGATGCCGGGCGCCTGCTTGATGACGTCGACATCCGGCCCGAGAAGGCCGCTGGACATCTCGCTCGTCGACCCGCTTCGCATGACGATCGCGCGCCCGGCGGATCCCGCGTCGCGCAGCACCGCCTCGAACCCTTCGGCGATCGACAGCACCGCGACCAGCACGACGACGACGCCCGCGATGCCGACGATGCCGACGGCCGACGAGCCGAGGCGCTGCGGAATCGTCCGAAGGTTGAGGAGCGTGACGGCGACGATTTGCCTGATGCGCGCCCATCGTCAGTTCCTCCTCAGCGCGTCGGTGATGCGCAGGCGCATGGCCTGAGTGGCTGGGAGCGCGCCGGCCAGCACGCCCGAGCACCAGCATCAACGCGCCGCCGAGTCCGAGATCCCGATTCGGCAGGACGAAGGCCGGCAGCAGGCCACCGGTGGGGTCGCCGTCCTGGACGATGGCCCAGGCGAGTGCGAGGCCGAGCCCGCCGCCGAGAAACGCGATGAAGAGCGACTCGGCGAGCACCAGGATGAGCACTCTGGCGTTCGGGAAGCCCAGCGTCTTCAACACCGCCAGCTCGCTCGTGCGTTCGCGGACCGACTGCGCCATCGTGTTGGCGACGACCAGCAGAATCGTGAAGAGGACCGCGACGAGAATGGCGATCATGATCGCGCCGATGTCGCCGATCTGCTTCGCGAAGCTGTCGATGAAGCCTTTCTCCGTCGTCGTCTTGGTCTCCGCCGACGAGTTCGCGAACATGTCGTCGAACGTCTGCGCCATCTCGACGGATCGGGACGGATCGTCGATCTTGACGATGTACCAGCCGACCTGACCCTGGCCGAACTGCCGGTTTTCGTCGAGGTAGTCGTAGCGGAAGAAGAAGTTGGTCTTGTCGACCACCTTGTCGCCGTCGTAGATGCCGACGAGGTTGAACTCCCAGGTCTCGCCGTCGCCAGCTTTCGGCTGCCAGATGTCGGCTCGGATCGGAATCCGGTCGCCGATCTTCCAGCCGAAGCGGTCGGCGAGATCCCGGCCGGCGACCGCGCCCTGCCGGTCGGCGAGCCACGCCTTCATCTGTTCGGGCGGCAAACGTGAACTCCGGATAGATGGCCAAGTACGGTTCCGGCTCGACGGCGATCTGCGCGAAGAAATTGGACGGGTCCTGGTAGATGCCGCCGAACCAGGTGTTGTGCGTGACCGCGGTCACGCCCGGCACGGTCGCGATGCGCGCCTGATAGGAGACCGGCAGCGGCATGATGAGGCTGACCTTGTGAATCAGCACCAGCCGATCCACGCCCGCGACCTCGACGCCGAGCGTGAACGCCGCCCGAATCGTCATCAGCAGTCCGAACAGCAGGAACGCGATGAAGATGCAGGCGAGCGTGAAGATCGTGCGGAACTTCCGCCGCCAGAGGTTCTTCCAGATGAGCGGCAGGTACTTCATGCCGCGGCTCCGTTGGTCAGCGAGCCCTTGTCGAGGTGCAGCGTCCGCTTCGCGCGCTCGGCGGCGTGCGGGTCGTGCGTGACCATCACGATCGTCTTGCCGTGCTCGCGGTTGAGCGTCTGCAGCAGGTCGAGGATCTCGTCGCCGGCCTTGCGGTCGAGGTCGCCCGTCGGCTCGTCGCAGAGCAGCAGCGTCGGGATCGGTGACGATGGCGCGCGCGATGCCGACGCGCTGCTCCTGACCGCCGGAGAGCTGCCGCGGATAGTGCCGCGCGCGCTCGGCCAGGCCCACGACCTTCAGCGCGATCGCCGACGCGCTTGCGCCGCTCGGCCTTCGACGAGCGACGTCAGCAGCAGCGGCAGCTCGACGTTGCGCTCGGCCGTCAGCACCGGCAGCAGGTTGTAGAGCTGGAAGACGAAGCCGATGTGCTGCGACCGCCAGCGCGAGAGGCCGCCGCCCCCGAGCCCGCTGATCGGCGACGCCGCCGACTTCGACCGATCCCGCCGTCGGCGAGTCCAGCCCGCCCATCAGGTTCAGCAGCGTCGTCTTGCCGGAACCGGACGGGCCCATCAGCGCGAGGAAATCGCCGTGCGGAATGTCGAGGTTGACGCCCTTCAGGACGTCGATGCGCTCGCTGCCGCGCGTGAAGTACTTGTGGACGTCGCTGAACCTGAACAAGAGGCTTCTCGGATGACATGAGGGGCTCCCAACGACGGCCGACAGCTCAGGACGCGGCGACCACGACCCGCATCCCGTCACGGAGCGAGTCGGGCGGCGAAATGACGACGCGGTCGCCGGCTCTGAGGCCGGCGCGGACTTCGAGACGGTCGCCGTCGGTGCCGCCCACTTGAACGCGCGGCGCTCGACGACGTCGCCGCGAATCGACGAACACGAACGAGGTGTTGCCCTCGGTGCGGACCGCCGCCTTCGGCACCAGCGTGACCGGCTGCGCGGCGGTGACATCCGTCGCGTCGGCGGGCCGCGCAGGAACGTGACCTTCACGCCCATGTCCGGCAGGATGCGCGGGTCGAGCTTCGCGGAACCCGATGCGCACGAGCACCGTCGCCTTCTGGCGATCGGCCGTCGGGACCGTCGTGATCACGCGCGCCGGAATCTGCCAGTCGGGATACGCGTCGAGCACCGCGGTGACGTCCTGGTTCTGGCTGCACGCGGTTGATGTAGCTCTCGTTGACGTCCACTTCGATCTCGAGCGACCGCATGTCGACGATCGTGCAGATGCCCGTGCGCGTGAAGCCGCCGCCGGCCGAGACCGGCGACACCATCTCGCCCGGCTGCGCGTCCTTCGAGATCGCGATGCCGCTGAACGGCGCGCGGATGATCGTGTTGTCGAGGTCCGTCTGCTGCAGCTCCACCTGCCGCTCGGCGACGGTCGACCTGCTGCTCGAGCGCGTCGATGCGCGCCGCGATCGAGTCGACGTTCGCCTTGGCCGCGTCGACCTCGGCCTGCGGTGACGATGCCGATCCTTCGAGCAGCTTCGAGAGCCGATCCAGATGTGATGCTGGGCTTCGTCGAGCCGCACTTCGTTCTCGCGACACCGCGCGCCGAGCCGCCTCGGCCTGCGCTTCGGCCAGCGCCAGCGCCGGCGCGCGTCGTCGAGTCGTCGAGCCGCGCGAGGACCTGGCCCTCGCTGACGGCCATGCCTTCCTCGACGTTCACCTCGACGACCTTGCCGGTGATCTTCGACGAGACCGTGGCCCGCCGCCGGGCCGTGACGTAGCCGGACGCGTTCAGCACCGCCGCCTGCGTGCCGGCGGCGCGCTCGGTGACCGTGGCCGCCTCGACTTCGATCGGCCGCTCGCGCGTCGATCCAGCGCCAGCCGCCGACGCCGCCGCCGCCGAGGAGCACGCAGCAGCGACCACCCACCCGACCCAGCGCCGGCTGCGACGGCGATTCGGGCTCGCGCTCGATGCGCAGCGCGGCGAGATCGTCTTTGAGGTCAGTCATGATCACGGTCAGGTCTATGGCGTCACGGCGCAGCTGGACGGCCTGACATCAGGCCGTCACGTGCTCAGGACCCTTCAGTATACGCGGAGCCAGTGTGACGGACGAGGTCAGGACCGGCGCGATCGGGCAATCGGTGAATGGCGGCGTGAGGATCGGTGAAGCGGCGATCGAGATCGACGGCGAGCCAGTGCGGCCGCAGGACGCTGTCGATCCCGATGTCGAATCGTCGACTCGATCATCAATCGTCGTCGCATTACCGTCCCGGCACTCCGAGCCACGGCCGCGTCAGGTAGTCGCTCATCGTCGAGGCCGAACAGGATGAACAGCCAGAAGAACCCGGCGACGGCGACGACCTTCGTGAGCGGCGTGTTGTAGCGCACGCCCATGAAGTAGATGACGACGAGCGACGCCTTGACGACCGCGACGGCGAGCGCGATCGGCGTGTTCAGCCAGCCGAAGTCCTGCGTCGCGACGAGGTACGGTCGACGCCCGTGAGGACGAGCAGCGAGACGAAGACGTGACGTAGGTGCGAACCGGAACGATGATGTGTTCGCTCGACATGCGCTAGCCTCAGTGCGCGCGCCAGTGCGCTCCCAGCAGGTACAGGAGCGGGAACAGGAAGATCCAGACGATGTCGACGAAGTGCCAGTAGAGGCCCGACACTTCGACCGGCGTGTAGTAGCTCGGCCGAGAACTTGCCGCGCCACGCCATCGCCAGAATCACGAGCATCAGGCCGATGCCGACGACCATGTGCAGGGCGTGGATGCCGGTCATCATGAAGTAGAGCGAGAAGAAGAGCTGCTGCTGGTTGGCCTGCGGCAGCGCTCATGTCGAAGTGCGGGCCCGGCACCAGGTGGTGCTCGAACTTCTCCGCGTACTCGAAGTACTTGACGACCAGGAAGACGATGCCGAAGATGATCGTGAGGATCAGGTTGACGACCTGGCCCTTCGCGCGATCCGACCTGCGCCGCATCGCACCGCCAGCGCCATCGTCAGCGAGCTGCAGATCAGGACGGCGGTGTTGAGCGCGCCGAGCGAGACGTTCAGGTGGTTGCTGCCGAGCGACCCACGCTTCCGGGTACAGCGATCCGGTAGACGATGTAGGCCATGAACAGGCCGCCGAAGAACATGATTTCGGTGACCAGGAACACCCACATCCCGAGCATGGACGCCTCGAGCTGCTGCTCCATGCTGTAGAAGTGGTGCTGCAGGTTCGGGTTGTGTGCGTGCTCGCCGTGCCCGGCCGCGTGATGGCCGGTCATCGACGTGCGCACCGGCGCCTCCGCCGTTCGGAGCGTCGTGCACCTGGGACGTCGAGCGGCTAGCCAACGTGCACCTCCCGGCCCGGCTTGTAGTTGTAGGCCGGCTCGTCGACGACCGGATCCTCGTCGAAGTTGAACGTCGGCGGCGGCGACGGCATCGTCCACTCGAGGCCCTTCGCGCCCCACGGATTGGCCGGCGCCGGCGCGCCCTTGAACAGCGAGTAGGTCAGGTAGAACGCCGGCAGCAGCGTAGCCGAGCGCCGAGGACGACGGCGCCGGCCGTCGACAGCACGTTCAGCACCTGCCACTCATCCGGATACGCGTGATAGCGGCGCGGCATGCCCATGTAGCCGAGGACGAACTGCGGGAAGAACGTCAGGTTGAAGCCGACGAACACGAGGATCGCCGACGCCTTGCCGCCGGCCTCGGTGATACATCCGGCCCGTCATCTTCGGCCACCAGAAGTGCAGGCCGCCCATGTAGGCCATGATCGCGCCGCCGACCATGATGTAGTGGAAGTGCGCGACGACGAAGTAGGTGTCCGTCAGGTGGATGTCGAGGCCCATCGTCGCGAGGAACAGCCCCGTCAGGCCGCCGATCAGTGAACAGGCCCATGAAGCCGATGACCCAGTAGGTCGGCGACTCCCAGCGTCACCGAGCCCTTGTACATCGTCGCGGCCCAGTTGAACGTCTTCACGGCCGACGGCACGGCGACGAGCATCGTGATGATCGAGAACACGAGGCCGGCGTAGATCGACTGGCTGCTGACGAAGAGGTGGTGGCCCCAGACGAGGAAGCCGAGGATCGCGATCGCCAGGCTCGAGAACGCGACGAAGCTGTAGCCGAAGACCTGCTTGCGCGACACGGCCGCGACCAGCTCGCTCATGACGCCCATGCCCGGCAGGATCATGATGTAGACGGCCGGGTGCGAGTAGAACCAGAACAGGTGCTGGAAGAGCACCGGGTCGCCGCCGAGCTTCGGGTCGAAGAAGCCGAGGTGCAGCGCGCGCTCCGCCGCCACGAGCAGCGACCGTGATCGCGATGACCGGCGTGCCGAGGATCATCACGAGGCTCGTCGCGTACTGCGCCCACACGAACAGCGGCAGCCGGAACCACGTCATGCCCGGCGCGCGCATGCGGTGCACGGTGACGATGAAGTTGAGGCCGGTGAGGATCGACGAGAAGCCGGTGACGAACACGCCGATCGCGGCCGTCGTGACCGCCGTCTGCGACGCGATCGAGCTGTAGGGCGTGTAGAACGTCCAGCCCGTGTCGAGGCCGCCGCTGAACACCGCCGCCAGCGTGATGATGCGCGCCGACGACGTAGATGTACCAGCTGAGCAGGTTGATGCGCGGGAACGCGAGGTCCTTCGTGCCGATCATGATCGGCATCAGGAAGTTGCCGAGCGTCGCCGGAATCGACGGGATCAGGAAGAAGAAGATCATCACCACGCCGTGCAGCGTGAAGAGCTTGTTGTACAGTGTCCGGCGTCCACAGGTCGCCCTTCGGCGTCAGCAGCTCGAGGCGGATGCCGGCGGCGAACATGCCGCCGACCGCGAAGAAGATCGTGATCGAGATCAGGTACAGCATCGCGATGCGCTTGTGGTCCTTGGTCAGGAGCCACGACGCGACGCCGTACGGCGCGTCGAGATAGCTGTTGCGTGTGCTGGAGTATCGGTCGCTCATAAAGCACTCTCGCTAATGCGCCGCCGGCGCCGCGGCCGCCGCCGGCTTCAGCGTCTTGATGTAGGCGATGAGCTGCAGCAGGTTCTCTTCGCTCACCATGCCCTGGAACGCCGGCATGATGCGGCTGGTAGCCCTGCACGACCTTCGCCTGCGGGTTCATGATCGACTCGCGCAGGTAGTTCTCGTCGGCGACGACCGTTGCGGCCGTCGGCCAGCTGCACCGTGCTGCCGAACACGCCGTGCAGCGTCGGGCCGCGGCCGGTCGAGTCCGCCTTGTGGCACGTGATGCACGCGTAGCGTCGGTGAACAGCCGCTCGCCGTTCTGCGACCGGCGGTGCCGGTCGACGCGGCCGCCGGCGAGCCACGCCTCGTAGTCCTGCGGCGTCATCGCGATGACCTCGCCGATCATGCCCGAGTGCTTCGTGCCGCAGTACTCCGCGCAGAAGAGGTGGTACGTGCCCGGCATTGGTCGCCTTGAACCACATCGTCGTGAGCTTGCCGGGGACGGCGTCCATCTTCACGCGGAACGCCGGGATCGAGTAGTCGTGGATGCACGTCCTCGGAGCCCGAGCGTGATGCGCACGTTGCGGCCGATCGGCACGTGCATCTCGTTGATCTCGCGCACGCCGTCGGATGCTGCACCTTCCACATCCACTGCTTGCCGACGACGAAGATGTCCATCGAGTCGGCGGGCGGCCGCGACGAGGCGGAAGAACAGGTCCGCGCCCCAGACGAACATCACCATCGAGAGGACGAACGGGATGAACGTCCACGTCAGCTCGAGCGCGAGCGACCCGTGGATGTCCGCGCCCACCTCGTCCGGATGCCGGCGGCGGAACTTGATCGCGAAGAACACGCACCAGCGCCGCCACCAGCACGACGAAGAACGCGCTGACCGCCGCGATGAACAGATAGAGCAGGTCCATCTCGGTCGCCACCGACGAGGCGCTCGGCGGGAACAGAGGGAAAGGATGTCGACATCTAGCGGGTACCCGTTGCGGTCGTCCGGACCGCGCTGTCCTGCCGCCGCTCGCGGCGCAGGGTCACAGAGATGAACGCGCCGAGCGCGAGCACCGTCAGCACGCCGGCCAGCCGGACGACGTTCATGATCGCGAAGCCGTACTTGCCCGTCTCCGGGTCGTAGTGGTAGCAGAAGAGCAGCACCTGATCGACGACGCGTGCCGATCTTGCCGTTCGCCGGCTTCGACCAGCGCCAGCTTGCAGATCGCGCGGCGCGAACTCGATGCCGAAGAGGTAGCGCGACACGTGGCCCTCCGGCGTGAGCACCGTGATCGCCGCCGGGTGCGCGTACTGATCGATCGCCGCGTCGTAGGCGTAGCGGAAGCCGACGGCGTCGGTCAGCGCCGTTGATCGACGTCCTCGCGGCCGGTCAGGAAGTGGACGCCGGCGTCGGCTGCCGGCCGGCCGTAGCGCTTGCAGGAAGTCGTCCGCTTGCGCCGGCGCCATCGCCGGCGTCTCGCCCGGATCGAAGCTGACGACGACGACGTCGAACTCCTTGCCGGCGTCGAACGTCAGCGGCCTCGAGCGATGCCGACCAGCCCGTTGAGCACCTGCGTGCAGAGCATCGGGCACTCGTAGTACACGAGCGCGAGCACGACCGGGCGTTCGCGCCGAAGTACTGCGCCGAGCGTGACGTCGCGGCCGTTCTCGTCGACGAACGGCAGGTCGAGCGGCACCTGCTGATCAGCTTCTGATCGATGCCGACGTCCTTGAGCATCGGAATCTGCTCGGTCGCCGGCGGGCCCGGCGGCGGCACCGACAGCGGCGCGGACGGCTGCGCCGACGGACGACGCCACGGCGACGCCAGCGGCCACGACGGCCGCCAGGCGCACGCGACGCGACAGATCGTCCGGCGTCCGTCATCAGTTACTCGTGCCCGCCGGCTCTGCGGCCGCTGCCGGGCTTGCGCGGCTTCGGCTGCCGGCTGCTTCGTGCTTGACGCGCGGCCGGCGCGGCGCGCCGGCCGCGCCGGCAAGCCCGCGCTCGAGCAGCAGGTCCTTCGCGCGATCGATCGGAATCCGCACCGTGCCGGCGTTCTGATCGACCCAGCCGTAGGTCGACAGGCTCGACGTCTTCGCTCGTCGCGGAAGCTCGCGAAGCTCGATCGGCTCGTCGACGAGCAGCGCCGGCTGCGGCGACTCCGGCGTGCCGGTCACGACGCGGCCGCCCTCGATCGCCGGCTGCGCGCGGTCGGCGCGCCAGCGGCGCGCGCGCGGCATCCGCGCGCGGCCACGCGCCACTCCATGAACTCGAAGCAGCCCCACGACGAGCAGCTGGCAGACGAGCGTCGTGACCGTGAGGATGACGACGAACCAGACGATGCCGCTGTAGCTGACGCCGTCGCCTTCGACCGGGATCGGCGCCGCGTGACGCGTGATTAGTGTCCGCCATGAGCCATCGCTTCCTTGAAGTACGGGTCGTGCGCCGGCACCAGCGCGCGGCCCGCCAGGTTGCGCAAGAACAACGACCAGCCACGAGCCGCCCATGCCGAGCACCACGGCGAAGTCGAGCCAGTGCAGGCGTCGAGCCCTCGTGGCGGAACACCGGGCCGATCGTCCAGGTGAGGTCGACGACGCGCATGACCAGGATGAAGCAGCGCCACCCAGCTGCACGCTGCGCGGGTTGCGCTTGAGGTCGCGCGACAGCAGCAGCAGGAACGGCAGCACGAACTGGCCGAGCAGCAGCAGCGATGCTGACCGGCGCCCACGGCGCCGTGCAGCCGCTCGAGGTAGAACGGAATCTCTTCCGGCAGGTTCGCCGACCAGATGATGAGCAGCTGCGAGACGTTGAAGTACGCCCACAGCATCACGAACGCGAACATCAGCTTGCCGAGGTCGTGGAAGTTGCTCGGCGTCGGCGACCTGCGACATCGGCTGGAACTTCACGAGCGCCGCCAGCACGAGGATCGTGAACGCCAGCGTCGACAGGCCCTGGCCGCCGAGCGTCAGGATGCCGAAGATCGTCGAGTACCAGTGCGGGTCGAGCGACATGACCCAGTCGACGCTCATGAACGTGATCGTCAGCACGTAGAGCACGAGGCCCGGGGCCGGACAGCACGCGGAACCGGCGGTCCTGCGGGCCGGGCAGCTGCGCGGGCTGCTCGTCCTGCTCCTTCGACCACTTGTTCAGGAGGAAGGTCAGCGCCGCCCCAGATCGACGAAGTACAGCGCCGCGCGGATGTAGAAGAACGGCGGGTTCAGGTACGCGCGCCTTCGCGTGAATGATCGTGGTCGGTCGGCCGCCTCGGGCCGGGCCCACGAGATAGAGCGTCCGGCAGCTTGAGCGCGATCGGGAGGAACAGCAGCGCCATCAGCGGCAGCGTGCGCGTCGCCGCTTCGAGACGCGGCGCGCCGACCATGCCCCACGCGCCGCCCGACAGGTGCTGCACCATCAGCACGCGCGAGCGAGCCCGAGCGTGATGCCGATCCAGAAGATGTAGGCGATGAGGTACGACTGCCAGAACGTCGTCGCGCGCCGACGAAGAAGCCGACCGCCGCGAGCGACGAGCGCCGACGCGCGCCGAGCATCATCGACGCGCGTGCCGAGCCGCGCCGAGCTCGGCGCGTCGGCCGCGCCATCAGCGCCGCGTCGTCGAAATGGTCCGTCGTGCGTCGCCATTACTGCGTGTCCCCCGCTGCCGCTGCCGCCGGCGCCGCCGCGCGGCGCGCGCCGGCGCGCCGCTCTTCAGCTCGCTCGAGCTCGGCCGCCGGCACGTCCGCCGTCGTCGCGCTGTGGCTCAGCTGCAGCGCGCGGACGTAGGCGACGATGCGCCAGCGATCGTCCACCGTGAATCTGCGCGCGGTAGTCCGGCATCGCGCCGAAGCCGTTGGTGATGACGTCGAAGAAGTAGCCGGCCGGCGCCTGCGCGCAGCCGATCGATGTGGAACGACGGCGGCCTGCCGGTAGCCGCGCTGCACGACCATGCCGTTGCCTTCGCCGGTCCGGCCGTGGCACGGCGAGCAGTAGATGTTGAAGCGCTCCTCGCCGCGGTCGAGATCCGCGCGCGTGATCGCGAACGGGAACACGTCGGCCGGCTGGCCGTCGACCTTGCCGGTGTGCAGCAGCTCGTCGTCGTTCAGCATGGCCGCGCGGCGACCGTGCCCGGCGACGAGCGGCTGCGCCGAGCGCCGTTCGGCAAGACCGGGCTCGCTTCGAGCGGGTCGTACCGCGGCGCGTCGTGCATGTCCTGGCGGCACGCGCCGACGACGAGCGCCAGCCGACGAGCACGCACAGCCGACGGCGCACGGCCGCAGCGCCGCCGGACTGCCGACTGAGCCTCGAGCGTCTACTCATCAACGGCCACCACCTCGCGCGCGCTGAGGCCCGCTCAGGAACGCGCGCGTCTGCTCCAGGTCGAACTTCGGGTCGGCCGCTTCGATCGCCAGGAAGAACTTGTCCTGGCTGGCGCGCGCGAAGCGCTGGCGCGTTGAAGACCGGGTGATACGGCTGCGGCAGGCCGTTCAGCGACCATCATCGCCGATGCACGGCGGAGAACGCCGCGAACAGGATCGTCGTCTCGAACGCCGGCGGGATGAACGACACCCACGAGTGGAACGGCCGGCCGCCGATGTTCATCGGATAGGCGATGACCTGACGTCCAGTACTCGAGGCCGTAGCCGCCGAGCAGCGCCGGTCAGGCCGCCGAGCGAGCACGATCGGCGCGACCGGCGCTCGCTTGAAGCCGAGCGCTTCGGCCAGGCCGTGAATCGGGAACGGCGAGAACGCGTCGGTCTTCGTGTAGCCCGGCCGCGTGCGACCTTGTCGCGCCGCGTCGAGCAGCGCCTGCGCGGAGTCGAACTCCGCCATCAGGCCGTAGAGCGCCGGCGCCGTGGATGTCGGTGTGCGCCATCAGTGCGACCCTCCCTCCGCCGGTCGGCTTCGGCTTCGCTTCAGGCAGCAGCGTGCGCATCTCGAAGATCGAAATCATCGGCAGCACGCGGACGAACAGGAACATCAGCGTGAGTGAACAGGCCGATCGTGCCGGCCAGCGTCATGAAGTCCCAGATCGTCGGGTAGTACATCTCCCACGACGACGGCAGGAAGTCGCGGTGGAGGCTCGTCACGATGATGACGAACCGCTCGAGCCACATGCCGACGTTGACGAACATCGCCGACCGTGAACAGCACGGCGATGTTCCGGCGCATCCGCTTCGACCACAGCAGCTGCGGCACGATGAAGTTGCAGAGCAGCAGCATCCAGTACGACCAGGCGTACGGCCCGTAGTAGATGCGGTTCTTCAGCATGAACCGCTCGTACTCGTTGCCGCTGTACCAGCCGAAGAACAGCTTCGCACGCGTAGCCGTAGACGACGACCAGGCCCGGTGACGAGCGTGACCTTCGCCATGTTCTCGAGGTGGCGCATCGTGATGAAGTCGTGCAGCTTGTACATGGCGCGCAGCGGAATCGCCAGCGTCAGCACCATCGCGAAGCCGGCGTAGATGGCGCCGGCGACGAAGTAGGGCGGGAAGATCGTCGCGTGCCAGCCCGGCAGCACCGACACCGCGAAGTCGAAGCTCACGACCGTGTGGACCGAGAGCACCAGCGGCGTCGACAGGCCGGCGAGCAGCAGGTACGCGTTCTCGTAGCGCGCACCAGTGCCGCGCCGAGCCGCGCCAGCCCAGCGCCAGCATGCCGTAGACGCTGCTTGAGCACCGGGTTCTCGGCCTTGTCGCGGAACGTCGCCAGGTCGGGAATCAGGCCGATGAACCAGAACAGCGCCGACACCGATGCCGTAGGTCGAGACCGCGAACACGTCCCAGATGAGCGGGCTGCGGAAGTTCGGCCACAGCGCCCATCGTGTTCGGATACGGGAACAGCCAGTAGGCCGCCAGCCACGGACGGCCGGTGTGGACGAGCGGGAAGATCGCCGCGCAGGCGACGGCGAACAGCGTCATCGCTTCGGCGAAGCGGTTGATCGACGTGCGCCAGTCCTGCTTGAAGAGCAGCAGGATCGCCGAGATCAGCGTGCCGGCGTGGCCGATGCCGATCCACCAGACGAAGTTGATGATGTCGAACGCCCAGCCGACCGGGACGTTGTTGCCCCAGATGCCGATGCCCTTGGCGAGCAGGTACGTCGAGCGCGACCATCAGGCCCATCAGCAGCGTGAACGCCGATGCCCGTGACGACGAACCACGCCAGCGGCGTGTTCTTCGTCAGCACGATCGCCGGTCAGCTTGTCGGTGATCGACTCGATAGCTGTGCCCCGGCGCTGATGACCGGCAGCGGCGCTCGTGAAGTCGCCTTTCGGGATACTGTGATGCTGTCCACGAAATCGCTCCGTCTCGACCCGTCGCTCGGTTGCTTCAGCGCCGGATTCGGGTTCCGCACCATCCGCCAGATACGTCGTCCGCGGCCGCGTGCCGAGATCCTCGAGCAGCCCGTAGTTGCGCTCCTGCGCCTTCAGCTTCGACCACCTGGCTGTTCGGATCGTTCAGGTCGCCGAACACGATCGCGTCGGCCGGGCACGCCTGCTGGCAGGCGGTCTTGATCTCGCCGTCCGCGATCGTCGCGCCCGTCGGTCTTGGCGTCGATGCGCGCGTGATTGATGCGCTGCACGCAGTAGGTGCACTTCTCCATGACGCCGCGGCTGCGGATCGTCACGTCCGGATTGCGCTGCGCCATGCAGCTCCGGCGTCGTGAAATCCGCGTAGAGCAGGAAGTTGAAGCGGCGCACCTTGTACGGGCAGTTGTTCGAGCAGTAGCGCGTGCCGACGCAGCGGTTGTAGACCATGTCGTTCAGGCCTTCGTCGCTGTGCACGGTGGCCGCCACCGGGCAGACCACCTCGCACGGCGCGTTCTCGCACTGCATGCACGGCACCGGCTGGTGATAGGTGCCCGTCGGCGCGGCCGGGTCGCCTTCGAAGTAGGTGTCGACGCGCAGCCAGTGCATCTCGCGGCTGCGTGCCGACCTGCGCCTTGCCGACGACCGGGATGTTGTTCTCGGCGACGCACGCGGCGACGCACGACGCCGCAGCCGGTGCAGGCGTTGAGGTCGATCGCCATGCCCCACTTGTGGCCCGTTGTATCTCGTCGGGGGTAGAGCGTCAGCGTCTTGCGGCGGCCGGTTGTGGCCCGAGCGCCGCGACCGACCTTCGGATTGGCGCGGTACTCCTCGACGTCCACGACGCGGACCGGATTGCGGCCTTCCATCGCGAAGTGGTTCTGCGTCGACGCGACGAGATACGACTCGCCGGTCTTCGTGATCTCCGCGCCGCCGTCGAACCACGGCGCGCGCGACGTGCGCAGCCCGAACACGTCGAGGCCGACGTCCGTGCCGACGCGGCCGGCGCGCGCGGCGGCCGTAGCCGAAGTGCACGACGACGACGTCGTCGGCCGTGCCGGGCAGCACCCAGACCGGCATCCGCGCGCGTGCGGCCCTGATAGGCGATCTCGATGACGTCCTGGTCGCTGGTTGCCCGACGCGGAACACCGGAATGCCGAGGCGCTCGGCCGTGCGCGGCGCTGATGTACGCGACGTTGTCCCACGTGACCTTCGACAGCGGCTTCGGCAGTTCCTGCAGCCAGCCGTTGTTGGCGTTGCGGCCGTCGAGGATGTGCGGATCGGGCCGGAAGATGATTTCGATGCCCGTCGGACCGGCCGGCGCCGGCGCGGCGCCGGCGCCGGCGCGGCTGCGGCGGCGGCCGCAGGCGCGGCGCGCCGGCGCGAGCATCGACGTGCTGCCGATGAAGCCGTCGTGCAGCGCGTTGCGCCAGAACGCGTCGACGGTCGCGAACGGCGCGGCCGTCGCGTGTCGCGCAGCGTCCACGTCGTCGTGGTCTGGCCGCCGAACGCGCGCGTCCAGTAGTCCTTGACGAGATCCATCGCGCGGCTGGCCGCTCGCCGTTGAGCGCGGCGAGCGAGTTCGAGCGCCGTGCGGCCGTCGTAGAGCGGCGCGATGAGCGGCTGGATCAGCGACACCGTGCCGTCGAACGCGCGCACGTCGCCCCACGACTCGAGGTAGTGCGCTTCGGGCATGTGCCAGTGGCAGAGCTCGGCGGTCTCGTCGTGGTAGAGGCCCGAGGTGCACGCGCGTGGCGACCTTGTCGAGCGCGTCGCGCGAATTCGAGATCCGCCGGCGCCGTGAAGACCGGGTTGCCGCCGAGGATGACGAGCACGTCGACCTTGCCCGCGTTCATGTCGGCGACGAGCTCGGCGAGCGACGCCGCGCCGTCGGCCGGCGACGCCGCGACCGGCGCGGTGTAGGTGACCGTCGCGCCGACGTTGCCGAGCGCCTCGTTCATCGCGCGCGCGAGCGCGTGCACCGCGGCCGGCTGATGATCGCCGGCGACGACCACCGAGCGGCCGCGTGTGCGCCTGCAGATCGGCGGCGATCGCCGGAATCCACTTCGTGCGCGCCGTCGTCGGACAGCGTGCCGGCCGCCGGCGCCGCGCCGACGCCGACCGCCGCGGCGAGCGCGGCCGCGAACGCATGGACGTCGCGCGCCTTGAGCGCGAGGCGATGATCGGCGTTCGCGCCGGTGATCGTCGGCACCGGCTCGACGACGTAGAGGCGGTTGAGCTCGATCGCTCGGCGTGCCCATGCGGCGGCGCGACGAGAAGTCCTTCGTGTAGCGCACCGCGCCGGGCCGAAGCCGAGGAAGTCCGCGTCGAGCGAGACGACGACGTCGGCCTTGTCGAAGTGGTAGAGCGCGTGCGCGTCGCGGCGCGCCGCCCTGACGCGCGCCGTAGACCGCGATCCCACTGATGCCACTTCGCCTGCGGGCATCGCCGCGAGCAGCGTCTGGATCTGATCGAGGAGCGACGGCGACGTGATCGGCTCGGTCAGATGCCGGAGGCCCGCGCCGCCTGAGCGCGCGCTGCGGCGTCGAGCGCCGCCTGCAGCGCCGCGAGGAACGCGCCCCAGGTCTTGACTTCGCCGCGGTCGATGACGGTGCGCGAGCGGTCCGGATCGTAGAGCGTCAGGACCGACGCCTGGCCGAAGAGGTCGGTGGCGCCGAGGCTGGCCGGATGCTCGGGGTTGCCCTCGAGCTTCGTCGGCCGGCCCAGGTGGTTCTCGGCCAGCAGCGGCATGCCGACGCCGCCGAGCGGCATCGCCGTCGCGAAGAACAGCGGACGGCCCGGGACGATCTCTTCGGGCTGCCGGACGTACGGAACGATCTTCTCTTCCGGCTGCCGCGTGCAGGCGCTGACGCCGGCCAGCGCCAGCGAGGCGCCCATCAGCTTGAGGAACTGCCGGCGGCCGGCCGGGTCGTTGAACTCCGAGGCCTGCGCGGGAAACTCCCGCTGGACGTACTCCCGGAACTCCGGCGTGTCGGCCAGCTCCTCGAGGCTGCGCCAGTAGGCGCGGCCTTCGAGGCCGGCCAGTCGCGTGCGGATGTCGGCGAGGTTCATCGTTATCTCAATCACGCGCACTGCCCGCGACTCGTCCTGAATCACGGTCACCGGTGGCAGACCGAGCAACTGGTCATGTGCTCGACGCTGGCCACGTTGTATTCCTTCTTCAGCCGCGTGCCCGAGTTCCAGCTGCGTCTCCGGCGGTGCGGCTGCATAGGCCATGTTGAAGACCTCTTCGCGCGGCCGCAGGAACTTCTCCGGCGCCCGATGGCAGTCGAGGCACCACTCCATCAGGAGCGGCTTGGCCTGATACATGAGCGGCATCTTGTCGACCTGCCCGTGGCAGGTGGCGCAGCCGACGCCCTGCTTCACATGGATCTGGTGGTTGAAGTAGACGAAGTCTGGCAGGTCGTTTACCCGAATCCAGTTCAGATTCGTGTCATTGCGGAAGCTCGCGCGGACCGGCTCGAGGATCGGCGCGTTCGTCCAGAGCTGCGAGTGGCAGTTCATGCAGGTCTTGGTCGGCGGAATGCCGGCGAACGACGACTTCTCCACCGACGTATGGCAGTAGCGGCAGTCGAGGCCGACGCCGCCGACGTGGTGCGCGTGGCTGAACTGAATCGGCTGCTCGACGAACTCGTTCTGCTTGGTCACCCAGGACGACCGCATCAGGGTGAAGACGAGCCAGCCCACCGACGAGCACCAGGCCGAGGACGCCGGCGAGACTCATGCGGGCGAGGGCGTTGGCACTGCGAGGAAAAATCTGGCTCATAGCAGGCTGCGAAAGCGCCCTAAGCCTACATTGATCCGACGCTCGGCAACAGAGGTCAGCGCGCCGAACAGCGGGTCACCGACCGAGATGCGCGACGCGGACCAGAGGCCGGACGCGCCGCGGAAGGGCGCACCGGCCGGGCGAGAATCCGGTGCGCCTATATAATGTGAAATGTTTCACAATCCTGTCAAATTTCCGCGGGTCGCGCGCAAATGAGATGCTTGAGCGCCCCGCCGAATGTCATACACCGCTGACGTGATCGTGGCCGGCGCCGGTCCGGCCGGCGCCGTCGCCGCGCGAACCCTCGCGGCTGCCGGCCTCTCGACGCTGCTCGTCGACCGCGCCGCGTTTCCTCGCAACAAGCCGTGCGGCGGCGGCATCAGTGCGCGGGCGCTCACGCGATTTCCGTGGCTCGAACCGGCGCTTGCGGACATCGACGTCCACCGCATCAGCCGGCTGCACCTCGAAGGGCCCGACCACACCTCGCTGAATCTGACCACAGCGGATCCCTCCGTGCTGCTGATCCGCCGCGTGGAGTTCGACCACGCGTTGGTGCGCGCCGCGGCCGCGGCCGGCGCCCGCCTCGAGTCGGGGTTCGAGATCATGCAGGTGGAGATGACCGACGACGCCGTCACGCTTCAAGCGCGCGACGGGCGGTGTGTCTCGGCGCCGTTTGTCGTGGCCGCAGACGGCGTGCACAGCGTCATCGCGAAGCGCACGGGCGTGAATACGCGCTGGCCGCGCACGCATCTCGCGATCGACATGATGGAGGAGACGCCGAACGCCATCTTGCGGCCTTCGCGGCCGGACGTCCTCTGGGTGGCGTACGCCTACAACGGTCTCGACGGGTACGCCTACGTATTTCCGAAGACCGCCCACGTGAACGTCGGAATCGGGTGCCTGCTCTCGCACTTCGATCAGCAAGTCGAGGCCGCGCCGTACGCGTTGCAAGAACAGTTCGTGTCGTCGCTCACAGAACGTGGCGTGCTTCACGGCCGTTCGGACCGCCAGAGTTTCACGCCGTTTCTGATTCCGGTCGGCGGTCCGTTGCCGCGTGCCTGGCACGGCCGGGTCCTGTTCGCGGGTGATGCCGGCGGATTCGTGAACGCGATTACGGCCGAAGGCATCTACTACGCGATGGTGTCCGGCGAACTGGCCGGCCGCGCCCTCGCCGCCCATCACGGCCGCCAGGCGCCCAACGCCGTGGGCCACGCGTACGAGCACGCCTGGCGATCCGAGTTCGGCGCCGAGCTCGCCGACGCGGTGCTGATTCAACGCCATGCGTTCGGGAGCCACACGCGCGTCCGCGACGCCATCGCCGCTGTCGCGTCCATGCACGGCGTCAGCGGCGCAATCCTCAAGTATTTCCAGGGCAAGTTGTCGTATCGATCGTTGAGGCGGCGACTGCTTCTGCGATTCCCGCTCACGCTGTGGCGCATGGCGCGCCAGCATCGCGCCGCCGCGGTGCTCTGATTTCGGGACGGCGTCACGTACACTCGTTCAGGATGCTCCGATCGCTCTTCGTGTTCCTCGTGCTCGTGTGTCTTCCGCGGCGCGGCCGGCCTCAGCGCAGGACGCGGCCGCGGTGACCTACCGGGTGAGCTTCGAGGGCGCCGCGCATCACTGGCTGGAGGTGGAAGCGACGTTCCCCGGCGTTGACGCCGCGGTTCCGCTGCGGGTCCGCATGAGCCGGTCGTCACCCGGGCGCTATTCCACCCACGAGTTCGCCAAAAACCTCTTCTTCCTGGAGGCATTCGACGGCACGGGCCGCCGGTTGAGCGTGACGAGGCCGGAACCCGACGAGTGGGCCGTCTCCGGACACGACGGCACGGTGCGGGTGGTCTATCGCATGTTCGGCGATCACGCGGACGGCACCTACCTCGGCGTGGACACGACGCACGCGCACCTCAATATGCCGGCGACGTTCTTGTGGGCGGTGGGGCTGGATCTGCGTCCAATCCGCGTGAATTTCGTGCCTCCGGCCGGCTCCAACTGGAAGGCCGCGACACAGCTCTTCGCCTCGTCAACGCCGTTCGAGTTCACCGCGCCGAACCTTCAGTACTTCATGGACAGTCCGACCGAGCTGTCGAACTTCCTGATCAGCACGTTTCAGGTCGACGACCGCGCCGGAAAGTCCGCCACGTTCCGTGTCGTCGTGCACGGGCAGGGATCGCAAGCCGATGTGGACGCGCTCGCGGCCATGGTTCGTCGTATCGTCGCCGAACAGGCCGAAGTATTCGGCGAGTTTCCCGTTTTCGAACCCGGTCACTACACGTTCCTCCTTGATCTCGCGGCGTGGGGCGACAGTGACGCGATGGAACATCGGAACAGCACGTCGATCGCCATCCCCGGGTTGTCGATCCAGACGCCCGACGGCCGGCGGCTCGCGTTGTCGAACATCGCCCATGAGTTCTTTCACGTCTGGAACGTCGAGCGCATCCGACCGGCGGACCTCGAGCCGTTCGTCTTCACGCGGGCGAATGTGAGTTGCTGTCTCTGGTTTGCTGAAGGATTCACTGACTACTACGAGGGCGTGTCGCTCGCGCGCGCGGGTCTGGCAGACCAGGCGCCGGTCTCGTCGGTGGCAAACGTCGCGAATCGATCGGGCCGCCTCGTGCGGTCGCTCGTTCAGATGAGCGAACAAGCGCCGTTTGTCGATCGCGCGGTGTCGAACGACATGATGGACTCGAGCCGCAGCTACGTCTCGTATTACGAGTACGGCCATGCGATCGCTCTCGCATTGGATTTGTCGCTGCGCAGCCGATCCGCCGGACGTCGCTCGCTCGACGACTTCATGCGGCGTCTGTGGCAGGACTACGGGCGTGCGGTTGGTCCTCGGCCGGGATACGTCGGCCGGCCCTACACGCTCGCGGACTTGCGGGCGACGCTCGTCGAGGTGTCTGGCGACCGGCGTTTCGCCGACGAGTTCTTCGACCGTTACATCGAGGGCCGCGACTGGCCCGACTTCGCGGCCTTGCTGTCGCCGGCGGGCTACGTGCTGCAGTCGATGGCGCCCGGCCGCGGATGGATTGGCGACGTGCCTGTCGCGTCAGTGGACGGCGGGCTCGCGGTCGGACGCGGCCGCGGTGGCAGGACGCTCGTGCCATTCGGCACGCCGCTCTACGAGGCGGGCATCGATCTCGACGACGTGATCACGCAGATCGATGGCCAGCCCGCGACACAGGCGGCGTGGAGCGGAATGTCACAGCGGAAACCTGGCGATCCCGTGACGCTTACGGTGCGCCGTCGCGATGGTCAGATTGTGTCCACGAAAGCGACGCTCGTCGCCGACCCGCGCATCCTCGTCGTCCCCGTCGAGGCCGCCGGCGTTGCCCCGACCCCTGCCCAGCGCGCCTTCCGCGAATCCTGGCTGCACTAAGGTCGGGGACAGAGCCCTTTTCCACAGAATCGGCCAAAAAGGGGACAGAGCTGGCCCAGGCCGCTCTGTCCCCTTTTGGCGCGAAACTGTGGAAAAGGGCTCTGTCCCCGACCTCTTAGCGTTCACTCGTCAGGAACGCGTCAAATGCGTCGAGCGGTTCGACGGTCACGATGCCTCGCATGCGGAAGTGGGCCAGGCCGCAGAGCTGCGAGCACGCGATCTCGGAACTGACCGGTGACCGTCGGGCGTGAACCACACCGGTGCCACAACGCCTGGAATCGCGTCCTGTTTCACGCGCATCGCGGGCACGCCGAAGCTGTGAATCACGTCCTTGCTCGACAGCTGGATGACGACGGGCCGGCCGACCGGCACATGCAGCTGATTCACCACGACCACGTCGTCCTGGCCGTGAGTCGATCCGCGATCGAGGCCCAGCGGATTCGTGCCGCTGACGAGTGCTGGCGACGTCGCGCCGAACTCGCCATCGGCTCCCGGGTAGTGGATGTTCCACACGAACTGCTCGGCGACGACGCGGACGACCGTCGCATCGCCAGCGGGAGTCGCGGACTGAACCGACGTACGGTTGAACCAGATCGGCAGCGCGAATCCGACAAGCAGGACGACCTCGGCAACGACGACGCCGATCTCGGTCGCCAATGCGGCCCGGCCGCCTGCGCCGCCGTGATTGGCCTGCGGCTGGCGGCGCGCGCGGAATCGAACCAGCACCCACACGAAATAGATCGCCCAGCCCACGAAGAGCACACCCATCAGAACGTGGACCAGCGTCAGGACGAGGTCGATGTCCGCGGCGTGCGCCGATGCTGCAGGAGGAAGGAAACGATTCACGACGCGATATCGGACTCATGGCCGGCGTGACGTTTGGCCCGGCGGACGAATCGCACGATGAACGTCGCGAAGCCGCCCAGCACGCCGCTCGTCACGCCGAGCAGCACGAACACCGCGGCATGGACGCCCGAGGTCGTGGCGGCGTCATCGATCCGAAAACAGACGGGACACGCGTGGAGTGCTCGGTCCGCGAGCAGGACCAGCAAGCTGCTGAGCACGGCGACAAGACGCGGGGAACGTGTCACGTCAGGTAGAAGAGCACGAGGAGCACGAGCCAGATCGCATCCACGAACGTCCAGTAGAGCGAGACGGCGCGAATGCGGCCCGCTGTCAGCGCCGGCCTGACCCGACGCGCGCCGGCGATCACCCACGCGTTCGCGACGCCGCCCGCCAGCACGTGCAGCGCGTGCAGGCCGGTCAGCGTGAAGTAGCACGCGAGAAACGTGCTGGCCGACGGGACGAGCCCCGCGTCGATGTCGAATCGGTACTCGGCGCCTTTGACCACGAGGAACGCGAACGCCAGGAACGCGCTGGCCGCAAGCGATCCCATGGCCTTGAGCGGATCGTGAGACCGCGCGCGCCAGACCGAAGCCGTGCAGCCGATGAGGATGAACGTGTTCATCAACGCGAGGCTGGGCTGGAGGACATCGCGGCCGACCGGCCAGCTGGACGCCGATGCGCGAAGCAGCGCGTACGCCGAGAACAGCGCGCCGAACAGCATGACCTCCGACGCGAGGAACAGCCAGATCCCGAGCGTGACGTTCGTCACGCCGGTGTCTGCCGCGCCGTTCGATGGTGTACGGAATCATGGCTGCGTCTGCGGCATGAAGTCGTCGACGGCGCCAGGCACGCTGTAGTCGTACGGCCCGCGCTGCACGATCGGCACGCCGGCGAAGTTGTGCGTGCGGCGGCGGCGACGGCGTCGTCCACTCGAGCGTCGTGGCCTGCCACGGATTCTCGGAGGCGCGCGCGCCGCGCGCGAGGCTCAGGACGAGGTTGACGATGAAGACAATCTGCGACGACGGCGAGCAGGACCGCGGACCACGCCTGACCGCCGAACGAACCGTCGAACTGCGAGAACATCTCGTACGACCGGCCGCCGTCGTACAGCCGCCGATTCATGCCCGCCAGTCCCTGGATGAACATCGGCAGGAAGATGCCGTTCATGCCGATGAGCGATCCCCAGAAGTGCAGGTGGCCGAGCCGTGTCGTTCATCGATCGGCCGGTGACCTTCGGAAACCAGTAGTAGATGCCGGCGAACAGCGCGAACAGCGTGCCCGGCGCGACGATGTAGTGAAAGTGTCCGACGACGTAGTAGGTGTCGTGAAGCGGGATGTCGGAGGCCGCGAGCCCGAGCGGCAGGCCGGTCAGGCCGCCGATGCCGAACATCGGCAGAAACGCCAGCGCGAACAGTCCGGGCACGGTGAACCGAATCGATCCGCCCTAGAGCGAGAGCAGCAGCGCCGACACGATGACGACCGACGGGATCGAAATGATCATCGTCGTCACCTGGAAGAACCCGCTCATCGTCGGGCCCATGCCCGTCAGGAACATGTGGTGCGCCCAGACGACAAACGACATGAACGCCATGAACAGCGTCGCGCCGACCATGCGCCCGATAGCCCCAGAGCGGCTTGCGCGTGATGTTCGCGATCACTTCGGCGACGATGCCGAGCGCCGGAAGGATCAGGACGTAGACCTCGGGATGCGCGAGGAACCAGAACAGGTGCTGCCAGAGGATCGGGCTGCCGCCGCCGCTGGCCGGCAACGGCTGGCCGGAAACCACCAGGCCGGTCGGCAGGAAGAAGCTCGTGCCCGCGAGCCGATCCATCAACTGCAGGATCGACGGCGGCCTGCAGCGGCGGAAAGGCCAGCAGCAGCAGGAACGACGTCACGAGCTGCGCCCAGACGAAGAACGGCAGCCGCATCATCGTCAGTCCCGGCGCGCGCAGCTGCAGGATCGTGACGATGATGTTGATCGAGGCGAGGAGCGACGACACGATCAGAATCAGCATGCCGACGAGCCACGCCGTCTGGCCTGACGTCGCGATGACGGCCAGCGGCGGATACGACGTCCATCCGGAGTTGGCCGCGCCGCCGGGCAGGAAGAACCCCGCGATCATCACCAGGCCGCCGGCGAGATAGAGCCAGTAGCTGAGCATGTTCAGGCGCGGAAACGCCATGTCCGGCGCGCCGATCATCAGCGGGACGAGATAGTTGCCGAACGCGCCAACGGCGAGCGGCACGACCGCCAGGAAGACCATGATCGTGCCGTGCATCGCGCCGAGCTGCGTGTAGAACTCGGGGAGCAGCACGCCGCCAGCGGTGTTCGCGCTCCCGAGCCACAGGCCGACCAGTGGAATGGGCTGCGTCGGCCACGCGAGATGCCAGCGCAGGATGAGAATGAGCGCGAACCCGAGCAGAAGGAAGAGCAGGCTCGTGACGGCGTACTGCAGGCCGATGACCTTGTGATCGGTGGAAAAGACCCGCATCGAGAATCGCCGCCTCTATACTGCCACTTCGAGCCCTCTCATCGAGTGCCCGGTCCGACCATGCGAGCGTTCCCGATCGCGGGCTGTGCTGATGTTTGTCCTGGGTGCAACGCCCGGCTTTGCGGCGGAGCCCGTCGTGGCAGTCTGGTACCGCGGGACGCCGGCCGGTACGCCGCGGCTCGACGATCTGGCTGCCATCAAGGCCGCGGGCTTCGGCGCGATCACGTGGCCGTCCGGCGATGTGGGCACGGTTGCCGACGTCAGTCGGCTGGCGGAGACGGTCGGGCTCGCCGTCGTGATTCAACCTGACGGACGCGCTGTTCCGAGTCTCGAAGGACGAATCAACATCGACCTCACACGAATTCGTCCAGCAGAGATTCCTGCGACCGCCTGGCGCGCCATCGCTCGCGGCGTTCGAACCGTCTCAATTGACCCAGGTCGCGCAGAGGGAAGCGGTCTCGACCGGCCTGACGGCCGGCGCCGTGATTGGGTCGCACCGGCCGTCGCGATCGCGCGCCAGATGGCGGCGAATGCCGAGCTCATTGGCCAGCTTCGTCACGCGGCCTCTCCGGCGTTTCTCTCGTCGCGGCCCTCGTCGCTCGATGTCGAGCTCTTCGAGGGGCCACGGGCCTGGGTCATCATCGCCACCAACACGGGTCGGGCTCGTGCGCGGGCTGAAGTCGCGCTTCCGCGAGGCGTGCCGTACGCGATCTGGGTGAGTCTCGTCGACGCATCCACCGTCGCCATGCTCGACCGACCGGCGGGCGCGCGATGGGCGTTCGAGATCGGCGGGGGCGCGGCCGCGGTCTACGTGATCGACAAAGTCAGTACTGCCTGAACGTCAGGTTGTAACGCCCGCGAACATCGAGATCCTTGGGCGCTGTGCCTGGAAGGATCCGCGAGACGCCGTGATAGCACAACCGCGCCGGACCGCCGAAGACGAACGCGTCGCCCGAGTGCAGCGGGAACTTCGCGATGGGCGCGCGGCGGCGTGTGCCGCCGAAGAGAAACGTCGCCGTGTCTCCGATCGAAATGGACACGACGGGCAGCCCGGCCGCGAGCGATTGCTCGCCTTCATCCTTGTCCTGGTGCAGGCCCATCCGGCCGTCGGCCTCGTAGTAGTTGAGGATGCAGATGTCGGCATCGAGCGTCATGCCGACCGACGTGGCGACGCGCGACGCCAGCGCACGGAATTCGTCGGGCAGCGGCGGTACGGGCCGCCCGTCGAAGTCGCTCCTCGCCGCTTCATACGTGTAGGTCATCGCGTTCCAGTGACGGCCAAGGCACAGCATCCGAACGTGCATGCGGCCGCCGCCACGCACGACCGGAACGTACGCCGGGATGTCACCATCGAGCAGCGCCCGGCATGCCGCCGCAACCGTCAGTTGTTCCGGCGCGTCGAGGCACCGCTCGAGGAGAAACGCGCCGGGTGCCACCTGCATCGGCCCACCGTCGCAGTGCAGTTCTACCGCAGGACCTCGTCCATCGACACGACCTTCACCGGTCCGAAGTTGGCGTCGCGGATCGGCTTCTCGATCTTCGACAGGTCGCCGACGACAACCACGGCGAAGCGATCGCTCGCGATGTACTGCTTCGAGGCGCGCTCAATCTCGGTCGCCGACACTGCCTCGATCTTCGGCACGTACTCACCGAAGAACGAATCCTCCAGGCCGTACACGAACAACTCGGTCAACTTTCCCGCCATGTTGCTCGTGGTCTCGAACTCGCCAGGGAAGCCAAGCGCGAGCAGGTTCCGCACACGTGTCAGTTCGGGGGCCGGCGGTGGCGTGCGCATCCCGTCGAGCTCCTTGAAAAACTCCGTCAGCGACTCCACGGTCTTGTCGGTCTGCACCCCCGCGGTCGCGTAGAACGGCCCTGCGGCCGCGCGCATGTCGAAGACCGATCCGGCGCCGTACGTGTAGCCGTGCTCCTCGCGAAGATTCTGGTTCAGGCGCGATGAGAACGATCCGCCGAGCATGGTGTTGAGCACATCCAGGACGTAGTAGTCAGGCGTCATTCGCGCGACACCGACGCCGCCGATACGGATCTGGGACTGTGCCGCTCCGGGCTTGTCGATGAGGTAGATCTGCCGTGCGGTTGGCTGGGCGACGGGCGCGAGCACTGGCTTGGAGAGGTTGCCCGCGTTCTTCCACGTGCCGAACGCCTGCTCGAGCTTCGGGAGAACCGACGCCGGCGTGATGTCACCGACGACGATCAGGCCGGTGTTCTGAGGCTGGTAATTGGCGGCGTAGAAGGCGCGAAGATCGTCGACGGCGATGCCCGTATTCGACGCCTCAGTGCCCATCGTCGGCGTGCCGTAGCGGTGTCCGGCGCCGTAAACCAGCCGCGCGAAACCGGCGGCCGCGACCTGCGCCGGGTTGTCGCGCCCCTGGAGCAACGCGGCGAGCCGTTCTTTGCGGATGCGATCGATCTCGTTCTGAGGAAACGTGGGTCGAAGAGTCACGTCGGCCAGGAGCGGCAAGGCCTGGTCGAGCTTCGACGCCGGCGTGTGCAGGTTCATCACCGACGAGTCGAAGGAGCTTCCTGTCGTCAGCGACGCGCCGAGAAACTCGACCGCGTCCGCGAGATCCAACGCGTTGTACTTGCCCGCGCCCTCGTCGAGCATCGTCGCGGTGAATGATGCGAGCCCGTACTTTCCGGCAGGGTCGGCCGCGGCGCCCGAGGTCACAACGACAGAAACGTCCACGACCGGCACCTCGTGCATCTGGACGATCCACACGCGCAGGCCGTTGGTCAGAGTCCGACGCTCGATGGCCGGGACCTTGAGCGCCGGCGCCGGGCCTGGCGTTGGCGCCTTTGATCGATCCGGCGCCTGACGAGCGTCGGCCGGCGCCGTCAGCGCGACCGCCCCGATGAGCATGACGAGGACAAGGACGATTCTCATGAATGCGCTCACTGCTTGTTGGGGACGATGGACAATTCGAACCGGCGGTCCGCCGGCAGCCACTGCGTGACCGCGGCCTGGACGTCGGCCGGCTGAATCGCTCGATACCGCGCCATGTCCTGGTCGAAGTAATCCGGTTTGCCGGTGAACGTGTAGTACTGGTTCAGCTGATCAGCCTTTGCCTCGATCGTCTCCATCTGATTGAGGAACGATGCCTCGATGCCGTTTTTCACGCGCTCGACTTCACGCGCCTCAGGCGGCGTCTTCTTCAGCTTCTCGATCTCCTCGTCCACGATCGTCTTGATGCGAGCGAGCACGGCGTCCGGCGCGTCAGGCGACGGCCGCGCGGTCACGACCACCATGTAGAACGAGCCATAGCGCGACGAGGCCTGCTGCGCGGTCACGTCCTGCGCGAGCTGCATCTCGTACACCAGTCTCTTGTAGAGACGCGAGTTCTTGCCGCTCGCCGAGAACACCGCTCGTGACGTCGAGCTCGGCATCGCCCTTGGCATAGAGGGCGGGTGAGTGCCACGCAAGATAGATGCGCGGCAGCTGGACCTGGTCGGTGCAGCGTCTCCTTGACGACGCTGCGTGAGCTCGGCCGGCGGCACCGTCAACGGCGGCACGTTCGCGCCAGCCTTCACGTCGGCGAACCAGTACTCGACCCGTTTGCGAGCGTCAGCCGGGTTGATGTCGCCGGCAATGACGAGACTCGCGTTGCCCGGCGCGTAGTACGTCTTGAAGAACTCGAGCACATCCTCGTGCGTCGCCGCGCTGAGATCCTCCATGTAGCCGATGCCAGGCCAGCTGTATGGGTGGCCCTTCGGATACAGGCGCTCGACGATGCGAATGAACGCCATGCCGTACGGCGCGTTCTCGTAGCGCTGGCGGCGTTCGTTCTTGACGACGTCGCGCTGGCTGTCGACGACCTGCGGCGTGACGACGTCGAGCAGGTAGCCCATCCGGTCGGACTCGAGGAAGAGCGCCATGTCGAGCGCGTTCGACGGCACCGTCTCGAAGTAGTTCGTCCGGTCGCTCGTCGTGGACCCGTTGTTCGAGCCGCCGACCGACTCGAGCAGGGTGTCGAACTCGCCTTCCTTCACGTGTCCGGAGCCCTCGAACATGAGGTGCTCGAAGAGGTGGGCGAAACCGGTGCGTCCAGGTTTCTCCCGCCCGGCGCCCACGTGGTACCAGACGTTCACGGCGACCTTCGGCACGCTGTGGTCCTCGTGGAGGATGACCGTGAGGCCGTTCGGCAGCGTGAACATCGTGTAGGGCACCGTCAGCTTCAATGGCGCCTGCACCGACACCGTTGTCGGAATCGCCACGACCGCCGCGAAACCAAGCGCGACACCAGCGAGGAGATTTCTGGGCATGTAGCTCCCTCAGAAGACAGTCTAGCTGACGACCTGGACGGTCGACCGCTGGCTGTTGGACGCTCCTGGACGCCGGCCGGTTGCCCTCTGCCCTTTGTCCGTCGCCCTTTGTCCGCTAAGCTCCTTTTGAATGTTCTCGTCGCGTCTACCGGCCGAGCTGGCGCCGAATGCGCTGTCCCGGGCGGTCGAGCGCGCACGGCGCTCCGGACAACCCGATCCTCGATCTGACCGAGACCAACCCGACGACCGTCGGCCTGCCGTACCCGGCGGATCTGCTCGACAGCCTGGCCGACCGCCGCTCGGGGATCTACCGGCCCGACCCGCTCGGGATGCGTCGACGCGCGCAGAGCGATCGCCTCGGACTACGCCGCGCGCGGCGTCGCCGTCGACGCGACCCGCGTCGTACTCACAGCCAGTACGAGCGAGGCGTACGCGATCCTCTTCAAGCTGCTCATGCGATCCCGGGGATGCCGTGCTCGTGCCGCAGCCGAGCTATCCGTTGTTCGAGTTGCTCACCAGGCTCGAGGGCGTGGACGCCGCTGCCTATCGGCTCCAGCGGGCCGACGACTGGGCCATCGATCGCGACAGCGTCGTGCGCGCCGTCACCTCGAGGACACGCGCCATCCTTGTCGTGAGCCCCAACAACCCGACGGGCTCGATGCTTCGAGCGGATGATCGCGACTGGCTCGTCGGCCATCGCTCGTCGAACACGACCTTGCGCTTGTCTCTGATGAGGTGTTCGCCGACTATCCGCTCTCGCCACGGCCCGAGGCCACGTCGCTTGCTCGGTGAACACGCGCGTGCTGACCTTCACGCTCGGCGGATTGTCGAAGTCCGTCGGGCCTGCCTCAGGTGAAGCTGGCCTGGATCGTCGTGAGCGGTCCGGACGCGCTCGTGCGCTCACGCCATCGATCGGCTCGGACTCATCGCCGATTCGTATCTGTCCGTGTCGACGCCCGTCCAGACAGCCGCTTCACGTCTTCTCGAAAGCGGACGTGCCGTTCGCGACGCGATCGCGATCCGCATACGCCGGAATCTCGATCAGCTGCGATCCGTCGCTCGGACTCAGCCGTCGCTCACCGTGCTCGCGCCCGAAGGCGGCTGGTCCGTCGTCGTGCGCGTGCCGGCGACTGAGACCGAGGAAGCGCTCGTTCTCCGGCTTCTCGACGAGGCCGGTGTGCTCGTTCATCCCGGCTACTTCTTCGATTTTCCAGAAGAGGCGTTTCTCGTGCTGAGCCTGCTTCCGACCGCCCGACGTCTTCGACGAAGCGACTCGTCGCATTGGGGCCACCGTCCAGGGAGCGCGGGTCTCGTGAGCCGCCGTGCGGGCGTGAACGTTCCGCTGTTTTCGTGCCGGAGCACGAAGAGCTGGGGCATCGGAGAGCTTCCGGACATCGTGCCCTTCTCGAGATGGCTGCAGCGCAGCGGCTTCGGCCGGGTGATGGTGCTGCCACTCGGCACGATGCCCGACGGCGAGACGTCGCCGTACTCGGCGACGTCGACGCTCGCCATCGATCCGATCTACATCTCGCTCGACGACGTCATCGACTTCACGCGCGCCGGGCGGGATTGACGCGCTTTCGGACGAGGCGCGGAGGGCGCTCGCGTCGGCCCGCGAGTCGCCGACGATTCGGCATCCTGAGGTTCGCCGCGCCAAGCACGAGGCGCTCGCGCATCGCGTTCAACCGTTTTCTGACCGATGAGTGGGAGCAGCTCACACCACGCGCTGCCGTGCTCGCCGCGTATGTGGCGCGCGAACGCTGGTGGCTCGACGACTACGCGCTGTTTCAGGCGTTGTCGCGATCGATGCCGGGACGTTCGTGGCGGACTGGCCGCAGCCGCTCGCGTCACGCGAACCGCGCGCGCTCGACGAGGCGCGGCGGCAGCTTGCGAGCGACGTGCTGGAGCAGCAGTACTGGCAGTGGATCGCCGAGACGCAGTGGCAGGACGCGCGCAGCCATGCGCGGGTCGCTGGGCGTTCGCGTGCTCGGCGACCTGCCGTTCGTGGCGCGCGATGACAGCCCGGAGGTATGGTCGCGCGCTGACGAGTTTCAGCACGACGTGTCCGCCGGCGTTCCGCCGGACGCGTTCAGCGCGGAGGGGCAGGACTGGGGACTGCCGACCTACGACTGGGAGGTCATCGCCCGGTCCGGCTACGCCTGGATCCGCAGGCGCGCCGAGCGCGCGGCCGTGCTGTTCGACGGCGTGCGCGTCGATCACGTCATCGGGCTCTTCCGCACCTACGGGCGGCCGGCCGGATCGTTCCGCGTTCTTCACGCCGTCCGACGAAGCGCGCGCAGCGCGCCCAGGGCGAGGCGGTCCTCGGCATTCTCGCGTCGAGCGGCCTGGACCTGATCGCGGAGGATCTCGGGTCGATTCCCGACTTCGTGCGTGAGTCGCTGGCCAGGCTCGGCGTTCCCGGCTGCCGGGTGATGCGATGGGAGCGGCACTGGCACACCGACGGCGCTGCCGTTTCGCGATCCCGCGCAGTACCCGGCGGTGTCGGCCGCGATGACCGGCACCCACGACACGGAACCGGTCGCCGTCTGGTGGGACGAGCTGCCCGCGCGACGAACGCGAGTTGTTCTCGAGGCTGCCGGTGATTGCGTCGCTCAGGCGCCGGCGGGCCCGACGCGCCCTGGTCGGACCGGCTGCGCGACGCCATGCTGGAGCTTGCGTTCCGCGCCGGGATCCGACCGCCTGTTCCTGCCGGTCCAGGACGTGTTCGGCTGGCGCGATCGCATCAACACGCCCGGCACCGTCACGCCGCACAACTGGACCTGGTGTCTGCCGTGGCCGGTCGACCGGATCGAGGCGAGCGACGAGGCTCGCGAGCGCGCCGCGTTTCTCCGGCGGCTGGCGGAGGCCGACGTCGCCGCGCTCGCCGGACTACACTAATCCCGGCGCACGCGCCCGCTGGACCACGGAGACACCTGCCATGACGAGTCCGAACTATTCGATCCGCGAGTATCCGCTGCAGCAGGGCGCCCTCGAGATCGCGTACATCGAAGAGTACTTCAACGAATTCCCGACCCGCAAGACCGCCACCGAGATCATGCAGCGGCTCGAGGGGCGCGAGTTCCAGATCCTGATGGCCGAGGCGCCGCTGCCCGACGACCCGGCGACGGTCGTGCCGGTGTCGTACAAGGTGTCGCACGAGCTGCGCGCAGGAAGAGAGCGATCCGAAGCTCGGCGGATCTCGTGCGAGCGCCTGCGCGGCACCGTCGAGTTCGACGGGCAGCGTGTCCTCTACAACTGGCTGGGCGCGACGCGGCTCGACTGGCGCGGCCAGGGCCACTTCCGCGCGCTCACCGAGGAGCAGGAAGTCTGGGCGGTCACCGCAGGGCTACGACGACGTCGTCGTCAAGACGAAGAACCGCTACTACGACATGCGCGGCACGCTCGACAGCCTGCAGTTCAACGTCGATCAAGCTCGAGCCGGCGCCCGATCCGCTCGACTCCAAGGTCTATCTCAGCAAGCGCTCGGGCCCGTTCGTGCTCGACGCGCACCGCAGCCGGCGCCAAGTGACGCGCGTGTAGACAGGAACCCGACGTGTGCCGCTTCCGTCGCTGCAGTCGAGGCGTCTCGCGGCCGTCCAGACGCCGGTCATCCCGATCATCGGCCGCTGGACTGCCGAGACGCCCGGCACGATCTCGCTCGGGCAGGGCATCGTGTCGTACGGTCCGCCGCCCGAGGCGCATCGAGGCGGCGCGCCGATTCGGCGGCGTCGCTCGACGATCACCGCTACGGTCCGGTCGAAGGCCTGCCGGCGCTCGTCGACGCGCTCGAAGACAAGCTCGCGCGCGAGAACGGCATCCGCGTCCGGCCCGGCAGCCGCGTGGTCGTCACCGCCGGCGGCAACCTCGCGTTCATGAACGCGGTGCTCGCGATCACCGATCCCGGCGACGAGGTGATCTTCCCGGTGCCGTACTACTTCAATCACGAGATGGCGGTCGATGATGGCCGGCGCGCCGGCCGGTGCCGGTGCCGACGACGCGCCGACTATCAGCTCGACCTCGATGCGATCGCGCGCGCGATCACGCCGCGCACGCGCGCCGTCGTCACCGTGTCGCCGAACAACCCGACCGGCGCGGTCTATTCGGAAGACGTCGCTGCGCGCGGTGAACGCGCTGTGCCGCGAGCGCGGCATCTTTCACATCCACGACGAGGCGTACGAGTACTTCACGTACGACGACGCGCCGCATTTCTCGCCGGGGTCGATCGACGGGCGCCGTCGGCGCACACGATTTCGCTGTTCTCGATGTCGAAGGCGTACGGCATGGCGAGCTGGCGCGTCGGCTACATGGTGATTCCCGAATCGCTGTGGGACGCGATCAACAAGATTCAGGACACGCTGCTCATCTGCGCGCCCGTCGGTGTCGCAGGACGCGGCGGTCGCGGCGCTCGCGCGTCGGCCGCGCGTACGCCGCGTCGACAGCTCGGGCCGCTGGCCGCGATGCGGCAGACGATCGGCGAGCGCGCTCGACGATCCGGCGGTGCCGTGCGACGTCGCCGCCGCGCCGGGCGCGTTCTACTTCTTCGTCCGCGTGTTCGCGCCGCTCGAGTCGCTCGACGCTCACCGAGCGGCTGATTCGCGAGCACCGCGTCGCCGTGATGCCCGGGCAGCGCGTTCGGCGGCGACGGAGTGCTCGATCCGCGTGTCGTACGGCGCGCTCGATCCGTCGATCGGCGAACGAAGGCGCACGGCGGCTCGTCCGCGGACTTCAGGAGCTTGGCACGGCGCGTGAAGATCATCACCTGGAACGTCAACGGCATCCGCGCGCGGCAGCGCGAAGTGCCGACGCTGCTCGCGGCCGAGCAGCCGGACGTCGTCTGCCTCCAGGAGATCAAGGCGTCGCCGCGACAAGGTGCCGGAGCTGCTGGTGGCCGCCAACGGCTACTGGTGCTACTGGCACGGCGCGGCGGCTACTCGGGCGTCGCGCTGCTCGTCCGCCACAGTTTTTTCACGGAACGGCCGGCGTTCCGTCATCCGTCCTTCGATCATCGAGGAGCGCATCGTCGTCGCCGACCTCGGGCCACTGACGGTCGCCTCGGTCTACGTGCCGAACGGCGGCAAGGACTACGACGCCAAGATGCGGTTTCTCGAGGCGCTCGTCGCGTGGGCGGCTGAAACGCAGGCGCCGGCCGGACGCTAGTCATCTGTGGCGACCTGAACGTGGCCCGCGAGGAGCGGGACGTGCATCCGAAGGAGCGCAAACCGAATCAGATCGGCACGCGTCCCGAGGAGCGAGCGCTTCTGGGCGGGCTGCTCGCCGGCGGGCTGGTCGATGTCGGCCGCGCGCTCGATCCGGACAACAACGAGCTGTTCACCTGGTGGGCGCCATGGCGGAACCTCCGGCAGCGCAACATCGGCTGGCGAATCGACTACGTGCTGGCCAGCCCGACGCTCGCGGCGACGCGCGCACGCGGTCCGTGTCGAGGCGCGAATTCGGGACGAGCGATCACGCGCCCGGTCGTGACAACATTCGCCTGACGCCCGGACCATTCCATGAGCCTGCGCCTTCGCCTCATCGTCGCGTTCTTCCTGCTGTCGGTCGTGCCGCTGGCCGCGGTGACGTTCTACATCTACACGAACAACGCCCAGGCGCTGCGCGAGGCGGCCGGCCGCGAGGCCGAACTGCTCGCCGGCGAGCTGGCCAGCGCATGCAGCTCGTGACCGCGCAGCTGACCGAGCGCGTCGAGCACCTGATGGACCTTGCCGAGTCGAACGCAGGCCGCCGACGGACGCCGCTCGGCGGGCCGTCGCAGCAGTCGATGACCGCGACGCCGGTGCAGACCGCCGCCGCCACCGTGGCCGCGGACGACGCCGTGGCCGGGACGCTCGGGCAGCTCGCGATGCTCCTCAACAACGTCGAGCTTCGCGACTCGTTCGCGGCCGCGGAGCCGGTGGAGGCCGCGGCGGCGGGCGAGGTCGGCGGAGGTCAGGGCCGACGCGGGGACGGCGGAGGTGCGGCGCCGGGTCCGCCACGCCGCCGCCCGGTGCGCCGCCGCCGCCCGCGGCCGCTCGTGCCGAGGATCCGCCGGCCGTTCCGGCGGCAGCGCCGACGCCGACACCAGTCAGCCGGCCACGGCGACGTCGGCGCAGGCGATCGAGGCACGCGGACGCGGCGAGGCGCGCATCGGTCCGCCGCCCGGCATCGCCGAGCTGGGCGCGGCGCCAGTCCGACGACGCTGTTGCCCAGTCCAGCACCAGGCGGTCCGGCGGATCCAGCGGGCGACGCGGCGGATCACGATCGACATGCGCCGATTCGCCGCGAGATCCTGAGGCAGTACGCCTCTCGAGGAAGAGTTCATGAAGCTGCCCGAAGCGAGCGGCAGCGGATCATCGGCGAGGTCAATCAGCGCATGCTCGGCATCGCGCAGGGCATTCGCATGGGCGCGGCCGAAGCGCAGCGGCGCGTCGACCGACGCGCAGAAGGCCGCGTCCGAGAAGGCCCGCGAGGCCGCCGTGACAGCCGAGTGCGGTCGCCGCGGCGCGCCGCCGGCGCCGAAGCCCGCGTCCGCGCCGCTCCCGCCGTCGCCGCCGATGGAACGCAAGGCGACGCTGTCAGGCAGCCGGCTCGACGTCACGGTCGAGCGCAACGGCCAGGTCGTGCGGCAGCTCAACGCCGAGATCAACCTGCCGAACCTGCTCGGCACGGTCTTCTCGACGACGCGCCGCGATCGCGGCGAGGTGCCGTTCGCCGTCGCGCAAGGACGGCCGCATCTACACGCCGACCGAAGGCCGATCAAGCAGGTCGTCGAGGCGCTCGGCGACGTCGCGCTGGCCGACACGCCGCCCGGCACGACGTCGCAGCCGGACTGGATCGTCGTGACGACGAGCCGATCCGACCGGCTCCGGACTGAGGTTCGGCATCGCGCGGCCGGTCGGCGACTCGCTCGACGGACCTGCGCCGCACGAGCGCGCGCAACGCCGGGATTCGGCCTCGGTTTCATCGGCCTCGCGCTCGTCGGCATCGTGCCGCTGTCGGCGCGGCTGACGCGCAACCTGTCGACGCTCAGCGACGGCGTCCACCGCATCGCGCAGGGCGACTACCGCGCGCGCGTCGAAGTGCGATCGCAGCGACGAGGTCGGCCAGCTCGCGACGGCGTTCAACCAGATGGCCGCCGACGTCGAGCGGCACAGCGCGCCGCGGTCGAGCAGGAGCGCATCCGCCGCGAGCTCGAGCTCGGCCGGCAGATCCAGCACGACATGCTGCCGCAGGCGCCGCTGCGTCTCGGGCTGACCGAGGTCAAGGGCGTCTCGGTGCCGGCGCGCGAAGTCGGCGGCGACTTCTTCAACTACTTCGTGCTCGACGGCGGCCAGATCGCGCTGCTCGTCGGCGACGTGTCCGGCAAGGGCGTCGGCGCCGCGCTGCTGATGGCGAACATCCAGGCGTCGCTGCGCACGCGCCTCGCGCTCGGCCAGGATCTGGCGGCGATCGCGGACGCGACTCGATCGCGACATCGAGGCGAACACGCCCGGCCCGGTCTACGCGACGCTGTTCATCGGCGATCCTCGATCGTCGCCGACGCATCGGCTGCGCTACGTGAACGCCGGCCACAACCCGCAGTCGTGCTGCGCCGGCACGGCGGCCTCGAGCGGATGCCGTCGACCGGCCTGCCGGTCGGCCTGCTGTCCGGGCGCGGCTACCGCGAAGCGGACGCGTGCAGCTCGCGGCCGGCGACCTGCTGTTCTTCTACACCGACGGCTGCGTCGAGGCCGAGAACGAAGCCGGCGAGATGTTCGGCGCCGAGCGGCTCGAGGCCGTGCTGCCGTCGGCCGCCGCGCCGGCGCCGAAGACGTTCTCGCGCTCGTCGAAGACCGCGGTCAATCAGTTCCGCGGCGGGCGCGAGCCGTTCGACGACGCGACGATGATGGTGGTCAAGGTCGGGTAGCTCGGACTAGATCTCGGAATCCACTGCAAGCTGACAGCGTCCCGTACGGCCTGCGATGCGCCCGGGCCGGAAGGTCCACGTCTTTCGCCAAGGTGCCGGGAGTGCACGGCGAGGTAGGTTCGTCCTTCGCCTGAGGCGCGTCCCTGAAAAGATCTGTCGTCACCGTGAGATTCCCGGCGAGGGTTTGTTCGATGACGCTCAGCCCCATCGGCGTCACGAGCAGGGTCACGAGCGTTGTCGTCGTCCCGACAAGCTGCGCGCGGTTGCGACGAAAGTCGAACGAATCGAGCTGAAACGAAAAGTCCTGCGCGCCGCCGAGCACCTCGCCGACCGTCCCATTCCATTTCACCGCCGCGTAGTTCGGAAACGTGCAACGAATGCTCTTGGCCGAGGCAGCGGATCCGCTGGGGCGGTCGATCGCTGGGCGCTTGCTGGGAGCGAGAGCGCGAGCACAATCAACGTGGCGACTCTGAATCTCATCGATGGCCTCCGAAGCCGGGACAGGACCATCGTAGCCCGGAACGGTGGGACATCGACCCAGGCGACGCGGCCGAGACGCAGTCTGACACGATCGGCGCTGCGCGGCGACGCGCTACGAGACCAGCCTCACGTGCTCCCGTTCGGGATGGCGCCGCCGGGCGCCGTCGCGGCCGAACAGCCGCCGCACGCGATCGCGCGTGCCGGCGAGGATGTCGTAGAAGGTCGGGATCACGAGCAGCGTCAACAGCGTGGACGTGATGACGCCGCCGATGATGGCCCGGCCGAGCGGCGCGCGGAAGTCGGCGCCTTCGCCGTGTCCGAGCGCCACCGGAATCATCCCGGCGATCAGCGCCAGCGTCGTCATCAGAATCGGCCGCAGACGCGCGCGGCCCGGCCTCGATGATCGCCTCGCGGCGCGCCATGCCCTTCTCCTCCGACCACTTCGCGAAGTCGATCAGCAGGATCGCGTTCTTCGCGACGATGCCCATGAGGAGGATCACGCCGATCAGGCTCATGATGTTGAGCGTGTCGCCGGTCAGCATCAGCGCGCCGACCACGCCGATGAGCGAGAGCGGCAGCGAGAGCATGATCGCGAGCGGATCGAGGAACGAGCCGAACTGGACGACGAGCACGAGATACATCAGCAGGATGCCGACGACGAGCGAGACGAGAATGCGCGTGAAGACTTCCTGCTGCTCCGCGGTCTGTCCGCCCTGCGTGATCGAGTAGCCAGCCCCGAGCGGAATGGCGTCGATCTTCGTCTGAATGTCGGCGACGACCTCCGACAGCGGCCGGCCTTCCGTGTTCGCCTGGACCGAGATCACGCGCTCGCGATCGAGGTGGTCGATGCGCGTCGGCCCGAGCGACGGCTTGATCGTGGCCACCTGGCCAAGCGGCACGGTGGTCGGCCGACCCTCGGCGTCGGGAACGACCAGCGGCAACGACGAGAGATCCGCCGCGCGAGCCCGGGCCTCAGGAGCGAGCCGCACCGTCACGTCGCGCGTCTTGCCTGTCGGATCCACCCAGTCGCCGACGTCCACGCCGGCGAACGCCGGCCGGAGCGCCTGGGCGATGTCGCCGACGCGCAGGCCGAGCGCCCCGGCCAGACCGCGGTCAACGGTCACGTCCATTTCAGGCTTCTGACCGCGCGTGGACAGCCCGACGTCCACGGCGCCCGGCACGTCACGAACCTGGGCCATCAACTGGTCTGCGATCCGCGTCAGCACCTCGTTTTCGGGCCCGCGAATCTGGACCTGAATCTGTTTCTGGTTGTCGAGTCCGCTCGTCTGGATCGACGCGGTCGCGCCGCCGACCTCGCGCAGCTTCTGTCGTAGCGCGCGCGCGATGGCTTCCTGGTTCATCTCGCGGGTGTGCTTCGGCGCCAGCGCGACATAGACGTTGCCTTCGTCCACCGAGCCCGAGGTGCCGCCAATCGTCGCGTAGGTGTGCGACACACCGGGGACGCTGCGCGCGAGCGTGGAGACCTCCTCCATCTTCCTGCTCGTGTAGGCGAGGCTCGAGCCTGGCGGCGTCTGGACCGACACCGAGAACTCGGAGTTGTCCGAGACCGGGAAGAACTCGCCGCCGAGCAGTCCCATCGCCGGCATGGCCAGCGCGCCGACGAACGATCCAACGGCGAGCAGGACCATCGCGAATCGATGCCGCAGCGCCCAGCTGATGACGGACTTGTAGCGATCGGCCTGGTGGTTGAACCAGTCGTTGAATCGCGCGAGCAGGCGTGAAATCCACGACCGGCGCTCGATCGGCAGGTGTGGATCCGGCCAGTACGCCGAGAGCATCGGGTCGAGGGAGAACGAGACGAACAGCGACACGAGCACCGAGCAGGCGATCGTCAGCGCGAACGGCGCCATCCATTGTTCGGCCACGCCGCCCATGAATGCGATGGGCACGAAGACCACGACGATGGAAAACGTCGTCGCGGCGACGGCGAGCGCGATCTCGGACGTGCCTTCGTGCGCGGCGGTGAAATGATCCCTGCCCTGTTCGACGTGCCGCACGATGTTCTCGCGCACGACGATCGCGTCGTCGATCAGGATGCCGATGGCGAGCGACAGCCCGAGGAGCGACATCGTGTTCAGCGTGAAGCCGAACGCCAGCACGGCGACGAACGAGGCGATGACTGACACCGGCAGGGCGAGGCCGGTGATGATCGTCGACCGCCATGAGTTGAGGAACAGGAAGACGGTCAGCACCGTGAGCGCCGCGCCCTCGACCAGGGCCCATCCGACGTTGGCGACGGAGTTGGCCACGCGCGTGCCGGAATCGCGAACGACGCTGATCGACGACGCCCGGCGGAAGGGTCGCCCGGATGTCTTCGACGGCGGCAAGCACCGAGTTTGCGACCTGCGTCGTGCTGTAGCCCTTCGCCTTCTTGACGTCGATGCCGACGGCTTCGGTCCCGTTGAATCGCGCTTCGGTCCGTGGCTCCTCGACGCCCACGTGGACCGTCGCGACATCGCCGAGCCGGATCACCCGTCCGCTGCGATTCGCGATGACGATCTGCGCGAACTCCTCCGCGGCGCCGACCCGGCCGGCCAGCCGGATTGTCCGCTCGTCGTTGATGCCGATCAGGCGACCGACCGGGACGGCAAGATTCTGCGCCGCGACTGCGCCGACGACTTCGCCCATGCTGACGTTGGCGGCCTGGAGCGCATCCGGGCGCACGTCGATCGTCATCTCGCGGGTGTTCGCGCCGGCGATGTTGACTTCACCGACGCCAGGAATCGCCCGGAGCCGGCGCGTGATGCCCGGGTCCGCCAGGATGGTGAGCTGAGGGACCGACATCGTCTTTGACGCGACAGACATCGCGACGATGGGGAAGTCCGTCGGGCTGACCCGCGTGAGGATCGGCTCCTCCATCTCGGGCGGCAGCTCGTTGCGGATCGCGTTGATCTCGTCGCGAATTTCCTGCGTGGCTTCCTGCAGGTCCTTCTCGTAGACGAACTCGACGAGCACGGTCGCGAAGCCGTCCATCGCGTTGGACGTCACCTTCTTCACGCCGCTGATGCCCGAGATCCCTTCCTCGAGCGGATCGACGATTTCCCGTTCGACGTTGTCCGGTGACGCGCCCGGGTACGGCACCGCCACCACGACGAGTGGCACGGCGACGTCCGGGAACTCGTCGGTCTGGAGCAGGGCGAGCGAGAACAACCCGAACACCACCAGGGCGAGCATGCTCACCACGGTGATGACGGGACGACGGATGGCGAAATCGGAAATGGTCATGGCGTCCTGCTGCTACTCGCGGCGCGCCTGCACGACGTTGACTGGTGTGCCGGGCGCGACGCCCTTCGCGGACCCGACGATGAGCACGTCGCCGCTCGCGATGCCCTTGGTGACCTCGACCTGCTCGGTATCGAGCTGCCGGATGCCCAGCTCGACCGCCACGCGCTCGGCCTTGCCGTCCTTGACGCGCGTGACGACCGGCACCGCGCCGGTTTCGTCGACCGCAGACAGCGGTACGACTACGCCTTCCCGCGTCGCGGTGTAGACACGGCCGTCGGCGAACAGCCCCGCGATGAGCTTGCCGCTCTGGTTCGGCACCGACACGAAGATCGACACCTGACGCGTCACCGGATCGGCGGACGGGCTCACGCGCTCGACCCTGCCGACGACCGCGCCCTCGACGCCGCGAATGGAGACGTGCACGGCCGCGCCGGGCTTGACCTGTGCGATCTGATCGGACGGAACGAGCGCTTCGAGCCGCAGGCTCGACGGATCGATAATCGTGACGAGCTCCGTGCCCGGCGCGACGACATCGCCGAGGCTCGCGGGACGGGCGCTCACGATGCCCGCGAACGGTGCCTTCACGCTCGTATCGTCAATCTGCTGCCAGACGGACATCTGCCGCGCACGCGCGGCCGCCAGCTGCGCTTCGGCGATGGCGACGGCATTGCGCGTCTGCTCGAGATCGCGCGCCGCGAGCGCGCCACCTTTGACGAGCGATTCGGTGCGCAGGTGCTCCGTGCGCGCGACGGCGAGCGCCGTTTCGGCCGAGGTCACGCTGGCCTTCGACGACTCGAACGAGGACTCGAGATCGCGAGACGCGATCTTCGCCACCAGCGTGCCAGCCTGGACGGTCTGGCCGCGATCGAGCGGCAGCGCCACGAGGCTGCCGCCGACCTGCGCGCGGACGGTGGCTTGCCTCGCCGCGGTGAGCTGTCCGGACACCGACGGCCCGGCGGCCATCTCACCGATCTTCGCGGTCGTGACGTTCTCCGGAGCGAGCTGCACGACCGACGGCGGCACGGGATTCTCGGCCGCGGAGCTTCCAGCGTCGCCGCAGCCCACGGTGACCACCGTGACGCCGGTAAGAACCGCGGCCAACGCGAATGAAACCAGGTTCGATCGAAACATGACGACTCCTAGACGGTAAAAACCCGCGGTCATCGAGCGGCGACGGGAAGGCTTGGGAGAAGTGCGACGCGCGCGCGAGCCACCTGCACATCGCGCGCAGCCCGGGCGCGATTGGCCTGCGCCACCTGCCACGACAGCCGCGAGTCCGACAGCTCGAGCTGCGTCGACAAGCCTTCGCGATTTCTCAACTCGGCGATCTGGTAGGCCCGCTCGGCCTGTTCGACCGTGCCGGCGCTGGCCTCGAGGGCGGCTTCAGCCGCTGACAGGTCCTCGAGCGCCGTCGCCGAATCGAGCAGTGACCACTCGCGCGCTTGTGCGAGCTGCGCGTGCGCCTCGGCCAGATCGGCCTGCGCGGACGCCTCCATCGCGCGCAGCCGGCCGCCGGTCAGCACGGGCAACGGACACGGACGCGCTGAGCGACCAGTTCGTCCTGAAGTCGCCGGTCCCCGGAAAGGCGCCGCTGCTCGGGTACCCCACCGGCGCGAGCGAAGAGGTCAGGGCCACCGAAGGCCGGCGTTCGGCCTGTGCCACCGTCACGCTCGCTTCGCGCACGCCGACGAGCGCTTCCGCCTGGTGGACGCTGGCACGATCGGTCGAAGGGCCGGCGCCACGAGCGGCGGTCAGCGCCTCGGCGAACGGCGCCGGGGGCGCGAGGTTCACGCTATCGAGATCGGCGTCGAGTGTGAGGGGCGCGTCCGGCGCCATCTTGAGAAGCTGCCGGAGGCGAAGGTAGGCAATCTCGCGCGTCGACTTGCTGCGAATGACGAGCGGCCGCTGCGAATCGCGCGCGACCTGCGCGCGAAGCAGCTCGAACTCCGACTGGCGACCGGCTTCGAAGGAGAGCCGAATCTGATCGTAGGTCGCGCTCGCCTGGCTGTAACCGGACTCCGCGATGGTCACCATGCGGTCGCTCATCGCCGCGTCGTAGAAGGCTTGCGTGACGTCGAGCGACAACTGGGCTTCGGCGGCCGTGGTCCCGATGCCGGCCGCCCGCCGCGCGTTGCTCGCGCGAAGGCTCTCCGCGCCGATTCGGCCGCCCGAGTAGACCGTCTGCGAGAACGAGAGCTGAAACTGATAGACGTTTCGCTGACCGAACGGCAGGTTGTCGAAGCCGAGGTCCGGAAGAATCGCGCCGCAGCCGGCCGCACGCTCGAGCTCCGCGAGCCGCTCGGTGACGGGCGACGACGCGTTGACCGCCAGCGGCGCGCATGACGGACCCGACGAATTGAACGCGCCGCTGAACTCCGACGCGAGCGTGCGGCTGTACGTGCCGAGGAAGCTCAGCTGCGGCCGCCGAAGGCTCTGCACACGAAGCTGCTCCGCGTCGGCGCGGGCTTCGCCGGCGCGGGCGATGTCGATCGACTCGTTCTGTCCGGCGGCGATGCGAAGCGCGTCGGCCAGCGTGAGCCGTGACGTCTGTGCCGAGGCGTCGCGCGCCCCAAGGAAGAACGCCAGCATGAAGACGGTGATGGACGCGATGATGGCGCGCCCCAAAGCGGTGAATCGTGACTCTGTCATTGATGCTCGACCAGGCGACGTTCGGGCGCGGTCGTTCGCACGCCGATGGCGCTCAAAAGAAGGTCCACGTATTTTTCGACGGCATCGCGCATGCTGTAGGGGTACCGTTCCGGCATGGTGTCGCGGCCAAGCGCGTCCGAAAAAATCGCGCCCATCAACATGGCCGTCGCGGCGCGCGCGTCCCAGTCGCCGGACGTCAGGCCGAGACTTCGGAGCCGGCCAAGGTAGGAGACGAGCTCCTCGGCGATGCGCACAGAGGCCTGCATGCACTGCGCGCAGTTATCCGGGTGCTCGTCGAATTCGCCCATCGAACGGCGAATCAAGGCGCGGACTTTGTAGAGTTCACGATGATGTCCACGGCACCACTGCACGAGCTCAGCGCGCGGATCCTGCGGATGATCGGGCAGCGGGTGCGCTCATGGCCTGCGACGCGAAGAACTGCACGGCGGCCCGGAGCAGGTCGTCCTTGCTCTTGAAGTGGCGGAAGAGCGTGACTTCGTTCACGTCCGCCTCCTGCGCGATGCGACGCGTGGTGGCTCCGCGGGTGCCCGTTTCGGCGAACACTTTGATGGCGGCCCGAAGCAGGGCCTCTCGCACGTCCATGTCAAAAACCTTAGCCCGCGGCCGGGCCTGTGTGCAAGTGATTACTTGCTTACACGAGCCAGTTCGACTGGCAACCTACTGGCTATGACGGGTGAATTTGATAGTTTGTTCCCTAAGTTCACAAGCATCGACCTGACATGAGCGACAGCTCCCTTCGTCGTCCCCGTGCCGTCACCGCCGGCGGCCGCGCCTTCCCAGTGGCCATCCGGCGGCATCCGAAGGCCCGCCGATACGTCATCCGGTTGACGGCCGGCGGAGAGCTCCGGCTGACCGTGCCCCGTGGCGCCTCGATTGGAGGTGGCCTCGCGTTTGCGGAGCGCCAGCACGACTGGATCGTTCGCGAGTGGCAGCGGCTGGAACAGCACGCCGCGGCTTGGGACAGCGGCACCGAGCTCTGGTACCGCGGTGAGCGGGTGCGGCTGGCCGTGGATGCGGAGGGCGTGATCCTCGGCGGCCATCGCCTGAAGCGATCCCACGAAGCGGGCGGAATTCGTCAGACCGTCGAGAAATTTCTGCGCGGTCTGGCCGAAGTGGAGCTCCCGGCCCGGCTGGCCGAGCTCGTCGCCGCGCGCCGGCTGGCCACGCCTCGCGTGACGATCCGCAATCAGCGGTCCCGCTGGGGGTCCTGTTCAACGCGCGGATCGATTGCGTTGAACTGGCGGTTGATTCAGATGCCGCCCGAGGTCTCGGACTACATCATGTTCCACGAGCTCGCGCATCGCCGGCAGCCGAATCACTCCGCGCGCTTCTGGCGCGAAGTCGAGTCGCTGTGCCCGGCGTGGAAGGACAGTGAGAGGTGGTTGCGAAAGTACGGGAAAGATTTGTTGTAGCCGCGCGTCAGCGTACGACGATGGTCGTTTCCGCTGTTTCACCACGCCGGTCTGTCACCGTGATCCGATGCCGGCCGCGCGCGAGCGGCCACCGGACCCCGCGTTCCTGATCGACGACGGCGATCGAGGCGCCGTTCACGAACCACTCGAGTGGTCCGTCGCCGCCTCTCGCGCTGAATGTCAGTGCCTGGAACTCTGGACGGAGCGAGGGATCGAGGAGAAAGAGCGCGCCTCCAAGCGGCCGTGTAATCGTGAGCCGGCTGTGGTCCTGGCGGCCGAGCGGTCGAGCGTCGGACAGCGCTGTCCGTTCAATCGCCTCGGCGGGAGCGGCGGCGAGCACCGCCAGCGGCTCCGGGCCGGTTGGTAGAAGCCCCGCGCTCCGTGCCCACTCGCGATACTGCTCGGGCCACACCGTGATCAAACCGCGGTCCGTCGCGTGATGCCACGTGCATCGATCGTTCGAGGCGCCGGTTGGCACCCACTCGCTCACGCGCGTGGGACAGGCGTCGCCTGCCGCCATGCCGGACGTGGCGCAGAGCTCCGCGCGGTGAACATCAGGAGGCGGTGCCGCGAGCGACACCGACTGGCCGATCGGCAACGCCCCGGCCGAGTGCTCAACGGCGGCCAGCATCACCGCATGGAAAATCGGCCCGGCGCCGGTCACCCCCGATGATCCCCTCAGCGGCGTCCGGTCGAAGTTGCCGACCCACACGCCAACCGTGATGTCTCGCGTGTATCCGATGACCCAGTTGTCGAAGTACGACTGTGACGTGCCGGTCTTCGCGGCGACCGGGAACGGGAAGTCGAGACTGCCACCCTGGCCGAAAATGTACGCCCGCGCGTTGGAATCCGCGAGGATATCGGTGATCCAGAACGCGCTCCGCGGTGTGAGTACGCGGTCGGTCGAACCAGCCGCCGTAACGTGGCCGTCAACGGATCGAACCATTCGCGGCGTGAGGTATTCGCCACCGCGCGCGATTGACGCGTACGCCGCGATGAGCTCGTCGAGTCGGACCTCTGAGTTGCCGAGCGTGAGACCGAGCCCGTAGTGCGCCGCATTGTTGCCGAGCGTCGTGAGGCCCACGCGGCGCAGCAGACGCGCGACCGACGGCACGCCAATCTCCGACGCGAGTGCGACGGCCGGCACGTTCTCAGACCCTGCGAGCGCCGCCCGCGCGAGCAGCGGGCCGCGGAACTGTCCGTCGTAGTTGCGCGGGCTGTACAAGATGCCGGGCTCCGCGGTCGGGAACTGCGACGGCACGTCCGCGAGCACCTGGCCCGGATGCATGCCGCGCTCGAACGCCGCGGCGTACGTGAATGGTTTCAGCGCCGATCCCGGCTGGCGCGGCGTCACCACGCCATCGATCGTGCCGCCGTGATCCGCATTGAAATAGTCGCCTGACCCCTCCCACGCGAGCCACTCGCCGGTCCGGTTGTCCAGCACGGCGATGGCGACGTTCTCGGCGTGATGACGCCGGAGCGACTCGCGTTCGGCGGCGATGATGCCCGCGACGGCGCGTTGAAGCCCCGCGTCGAGCGTCGTCTCCACGCGCCGGGGACGGCCGCTGTCGAGGCTCTTGATCACCCGTTCCACGAAGTGCGGCGCGATCACGGCCGACCGCGAACGGTCGAGGTGCAACCGTTCGTCGCGCGCGGCCGACAGCTCTTCCGCCGATATCCAGCCGCGATCGGCCATCGTGGTCAGAATGCGACGCTGACGATTGACGGCCCGATCGGGCGTCTGCCAGGGATTGAATCGGCTTGGCTGTTGCGGAAGAGCGGCAAGGAACGCGGCCTCCGCGGCGGTGAGCGACGCGACGTTCCGTCCAAAGTACGCGGTCGAGGCGCGCCGTGCGCCCTGGATCTGATTGCCGTAGGGGGCGAGGTTCAGGTAGAGCGCGAGGATCTCGTTCTTTGTCAGCCGGTGCTCGAGTCGCACGGCCACGATCGCTTCGCGGATCTTTGCCCGCCATCCGCGTCGCCCCCCGTTCGTCTTCCCTCGCAGGAGCAGCTCGGCGACCTGCTGAGTCAGCGTCGAACCGCCTTCGACGATGCGCCCGGCGCGGACGTTGCTGATCGCCGCGCGCGCGATCGCGATTGGATCGATCCCGGGGTGCCAGCGGAAGCGGCGGTCTTCGGCGGCTTCGGTCGCTCGGGCGAGAGCGAGCGGCACCTCGCCGGCTTCGATCAAGCTGCCTCTCAAGCCCGCAGCCGATCGAGCCTCGTACAGCGGCTCACCGTGCCGATCGACCACGAGGGTGGATGGACGTTCTTCTTCGTCAAGGAGGCCCGTGAGGCAGAGGCCCGAGACGGATCCAGAGGAGAAGGGCGACGGAGATCGTGATGCTTGCTCCGAGAAGCACCCGAACGCGGCTCCGCGTGAGGCCCCGAGCCCTAAGCCTCGAGCCTCGAGCCTTGGCCCATGCCCCAAGCCGCAAGACCCAAGCCGGCCGGCTCACTTGATCTCCAACATCGTCGCGGCCGCGCGTCCATTGACCTCGGGCGCGTACATCTCCTCGGCGATGGTGCCGGCCGCAGCGAAGGTGCCGGCGGTCGTTGCGCGCACGAGATACGAGAACTGGTGGCGGCCATTCGCAAGGCGTGTCGCGAAGAGGGTGACGCGGTCGTCGTACTTCTCGACGTGATCGAACCCTCCGCGCTCCCACCACCAACCTGACTCACCGCCAGGCTGCTCGGCTGACGCATCGCGGGCGAGATCGGTCGCTGTCGTCCGGAAGAAGCTGTCCACGGCTTCGACGCCTGCCGGGAGCGCGTCCGTGACGGCGACGTAGCGTCGTTCCTGCGGCAGGGTGAGCGTGAGCGTGACGCGAATCAGATCGCCGGCGTTGAAGCTCACGCCCGGCGCGCTGTCACCGTTTTCCACGAAGCGCTCGTAGCGGCGCTCGACGCGCATCCCCAGGTCGACCGCCGGCGGCGGCTCGGCCAGCGCGTAGTCGAGGCGCGCGGTGTAGTACAGGCGGCCAGTCCCTTCGCGCGATACTGCCAATTCCCGCTCGGCGCCGGCCGGAACCTGCCGAAGGAGGTCTGGCATCGCGAGCTGCACGTCCCGAGCCGTCGACGACCGGCCGCGGAACGTCGCGGTGCCGGCAGGTCGCGATCCGATCGCCACCGTCGCGGTCATGTTCGGAATGTCGCTCTCGAACGTCTTGTAGTAGCTGACGAGCGATTCGAGCGCGGTGGCGTTCTCCTGCGTGTTGCCCCATCGCCCGCGGGTCCGCGACGAAAGGAGCCAGCGAACGAGGCCGGGCACGAGTGTCGCGTTGTCCCCGCGCCGCACGAAACCGTCGAGCACGAGCGCGGTCGCGCGGACGTTCGAGTTCCAGAGCCAGCGGAGGGCCTCCGAGTCGAGCTCCTCGACGTGGGCCGCGTCGCCTTCCACCCGGACGGCATTCGTGATGCGACGGACGATGTCGTCGTACCGGGCGTCGCGAACTCGAGACGCGCTGAGCGCGTCCGCGAGGTACGAGAGCGCGAAGATCGGAAGCCGATCACCCATCGCGACGAGCCGGTTGATGTTCGAATCCTGATTGCGGCCGTACTCCGCCAGCACCTTGACGCTGAACGCGTTGCTGGCGCTCCAGACGGGCTGCCATTGCACCTGGCCAGGCGGCGTGTCGCGCTTGAGCGCGGCCTCGAGGAAGTTGAGGGCGTTCCGATTCGCTTCGTCTGGAACCGCCACACCGAGCCGCGACGCCACCTGCATGACGTGCAGCACATAGCTCGTGAGGTAGACGCTGCCGATTCGGCAGCTGCCCGGCCAGAACCCGAATCCTCCATCAGCGCACTGATAGCGTTCGAGATCCTTGAGGAGCGTCGTCGCGCGCGTTCGGTAGTCCGCCGGCGCAATCCGTCCCATCGAAAAGGCCTCGCCGACATCAGAAGCGAGCAGAAGCGCGAGCGCGGCGGAGGCCTTCTGCTCCGCGCACGCGTACGGATAGTTCGCGAGATACCGCGCGCCTTCGCCGAGCCCTACGAGGGCCGTTGAGGACAGTGAGACATTCAGGCCGCCAAGAGCCGGCACGACGCCGGCGGGCAGCGTGATGCGTTCGGTCGCGCGTCCGACGGTTTCGCCGAAGGCCGCAGTCGTTTCCATCCGTGTCGGCGCAGACACCGGCAGCGTGGCTTCGAACGCGTCCTTCTCATTCTCGAGCGTCACGCTCATGCGGACTCGCGCCGTGCCCGTCGAGAGCGCCGCCGCGTCAAACGTGACGAGCTGGCTCGCGCCGGGCCCGAGCTCGATCGTGCGTGAGGCTGAGCCCTGGAACCTGACCTGCGCGATGTCCTGGCTGGCGATCGTCACCACGGCGCGGCCCCCGGTCGCGAGCGTGTTCGTCACGACTGCACCGAATGCGGCGCGATCGCCGACCGTCAGAAATCGAGGAAACGCGGTGAGGAGCGTGACCGGCTTCGTGACCTTGATCTCGGCACCAGCGGATCCGAAGCGCGACGAGGAATCTGCGGCGACGGCCATGATGCGGTAGGTCGTCAGCGACTCAGGCAGCGTCACCTCACGAGTCGCGCGCCCCGTGGCGTCGGTCTCGACGGAACCCAGCCAGAACGCGAGTGGACGGAAATCGCGACGGAACGCGCCGGCGCCGTCGTCGGCTCCACCGCCGCCGCCTTCACCGTCGCCCTTCGGCGTCAGAACGCGCCGGCTGATGATGCGCTGGCGGCTGTCTTCGTTCGTGACCTGGAGCGCCTTGTCACGGTAGACGGAGCTCAGCACGTCAGGGGGCTGGTAGCCGGTGAGCGACAGGACGCCGTAGTCCACAGCCCAGAGCGTCACCTCGCTCGCCGCGGGCCGCGCGGCCGCGTCGGTCACCGCGACCGTGACCTTGGCGGCGTTGGCCGGACGGTACTCCGTGCGATCGGCACGGACGTCCACTGACAGTCGGCGCGTCGCGTCTTCCACCTTGAGCTCGGCGTAGCCAAGCCGGAACGCCGGCTTGCCTGGATCGCTGCCGTCTGCGCCGGGATCGTTCGCCGTGCGGCCCCGTATCAGGAGAACGGAAACGTAGACGTTCGGGATATCTGCCTCGGTGATGGGGACCTCGACGGTCTGCTGAGTGGAGGTCAGCGCGAAACGCTGATAGCGACGGACCCCTTCACGCTCGACGGTGAGAAGCGCGGTGGCAGTTTCCCAGGGCGACTGAATCATGAGCCGCGCCGTGTCGCCCGGCTTCCACGTTTTCTTTTCGGGCTCGAGGTTGATGCGATTGTGGTCGTAGCGCTCCCACGCGGTGTATCCGCGGCCGGTGCCGTAGAAGGACACGTCGGTTCTCGCCATGCGCCCATCCGCGTCCTTCGCCGTCGCTGAGAGCACGTAGTACCCACCTTCGGGCACCGGAATTTTCGCGGCCACCGGTTCAGCCGCCGACGTGAGCGTCCACTGGCCGGCTGCCGTTCGGACTTCTTCGGTCTCCCACGTGTAGAAGCCTCCACCTTCGGCGCGCCGGACGGAGTTCCACTGCACACGAGTCAGTTGAAGCGTGACGGGCACGCCGGCGACGGACGCACCGGAGAGATCGACGGCCACGACGTCCACGCTCGTGCCGGTCGCCGGATCGGCGAAGAAGTCGGGCCGGCGCACGCCGATGTACCACGGCGCGGGATGCACGACCGTGCTCGCGCGGTTCGCGATGTGCTGCCTCGACACGTCTTCGACGTCGCCCTCGAGCGTGTACCGATAGGCAAGATCGACCGGCGGTTCCGTCGGCGCGCTGACAGTCAGTGCGCCGGTCGAGTCGAGCGTCACCTGCTGCGCCGGCAATCCGCCCCGTCGAGCTCGGCTGATCGGGGTAGTAGCCGAAGGCATAGCGCTCCACGGAGAAGCGCTCGGTGATGGCAGCGGGCACACCGTATTCGAGCTCGCGCGTGATCGACCAGCGCACCGGGCGGGTCGCCATCGAGCCACCGAAGAGATACCGCGCCTGTACCGTGCCGGTGAGAGTCGCGCCAGCAGTCGGCGCGCTTGACGACAGCGTGGCGTCCACCCGAAAGTCCGGGCGCCGGTACGCGGCCACCAGGAAGCTGCCCATCACCTGCTTCAGCCACTCGCCCTGCGGGGGCTGCCGCGGCGACGTGTCGTTGCCTTCCTGGCGCTCGGTGCCTGGAATGAGCGCGCGCACCGAGTACGACCCAAGGGTCGCGTCGGCCGGCACGGTCCAATTCCACTCGGCCGCGCTCCACCGATTCAGCGTCACCGTCCGCCGGTCCACTTCGCGGTTGCGGCCGTCACGCACGCGGATGTCGAGCGTCGATCCGGCCGGCATCAAGCGCACGCCGTTCGGCGTGTCCGTCCGCACGATCGCCTTGACGTGCATTTCCTCGCCCGGCCGGTAGACGCCGCGGTCGGTGAACACCGATCCGCGCAGGATGTCGGTGGACTCCCACAGCTGATACGAGTGGCCGAAATCCCACGGCAGAATGCCCTCGTTCCAGTTCGACGCGAGGTACGCGACGTCGCCGTCCTTCTCGGCCGTGACGACGAACGAGAGCTCGTACCAGTTGTCCGGCTTCCTCAGCGGGAGCGCGGGCGCCATGGCGACACCGTCCGGTCCGGTCGTGCCGCGCCAGATCCGCGTGTTCGACGTGTCCACGACCGAGACGGTCGCGGCCGGCACGGGCTCGCCGTTGTCGAGCCGCGTCACGAAGATGAGCGATGACTGCGGGCTGTCCTTGACGCTGATCCCGAGGTTGGTGACTTGAACAATCGTCGAGCGGTCACCGCGATCGGCGCGCACGGCGCGCTCGGACATTGGAATGGGATCGCCGGGCCGAACGCCGGCCCACACGAGTCCGGCGCCTGAGATGAGTGCGGAGCTGAGGTCGATGCCGTACGACTGGGTGGCGTCGGGCGTGACATTCAGCTTCCGGCCGGTGCCGGCGCCGGGAGGAAGCTCTTCGAAGTTGTTCTTCTCGAGAGCCGTGAGCCGCGGCACGAGATCGCCGGTCGCCAGGCGAGCGAACCATTGGGTGACGCTGCTGAAGTTGCGCGAGTAGAACGGCAGCGTCGGTCCGCCTGCCGATTCCCAGACGCCGTGGCCGTCGCCGAAACTCGTGAAGGCGCGCTCGTGCCAGTTCTCGACGACGCCGATCCAGGGATATCCGAGCGGTTGTCCGTCGGAGCTCTCGAAGCTCGGATCGAGATGGTAGGCGTAGGTGCGTGCGGGCGGCTGGCGATCGTAGCCGGCATCTTCGAGGCTTGGCGACCACGATTCGTCGAGATCGGGCGAACGCACGGTCGTGGATCGCGCGACGAGTTGTTCGCGCGCCGGAATCGTGATGTCGCGGACGGTCAGCGCCTTCGCGAAACGCTCGACGCTGACGAGCGTGCTGAAGTTCACGCCGTTGTAGCCGGACGGGTTGCACGCCGAGGTGCACCCGAAGTTTCGTGCGAAGAACACCGGCGTCAGCTCGGCGACCGATTGTTGTGATTGCGCAGGTCGCGCGGAACCCTGGCTTCCGGTGACCGCGGGGTCGAGCGTGAGTTCGAGCCACGTGCCTGGGGGCGGGACGCTCACGGTTTCCATCGCCACCAGCGTCTCGGACGGCGGGTAGCGTTCGCGGTCCCAGTCGGACGTCAGTCGGACGGCGACGGCATCCTGCCGGTTCGCGGCTTGCCTTGCGGCGGCGACCTTCGCGGTGAACCGCGCCACGCCCGTCGGATCGGTGGCCATGCGCGCGCGCTCGCGTGCGCTCGGCACCGGCGGATCGAAATCGTGAACCTGGTAGCGCACGATCGCATGCGAGGCGATGTCCTGGCCGCGGACCGGCTGATTGAACGTCAGCAGCAGCACGACCGGCTGATCGAATCGACCCTGACGTCGGTACCAGCGAAGCGACGTGAGCTTGACCGTGGGCGTCGTGAACGAGAACTCGTAGGGCGCCGCAAGGCTGCGTCCGGCGTCGCTCGTCGCCGTGCGATCGATCGTGACCGTGTAGCGCGACGAGTACGGCAACGGCGTGGCCGGATCCGGCGTGAAGATCAGCACCGTCGTGCCCGACCACCGGTAGGTCCCGGCGATTGCCGGCGAGATGCGAATCCACGGCGGCGTGGGATTGGACGGAATCCGGCCGAGCGCCACCATCGGCTCCGAGAAGATCACGCGAATTTCGTTCGCGTCCTGAAGCTGATTGATTTCGCCGGTCGGCCCGGCGCTGATCGACGCGCAGGTCAGCCGACTGGGTGGCGACTTGCGGTGAAAGGACATGGAACACCACGACGGCGAGGAGCAGGCCGAGCGCGCGACGCATGACGGATCCTTCGACCGGAGGCCAGGAGACGAGACCGGGTGTCGTGCACGGATGCTGGACACCCGGTGTCTTCCTAGATAGCAAGTTAGAAGCCAGCAGCGAGCAGTCAGTCTGGTGCCGGCGGTCGATGCCCTTCGTCGAACAGGCAGGCAAATTCGCCAAGAATCATGGCGGTTGCGCCCCAGACGACCTGCCCGCCGACGTCGTAATAGGGATATCGGACCGGGTGGCCCTGACGTTCACGCGTCATCCAGCGGAGTCGGGTAGGGTCCCGGAGGTGGTCGAGCGGGACCTCCAGAAGGGCTTCGACCTCCTCCGGATGAAGAAGGAACTCCGGCCGTTCATCCGTCACGCCCACGTACGGATACACGATGAAGTTGCTGACGGCCACCCAGAGCGTGGAGAGGGCGCCCACAATTCGGACGCGATCCGCGCGGATGCCAATCTCTTCCTCGGCCTCGCGCAGTGCGGCGGCCTCCGCTGACTCCCCGGCGTCAATCGCCCCGCCGGGCAGGCTGACCTGGCCGGCGTGCTGCGGCAGCCCGCGATGCCGCACCGTGAGCGGGACCATGTCTCCGAGCGGACCGGGGAAGAGCAGAATCAGCGCGGCGGCGCGGCGCGCCGTCTCCGGCGTGAGGTCGGGCGACCAATTCGGCAGCCACGGCGAGGGCGCGAAGCGCCGCTGAGCCCGCGATCCAGGGAGCGGAGCGGTCAATCGTGCACGGAGGAAGGTTTCGAGTTTCCACATTTTTGTCGGACCGCCGGAGCCGATCCCCGCAAGTTTGTCGGGCGTCGTCGCCGCTCGCACAAAGATCGCGCAGAACGCCCGAATCGGATCTTTACTTTTCTTCTCTTCTGTAAAGAATAAAAGTCCTGCCCGCCGTCTCCCGGCCGGGAAATTTTCAGTCCGCCAAGTGACCTTGATTCAGGAAGGAAGCAGCCATGGGTTCGTCAGCGCTCCAGGACGCGAGCAAGAGCATCATCGAATGGGGTAAGGCTTCAGGCAAGTCCGCTTCGCCTATGCCAAAGGCGACGGAGATTTTCGGATCGCTGACGTTCAACGAGCCCGCACAGCGCCAGCGGCTGCCGAAGGACGTCTTCAAGGCGCTGCGCGCCACCGTGATGCAGGGCACACCGCTCGACGGATCGGCGGCGAGCGTGATCGCGGCCGCGCTGAAGGACTGGGCGATCGAGCACGGCGCGACGCACTACACCCACTGGTTTCAGCCGCTCACCGGGATCACCGCCGAGAAGCACGACTCGTTTCTGTCGCCGTCGAGCGACGGGCGCGCCGTGGCGGAGTTCAGCGGCAAGGAACTGATTCAGGGCGAGCCGGACGCGTCGAGTTTCCCGTCCGGCGGCATGCGTTCCACCTTCGAAGCGCGCGGCTACACGGCGTGGGATCCGACGAGCCCGCCGTGGCTGCTCGTCACTCAGAACGGCACCACGCTCGTCATCCCGACGGCCTTCGTGAGCTGGACGGGTGATTCGCTCGACAAGAAGACGCCGCTGCTTCGTTCGATGGAGGCGCTGTCCAAGCAGGCCCTTCGGATCCTGAAGCTCTTCGGCTCCAAGGCGACGCGCGTCATCACGACCTGTGGTCCCGAGCAGGAGTACTTCCTGATCGACCGCAACTTCTATTTCAGCCGGCCGGACCTGATCAACGCCGGTCGCACGCTGTTCGGCGCGAAGCCGCCGAAGGGACAGGAGCTCGAGGATCAGTACTTCGGCTCGATTCCTGACCGCGTGCTCGCGTTCATGCACGACGTCGAGAACGAGCTCTACAAGGTTGGCGTGCCCGTCAAGACCCGTCACAACGAGGTCGCGCCGAGCCAGTACGAAGTCGCGCCGATCTTCGAGAACGCCAACGTCGCCACCGATCACCAGATGATGACGATGGAGACGCATGCGCCGCCTGGCGCCGAAGTACGGGCTGGCCTGCCTGCTCCACGAGAAGCCGTTTGCCGGCGTGAATGGAAGCGGCAAGCACCTCAACTGGAGCATGAGCGACGACCTCGGCAACAACCTCCTGAATCCGGGCGACACGCCGCACGACAACATTCAGTTCCTCGTGTTCTGTGCGGCGGTCATCCGCGCGGTCAACAAGTGCCAGGGCCTGCTCCGCATGTCGATTGCGAGCGCCGGGAACGATCATCGCCTCGGCGCCAACGAAGCGCCGCCGGCGATCATCTCGATCTTTCTCGGCGACATGCTCACCGACATCTTCGAGCAGATCGAGAAGGGCGCGGCGAAGAGCACCAAGCACGGCGGCATCCTCGACACCGGCGTCTCGGTGTTGCCGAAGCTGCCGCGCGACGCGGGCGATCGCAACCGGACGAGCCCGTTCGCGTTCACCGGCAACAAGTTCGAGTTCCGTGCCGTGTCGAGCGGCCAGAGCATCGCGTTCCCGAACATCTCGCTGAACGTCGCGGTGGCTGAATCGCTCGACTACATCGCCACGGAGCTCGAGAAGGCGACGAAGGGCAAGAAGTCGCTCGAAGCCGCGGTCAAGGAACTGCTGACGAAGGTGATCAAGGAGAACAAGCGGATCATCTTCAACGGCAACAACTACGCCGCGGAGTGGACGAAGGAAGCCAAGAAGCGGGGCCTGCTGAACCTGGCGAACACCGTCGACGCGTTGCCCGAGCTCCTCAAGCCCGACACCGTGAAGATGTTCGACAAGTACAAGGTGCTCAACACGCGCGAGCTCGAAGCGCGCACGGAGATCAACTACGAGATCTACGTGAAGACTCTGAACGTCGAAGGACAGCTCATGGTGCTCATGGCGAACCGGTACATCCTGCCGGCCGCGTTCAAGTACCAGAAGGACGTGGCCGAGTCGGTGGCGGCCGTCAAGAGCGCCGGTGGCATCGGCCAAGGAAGCGAAGAAGGTGCTCGACCGCGTGGTCGGTCTCGTCGATGACCTGCGCGCGCGCACCGAGAAGCTCGAAAAGGTCCTGGACTCGCACGCGTCGAACGCGGCGGCCCACGCGAAGCACATGCGCGATGCCGTCGTGCCCGCGATGAACGATCTGCGCGAAACCGCCGACCAGATCGAGGGTCTCGTGCCGCACGGCATGTGGCCGCTTCCGACATACCGGGAGATGCTGTTCATCAAGTAAGCAGCAGGTTCCGGGTTCCGGGTTCGACGGGTCCAGGGTTCGGTTCAGGTTCGGGTTCACCTCGTGAACGCTGATCCGGAATCCTGAACCAGAACCTTGGAACCCTGGAACCCTGCGAACCCTCGAACTCCTAGTTCAGCCCCGCGACTCGCCCACGAAGAGTCTTGACGTGTTCCGCCACCCGATCGCGCTCATCGCGGTCGTCGTCCTGCCAGGTATGCAGCCGAAGGTAGCGTTCGAGATCGCGTAGCGCCGCCGGGTAGTCGTCCAGGTGGTATGCGATGAGCCCGCGGTCGCGAAGGTCGGACCCGAACGCGGATCCGACCGTCAGGAGCAGCTCGGTGACCGCTCGTGCGTGCGGGTACGACCGCAGCTCGACGTAGGTCCGCTTCAGGTTGTTGAGCATCCGGCCGAGGATCTGACGGGACGTACAGGAATCGAGCAGCGTGCGATCGAATGCTGCGTCTTCGCCCACGTGCTGGTGCAGCAGCGCGCGGCAGGCGCGATCATCCAGCCGCCGGCCGCCGTCGAATGGATCGAGAATGATGGGTCCCGTCTCCACGCCCGCGTCGTTCGGGACCTGCAACAGAAAGTGCCCGGGAAACGAAACGCCGAAGACCTCGAGTCCCGCTCGACGTGCGACCTCGATGTAGACCACGGCGAGCGAGATCGGGATTCCCGTCCGGCGCTCGACCACGACATTCAGCAGGCTGTTGCGGAAGTCTCCGTAGTGCCGCCGGTTTCCCTGGAACCGCTCGTCCTCGAACAGCAAGCCGTTCAACTGCGAGACGCGGTCGAGCACGGGCGCGTTGGCCAGCGCGGCCAGCCGCTCCTCAGCGCGAGCCCCGAGCTCATCGAGCTTCGTCAGCGTCGGGCCGGGATCCAGCTGCGGATATTCGATCTTGGCTACGACCAGCGCCGCGCGCGCGAGGTCGAGCGTTCGCTCCTCGAGGAGCGCGGCGAGCTCGGTGCCCAGCCGTTCGACCATCATTCGGCGCGCGCCTCCTGAAGCCGCTCGCCGGCCCTGATCGCGATCTCCAGCCGGTTCTCGCTCGGCGGATAGGGACAGATCCAGCTCGCGTCGTAGACGCAGTACGGGTTATAGGCGCGATTGAAATCGAGGTCGTAGAGACCGGTCGCGGTCTGGTCGAGATCGAGGTAGCGTCCGCCGCCGTAGGTCTCGAGGCCGCTCGTCAGATCGCGAAACGGAACCCACAGCCGCTGCACGTCACCGACGCGCTCGGCAAACGCGGACAACTTGTACGGGGCGCCGGCCAGCGTGAAAGACAACGTGCCGACCTTCACTTTGCGTTCGAGTTGATGCGCGGTGTTGGGCAGCTCGATCACCACGGGCGGGTCGGACCGGATCTCGGTGAGCGCGGCAGGCGCGCGGTATTCCGCACGCACGGGATAGTACGCCAACGGCGGGAAGCCGGCGCGCTTTTCCGCAGGCACCGGCGAGAACTTATTGTCCGACGCCTTGAACTCCGCGTCTTTCCGCGCCCGGTCGGCGAGCACGCGGTCTTCGTACGGGCGCTCATCGACCGGCGGTGGGGGGCCTGACACACAGCCGGCCGCCACGAGCTCAGCCGCCAGCACGGCGATCACGATCCAGAGGCGAAGGCCGTGAGACTGGCGCGCCATCAATCGAAATCTCCAAGGAGATCCTCGAGCGCTTCGCCCACCTCGCCGGTTTGTCCATCGAACAGGTGGTTCGCGCCGTCAATCACCACCAATTCTTTCGGCTCCTTCAGCTTCGCGTAGAAGGCCCACAGGTCCTTGATCGAGCAAACCTCGTCGAGCCCGCCGTGGACAAGGAACTTCGGCTTCGTCGACGCGAGCACGTCGTCGAAGGAGTAGTTCGGCCGGCAGATGGGCGGCGCCACGCCGATCAGGACCGAGACGCGTGGGTCAAGGGCGCCGGCCTCGAGCGCGATCCACGATCCAAATGAGAATCCCGCGGCCCAGAGCGGCACGCCCGGATAGCGTTCGGCGAGAAAGTCCAGCGCGACGCGAAAGTCCTCGCGTTCGCCGCGGCCCTCGTCGAACGTTCCGGCGCTCGCGCCGACGCCACGGAAGTTGAACCGCAGCACCGCGCACCCGATGCGGCCAAGGCCCTTGGTTCCCTGGAACACGGCCTTGGTGTGCATCGTTCCGCCTTGAAGCGGGTGCGGATGCGCGAAGACGACGGCCGCGCGGGGCAAGGCGGCGGCCTCGTCGCCGTTCGTTCGCGGCGCGTCGAGCAGCCCCTCAAGGACGCCGGCCGGGCCGGCCAGATCGACTCGCATCTTTATGACATCCGCGGGGCTTCGCCCCGCGCTATGAAGTCTGACACGAGCGTGGCAAACTCGCTCGGCTTCGACAGGAACCCGAGATGGCCCGTGCCGGCAAGTTGCGCGTGCGTGGCGCCGGGAATCAACGTGAGGTACTCGAGCGTGCTCGACACCGGCACGACGAGATCGAGGTTGTGTTCCCCGGTGACGACAAGCGTCGGCGCCGTGACACGGTTTACCATCGCCGTGAGATCCGTGCGTTTCCACTCATCGACGACGTCCGCCATCTGACGAGGAGACGCCGGGTAGCGAATCGCTCTGACGGCGTACCCGGCGCCGAACCGAATCTTCGGACCCAATCCGGGCATCGCGGCTGACAGTTCGGGCGCCAGGCGGCGGACCGCCCGCATGGCGAAGAGCGGGAACGAGAGCCTGGGGTTACGCGCGTAGCGCGCCGATTGGTCGTCGATCCTCCACCCGGGGGAGGGACTTGCGACAACAACGAGCTGGGACGTCCGGTCCGGCCGCCGGGCGGCGTACCAGGCCGCCACCAGCCCGCCGAACGACAATCCGACAACCGCGGCCGTCCGGTGCCCGGCGGTGTCTAACAAATGGTCGATTCGCGAGGTCCACCCATCGAAGAGATCAGGCCCCCTGACGTCGCCAAGGGAAAACGTCAATGACCTGGTGCTGGCGCTCGAGGGCCCGTATGGCTGGACGCATCCACTCCCAACGGCCCTGAATGCCGGGAACGAGGACGATCGGCGTCTTGGAGCTCTGTGGCGTCACGGGCAATCCTGGGCCGCTTCTGACCTGTTTTATCGCACGCCGGGGCCTCGTGGACGCCGCAGTCGCTTTCTGTCACGTGAAATTGTGATTTTTCTGTGCAACGACGGCCGGATTGGGTCGTATTGCCGTTGAGGATGTCAACCCTTCGAATGCCCCTGACAAACGAAGAGCGAGAGTTCGGGGAAGAAACTCACGCCACGCTGGGACCGTCCGAACAGCAGGCGCTTTTGACGCGCCTGAACCGTGTGGAAGGCCAGATCCGCGGAATCCGGAGAATGGTCCAGGAGCCACGGCCGTGCGTCGAGGTGCTGCAACAGCTCGCCGCCGCCGAAGCCGCGCTGAATCGCATCAGCCTGGCAATCTTCAAACATCACGTGGACACGTGCGTCACCGAGGCACTGTCCAAGGGCGAAGTCGAACGTCAGAAGCAGATGAACGAACTCGTCGATATTTTCGACCGGTTCGCCAAGTAGCGCGCGCGAACGCCCATTCATCGGCGTCGTTCCGGGGTCAGGCTCCCTCCACCCCTGATCGGCGGGCACGCCACACAAGCGCTGCGCTCGCCGCAGCGAGCACGACCAGGACCGTTACGCCCCACGCGATCGAATCTCCAGTGAGAATCGACGGAAGCAGACGCTCGTACACGTGTCCGATCCACGGGATGCTGGCGAGGGCGTCGTTCGTGGCTTCTTCCTTCGGCCAGAGTGTTCGCGGGTATCTGCCAGACGACCACGATGATGGCGGCCTGAAAAATCACGATCCCGAGCGCCGCGATCCGTATCGCGCCGTAGCGCAGCGCCTGTGCCACCGGGGCCGCCGCGAGCGGCACGAGAGGCACGAGATAGCGCGCCGCCGGCGAGAACCCCGCCGACCACACAGAGAACACGGTCATCGGAAGGAACAGCGTGGCGATCGGCACGAGCCACGTTCGATACTCCTTCCACGCAGAGCGCCCAGCACGCCGGCAACAGCAGATACACCGGCGCATACGCGACGAGTCCACGCTCGCGGTCGAAGAGCAGGCCGAGGCCACCGCGGAGGGCATTGGCCGGCGCGAACGGCAGCGTGTCCACCATCTGCGGTCCGCCCAGCGTGCCCCACGTCTGCAGGGTCCACGCATGCAGGATCGCCTGCGGCAGGACGAGCCAGCACGGCGACGAGCCCCAGCAGGCCCGGCCGCTGCCGGCGGAACCAACCGGCGTGACGCGCCGCGAGCAGGAACACGAGTCCGAAGACGAGGAACGAATACTTTCGGTGGAGCCACGGCATGAGGCCGATCGCAGCGACGACCATTGCGACACGCCGGCGTGTCAGCTCGCTGTCAGGCCGCATGGCCAGCCAGACGACCGAGCAGACGATGAAGAACGCGACGGTTTCCGGAAAGACGAGAAACGCGTGCGACAGTACCGGCGGCGATACCCCGACGACGAGCACGACGAGCGCGGCTCGCGCAGAGGATGCGTGACGGCTGAAGGCGTTGACGAGAAGGCCGAGGCCAGTGGCGGTCAGGACGACGAGCGAGAGACTGACGAGGGAGTACGCGAACAGCCCGCGCGGCTGGCGGATCCGTTCGAGCCACGAATCAGGCAACAGGACTGAGGCTCGCGTCGCCGCGGCGTAAACCGGGACCAAGACGATCGGAAGGCCGACGTCATGGGTCGACCAGACACGGCCGTCGAGCGTCGCGCGGGCGTGCGGACCGGGTTCGAGCGTTTCGTTGCCGAACCACCGGCCGTCGCCGTTGCGGTAGTTATTGGCGACGTCGAGATCGCCGTCCGAGACGAGACTCTCGGCGACCATCAGGTAGTGCGGCTCGTCGCCCGAGTTCGAGAACTTGCCGTGAGTGGTCAGCGTCCAGACAACCAGGAAGAAAGCGAGCGGGACGAGAACGCTGAGGCGGCGCCCCATCTGTCACCAGTGGTAGAGCATCAGGTACACCACCACGCCCGTGACAGATACGAACAGCCACACGGGCAGCGTGACTTTGGCAATCCGCCGATGTGCGCTGTCGTTGCGGACAAGACCGCGGCGCAGTGTCAGGATCGCCATCGGCACAACAGCGGCCGCCAGGATGACGTGCGGCACCAGAATGGAAAAATAGATCGTGCGCGCGATGCCCGTGCCGGCGAATGGTTTCGAGCCCGCCTGTGCGTGGTAGATGACGTACGACGTGAGAAACGCGCCGGAGCACACGAAGGCTGAGATCATCGCTCTCCGATGCGCTTCGATGTGCCCCTTCCTGATCAGCACGTAGCCGATCGTCAGGAGCAGGCCTGAGGTCGCGTTGAGCGCCGCGTTGAGCGTCGGAAGGTCGTCGACGCTCATCGCTTTCCAAGCACCATCAGTATCCAGAGAAGCGGCAGATAGGTGATGGACGCGTAGAACAGGACGCGCGCGTTGACCTCGGAGCGGTGACGAAGGAATCGGATCGCAGTGCCGAGCTGTGCGAGGCCGAGCACGAGAGCGCCGACCGCGTAGACGGCATTGGTCAGGCCGATGAGGAACGGCATCTCGCTGAACGGTACGAGCGTGGCCGCCCAGAGTGTTGCCTGGCGACCGGTCAGCCCGCCGAGTCGGTCGATGACCGGTAGCACCGGCATGCCGGCCCGGGCGTAGTCCTCACGGTAGATCCAGGCGATTGCCAGCACGTGCGGCATCTGCCACAGGAAACTAATCAGGAACAGCGTCCACGGTGCGACGGTCCCGAGCGAACCGCCTGCGGCAGCCCAGCCGATCAGCGGCGGCAATGCGCCTGGCACTGCGCCCACCACCGTCGCGAGCGACGAGCGTCGCTTCAGCGGCGTGTAGACCATCGCGTACGTCACGAGCGTTGCGAGCGCGACGATCATCGCGACGGCATTGGTCGTCAGCCACAGCGTAAGGAGCCCGACAGCAGAGAGGGCCCCAGCGATCATCCAGCCTTCGCGCGGCGCTCATCCGCCCGTCGGCGATGGGCCGAAGGCGCGTTCGGTCCATCAACCGATCGGTGTCGCGTTCGGTGACTTGATTGACGGCCGCGGCGCCGCTCGCGACGAGCGCCGTGCCAAGACAGGCTGCCACGAGCGTGCCGAAATCGACCGCCTCGCCGGCCATGTAGTACCCGCCGGCGGTCGTCGCGACGACGAGCGCGTTGACCCGCACCTTCGCGAGTACCAGGACATCCGCGAGCTTCGATCGCGAGACGACCGCGTCCTGCGGCTTGTCGTAGGCGACGAGATCAGGCTTCATGCTTGGTGGGCTCGATGGGGTTTGACGCGGCTCAACGAGCCCAACGGTGCGGTGCCCGGTTGGTCCAAGCGTACTCGAAACGCCCGGAGCGCAAGGAAGAGCGACGTGCCAAGCACGATGGCGCCCGTCGCCACGTGGAGTGTATTGACGATCTCGTTCTTGCCTGTCAAAACGACGAAGGCGCCGAGTGTGATTTGCACGGCGACGGCTGCAAGCAGAAACCACGCGGGCCGCGCCAGCTCGGGACGCGACCGGTGCTGCGTCAGAATGCGCCAAACGACCGCAAGCACCAGCGTGGCGACGACGAGGGCGCCGAGGCGATGAGCGAAGTGGATCGCGATCGCCGGGTTCCAGAAGGGCGGGATGAGGCGCCCGTACGACAGAGGAAAGTCCGGGATCGCGAGGCCAGCACCCGTGTGCCGCATCGTCGCGCCAAGCAGGATCTGACAGTAGACCGCCACCGTCAGGGCCACCGTCCGGCGGCCGAGTCGTTCATCGTCCACGGGCGGCGCCGCCGGCCGGCGCCAGCCGGTCGACGTTACGAGCGCCACGCTGATCGTCAGACAGAAAAAAATCTGAGCGAGGCCGGCGTGGGTGATGGAGATGGCGTCCGGAAGAAAGAACAGAACGGTCAGTCCGCCGAGCGTGCCCTGAACGATGACGGCGGCCAGCGCGAGCCACCCGAGGCGGCGCACCCACGCGCGAGGTTCCGCGCGCCACAGAAAGATCACGAGACCGATCGTGAGCATGCCCACGATCGATGCGATCAGACGGTGGCCGTGCTCGTAGAAGATGCCGCCCACCATGCCGCTGAGCGGGAACGAGAACATGTGGTAGCCGTACGTGGTCGGCCAGTCGGGCACCGAGAGCCCGGAGTTCGTGCTCGTGACCATACCGCCGGCCGCGACGAGAAGGAGCGTCGCCGCGACGAGCAGACGTGCGTAGCGATGAAGCCAGATCACCGGCTGCCTAATTGCCGCCGAAGGAGAACGACAGCGGAGAGGATTCGCCGGCGCCGACGGTCACCCGGGCGGTTTGGGTGCCAAAAACCTCGTGCCATGCTTCGACCGTGTAGGTGCCGGGCGGGACACCAGAGAATGAAAACGTGCCGTCAGCAGCGGTCACCGCGAAGAAGGGATGGGCCATTACTCCGATGTGCGCCGCCATCCATCCGTGCACGTCGCACTTGAAGCGCACCATGACTTCCGGCGTCGTGAACGTGTGACGCATCGGGGGGATGCCGGGAGCAAGGCCGTGGTTGAACTCCCGATTCTGCTTCGGCAGCGCGTGTATGTTGTGGAACGTCGGATCCGTGTTCGCCATTTCGAGCGGCTGTCCGACGCGCAGGCCCATCACGCGCGGCACGAAGAAGCAGCCCTTCTGGTCCAGCACGACGGGCGCCGACGGTGCCGCGAACGTGTAGGCTGGATCCAGGCCATCCTTGATGTAGACGAACGCGTTCTGCAGCGCGCCATCAGCCGCGACGAGCACTGCGTCGCTGAGCGGTTTCTGGCCGGAGCCAGTGGCGCACGACGGGTCGCTCGACATCTTGATGACTTCGCGCGCGGGCGCCTTGCCCTTGAAGACGACCCGGCCGCTGACTGCGTGGGCGGTTGAGGGATCGACGGACTTTCCTGTCGGCGCTGGTGCCGGCTGTTCGGCCGGCGGCGATCCGCATCCGAACGCAACAACAGCCGACAATAGGAACAACGAACGGAGGCGTGATGTGACCATGAGCGGGCCGGAGCGCCGCGGCGCGAGCGAGAACAATCAATTATTACCTGTCGCGACGGCCATACGTCACTTGACCCTTCTCCGGCCGCGATGCTACGTTTCAAAGTTCCTGCCGCGTGTGCCGGTATCGTCTAGGGGTCAGGACACGTGGTTCTCAGCCACGGGACCGGGGTTCGAATCCCCGTACCGGTACCAACCTTCGCCAATCTTCCTGTCTCGATGACCAGGCCCAGCTGGCGCCCGGTCGTGGTCGGTATTGCCCTGGGCATCGCGGCGACGGCCGTCGCCGCGTTCGTCGGCGCCACAGCCTTCGGGCGTCGCGTCGAGAACGGCAGCTACGACCTGCGCGTTCGTGCGACCGCCTCGCCGGTCAGTTCCTCCTCTCCCATCGTCATCGTCGAGATCAACGAGTCCTCCATCCGCGGCCTGGAGCCCGTTGTGGGACGGTGGCCGTGGCCACGGCTGGTACACGCGAGCGCGATCGACTATCTCAAGCGATCGGGCGCCAAGGTCATCGCCTACGACGTGCTGTTCGGCGAGCGTGAAGGCGCGCGTGAGTCGATCGTCAACGGCCAATCCATCAGCGGCAGCGACTCCGACCGGCTGTTCGTCGAGTCGGTGCGCCGTGCGGGCAACGTCGTTCTTCTCGGCGACGTGACGTTCGAGGGCCTCGCGAGCGGGAATACGGTTGGAACGGCCGACAGCCCGTCTGCGCTGCCGGGCCCGGCCTACCGACCAGGCGAAGGCTTCCAGTCGAGACCCGAGCTGGACCTGCCCTTCGACGAGCTCGCCGGAGCGGCCGCCGGCGTCGGACACAACTATCTCGCGCGCGACGCCGGCTCGGACACGGCCCGTCGCGCGCTGCCGTTCATCGAGCACCGTGGCGCCTTTGTTCCGTCGCTTGGCGTCGCGGCCGCGCTCATGTTCGCCGGTGCGGCCAGCGAGAACGTGCGGCAAGAGGGCGAGACGCTGCGGATTGGCGACGTCCGCGTTCCGACGCTCGACGAACGCGTCGGCAGTGGCGCCGCCGCGCAACCGTCGCGCCAGGTGTTGTTCAGGTTCACGAAGCCGACGTCCGGCGGCGACGGGGTGCGATCGATCTTCCCGACCTACTCGTTCTACGACGTCGTGCTGTCGGAAGACAACGCGATTAGCGGACGGCCGCCCGTCGTGCCGATGTCGGCGTTCGCCGACAAGCTCGTGTTCGTCGGGACGACGGCCGCCGGCACGTACGATCGGTACACGAGCCCATTCGACGGAGGCATCGCCGGCGTCGAGCTTCACGGCACGATTGCGGACAACATCCTCTCAGCCCAATTCATGCGGCGCGTGCGCCCGTCCGTCGACTACGCCTATGCGGCCGCCGCGGGCATCGCGAGCGGCCTTGCGGCAACACTTCTGCCCGTCGCGCTATCCGCGATCGTCGTGGCGCTCGTTGTCGGCGGCCTGCTGATGTGGCTCACTTCCGCAGTCGGCGATGGTCTCTGGATTGGCGCCGTGACACCGGCGACCGCGGCGGCGGTCGCGCTCTTTGGCGGCATCGCGTGGCGGTATTTCGTCGAGGACCGCGAGAAGCGTCATGTCAGGCGACTGTTCGGGCGGTATGTGTCGAACGATGTCATCGACCAGTTGATGGCGGACCCCGCGCTCGTCCGACTGGGCGGACAGAAGCGTCACATGACGGTCCTGTTTTCGGACATTCGTGGCTTCACGGCCGCCTCGGAAAAGGCCACGCCGGAGGCCGTCGTCGGCCAGCTAAATGAGTATTTTGGAGCCATGGTCGAGGTCCTGTTCCGGCACCGGGGAACGCTCGATAAGTTCGTCGGGGACATGGTGATGGGGCTGTTTGGCGCGCCCCTTCCCGATGACCGGCATGCCGACCACGCGGTCACCGCGGCCCTCGACATGATCAGGCACTCTGGACCGGCTGAACGAGACCTGGCGGCGCGACGGACGGCCTGAGTTGAACATCGGCATCGGCATCAACTCGGGCGAGATGATCGCCGGTAACATCGGGTCGGAAGCGATCATGAGCTACACCGTCATCGGAGACGCTGTGAATCTCGGATCGCGGCTGGAGTCCTTGAACAAGGAATACGGCACGCGCATCATCATCAGTGAGGCCACGCGATCGCTGCTGACTGTTCCGGTCGAGACGCGCCCCCTCGGTGAGGTCAAGGTCAAGGGAAGAGCGCAGGCCGTTCAGATCTACGAAGTGCTCGGCGTGAAGGGAAATCAGTCATGAAGATCAGAACCATCCTGGCGGTACTGAGCGTGGCATGTGCTGGTCGCGGCGCCGGCGGGCGCGCAGTTCGGTAACCTCGGCAAGGTCATCAACAAGGCCGCCGAAGTCAGTCAGGATCTGACCTTCTCCGACGCGGAAGAACAGCAGGTCGGCAGCGAGATCAGCGCGAAGATTCGCGACAAGTACGGCGTCGTGCAGGACCCCGCGGTCCACAAGTACGTGACGCTCGTCGGATCGGTGCTCGGCGTCGGCCAGCAGCCGCCCGAAGCTCAAATGGACCTTCGTCGTGCTGGACACAGACGGCGTCAACGCGTTCGCGGCCCCTGGCGGCTTCGTGCACATCACGCGCGGCGCGCTGGCCCTCATCAAGAACGAGGCGGAGCTGGCCGACGTGCTCGCGCACGAGATCGTGCACGTCACACAGAAGCACACGCTGAAGGCGATCCAGAAGTCCAAGGCCATCAGTCTCGGCGCCACAGGCGTCGCGCAAGGAAGTCGTGACCCAGGCGGCCAACCAGGGCTACGAAATTCTTCTCGAGAACAACTTCGATCGCGGCGACGAGATGGAAGCCGACAAGATCGGTGTCACCCTCGCGAACGGCGCGGGTTACTCGCCCGCGGGTTTGACCGCCTTTCTGACGCGGCTCGCGGACCGGAACAAGGCACTCAAGGATCGGAGCGGTATCTTCGCGTCACATCCCGAAACCAAGGCGCGCATCGATGCGCTGGCGAAGGTGGTGTCCACCGGCCCGCTCGCGGCAACAGCAACCGTGAATGCCCGCTACGCCCAGTCGATCAGCTACACGCCCACGCCGATAACCGGCACTGGCGAGGCGGCCGCGGTCGGCGGTTCCAGCAGCTCGGGCGCACTTGGACTCGCCGGGCGGATGGGTCTCGGCCGCGAGAAGTCCAGCGACCAGACCGTGTCGTCGGCTGGTTCACGGGGAGTCAATCCCGATCGCGATGCGAAGGGCGGTCCCGTCAAGACGCTCGTTGCCGTCAGCGTCACGGCGGCCGAGATCGCGGAGTTCCGAAAGGGAATCGCCAGCTAGCGCCGTGGTGCCCCACCCCAGCGCGCACCTGACCTTCACGCTCGCGCTCTTCGGGACCGTCATGGTCCTGATGCTGGCCGTCCGCAATCCGGCTATTCGGCGGCGCTTCCTCTTCACGATTGCGGTCCTGCTCAGCGCGTCCGCGGCGCACGCCGCGCTCGTGTGGTTGCCCGGCGTCGCCGCCGTCCAGGAATACGGCTGGAAGGTCGAGGCGCTGCTGCTCGTGCTCGCCGCGACGCAGGCGCTCGTGGCGCTTGCGTTCAACCCGTGGTCGGGCGTCGACAAGCCGGAGCGGGCGCCCGCCATCGTGCAGGACGCGATCATCGCGCTCCTTGTCGCGGTGTCCGCCGTCATCACGTTCCCGAACACGGAGTTCCTGACCACGTCCGCCATCGTGGCCGCGGTCATGGGCTTCGCCTTGCAGGAGACGCTGGGTAACGCGTTCGCCGGGCTCGCCATCCAGATCGAGAAACCGTTCCGGGTCGGGCACTGGATCACGGTCGGCAACTACGAAGGGTCCGTGCGCGAGATCACGTGGCGGGCGACGAAGATCCTGACCAAAGTCCGGCAACATGGTCATCCTGCCGAACAGCCTCGTGGCCCGCGAGGCGATCAACAACTACTCCGAGCCGATGTGCGCCGACGCGCTCGTATGTCGAGGTCGGCGTGGGCTATCAGACGCCGCCGAACGAGTCCCGTGACGCACTGCTGCGTGCGCTCCAGAACGTCCCGCGCGTCCTGCGCCAGCCCGCGCCGCATGCTTTGCTTTGGGATTTCGGCGGTTCTTCGCTCTTTTTCCGCGTCAGGTTCTGGATTTCCGAATTCTCGGAGCGACGAAACCATCCGCGACGAGGTGCGACGCGCGATCTACTACGAGCTCGGCCGGCTGCGGCATCGATATTCCCTTCCCGATCCAGGTCGAGTACTCGACGGCAGGATCCTGAGCCCGAACCCGCTTGCCGACCGAATCGCGAGGTTCGCCGACATCATCGGTCGCGTGCCGGTCTTTGCCGATCTGAACGACGAAGGGCGGCGCGCGCTCGCCGCTGGCGCCGCCGAACGCCTCTACGGCGACGGCGAGCTCATCGTGCGCGAGGGCGCCGAGGGCGCGTCGATGTTCGTCGTCTGTCAGGGTCGCGTCGCGGTGACGATCGGGTCGGGCAAAGAAGTTGCGCGGATTGAAACGGGCGGCTTCTTCGGCGAGATGTCGCTTCTCACGGGAGAGCCACGTTCGGCGACAGTCTCGGCGCGCGGCGACTGTCGCGTGCTCGAGATCGCCGGTGACGTCTTCAAGAGCTACATCACCGAGCATCCTGATGTGATTGACCAGGTGGCGGGCGCCGCGGCCGCGCGGAGGCGTGAGCTCGACCAGTCACGCGGGGCCACGACCGCGAATCCGGCCGAGGCCCGCGTGACGCTGGCGGCGCGAATGCGCCGGTTCTTCGGTCTCTAGAACCCGAACCCTCCGAACAACCCGCCCGAGCCGGAGCGGCGGTCGTACCGGCGGCCGTCGTTGTAGCCACGTTGGTAGCCGAGCTTGAAGGATTCGCGGTAGTTCGCCTTGTAGATCTCCCGCGATCCGTACTCGCGCTCGTAGCCGCGGTCGGCACTACGGAAGCGACGCTCGGACACCGGATCGAACCGCCGGTTGTCGCGGCCATCATCGAGTCCCGCTTCGTAGCCGTCATTCAGACCGGCCTGATAGGCCGGGTTGTAGCCGTTGTTCCGATACGGGTCGTAACGGTCATCGCGACCGTTGGACCACGGCGGTTGACCTCCGCGTCCTGCACCCCCGTAGCGGCCGCCATAGTTGCCGTACCCGAGGCGGTAGCCTTCCTGATAGCCGTAACGGAACGAGTCGCGATAGCGATCGCGATTCCCGTACTGCGAGCGATAACCCTGGTCGCCACGCCGGTAGTCGCCCTCATCGGTGAATTCGAACGCGTCGCCGCGGCGCGAGTCCTCTGCGCCGGCCGACTGGCCGCGTTGATATCCCTCGTTGTAGCCAGGCGTGTTCCAGCCAGCTTGTGCCAGAGCTGCAGACGGGGCCGCGATGGTGAGTGCACCAACTGCGGCGAATGAAAGGAGACGAGACATGACAACCTCCTGCGACCCCGTTTGTGCAAGAGGTCTGCCAGGTCGATCGCAAGATGAATTGGACGAAGATTTCCGTGTGTTTGACTACTGCGTCCAGAGGAGGACACGGGCGCCGTCCCGGTCGCGATAGTCGAAGACAAGCGCCGGGCCGATGCGCGCCAACTCGTCGCCGTCGAGATTGAGATGCTCGAGATCGAAGCCTTCGCCGGCGCCAACATCCAGCTTCGCTTTGTGCATCCGGAGGATCCAGAACGGCAGGGAAATCTTGACGAGCCGTTCCTCATCGGGATCCCACGCGAGCATTTGCAGATGCTCGGGCCGTTTCGCCGATGTCGGAAACTCGCTGAACGGACGCGGCATCGTCGGACGCTCTTCGTTGTCGAGCTCGTACAGCGGCCGTTGGTCCGGGAACGTGGCTTTGACGCCGTCGAACGCGCGAATGGCGTCGGCGCTGGTGGATCGCTCCGTGCTGATGTGGCGGCTGACGAAATAGACGCCGGCGCCAGCCACGGCAATCAGGCCGACCAGGCAGACGCCGCCCGTGCCGACCACGACCCACACCCACGTCCTGCGTGAGGCCATCCCCATAGAGTTATACGACGCGGAGCCGGAAATTGGTCCCAGGCCCGCTTTCAGCTTGGTGTCGGATGGCCCGAATCCTCCGCGATCATCGCGGCGACCTTCCGGCCCTGGGTGATCGCGGCGCTGATCGTCCGGTCCTCGGGGTAGAACTGCGTTGAGTCGGTGACGTAGAGGCCCCGGATCGACGAGCGGTGGTCCGGCATCCGGTCGGCAAAACCCGTGGCGAACACCGGCTGCGCATACGGCGTCCGGAACACATGCGCCTCCTTGACCCACGATGCGTCGAACGCCGGGTTGATGAGCTTGAGCATGCCGGTGTACTCGGCCAGCAACGCGTCGTCGCTTGCCGTGTATCGAGGCTCTGACGTCGGCAGGTAGAACGGGATGTAGAGGACGTTGAGTCCGGCTGCCTGCAGGTTCTCGTTGAGGTTGGTCTGTTCGATGATGCCGTTGAAGCTGATGCGCGGATCGTTCGTGTTCGTCCAGAAGTTGGTCGAGAAGGATCGCTTCAGGCTGAGCAGCATGCAGACGATGCCGATGTATTCGATACTGCGGACGTTCGCGAAATAGCGGTCTGTCTGATTCGGGACGAGCCGGCCGAGCGCAGGCAGCGCGACGGTGGAGATCACCGCATCGCACGGAATCGTGTCGGTCGCCGTACGGACTTCCGTAATCCGGCCATCTGTGACGGCGAGCGGTGCAACGGGTGTGGACGATCGCAACTCGACGTTGGGTTGCTCACGCAGCCATTGGACCAGGTGGTCGACGAGCGTCGCCGATCCGTACTCGAGGTAGCCGAACTCGTCGGGAGCAAACAGCGACGGCCTCGAGTTCGCCACGCGCCAGATGCGATGCCAGAGCCACGCCGCCGAGATCGTCTCGTGGTGCGGGCCGAACTTGACGCGAAGGAGCGGATCCCAGATGACTTCGTACGCGTCGCGGCCGATCGAATCAATCAGCCAGGCCTTCGCGGAGACGCCGTCGAGCGACCGCCACTCTTTGCGATATCGCGACTGCAGCACATGGAGGCCGAACCTGATGCGCTGCGTCAGCGGAACGGGCGTCAGCTTGAGCAGGCTCGCCGGCGTGCCGAACGGATAGTGATGACCATGGTGGTAGAACCCCGTGGTCGTGTGGCGCCAATGCAGCTTGTTCTCGAGACCGACTTCAGACACGAGCTGGACCAGCGATCGATCCGAACCGCAGATGAAGTGATAGAAGCGTTCGACCGGGTGGCCTTCGAGGCGGAACGAGCTGGCCAGCCCTCCGAAATCCGGGGCCGCCTCGAGCACGACGACGTGAAAGCCGGTTCGACTGAGGTCGTAAGCCGCGGCCAGCCCAGCGAGGCCGCCGCCGACGATGACAACGCGCTTGGAACGCGTGGCTCCGGGTTCTGTCACAGGCTCTTCAGCGTCAGGCGCTCTCTTGCGCGACGATGATAGCCCGTCTTCCCGACGCGCGCAGGCAGCGCACGGTCGCCACGAAGAGCACGATGCTGAGGGTCGCGAGCGGTACCGAGATGTCGAGTCCGGTTGGGCCGCCAATCAGCGTGGGTTCGCGATCGCCGCCGCGCCAGCCGAAGAAGAGCAGTGGGTTCAGGTGCGCGAAGACGACGACGCCGATCGCCAGTGTGATCTCTTGCGTTCGGTTCCAACCACGCCGAAGGTCATCTGGAAGGGCGATCAGGAACAACGCGATGATCATCGCGATGAACAGATGGTTCTCGTGTACTCCAGCGTTGAATGTGAAATACGCGAGATAGCCGCCGAGCAGCGCAAGCAACGCAGTATGCGGCGTCTTCGGAAGACCGATCTGGAGCCAGAGGATCCACGCGACAATCGCCGCTGCGACGACCTTCATCGGATTGCGCCAGGTGGAGTCCCGCTCGAGCGCGGGCCCGAGCTGATGATGTTTGGCGACCTGGTAGATGTACGACCCGATCCACCCCGCGTTCATCGCATTTCCACTGATTTCCTTGTGAGCCGTGGCTTTCTGCACGGCCTGCACGACCGACCATTGCCTCGTCTCGTGCGTGCGGCCGAACGTCACCACGAGCAACAGGACAGCGATCGCCGTCCAGATTGCGCCTCCCCAGATCCGCGACTCGCGGGCGACGCGCCAGACGTCCCTCAATCCTCCGAGTCCGGTCAGGTGGACCGCATAGAACGGCAACAGAACCAGCGGCTGCGGCTTGATGGCACAGCACGCGAGCAACAGTCCCCACGCCTGCACGGGCCGGTTTCGCAGCAGCCCGATGAGTGACGCGACCAGGAATGGCGCATAGAGAATATCGAGGTAGCCTTGGCCGATTGCGCTGGTGGTCGTGCAGAGCCAGAGGGCGCCAGTGAGCAGGATGTCCCCGGTCAGGAGGAACGCGACGAGCGCCGTCATGGCCTGAAAACCAAGGAGCAGAAGTTTCAGGCTGTTCGGCCGGCTGAGGCCAACGGCGTCACCTGCTTTGCCCGCGAGCCCGAGCAGCGTCTTCGTTCCCGGAGGGTAGTCGTATGGGTTGTATCGGTACCCCTCCACCGGCCCCAGAATCACGACGTCGTCCATCCAGACGAGGAATCCGCGTCTGGGGTCGGTCACGTCGAAAGTGCCAGGAGCGGTGACGAGGAAGGCCGAGTTGAGCACGCCGGCCGCCAGCAGGGCGACGCCGAGCACTTTCGAGCGGGTCAACCAGCCGCGCTGTGCTGAACCAGTCGAGGCCGCTACCCGACTCGAGGGAGGCCGGTCGGTGCATTCCGGCGAAATTATCCAATAACAATGCCAGTTGCTCAGACTTGTCTTGAGTTGATGTCGATGCCGATCGAGGGGTGGCCCTCGATCGCAAAGGCTGTCGATGTTCTAACGCCGTGCCACATACAGCACGCCCCCGGACAGCGAAAACAGCAGGACCAGGCCCGCGCCGACGACCGACAGTACGAGTGCCGACTCTATCGGCAAATGCAGGGCGGCGAAGTAGTAGGTGAACGTCGCTTCCCGAACACCGAATCCGTTGACCGACACTGGCAGCAGCTGCACCACCAATGACATGGGCACCACCACCGCGAGGTGCAGAGGCGAAATTGGAATGTCCAGACTACGCGCGATCGCGACGTAGAACGCGACGAGCACCGCCTGCGCCACGAGTGCGCCGGCGAAGCACGAAACCAGCGCGAATGGCTGGGCCCGGAAGGCCCGCATCATGTCCACGAGCTTGCGTACGCGCGTGACGATGGCGTCGCGGTTGAGGAATCGGAAATAGCCGAGCACCGTCAGGATCGTCTGAGGCGCGAGCAGGAGAATCAGAAAGGCGCCGGTCGCCGTGACGAAGGCGAGCCAGAGCCAGGGCAGATTGACTGGCAGAGCCGGGCCCGCCATCCCAATCACGGCCATCGATCCGCTGACCGCGGCGACGAGCAGCAACCCGAGCAAACCCATCGCGCGGTCGATGACGACGATCGCGGTCGCGCGGCCGATGGATCCGGCCGGCTGCGTCGTGTCGCGGATTCGAATCACGTCACCGCCGATGTTGCTGGGAAGAAAACTGTTGAAGAAGGTCGCGACGAGGAACGAGCTCACGAGCGTCCAGCCCGACACCGAGATGCGCTGAGCCATCAGCAGAAGGTTCCACCGCCACGCACTCGCCAGAATCATCACGAGGTAGAGCGCCAGCGCAGCGGCAAGCCAGGGCAGCGAAGCGCGACGCATGGCGTCGTACAGACTGGACGAGTCCGTCTGGGCGAAGAGCACGGCCAGCAATCCGATGCTGACCGTGCTCTTGAGGAGAAAAACGACGCGGGACTTAGAGGCCAATCAGAAAGTGAGGCTCGATATCCCGCGTCCGATGTGCGCGTCGCCCGCTAGTACGGCCAAGTGACCATGACGATGTTGCTGCGTTCCGGCACGGTGCGGGTGCTGTCGCGCGCGAACGCCGAGACCATGAATCCGACCCGCTCGCCCTTCTTGGGCGCCCAGCTTTCGAGCGGCTCTCTCTTCGTGTGCGCACCGATGCCCCACTCGCCCTTGCGCTCGATGTGCTTGCAGGTCTGGCCGGGGCGCAAATACTCGTAGGTCGCCGCGTACCACTTGCCGCCGACGTTGCCAAACACCCACGGGTTGCCTTCTCCACCACCTTCTTCGGGCCAGCGTCCCGCCTTGGTGTGGTAGATGCAGATCGTGTCGCTATCGATGGTGATGTCGGTGATCTGAGACGTGACCCTCCATCCGCTCACGTCGGTGTGCAGCCACTCGACGTCGCCGAGACTGAATGGGAGACCCGGCTGCTCGACAACGCTGCCACCACCACCGCCGCCAGGGTTGCCGCCAGGATTCGGAGTCGGCGTGAAGCCTGCGACGTTGTGTCGGATGGTCTCCCGGACCTCCGTTCCAACGGCGGTCTTGAACACGGCCGTGAGGTTGTACCCGCCGGCTACGGAGTAGGTGTAGGAGGTCGAGCGCGCGCCGGAACCTTGGCCGAGCGGCTGCACCTGGCCGTCACCGTAAATCAGAGTCACCTCGCCGGCTCGCTTGGAGTCGGACGGCGTGACGGTCACTTTGACGGGCTGGCCAACACTCGACGGCGAGGGATTGGCGACGACCTTGAGCGAAATCGGAGCCTCGACGCCAATGTTCACGGGGGCGGACTGCTGGGTGTCCACGACCGCGCGCGCGGTGGCCGCTTCGCTCGTGGACAACCGTACTCTCGCTTCACCATTGTCGTTCGTGAGGACCGGCGCAAGTGGCGTGAATGATCCAGTGCTTGTTTGAAAGAGGACAGGTGCGCCCACGACGCGCTGATTGCCTTCCCCGAACACTGTGGCTTTCAGTTCGACCTCACCGCCGCCGTACGGAACGGCCCCCTGCGCCGCGGTGAGATTGATGCGCGAGACGTTTCCCGAAGCCGTCGGGAGAATGTACTGGCCCTTCGCCGCGTCCGACTCCGCGAAGAGCTCGACCAGCCCGGGGTCAGCGCCCGCGTGGTAGACCGTCGTGGCCTTGCCGCTCTGGATTCTGACCTTCTGGGTCGCGAACTCGCCCCGAGCTGGCACTGAGAAAGATCTCGGTACCGTCCGCAACCACTCCGCCGTCGCTCTTGGCGGCCTGGATGGTCACTTCCACGCTGCCGTTGATGGTGACCAGCGGCGCCGACGGCGTCATGGTAATCAGCGCGTCGCTTGGCGCGAGCAGCGTATGTTTGTCAGACGAACACCCGGCAACCGCAAGCGTGGAGAGGACGACAAGCGCCGGGGCAACGGATGGCAGTCGAAGGTGGGGGTGTTTCACGGAGATCTAACCTCTTTCAGATTCCAGAACTGAAACCGCAATCAACCAGATAGACAGGACCCGCTTTGTTTTGTCTATCGGCTCCAGACAGGAATCGCCTTACGGGGTGGAACAGATTCTATTTCAATTTTTTGGGCGGGAAAATGGCCGACTTAGCAATCTCGTGGCCTCCGCGGCCCCTGCCGTGTCCTTGGCCAGCGTGCCCACTTCACGGGCGGTCCGGTAGTTGGCGACCGCATCGGCGCGCTGGCCGTTGAGATCCGCGATCTTGCCCATGGTCAGGAGGGCCCGGCCTCTCACCCAGTCAGCGGGCGTGTTTCTCAAGGCGTCCTGAAAGTCAGCCGTGGCCTCCAGCCGCCGATCCCGGCCGAATCGGGCCAAGCCGCGTTTGTACAGCCAAAGCGCCCGCTCGCCCGGCATTCTCGGCCGTGTGTCGCGGTCGAGCGCCTGGAGGCCCGCGCTCAGGATGGCATCGGCTTCCGCGTGCTTACCCGCCCGAATGGCGGCCGATCCCTGCTCCAGGACGAACAGCCGGTTTCGTGGGTACGCGGCGACGAGCTCACCGAGCAAACGGTACGCGTCGGCATGGCGCCCCTCGCGGCTGTAGATGAGCACGAGCGCGGTCCTTGCCTCGACGAGCGTTCCCTGGTCCCGCGCGGCTGTCTCGAGCAGCCGGATGCCTTCTTCCTTGCCGCCACCGAAGCCGGCGATATAAGCAAACATGCGCGACGGCAACGCCAGGCCCGAGACCAGGTAGCGGTACGTCCCCACCACGACACCGGCGGCCGTCCGTTTGGGATCGCGGTTCAGCACTTCTTCCTGCGCGTTGTAGGCGTTCCGCGCCGACATGAACGCTGATGTCATGCTGCCTTCAACTGACGCCATGTACGAGGCCTGGAGGCCGTACGCCGATCCCAGATCGAATCGCGCCTGGACGTCGTTCGGATTGGCCTCGACGCGCTTTGACGCGAGATCGATAGCGCGCTGGACGGTTTGCTTGAACTCACCGTCGACGGCCGGTGACGGCTTCGGAAACGTGCGCGGCGAGCCGCCGAGGCCACCGATGTAGTGATCGACGGTCACGGTGCCTCGCCTGAAGATGACGTCCGAGCCAGAGCATCGCCGCCAGTGCGCGATGAGCGCTCGACTCGTCGGGCGCGGCGGCGACCGCCGCGCGTGCCTCGGCGAGCGCCACCTCCTGATCCAGGTTATAGGCGGCCTGATAAATCGCGGCGATGCGTGTTTCGAGATCAGCGGGCTGTGCCGGAGCGGCGGCGAGAGCGGTCAGCCCGACGAGCCACGCTGACAGCACTCCCACCATCGCTCTTCACTCGAACTGGTCCTACTTGAGCGCGGCCAGCTTCCCGAGATCCACGGCCTCGACGACGCCGCGCACGGTCTCGAGATTCTCGACCTGATGACCTGTGCCCTTCACGATGAAGCGGTTCCCGACGACGGCGGTCACCTCGCCGCGCTTGTCCTCGCTGTTCCACTCCTCGAAGCCCGGCTGGCCGCCGATCTTCGCCGATCGCTTGAAGCCGTCATCGGACCGCTCGGAGTACCCGGAGCCGAGGAACATCGAGACAGGCGCGAGCAGCAACTGGCTGAGCGCGGTGTCCACGATCTCGAGCTCCACGCGGCTGTTGTCCTTGGTGTATCGCGCCTCGGCGCGTGAGATCGCGACAGGCATGTTGACCTGTTCGCCGCGCGGGTTGGTGCGGGTCCACCCGCCGACTTCAGGCATCGCGCCCTTCAGCAGCTCGAAGTCCACCGGCTTGGCCGCGCCCTGGGCCATCTGCTGAAAGCCCTGCGCCATCTTCTGGAGACCCGCCGCCATGTCGGCGGAGGAGCCTTGCGCATCCTTGGCCATCTGCTCGGCAGCCTTCTGCATTTGCTGCGCGCCCTGTTCCATCTTCTTCGCGGCCTCCTCGGCTTGCTGCTGCTGGGAGTTGCCGCACGCCACGACGAACGTTGAAGCAACGAGGACGACGAGGAGCTTGTGCATGGGGCCTCGATTCATTGGTTATTGATTATCGGTTATTTGCTATTGCATTGAGCTATTGGGCTATTTGGTTATTGGGGGGCTCGCCGCTCGCTTCGACATATCGGCACAATCCCCCAATAGCCCAATAACCAATGACTCAATGCAATAACAAACAACCAATAACAAATAGCAAATGGCTATTGGCTATTGGACCTTGCCCATCCAGTGCAGAATCCCGAGCGTTAGCCACGGCACGTAGGTGATCAGCAGCACGCCAAGAGCGAGGATGCCGAGCATCGGGAGCGTCGCCCACATGACCTCGAGGACGGGTTTCTGGAACCTGACAGATGCCAGGAGCAGATTGAGGCCGAGCGGCGGATGCAGGTAGCCGAGCTCGAGATTGGCGATGAAGATGACGCCCAGGTGCACGAGGTTGATGTCGTAGACCTCGGCGAGCGGAATGATCAGCGGCACGATCACGACGATTGCCGAGAAGATATCCATCACCGTGCCGACGAGCAGGAGAAAGACGTTCAGCGCAAGGAGGAACAGCGCGCGCGACTGGATGTGCGACTGCGTCCAGTCGAGCAAGTTGGTCGGCACCTGCGCGTTGACGAGGTAGTTGGTCAGCCCCACCGCGACCGCGAGGATGAGCAGCACGCCGCCGACGAGGCCGGCCGAGTCCGCCGCGACGCGAAGCACGTCCCGCATGCGTGGCAGATCGCGGTGAATGAAGCGCTGCACGATCAGGGCCCACAGCGCTGCGATCGCCGCCGATTCCGACATCGTTGCGTAACCGCCGAGCAGCGCGGTGAGGACGACGACAGGAAGCAACAACTCCCATTTCGCTTCCCACAACCCCGCCCACATCTGGGTCGTGCTGAACGGCAGGCGCCGGGCGCCAGATCGTAGCGCCTGCCGGACACCGAGCGCGGCGACGAGACCAAGCATCAGCAGGCCCGGGAGAAGGCCGCCGATGAACAGGTCTTCGATGGCGACGTTCTGCGCCACGATCCCGTAGAGGATCAGCGGCACCGACAGCGGGAAAAGCAGGCCAAGGGAACCCGAGGCGGTGAGCAGGCCGATCGAAAACCGTTCCGGGTAACCCTCCTTCAGCAACGCCGGAAGCAACAGGCCGCCAAGCGCGAGGATCGTGACTCCCGAACCGCCAGTGAACAACGTGAAGAACGCGCACAGCGTGGCCGCGGCAACCGCCGTTCCGCCCGGCGCCCACCCGAACAGGCCTCGCAGCGCACGAAGGAGCCGTTCTGACGACTTGCCCTCCGCGAGCAGGAACCCCGTCAGCGTGAACAGCGGTATCGCCGCGATGTTGGCCGACGGCGACGTCAATTCTGCGTAGGCCTTGATCAGCGGCACGACCGGGCGGCTGCCATCGATGAAGAACCCGAACATCGCGATACCGCCGAGCAGCGCGAAAATCGGCGCGCCGAGCACGCCGGCGACGACGAGCGCCGTGAGCCATGGCCACAACGCCGCGCCCTCGAGAATTTCCTGGCGCGCGGTGAGCCAATAGCCGGCGGCGATCCCGAGTGCGGCGATCGCGCGGCCTGTCCAGTGTGGCGACGCGCGCCAGACGAGCCGAACGGCGATGAGCGCAAAGGCCACGGGGAACACCGTCACCGACATCCACACGGGCACGTTGAGCGCGACCAGGTCGCCGACTTCGCGCTCCGTGTGGACGAGTGCCCAACCGCCCACGGCGAAGATGGTGGCGATGGCGGCACCGACGAAAGCTCCGATGACGTGGCCGAACGCCGCCAGGTTCTTCGGCAGGAATTCGCCCGTCGCGAGCACGAGCAGCTTGCCGTCGCGCGCCGCGATGGCCGCGCCGAGCATGCCGACCCAGAGCGTCAGGTTCTGCGCGAAGGGCGCGGAGCCAGGGATACCGGTCTCGAAGAATCGCCGCGTGGCGATCTCCGCGAGCGGCAGGAGCATGATGCCCGCGAGGGCGGTGGTGGCGAGAACGTTCTCCGTGCGGAGCGCAAGCGCCCGCATTACCGGCCTTTGGTCTTGCGGAACGCGTCGCGTTCGCGGACGACCGTGTCGTAAACGTCCGCAGGCACCATGCCGCCGCGCATGGTCGCCACGAGTTTCTCGGCCGCGGCTTGGAACTCTGCCTGGGCCTTCGGATCGAGCGTCGTCACGGTCAGGCCGCGTGTCTTCATCGTGTTCACGGAGTCGGCGTCCAGTTTGGGCGCCTCGGCGAGCACTTTACGCTCGAACGCCGCGCCGGCCTCGGACACGACCTTCTGGTCGGCTGGGCTGATCTTCGTCCACGCGTTGTTGGTGATCACGAGCGCGCCCAGCAGCGGCGCCACGTGGACGTCGAGCATGAACTTCGCGTCGCGGAAGATCTGCAGCATGAGCGCAGGGTATGGCGGGCTCGGGGCCGTGTCGATCATGCCGGTGGAGAGCTTGAGCTGCGCCGGGATGTCGTTGGCCGAGAGCGCGACGGGATTGAACCCGTTCGACTTGTACCATTGCACCATCCGATCGTCGCCCTGGCTCGTGAAGAGCTTGGCCTGCTTGACTTCGGCGAGCGTACGCAGCGGCTTCTTCGAGAACAGCTGCACCCAACCCGCGCTACCCCAGGCCACGCGGTGAAAACCCTTCGCTTCGAGTTTCTGATCGAGCATCGGCGTCAGCTTTTGCAACACCGCCAGCGTCTCGTCATCGCTCTGAAAGAAGAACGGCATGCCGAACGCATCGAAGGCCGGATCGATCTGGCTCAAGCCGCCGAGCGTGAGCAGGTTTGCCTGCAGCTGATCGACGCCCGGCCGCATCATCCGGATGGTCGATATCTCGTCGCCCTGTGTTCCGCCGGCGTAGACCGTCAGGCGCACGCGGCTGCTCGTTTTCGCGGTCAACTCGGCCCCCATGTCGAGCAGGGCCTTGTGCCACGCCGAGTTCACGGGTGCTCCGGTGGCGAGCCGGATGGTGACCGGCGCCTGGGCGGCCAGCGGGAGCGCGACGAGCGCGCCCAACGCGGCAACGAGAACGATGCGTTTCACGAAAGACCTGGCAGACATGCGAAATTCCTCCAAAGGCTATTGCACGAAGCGGGTATCGACTTGCTCCAGCAACGCGCGTGCACGGCGCTGCGTGATGAGCGTCGCGAGGCGGACCGACGGATCCGCGTTCGGATCCACGGCAATGGCTTGCTTGAGCAACGACTCGAATTCGGCGCGATTTCGTTCCGGCACGGAGACGCCCGTCGCGAGCGCGACGTATGGGCCCGGCGCCTGACCCTTCTGAAGCGCGACCGCGCGGTCGAAATGCTGGCGCGCGCGTTTGGGATCGCCGCCGAGCGCCTCGGGCAGACTGTCGAGCGAGATCATCAGCTCGTGGAGCGCGCCCTTGCTCCACGTCTCGTCGAGGGCCAGTGCGCGGTCCGCAAGCGCGCGCACGACCGGGAAGTCCACGGCCAGTTCCGGCTGGTCGAGTCCCAGCGAGATCGCCGCGCCCCATGAGGCGGCCGTCCAGTACAGCATCTCGACGTCCTTACGCTCGGCCCGCGACAGCGCCGCCGCAGGATCGGCGAGCAGCCGTTCGCCGATGCCGCGCCAGCGGACCTCCATCGCCCGAAGGCAATACGCCTTGCCGCGGAGGTAGAGCCTCAGCGCACGCTCGCGAAGGGCAACGCGACTCCTCATGGTGTTCGTCGCCGAGCACGATCGCATCCGTCTCGATGAACGCGTACGCGTACTGCGTGAACCCGCTGCAGGTGGCGACCAGCAATGGCGCGTGGTTGGGGACCGAATCGAGCAGCGACTCGTAGAGCTTCAACGCGAACGGAATCGCCTCGCGCACGAGCTCGGGATCCTCGTCGCGCGAGAACACGTCGCCCGACTCGCTGAGCGTGTTGGCCACGGTCTTGACGGCCATCGTCTTCAGCGAGCACGCCGACAGGGCAATCACGGTGGCGCAGACGAGCAAGGCGCGGAGGCAACCCGCAGGGTGCGGCATCAACCTGTCAATGATAGGGGACGGAGCCCTTTTCCACAGAATTGCCTCACAGGGGGACAGAGCGTCCCCAAGTTCTGGTAGCGCTCTGTCCCCCTTTGGCCTCGATCTGTGGAAAAGGGCTCCGTCCCTACGGCACTACGCTGTGGAAAAGGGCTCCGGCACTACGGCAGCGGCGCACGGTAGTTGCGGCGTGCTCGAACCTCGGTGTCGGGGTCCGGCTTCTGCAGCCGGACCCGAAGGTCGTGCACCTTGCCGTCGAGCCGCTGGGGCGTGAAGCCCAGCACGTACTGATAGTGCAGCTCCTGCATCACCTGCGTGAACGTCGCGTTGACGTCGTCGTACTGATTCAACTGGAAGTGGCCGCCGCCGGTCTGCGTCGCCAGGCGTCGCAGGGTCGGGGTGGGCGGCGTCGTCCATCGCTTCGGGTCGGACATCGACGCGCCGGCCGAGGGCGAAAGCGGCATCTCGGCCAGTTGTGCCCGCATCGTCGATCGGAACTGGACGATGTAGATCATGAGCTCGTCCTCGCGAGCCCGCTCGATGATGTTGTCGGCCGTGACGGTGCTCATCGTGTCGACGCCGTCGGTCATGAGCACGAGAATCCGGCGTCCACCGAGCGGCGCGAGCGCCGTCATCGTCTCGCCGACACCCTCCCACAGCTTGGTGGGATTGCCGATGTGAAGGTCCTCGCGAAGCGCTCGCAAGCAGCTCATCGCGATCGCCGGTAAAGCCCTTGCTCAGATCGAGACGGTCGCTCAGGCTTCCCGACGCGAACCTGATCGCCGGGCATCATGCGAATGACGAGCTGCTCGGCCGCGGTCCGCGCCAGATCCAGATTCAGCGTCATGCTGGCGCTCGTGTCTACGAGCACCATCGCCGTGATGGGTTGAAAGCCCTTCACGAACACCGTGAGCTCCTGTCGCTTGCCGTCGTCCTCGACGATGAAGTCGTCGCGCTCGAGAGTGCGGATCATCTCGCCGTACCGATCGATCACGGTGGCGTAGACGGCCACGGTCTCGGTGGTGCCGCGAAAGACCGGGGGCTGCTGCGGCGGTGGATCCTGCGGCCGGGCGAGGAGTGTCGTCGCCGCGATGAGGGTCGCGACAGCCGCGCCGAGACCTCGTGGAAGCGTCCCGCCCATCGTCGTGCGGACGGTCTAGCGTCCGCCTCGCCGATCCGGCGCAGGCAGCGGAGGCTCCGGGCGTGGTATCGGTCGCGAGATAGCTCTTGCGGGCACGCACGTTCATTCCGGGCACCTTGACCCGCACTTCGAGCTTGTGCAGAAGGCCGTCGAGTTTTTCGGGGGCAAAGCCGATGACGTACTGCCGGTGCAGCTCGTCAGCCACGCGAGTGAAGGTGGAGTTGAGATCTGCGGCGCGAGTCAGCTCGAAATATCCGCCCCCGGTCTGCTCCGACAGTTCGCGCAGCCGTCGATCTGGCTTCGTCACGATGTGCGCGGCCGGGATTTCACTCTGAAGGCCGATCGCGTACACCATGAAATCCTCGTTCACTGCGCGGTTCACCAGGTCTCTGAAGTTGGTCGTCCTGCTGCCCGTGTCATCCCCGTCGGTGAAGGCCAGGACGACGCGCCGTCCCGTCTCGCTCGCCAGAGCGTCAAGACTGCGGGCGATTGCGTCCCAGAGGAAGGTCGGATTGCCGTACTGAATATCGGATCGGACGATGCGGACGAGCTCGTCACGATCGCTGATGAACTGAGGACTGAGCCGAATCTTGTCCGAGAAACTGCCGATCCGAGCGCGATCCTCCGGCAGCAATCGCAGCACGAAACGCTCGGCGGCCACCTTCAACAGATCCAGATTCAGGGTCATGCTGCCGCTCGTGTCGAGCATGGCCACGACCGTGATCGGCTGCACGTCGCTCTTGAAGATCGTCAAGCGGCTGAAGTTTGCCGTTGTCGTATATCTCGAAGTGTTTTTGCTCGAGGTCGGGGACCAGGCGACCGGAGCCGTCCGTCACCGTGGCGTAGATCGCCACCGTGCGGGACGAGCTGCGAAACGTCGTGCCTTGTGGAGGATCCTGCCTCGCTGACGAGTGACGCTCCGACGAGGAGGACGAGAACAGCCGTAAACATCCGTGTCATATGTGTCACACCCGGAAAGGCCGGTTGGTCATCCCTAGACTAACTCTGTTCGTCGTTCCCCGTTCCCCGTTCCCCGTTCCCCGTTCTGCGGGAACGGGACACCAGGACTGAAGAACCGGGAACGAGGAACTGGGGAACGTGGAACCGGGAACCCGAACGGGAACGGGGAACGAGGAACGGGGAACGCGGAACGACGAATGTGTATTACCGATCGCGCGTCGGTTCAGTCGTCCGGTCGGCCATGCGTGCGATGTAGAGGGCCGCGGGAACCATCAGGGCCCACGCCGCCGCGGCTGCCAGGATCCACGGCCACACGGGTGCGCTCGTCAGGGAGCGAGCGTCGGACCATACGCCAAGCTGAGGAAGCTGAGGCGCCGATACACCCTGCCACCACTCGACGAACGAGGCGCCACCGAGTCGCCAGGCCGTGAGCACGCCGCCGATCCCGACGACAGCCGCCGCGGCCTGGGCTGCAGCGACCGGCCGGGTCGCGCGCCGGGTGAGTTCCTGCCGGGCGCGCACTTCGGCGCGATACCAGACGACACTCGCGTCCGGGTACTTTCAACTCCGCGGCGGTCGCGTCATTGAGATCGCCAATCGCCGACGCGACCGTGGCCAGGTCGCGGCAGACCTCACACGTCGTGACGTGGTCCACGAGCGACCGTTCGGCCCGGGCCGGCCATTGATTCGTCCAGACGAGATCGAGGACTTCGGCTTCGCGCGGGCAGGACGGCGTCATCGTCATGACGACTGTCGCTCCTGACGAAGCAGGCCCGCCATTCGACGCCGGGCGCGATAGAGCAACGACTTCACGCTGGCCGTCTTGACGCCAACCACGGCGGCGATTTCCTGATGCGACGCGCCCTGCGCGTAGGCGAGCCAGAGAAGCGCGCGCTCTTTGGCGCCGAGCTGCGCCAAGGCCTCGTTGACCGCGACGCGCGCGGTGACGGCTTCGTGACCCTGCGCGCGATTGTGGTCGTGCGAAATCTCGTCGTCGTGCGGCACGAACGTCGGTCGCGCCTGCGTGCGGCGCGCACCGTCGCGCACGAGATTCGTCGCGATCTTGAACAGGTAGTGGCGTCGATGCGCCTCGCTCTCGAGTTGAGTCTCGGCTCGCAGGAACCGGTAGTAGCTCTCCTGCAGCAGGTCGTCGGCGAGGGTCCTGTCGTTGGTCAGCCGGCGCAGGTACGCCCAGAGCACACGCGCGGTCCGGTCGTAGAAACCGCGGAACGCATCCTCGTCCATCCGGAACGCCACATCCGTCTCGGCGCCTTGGAGCGTGAGCGCCTTGGCGTCAGCGATCGGGAGGTCTCGGGTGTTCATCGGTGGTTTTCGGCGCGTCAGCGTCAGGCCCCCTTCGCGCCACCGCCGTGGGCAGCGTCGAAGAGACCGAGACGATGAGACAGGATATAGGAAGCGCCGGCGGCCAGCACGAATCCGACACCAACGGAAAGACCGAGCACGCCCCAGACGAGCAGCATCTCGGCCACCCCATCGAACATGTATCGCTTGATGGTGAGCAAGCCGATGCCGGCGCAGACGAGGACGACTCCCGCCTGTACGGACCAGAGGATGCGAGTGAGCGGCGCTGCCACGGCCGGCGCATTCGACAGTTCAGGCGCGGCGGGCAGGCCCTGGAGGAACTGGCGGCCGGCCGGCGACTGGATGTAGCTCATCAACTCGTCGTTGGAAGAGAAGCGTTCCATGAGCCGGCTGTGAACGTCGGTCTGGATCTTGACGCTGCGGAGCCACCGCCGATGTCCAACCACGTAGCGAATGAGCCACCCGAAAATCAGGACCGCTGTGAGCAGGCCGGCGAAAACCATGATGCCGAAGAACATGTCTCGCCATGCGTTCATGGCATCTCGTCGCATCGTGACTTCCGGTGTCTGAGGTTCGTACCAATGGGTGTCGCCCACAAAGTTGAGGAAATAGTCCGGGTAGCGAGGCACCTCGGGATGTCGCTGCAGGTAGGTCGTCAGCGCCGGGTATGGCGCGAGGTACGCTGAATTCGACAGCAAGGTTGGGTCGAGCTTGAGCACGCGGCCCAGCGCCGGGGGATAGCGCTGCATCAAATCGCGCAGCTCTTCGCGCGTGACCTCGGCCCGCTGCTGGTCCAGCTCTGTGGGCGTCTGCTGCGCGCGTGCCCGAAGCTCGGGAACCACGGCGCGCGTTTCCTGCGCCGAGGCGGGAACGGCCAGACCGCCACCCACCAATGCCCACACGCCAACCGCCGCGATCGACCGAACCCAGGAACCACTCATCGACAGCACCTCTTGCCGGCTACTACGCGCCGGGAGGCCAGGGGTGAACGGGCCAATTGATAGGCTGCTCGGATGCGGGCCCTGATTGCTTTCGACCTCGACGGAACCCTCATCGACTCGAAACGCGACCTTGCCGAGAGCGCCAACGAGATGCTCGCGACCTACGGCGCCCCGCCTCTGGCTGAGGTCGAGGTCGCCGGGATGGTTGGAGACGGGGCGAAGCAGCTCGTTCAGCGCGCGCTCGATGCCCGAGGGGTGGCGACGGACGTATCAGTTGCCTTGGACCGTTTCCTGGCGATCTACGCGGGACGGCTGTTCAGGCACACCCGGCCGTACCCAGGGCTGCCCGACGCTGTAGCCGCCGCGGCGGAACGAGCGTCGTTGGCTGTGCTCACGAACAAGCCCGAGGGCCCGTCGAGAACCTTGCTCGACGGGTTTGGCCTGTCTCGGTTACTTCCGGTGGGTGATTGGCGGCGATTCCGGATTTCCTCGCAAGCCGGACCCTTCCGGCCTCGACCATCTGATGCGTCAGGCCGGCGTGACGCCGGGTGCCTGCCTCATGGTCGGGGACTCGATGATGGACGTCGAAACCGCCAGAAGCGCCGGGGCGGCCGTCTGTGTGGCAGAGTACGGCTTCGGCCATCTCCGACGCCCACTGGAGCTGGACGGCACGGAGCTGATCGCGCGACGTCCCGAGGACGTCGCAGGCCTTATCGCCGGGTTTGTCGGGGCCCTCAACCGCTAATCCCGACTTGACCGGTCGGATTTCCTGCCGTATGCTCGACCGGCATCTAGCGAGACCGGTCTCAGTTATCTCCAGCACTCCCCAATGGCCGCCGTTCCTCATCCATCGTTCTCGACATGGTCGTCGTCAGCTCCAGCCGGGGCCGTGCGTCTCTCGACGCTCGAGCCGGGCCAGGTGGCTACGCTGCATGGCGCGCATCTGACGGCCCACGATTGCGCGCTCCTGAATGCGCTCGGATTGACCGATCGCTGTGTCTTGCGAATCTGCAAGGTCGGCGAGCCCTGCATCGTGCAAGTGCGCGCCACGCGGATTGGCCTGGCGCGATCGGTCGCCGACAGCATCCTGGTCGTTCCCCAAGGCGCGGGGTAATGCCAACCGCCGGCGTCGAACGCGAGTCGGTCCTCCGACCCGCGCCGGTCGCGGTTCCGAAAAGTACCCGAACGCTGCGCGTCGCTCTCATCGGCAATCCGAATACCGGGAAGACCACGCTCTTCAACCGGCTCTGTGGAACGCGCGCCAAGACCTCGAATTTTCCGGGCACGACCACGAGCGCGAAGGTCGGCCGCGCGGTGGTCGGCGGCGACGTCGCGGTCGATATTGTCGATTTGCCGGGCCTCTACCGGCTCAGCCTCGATCTTCCTGAAGCACGCATCGCGCGCGACGTGCTCGCTGGCAGCGGACCCTACGCCCAACCGGATGCCGTGGTCGTCGTCGTGGATGCGTGCAACCTCACGCGCAATCTGATTCTCACCGGCGAGCTTCTCGCCTACGGCCTGCCCGTCGTCATCGCGCTGAACATGGTTGACCTTGCGCAGCAGCGCGGCCTGAGCCTCGATCCGGCGAAGCTGAGCGCGCACCTCGGCTGCCCGGTTGTTGCGGTCGTGGCGAGACGAGGCCTCGGGCTCGACGGGATTCGCGCTTCACTCGGGAAGGTGCTGCAGCAGAGGGCGCGACGCACGGCGGACGCCGTTCCGACCGCGCCGTCAGACGCGCGCGATCTGACGGCCTGGGCCGAACACATCGTCGAAGACAGCGTGGGCGGCGCGTCAGCGGTCGGATCAGGCGCCGACACGCTGACCGAGCGGCTCGACAAGACGTTCACGCATCCCGTGCTCGGTCTCTTGCTCTTCGCCGGCGTGATGGTCGGGCTGTTCTACACGCTCTTCGCCCTCGCGACCCTGCCGATGGACCTGATCGAAGCGACGTTCGCCCAGCTCGGCGAGATCGCGGGCCGGGTGATTCCGCAAGGGCTCGTGCACGATCTGGTCTCGCAGGGAATCATCGGCGGCATTGCCGGCACGGTCGTCTTTCTGCCTCAGATCTGTCTGTTGTTTTTCCTCATCAGTCTGCTCGAGGACACGGGCTACCTTGCGCGCGCGGCCTTCGTCATGGATCGGCTCCTGTGCCGCTTCGGGTTGCCAGGTCACGCGTTCGTGCCGCTGCTGACGTCGCACGCGTGCGCGCTGCCGGGCATCATGTCCACGCGGCTGATTCCCGACCGCCGGGATCGCTTCGCCACGATTCTCGTCGCGCCGTTCATGAGCTGCTCGGCACGGCTCCCCGTGTACGTGTTGCTCACGTCACTCCTGTTTACCGGGCAGCCGCTCCTCGCCGGTCTCGCGTTTGCGGCCTGCTACGCGCTCGGTGCGTCCGCCGCGCTCGGGAGCGCGTTGCTGTTTCGCCGCACATTGCTGCGCGGCGAAGCGCGGCCGATGATTCTGGAGCTGCCCTCGTACAAGTCGCCGTCGTTGCGAAACGCCCTCGTCGCTGCGAAGGAACAGGGCTTCGCGTTTCTGAAAACCGCCGGCACCGCCATCATGGCGATCTGCGTTGTCATGTGGTGGCTGAACACATTTCCGCGCGTCGGTCCCGCGCCGGAAGCCGACGCCCTGCGCAGCCAGGCGGAGGCGGTGGCGAACCCCGCTCAAGCAGAGACGCTTCGAGCCGAGGCGCACCTCATCGACCAGCGCGCCGCGCAAGCGGGCAGCTTCGCCGGCCGGCTCGGACAGACGTTGCAACCGGCGTTCGCGCCGCTGGGCTTCGACTGGCAACTGACGGTCGGTGTTCTGACCAGCTTCCTCGCGCGTGAGGTCTTCGTCTCCACCATGTCGGTCCTCGTCGGCGACGCGAATGACGATGTGACCGATCAGGGCGTGATTGCGCGAATTCGCGCGGCCACGCGCGAGGACGGCTCCCCGGTGTTCACGCCGGCCACCGCCACCAGTCTGCTGGTCTTCTTCGTGCTGGCCATGCAGTGCCTTCCGACGCTGGCCGTGACGCGCCGGGAAACAGGCCACGTGAAGTGGGCTGCGCTTCAGCTCGGCTACATGACGGCGCTCGCGTACGTGTTCGCGTTTGTCGCATACCAGGGGTTGCGGCTCGCTGGAGTATCCTAGAATCACGTCAATGAGCGACGGCATTCAGGTTGGCATCGTGACGGCAGTTGCCGTAGCGGCGCTCGTCGCGATCGTGCGGCCCTACCTTCGCCGATCCGAGGTGAAGAAGGACGCTCCGCCCTGCGCAAACTGCGCGGCATCCGCGGCGCCTTCAGCCGCAGCCCGTCGTCCCACACACAGCTGATCCGCGCGGTCGTGTCCCGCCTTCTCTACATCGATTGGTTGCGCGGCGTCGCCGTGCTGTTCATGGTCCTGTGGCATTCGATCGATGCCTGGACGCTGCAAACCGATCGTGACTCGTGGGCATTCACCGTCATCATTTTCGCGGCGGGCTGGGCGGCGCCGCTCTTTCTGCTTCTTGCGGGTGTGTCGGTCTCGCTCGCCGCCGGAGCGCGGGTCGCGCGCGGACTCAGCCGCGCTGATGCGAGCTGGGCGCTGCAGAAACGCGGCTGGCAGGTCGTTCTGCTCGCGCACGTCTTCCGATTTCAGTCGTTTCTCCTGAACCCGAACGGCAGCTGGAATTCAATCCTGAAGCCGGACATCCTCAACATTCTGGGTCTCGGTCTTGTCGCGTGCGCGTTCTGCTGGAAGCGCGCAGACTCCCGGCGCGCGGCCATGCTGTGGTTGATCGGGCCCGCCGTGCTGACACTTGCGTTCACGCCACTTTCGCGCGAATGGTGGTGGCCGACCCTGCTGCCCGTGCGATTCGAGGCCTACATCCGGCCGGTCGGCAACTTCGGGGTGTTCTCGATCTTCCCGGCAGTCGCGTATGTCTTCGCCGGCGCGTACGTCGGATGGCTCGTTTGGGAACACCGAAGCGCGGAGGGCTGGCTGCACCGACGGCTTGCGATCGCGGCGGTCGTGCTCATTGCGGTCGGCGGTTCTCTCAGCGCCGTCCGCGCGCTCGAGGTGCCGTCACCGATTGACTCGGTCCCCTTCTTCACCTGGCGAACGGGCGCGATGATCCTCGCGTTCGCGGCGTCGTGGGCCCTCGTTGGGAGACGGTCCCCGGACTCATGGAGTCCGCTCGTCGTGTTCGGGCAGACCTCGCTCTTCGTCTACTGGATCCACGTCGAGATCGTCTACGGCATCTTCACCTACCCGGTTCATCGCAGCCTTCCGCTTTCAGTTTCGTTTCCGCTCTACGTGGCGTTCACGCTGTGCCTGCTCGGCGCCGCCGTCCTCTGGCAGCGGCGCGGCCGCGGGCCCTGGATTCCGGCCCACCTGCGCGCCGCCGGCCGGGCTCAAGGCTCACGGCTCAGGGCTTAGGGCCGCGAACTGCTCGACCCTCTCGAACGCCTCGAACCCTCACATCTCATTGCCCTTGGCCGCCGTAGTAACTTGGTAGGCGCCTTGGACCCGAAGGCAACCGACCGAATCGAGTGGGCGGAAGCCGATCAGCGCCTGGTGAGGGATGTGGCTGCTGGATCGACTGAAGCGCTCGCACGTCTGTACGACCGGCACGCCGGGACCGTATTTAGCTTGGCTCGGCGCATCCTCAGTCGCCTCGAGGACGCTGAAGAGGTCGTTCAGGACGTGTTCACACAGATTTGGCGCGAGGCGGGGCGTTACGAGCGCGGACGCGCGACCGTCGCCGGCTGGGTCGTGATGCTCGCGCGCGCACGCGCCATCGACCGCCTCCGATCACGAAACGCGCGGCCTGACCAGCGCAGCGCCGACTCGGCGGTGGTGCCCGACGTGCCGTCAACAGGGTGGAGCCCGGAGCAGGTCACGATTTCCGCTGAGGACGTGCGCGAAGTGCGCGGTGCGCTGGCCGAGTTGCCCGACGTACAGCGTTCGCTCGTGGAGTTGGCGTACTACGAAGGGCTGACGCACTCGGAGATCGCGACGAAGACAGGCGTCCCACTCGGCACCGTAAAAACGCGGATTCGAACCGCGATGGCAACCCTTCGCGGCGTGCTGAAACCATGACGACCGATCACGCTTTCGACGACGTCGTGGCCGCCTATGCGCTCGGGGCGCTGGATCTCGAGGACCGCCTTGCATTCGAGGCGCACCTGGCGACCTGTTCGCGTTGCCAGGCAGAGCTCGCCGAGTATCGTCGCGTCGTCGGCGCAATCGGGGCCAGTGTCGAAGGTGCGCCGCTGCCGGAGGCGCTCAAGGCAAAGACGCTCGCGCGCGCAACCGGCCAGCCCGCTGGCGCCCCTGCGCTGCCGTCCACCAGCAGCCGGCCTGGCTGGACCTGGCTGCAGGCCGCGGCCGTGCTCCTGATCGGCGTGCTCGGTGCCTACGTGTGGTCCCTGCGGTCGACGGTCAACGTGTTGAGCGGCGAGCTCGCCGTCGCCACCCAGCGGGCAGAGGAACTCCGTCAGCAACTCGCCGCCCTTCGACAGGAGCAGACACAACTGGCGTCGATGGTCGATGTGTACGCCGCTCCGGACGCCGTCCGCGTGGACCTTCGAGGAACCAGCCCTGCGGTAAGCGCGACCGGCCGAGCCTATGTGAGCCTCAATCAGGGTCTGGTCTTCACGGCCGCGGGTCTGCCCGCGCTTCCCGCCGGGAGGGTCTATCAACTCTGGGTCATCCCGCCGGGTGCGCCCGCACCGGTCAGCGCCGGGGTCGTGCCGATCGATGCGACAGGCCGGGCGCGAATGACGATTGACCTGCCCCCGGGGGTGACTTCCGTCGGGACGGTGGCCGTCACCAATGAGCCCGGACCGGCGGGCTCGCCCGGACCGACGAGCACCCCGCTTCTGGCTGGCACGGCGGGCGGCTAGGGCATCAAGTGCAATGAAAACAATCGTTTGCGTGAGGAGCCTGTTCCTGAACTGACTCCGTGGACAGGGCGGAGCGCCGAGTCCCGAGGCTTGTGAACGGACGGCACGGGCACATACAATCGCGCCCCACACTTGTCTGTGTGCGCCACCGGGGTGGAAAGGCCCCGGCTTGCCTATGATCAGCGTCGCCGCGCTCCGAATGCAGCAGTTTGGCGTTGAGTTCTACCAGGCCTCACTTACCGCAAAGGACATCGACAAGCTGGTCCGGTTCGAGGTGCTCAACTACGGCGAGCAGCCCGGTACCGCTGGCGTCCGGGGCAGCGCGCGGCAATCCAAGGTCCGGTGGGATTTGCTCGAGCGACGCATCGCCTCGAACGAGAAGGCGTACCAGCGCCAGATCATCCGCAAGAAGATCGACGAGCTCGTCGACTACTACGAGCAGTGCCGTCAGGCGCGCGACCTGCCCTCGATTCCCGGCGCCGTCATCATCTCCTGCGACGAGACACTGAAATTCGAGCCGCTCGAGGAGAACGGCGCGCTCGGCATTCTGAAAGTGCCGGAACGCGAGGGGATTCTTCGGGCGATCGACGGACAGCACCGTCTGCTCGCGCTTCATGCCGGCATGGAGCACTTCGGCGGGGAGTCGTTCACGGTGCCTGCCGTGATCTTCGACCGGCTTCCGGAAGATCACGTCGTCCAGATGTTCGTCACGATCAACGCCAAGCACACGCGGCTGAACGCGTCGCATCTCGTCTCGCTCTCCGGACGTCAGCTCTACCGCGATGACAATCTTGCGGCCGCGCACGATGTCGTGCGCGCGCTGGCAGAGAAAGAGGACTCGCCGCTGCACGGCGAGATCAAGCTGCTTGGCGTCGGCAAGGGCAAGGTGGCGCAGGCGCCGCTCGCCCAGGAACTGAAGACGGCTGTTCGTCCTCGAGTCGTTCGGATCCGGCAAGAAGGGCGACGAGTTTCGCGAGGATGCGAAGCGGTTTTTCGTCAACTACTTCCGGCAGGTCGCGCTGGTGTTCGGCGCCGCATGGAACGGACGGAAATACAGCATCAAGACCGCGCCGGCGCTTCGCGCGTTCATTCGCGTCGCGCCCGACATCGTCCGCCACCTCGATCAGCAGCGGCGGATCGTGCGGATTTCCGCGCGATCGGCCGCATCATCGCGCCGTGGGGCCGACGGATCGGCGATCTCCGCTTCGAGACCGACGGCGCGTGGAAGCGCTCGACCGTCGATCAGCTGACGAAGGAACTTCGCCTCGCGCTGCAGTACCCCGAAGGCGCGATGGTCTGAACAGTCATTCGTGGTCGTTCTGTGTCATCGTGCTTTCGTTTTTGGCACGTTGCGCGCGGCGTGTCAACGCACTCTGTAAGTCCTACAACATTCCCGAGATAAGTTTTCACGGTTCCGGCGAGCCGAGCGTCAGGTTTCGCGCGCCAATGCGCGGTGGCGATTCGGTACGGCCCTTGCTCTCATCGAGCGACGCGGGTGACCTGAATTTGCGGCACGAGCCGTGAAGAGCTGGGGAGCCAGGTTGTCCGCAAAAGGCCCGCCTCGCGCGGGCCTTTTCTTTTGGCTTCGCCGTTCCCCGTTCCCAGTCCCCGTTCCCCGTTCGCCCTACAATCCGGCCGTGACGGTTCGTATCGGGGTCGACACTGGCGGAACGTTCACGGACTTCGTCCGGATCGACCGCCACGGCGTTCGAGTCCACAAAGTCAGGACCACCCCATCCGACCCAGTCGCGGCCATCGTCGAGGGGCTCGACGTTCTGGCGTCGGATGCGCCGGCCGCTCCGATTGCCTACGGATCGACGGTCGCGACCAACGCGGTGCTCGAGCGAAAAGGGGCGCGCGTGGCGCTCGTCACCACGGCCGGCTTCGAGGACGTGATTGCGATCGGCCGGCAGACGCGGCCGGAGCTCTACAACCTGCTCGTCACCCGCCAGCCTCCACTCGTTGATTCAAGCCTCACGTTCGGCATCGCCGGCCGGCTCGACTCCGAGGGACGAGAGATCGCACCGCTCGATCCGGTCAAGCTCGATGAGCTCGCGAAGCGCCTTGCGGCGTCGGGTGCAGAGATCATCGCCGTCTGTTTGCTCCACTCTTACGCGAACCCGCAACACGAGATTGAGGTCGCATCCCGGCTGCGAGCCGCCGGACTGGACGTCTGCACCTCCCACGAGGTACTGCCCGAGTACCGCGAGTACGAACGCTGGAGCACGACCGTTGTCAACGCGTACGTCCAGCCGCTCGTCGATCGTTATCTCGGTCGCCTCGAGCAGACGCTCCGTCCGCGTCCGATCAGCGTCATGCAATCGAACGGCGGCGCGATCTCGACTGCCGTGGCTCGCCGCGAGGCCGTTCGCACGGTGCTGTCCGGGCCGGCGGCCGGAGTGGTCGGCGCGCGTACCGTGGCGACGGCCGCCGGACTCGACCGCGTGATCTCGTTCGACACGGGAGGCACGTCCACCGACGTCAGCCTGATCGACGGCGTGGTACCCACGGCGGCAGAAACGGCGATCGGTGACGTGCCCGTTCGGCTGCCTGTCATCGACATCCACACGGTCGGCGCCGGGCGGTGGATCTATCGCGCATCTCGACAAAGGCGGCGGCCTGCGCGTCGGTCCCCACAGCGCCGGCGCGACACCGGGACCCGCGTGCTACGGCGTGGGCTCCGACGTGACGGTCACCGACGCGCACCTGCTGCTCGGCCGTCTCGATGCCAGCTACTTCCTTGGCGGCCGCATGCGCCTCGACGTCGACCGGGCCCGGAGCGCCGCCGCAGCCGCTCGCACGCCCGCTTCGGCTGTCGGTCGAAGAACTGGCCGAAGGAATCATCCGCGTCGCCAACGCGAGCATGCTGCGCGCGATTCGCGTGGTCTCGCTCGAGCGAGGGCACGATCCCCGCCGGTTCGCGCTCGTCGCGTTCGGCGGCGCCGGCGGAATGCATGCCGCCGACCTGGCCGCGGAGCTCGGCATCGGCACCGTCCTGGTTCCGCGTCACGCCGGCGTGTTGTCGGCGCTCGGCATGCTGGTGGCCGACGTCATTCGTGACTACTCGGCGTCGGTGCGGCAATCCTCTGATGCGTTGTCGATGACCGCGCTGACCTCGCGGGCCTCGCCGCTCGTGGCGCGGGCACGCCGCGATCTGATGACCGAAGGATTTCGAGGAGCCAGCGCCCTCGTCGAGCGCCGGCTCGACGTCAGGTACGTCGGCCAGTCGTACGAGCTCACCGTGCCCTGGTCAGCGGGCTATCGAAGAGGCGTTTCACGCCGCGCACGAACGCCGATTCGGCTATGCGGACCGAACGCGGCCGACCGAGGTCGTGGCGTTGCGCGTGCGGGGAGTGGGCGTTGCCAGGAAGCCGGCGTTGCCGTTCACGCGAACCCGTCGCAGGCTGGCGCCGTGCGCCGGCATCGGTCAGCACGAGCCGCTTCGACGGACGCCTCCAGCGAACCGCGTTCTACCGCTGGGACGATCTTCATCCTGGAGATCGCGCCCGCGGCGCGGCCGTCATCGCCGGGCCAGAGGCGACGGTCATCGTGCCGCCGGCGTTTCGTTTCTCCATCGACGGTTTCGGCAACGTGCTCCTGACGCGAGGACGGTGATTGTGGCGGCCCGCGTTGCACCGCGCGTCCATCCCATCGAGTTCGAGGTCTTCAAGCACCTCTTCCTCTCGATCGCCGATGAGATGGGCGTCACGCTCCGGCAGACCGGCTTCTCGCCCAACATCAAGGAGCGTCTCGACTACTCGTGCGCCGTCTACGACCGCGACGGACACACGATCGCGCAGGGCGATCACATGCCCGTGCACCTGGGCGCGATGCCCTTGTCCGTCCGGGCCGCCATCGATGCCGGACGCATGGACCCTGGTGACGTCGTCATGTTGAACGATCCGTTCCAGGGCGGCACGCATTTGCCGGACATCACGCTCGTCTCGCCGGTGTTTCTCGCGGGCGACCGTCGTCCGACGTTCTACGTCGCGAACCGTGCGCACCATTCGGACGTTGGCGGGATGAGCCCCGGATCGATGCCGGTTGCGAGCGAAATCTATCAGGAGGGATTGATCCTCCCGCCCGTTCGCCTCGTTCGCCGTGGACGCATGGTGACGGACGTGCTCGCCATCGTCCTCGCGAACGTGCGAACGCCTGACGAGCGTCGTGGAGATCTTGCGGCTCAGATCGCCGCGAACCGGGTGGCCGAGTCACGGCTTCGCGCCGCAGCCGATCGGTACGGCCGGAATCTGCTCCTCGCGCATGCCCGGGCGCTTCAGGACCACACGGAACGCGCGGTGCGCGCCGCGATCCGCGACATTCCCAACGGCCGATACACCTTCGAGGACGCGCTCGACGACGATGGGTTCTCCGACGAGCCGCTGAAGATTGTTGTCGCCGTCACGGTCGCGTCGGGGAGAGTGGCCATCGACTTCACGGGATCCGATCGCCAGGCCGCGGGTAGCGTGAACGCCAACTTCGCGATCACGTGGTCCGCGTGCCTCTACGCGTTGCGTTGTCTCATCCGTGAGGACGTGCTCTACAACGCCGGGCTTGCGCGGCCCCTCACCGTCACGGCTCCGCCGGGCAGCATCGTGAACGCCAATCGGCCCGCGGCCGTGGCCGGCGGCAACGTCGAGGCATCCCAGCGTATTACCGACGTCGTCTTTGGGGCGTTGGCGCTCGCCCTTCCGGACCGCATCCCCGCCGCGAGCCAGGGGACGATGAACAACGTCACGTTCGGTGGAACCGACCCGCGCACGGGACGTCGCTTCGCGTACTACGAAACGCTTGGTGGAGGGATGGGAGCGCGGCCGGGACTCGACGGTCTCAGCGCGCGTGCACACGCACATGAGCAATACGCGTAACACGCCCATCGAGGCGATCGAGCACGACCTGCCGATTCGCATCACGGAGTATCGGGTCCGTCGCGGCAGCGGTGGTCTTGGCCGCTTTCAGGGCGGCGAGGGACTCGTACGAGAGTACGAACTCCTCGCTGACACTACCGTCACAGTGCTTTCAGACCGTCGCCGTCGATCGCCTTACGGATTGAAGGGCGGACGTCCAGGCTCTCGTGGCCGAAACGTGCTGATTCGGGATGGTCGTGAAGAAGAACTGCCGGGCAAGATTGAGCTTCGATTGCGGCCGGGCGATCGATTGCGGATCGAGACGCCTGGCGGCGGCGGATATGGCGAGCCCGACGATCGATCGTAGGCTCGCTATTTCGTGATCTCGGTGACCATGCCCATGAGGTAGTGCATGGTCACCTGGTCGCCGGGCTCGAGATTGCGCGGCACGCCTTCGGCGCCAACGCGCGAATGCCGGATCTCACCTTCCGGATCCTCAGGATCGACCCAGAAGATATCGAGCGACATCTGTCCGTGAATCGAGACGGGCTGGATGCGGCTCACGATGCCCTGACGGGTTCCCTTCAGCATCGGATCTCGGACCTCGTGCTTCCTGCGGCGAACTTGACGAGCTAGCTTACTCCCTCTGTCCGGCGAGCATACAATTGCGAGCGGAGTCTCATGCAATTTTCTCGACTCGTGACATCGATCACCGCGTTTGTCGCGTTCATGGCGCTCGGGTCCGTGGCGCGAACCGAGTCCGCGCCCAGGCAAGACTCGTTGCCTCCAGCGCGCGACATCGTTTCGCGTCACATCAAAGCGATTGGAGGCGAAGCTGCGCTGGCGGCCATCAGCTCCATGCGCATCCGTGGACGGCTGGAGATTCCCTCACAGAAGATCGTCGGCGACCTCGAGGTGCTGACCGCCCGCCCGGCCAAACAGCTGTATCGCGTCACCGTGCCGAGCATCGGCCGGATCGAGAACGGCTACGACGGTGTGATCGGCTGGTCAGTGAGTCCAGCGGCCGGGCCGGAACTGCTCGCCGGACGGCAGTTGGCGGAAGCCGCTGACGACGCTTGGTTCGACGGCCCGCTGCACGCGCCGGGGCACGTCCGCGAGCTCGCCACAATGGCGCGCACGGATTTCGACGGCAGGCCGGCATACAAGGTCCGGGTGGTCTTCGAATCGGGGAGCGAGCAGATCGAGTATTTCGACACGAACACCGGCCTTCAGATTGGCGCGGAATCCTCCCGCGCCATGCCGCAGGGCGTCGTGCAGTCGGTCAGCATCCTGCGGGATTACCGCAAGTTCGGCCAACTGCTGCAGGCGAGCACTCTGGTCCAGCGCGCGCTCGGATTCGAGCAAATCGTGACGGTCATATCGTGCGAGTACAACGTCGTTCCGAGCGGGGCTTTTGAGCCGCCGGCTGAGGTGAGGGCGTTGAGACCGCGGTGAAGTCAATCCGGCTCCGCGTTTTCGTCTCGATACTTGTCGTCCTCGCAGCCCTGACGGTTCATGCGCGCCAGGATTGGCGGGCCGCTGCGCTCGCGGCCTTCGACGAAACCTGGCAAACCGTCAACGACACCCACTACGATCCATCGTTCGCCGGCGTGAACTGGACCGAGGTCAAGGCAGAGCTTCGGCCGAAGGCCGAGCAGGCCGAGACACCAGACGCTGTTCGCGAGGTGATTGTCGAGATGCTGGCGCGTCTCAGACAATCCCACTTTACTCTCCTGACGTCGTCACCGGCCGGGCAGCCAATGCCCGGTGATGCGATCGTGCCGATCGAGGTTCGCGTGAACGATGAAGGGCTCCTCATCACACGCGTCGACGATCCGGGACTCGAACGCATCGTGCAACCGGGCGACATTGTCGTGACCATCGACGGCACCGATCCCATCGCGCTGTCGGCGGGCGCGGACGAGCGTGCCAGGCGTCTCGACGCCTGGCGGCGAGCGGCCCGTGCGTTTCACGGGTCGGAGGGATCGGCCGCGCGGCTCGTCGTGCGTCACCTGGATGGCCATACGCGAGAAGTCGACGTCATTCGCGCGCGCAAACCTGGGGACATGGTCCAGCTTGGCAACCTTCCGCCTCTGCGCGTTCAGACCGAGGTGCGGGAAGCGCGAACACGATCCGGTCAACGAGTCGGCGTCATCCGTTTCAACATCTGGATGATCGCGGTGGGCGCGCCGTTCGCTGCCGCGATCGATACGTTCCGTGACGCGGAAGGATTGGTGATTGACCTCCGCGGCAATCCTGGTGGTCTCGCTGAGATGATGCGAGGAATTGCCGGCCACGTGTTGGCCGAACCCGATTTGCTGGGGACGATGCACATGCGCGACGCGGTGCTCGAGTTCCGCGCGAATCCGCGCCGCTCGACGAGCGATGGTCGCCGCGTCGAGCCGTTCAGCGGCCGGCTTGCGATCCTGGTCGATGAATTGACGGCCAGCGCCTCGGAATGTTTTGCCGGGGGACTGCAGGACCTTGGCCGTGCCCGCATTTTCGGCACGCAGACGATGGGCCAGGCGCTGCCCGCGGCGACGCGTCAGCTATCCAACGGCGACGTCCTGATGTATGCCATCGCGGACTTCGTGACATCCAAGAACCGCAGCCTGGAAGGGCAGGGCGTGGTGCCTGACGAGACCGTCGCGCTCTCCCGCGCCGCGTTGGCGGCCGGCCGCGACGAGCCACTCGAACGCGCGCTAGCGTGGATCGACCGACAGGGCTAACTCTTCGATCTGGCTCGTGGCGAACGGCAGGCGCAGCGTGAACACGGTTCCCGTGCCGTGTTCGCTGGTGCAAACGACGCGACCGCCGTGGCGTTCGATGATCGAGCGCGTCAGGGTCAGGCCGAGTCCGGCGCCGCCCGCGTCGCGGGTGCGTGCGTGGTCCGCGCGGAAAAACGGATCGAACACGAGTCCCAGATCCGACGGCGAGATGCCGACGCCCGTGTCTGCAATCGACACATCGGCGAGACCCTCGTGTTCGCGCATCGTCACGGTCACCCGCCCCTCGGGCACGTTGTAGGCAATGGCATTGGCGACGACGTTGGTGATCGCCTCGAGCAGTCGATCGGGATCGCCGGTCACGCCCAGCGGGATCGTGTCCACGGTCACGGTCAGGCCGCGCTCCGCGGCCTGGGGCGCGAGGTCCGCCACGGCCCGCCCCACGATTTCGTCGAGCCTCACGGTGACGGAAACGTCGCGGTTGGTCAGCGTTTCAACCCGGGCCAGCGTCAGCAGACGCTCCACAATCGCCTGCATCCGGCCGGCCGCGCGGCGGCACACGGCCAGCGATTCACGATATGCGTCAACGGTCCGCTCGCGACCAAGGGCCCACTGCACTTCCGCCGACACCGTCGCGAGCGGCGTTCGCAGCTCGTGCGACACGTCGGCGGTCAGGCGCCGCTGCCGATCGAGGGACGCTTGCAGGCGATCGAACGCGCCGTTCAGCGCGCCCACGACCTGTCCGAGCTCGGTCTCGACACGCTCGGCGGGAATGCGTGCGGAGAGGTCGCCCTGCATCATCCGTCGGGCGGTGCCGCTGATGCGCGTGATCGGCGACAGCGCGCGCCCCGCGAACAGCCAGCCCGCGATGAGCGACAAGGCGAGCACCGCGCCACCAGCGGCCAGCAGCAGCGCGGCCAGCGACCAGACTTCTCGCTGCAAGTCTGCGAGGCTGCGGCCCACTAGGACGACGGCGCCCCCTGCTGTGTGAACAGTCAGCTCCCGCCGTCCGTCCCTCGTCCTCGTACCCGGCGCGGACGGCCGGGGCACGTTTTCGCCTTCCTCCGACCAGTCGATCGGCGTGCCATCCAGCGTCCAGAGGATGTGGTAAATGCTGCCGCTCGCCGAGTCTGCCGGCGCCAGCGTGAAATCGAAAGTGCCTCGGCCGGCGGGTCGAAGCGCGCCAGAAATCGTCTGCGCGCGCGCGGCGAGCTCCGCGTCCACGTCCGACAGCCCTGTCCGCCAGACCAGATAACAGACCGTGCCGCCGAAGATGGCGACAACCATCGTGACAATGGCCGTGTGCCAGACGAGCAGCCGAGTCCGGAGGGATTCAACCATCGATCAGATAGCCGAGACCGCGTCGCGTCTGAATGACGGCAGCGCCGAGCTTGCGGCGCAGTGAGGCCACGTGAACGTCGATGGCGTTCGACATGAGCTCGCTGTCGTCGCTGTACAGGTGCTCGCTGAGCGTCGTGCGGGCAACGACGTCACCTCGCCGCCGGACGAGCAGCTCCAGGATGCTGTACTCGCGCCCGGTCAGCTCGATCTCTTCGTCGTTCTTGTAGACACGACGCGCGGCCAGGTTGATACGAAGATCGCCCACGTTGACGGCGGGCGATGGCTGCCGCGCGGCTCGACGGATGAGCGCATGGATGCGCGCGACGAGCTCCTCGAGCAGGAACGGCTTCGTCAGGTAGTCGTCGGCGCCGCGGTTCAGATTCGCCACGCGGTCGCTGCCGAGGTCCTTCGCGGTGAGCACGATGACGGGCGTGGTCTTCCCGGCTTGCCGAAGCCGTTCCAGCACTTCCTCACCAGACCGCCTCGGCAGCATCAGATCGAGAACGATCGCGTCGTAGTCCACGTGCAGAGCGCGGAAGAGGCCGTCGTCGCCGTCGCCGGAGGTGTCCACGGCGAAATGCTCATCGGCCAACGCCCGCGCGAGCGTTCGCTGCAGGTCAGGCTCGTCCTCAACGACAAGGAGGCGCATCGTCAGTTCCGCGGAAGGTCGATCCTGAGGTCGTCGTACCAGACGTCGGCGTCGCCGGCGGCGATGAGACCAACGCGTCCTGCGCCCGTGGTGTCCTTGTCCCGCCGGGAGTCTTCGAACACGCGAATGCCGCCGAGCGACACGCGGGTCGAGCGGCCGGTGTGAGACACCTTCATCGTGTGCCACGCGTCGGGGTCGAGTTCCAGGTTGTCCTCGAACTCCATCCGGCTGCGATTGCCGCTGGCGACACGGTAGACCGAGATTTCGCCGCGGGAGAGATCCAGGACCGACGCGTAGTAGTGCTGGTTGTCCACGTAGTGCCAGACGATCCCGCCTGCACGCCGGCCACCGGCGAGGCGAAGCCGCACGGAGACCGTGGAATCACCCTGTGGAGAGTTGTCGAGAACGGCCAATGCGTAGCCCTGAGAGGCGGTGTCCGGATCGTGCGCGAGGTAGCCATTGGTACCGGCGCGCCGGACCAGCCACGCGCCGGGCGCGGGCTGACGCATGGCGGCGAACGTGAAGCCGGCCGGCGGAGTCCCCGCCTTTTCCTGGTCGAAGCCAAAGACCGTCGCATTCGGCGCTTGGGTCGCGACGCCGACGACCATCCACGCCGCAGCAAGTGAAAGGGCGGTGGTTTTCATTCCTCGCAGTGTCCTGGAACCTCAGCCATTCTAGCCGTAGCTGATGAAGCGTCAGTGAAGGCCAGGAGGCTCCACTTCACGGTGGCTTCACGCATCGCTTGCTAGAACAGAGCGCCATGGTGAAGCGTCTGATGGCGTTCGTGGTCGGCGGCGTGCTCGTCGCGACGACGGCCGCGGCCCAGGAGACTCCGCCAAGACTGCGCGTGTATCCCGATTGCGACAACTGCTTTCAGGACTATCTTCGGAACGAAATCCGGTGGGTGGACTTCGTGCGTCAGCCCCAGGACGCTGACGTCCAGATTCTCTCGACCGACCGCGAGACGGGCGGTGGCGGGATCGAGGTGACGCTTCGGTTCGTGGGGCTGGGCCGATTCGCGGGAACCGAGTACGAGCTGCGCGCGGTCACTCCGCCTGGAGAGACCGAGGACGTGCGGCGACGCGGCGTCCTTCGCGCCGTGTCCGTCGGTCTTCTCGCGTTCATGGCACGCGACGGCCTGCCGCCCGGGATCAGCCTGGAAGTCGAAAGCGACGACGAGGAAGCATCGCGCCAGGCAACGCGTGACCCGTGGAACTTCTGGGTCTTCAGCGTGGGCGCCGACTTCGAGCACGAGGCCGAGGAGACGAGCCGCGACACCAGTTGGGAGTTCGAAGCCACCGCCGATCGTGTCACCGACAACTGGAAGATCAGCTTCGGGGCCAGCATTCAGGAGCAGCGCGAGCGGTTCGATCTCGATGAGGACGAGCCGCGCGAGTTCACGCGCCAGGAGCGTCGATTCGACTGGTTTCTGGCCAAGAGTCTCGGTCCCCACTGGTCGTTCGGGATCGAAGGCGACACACAGTCGTCGACGTTCGAGAACATCAGCTTCCTGGTCGGGGCCGCGCCGGCGATTGAGTTCAACGTGTTCCCGTACGAGCAGTACGCTACGCGTCAGCTTCGCATCGGCTACGGGATTGGCGTTGAACACAGCCGGTACTACGAGGAGACACTGTACGGGCTGTTTCGCGAAACCCGGCCGCTCCACCAGTTCGCGGTCACGCTGGATCAGCGTCAGCCCTGGGGCACCTTGCAGGTCGGCGTGGAATGGTCCCAGTACCTTCACGATCTCTCGAAGAACCGGCTGGAGGTCGACGGTGAGCTGTCCTTCCGCATCACCAGGGGCCTCTCGGTCGAGATTGAAGGGTCCGCGTCGCGAGTCCGCGACCAGCTGTCACTGCCCCGTCGCGGGGCGGATCCCGAAGAGATCCTGCTTCGGCTCCGCGAGTTGCAAAGTGGATACGAGGTCAGCTTGAGCGTTGGCCTGAGTTACAGTTTTGGCTCGATTTTCAACAACATCGTCAATCCACGCTTCGGGGGCGGAGGCGGGGGAGTCGGGGGCAACGGCGGGAACGGCGGGGGGAACAACAACTGACTTGATCGCCCTTTGACGTTGGCCGGGTTTTGTTGCTATCCTGCGACGACCTGCAAGAGCGAACTTCCTTCCGTCTCAGGGTTTGGAGTCCGACCCTGAATTGATGTGCGCCTGATTGAGCGTGTCCCGAAGTTGAATGGGGCGGGGCGCAAGTGAGAACCGGAAATGAAGTCCTGTCGGGAGAAATGAATGGAGCAGCGCCCGCTGCGTCTAGGCGACGTCGTTGACGACTACTGCCCCCGCGAACGACGCGTGACGAATCACGCGGTTGTCGCTATTGTCGAGGACGTCATTCGTCAAACCCGGTGCACCGCGTGTGACACCGAGCACCCCTACAAGGGCGCCCGTGAGCCCCGCCTGCGCCGTAAGCCCGGCACGGAGGGCCTCTACGACCAGGTGCTGGCTGACGTGACCGGCGGCGTTCCGGCCGGCGTCCGCGTCTCCTGCCCCAGGCGGCGGCCGCCGGCGGCGTCCGAGGCCGCCACGCCGGCTGACGGCGTCCGGGCCGACGAGGTGGAGGGCGAGGCGCCAGTCGACGAACCAGCCACGGCTGCGTGCATCACGCACCGCCCGTTGATTCGAGCGACGCTGCCGCGGACCGAGAACGAGCAGCCTCCGCCCCGTCCCATTCCCGAATTCACGATGCACCAGCGCCAGACGCGTGGCAGCCGCGCGTTCCGGTTCTCGGGCCAGGGCAGTGGCGAACGGCAACCCCAACGGCAACGTGAACGGGAACGTGAACGGCAACACGGTGGCCGCCCCGGGCACGGGCACGGGTTCGGCGGTCCCCCGGCGCGAACCGGCACGGCGGCAAGCACTCCGGGCGGCGCCATCGCGGCGGCAAGCGGCCCCGCTGACGTCCGCGTCATGAGCGCGTCAGTCCTGTCCGACGCGGTCGGACTCGTTGTCGGTGTCGCCAACAAGCGATCGATCTCCTGGGCCATCGCCAGGCGGCAGCTGCCGCCGGCGCGAGGCTCGCGCTGACGTACCAGAACGCCCGGCTCGAAGAGAACGTCCGCGAGCTGGCGGCGACGCTCGCCGATCCGCTGATCGTGCCGTGCGACGTCACGAACGAAGCCGAGCTCGACGCGGTCTTCGCGGCGATGCGACGCGCTACGGCCGGCTCGACTTCCTGGTGCACGGCGTGGCGTTCGCCGAACCGCGAAGATCTCGCGCGGCCGTTCGTCGAGACCGTCGCGCGAAGGCTTTCGCAAGGCGCTCGACATCAGCGCGTACTCGCTCGTCGCGCTGACGGACGGGCGGCGCCGCTCATGGCGCCGAAGGCGGCGGCAGCATCCTGACGCTCATCGTACCTCGGCGCGACCGCGTGTTTCCGAACTACAACGTGATGGGCGTGGCCAAGGCCGCGCTCGAGGCGTCGGTCCGCTACCTCGCGTCCGATCTCGGGCCCGAGAACATCCGCGTCAACGCGATCTCGGCCGGTCCCATCAAGACGCTGGCGGCGTCGGGCATTTCCGGCTTTTCGAGGATTCTCGAGACCTACCGCGATCGCGCGCCGCTCCGCCGGACGGTCGAAGCCGCTGAGGTCGCCGACGCCGCGGTGTTCCTGCTCGGTCCCGGCCGGCCGCGGCGATCACCGGCGAAGTGCTGATGGTCGACGGCGGCTTCCACGCGATGGGGATTTAGCCCTCGATCTTTCTTCGCGTAGCGTTCCGACTGACAGCTTTTCAATCAGCTTCTTCATCTTCACCGCGTCGCCTTTGGTGTGCCCGTGACAGACGATCGGGTGGTGTCCGCCGGTCGTCTCGATGAGCACGTCCGAGAAGATCGAGGTTCGTGTCGATCTTGATCGACGAGACGTGCGCCATGTGGATCGACTCTTCGATCTTGCCGACCCACTGCGGCTGATAGAGCGTGATGCTGTCGGCGTGATCGCGACCTGCGCCGGCAAAGACGATTGCCACGGCTGAGGCGGCTGGCCTGGAAGACGTGATCGCCCGGCATGCGGCGGCCCTTCCGGATGACCACCAGGACAAAGACCGCGACGACGAAGACGAGTCCGCCGACGAGCCAGTACAGCCACGCGAGATCGGGCGATGACGCTGCGGTGTCCATGAGCGGAATGGTAAGCTAAGCCGTGCCGCATCGCGCTCCCGGGTCGCCCGCTCGCGGCCCTCGTCAGTACCTCACGGGCCGCCCGATCACCTACTACCGCCCACCGGCGATCCCGCCGTTCGTCACCTGATCGACCACGGATTTCAGGCGTTCAACGCCGGCCGGCTTGTCGGAGGCGTGCAAGATTTTCGCGGACAAGATGCTCGCTTCCGAAGAACGACACGACGATCGGGCTGACGATCGCCGGCGCGATGACGCCGGCGGGGCTCGGCGGATGCGTGATCGAGATGATGGAGCGCGGGCTGGTCGATTTCGTCATCAGCACCGGCGCGAACCTCTATCACGACCTGCACTACGCGCTGAACTTCACGCTGCGTCGCGGGTCGCCGTTCCTCGACGACCGCGACCTGTACGCGGCCGGCGTCATCCGCATCTACGACGTGCTGTTTCCCGGCGACGGTGCTGCTCGAGACCGACAGCTACATCCGCGATTTTCTCGTCCGGTCCGGCATGAACGGGCCGGTGTCGACGTCCGAGTTCCACTACCGGCTCGGTCAGGATCTGCTGGCCCGACGTCCCGGCTGCGAGGAGTACTCGGTCGTCGCGCGCGCCGCCAAGCTCGGCGTGCCGATCTACACGTCGTCGCCCGGCGACAGTTCCATCGGGATGAACGTCGCGTGGCACGAGCTGATGAACGACAGCTCGCTGATGATCGATCCCAACCTCGACGTCAACGAGGTCTGCGCGATCATCCTCGCCGGCAAGAAGAACGGCTGCGTGATCCTCGGCGGCGGTTCGCCGAAGAATTTCTACCTGCAGGGCCAGCCGACGCTCTGGGAGGTCTACGGAATCCCGAAGGGCGGCAACGAGTTCTTCATTCAGATCACGACCGACCAGGTGGTCTGGGGTGGGCTCTCGGGCGCGACGCCGTCGGAAGCCGTGAGCTGGGGCAAGGTCAATCCCGGCGTCCTGCCCGACACGGTCGTCGCCTACTGCGATTCGACGATCGCGTTTCCGCTGTTCTGCGAGTACGCGGTCGGCAGCAAGTACGGCACGCGCAAGCGGAAGGAGCTGTACCACCAGCGCGAAGCGCTCGTCGCCGATCTCGAGCGCCAGGGCAAGGCCGCGCGCCGCCGAAGCGTGAAGAAGCAGGCGCGAAGACAGACGGACTCGGGAACGCCGAAGTCGCGAGACGCGCCATGGGCACACTCGCCTCTGAGCTTCGGGCGTTCGCCGCGGAGCTCGCCGCGGCGCCGCGCGTCTACGTCGACGCGAACCTCCCGGCCGGCGTCGTCTCGGCGATGCGCCACGAGCTCGGCTGGGACGTGCTCTTCGTCCTCGAGGAGCCCGACTGGCGCCGCGCGTCGGATCGCGATCACTTCGTCCGCGCGCTCGAACTCGGCCGGACGCTGATCACCCTCGACCACGACTTCTTCGACGATCGACGGTTTCCGCCGGATTCCGAGTCCGGGAGTCATCGTCTGCTCCGCGCCTGACGAAGTCGGCTTGCTTCGCTTCTGCCGATACGTCGATCGCGCGATTCTTCGGCCGGCGGGTACCGAGGTCCTGCCGCTGCGCGGCCGCAAGCTGCAGCTGACGATGGATCGTAACGGTCTAGCCCGGCGTCCACACCGCCGCGTAGACCGTCGTGTCTGCCACCCCCGCTGCGCGAAACGCGTCCTGCCGTTCGCGGCACTTGCTGCACAGCCCGCAGTGACGGTCTTCGCCGGCTGCATGCAGGACAGCGTAGCTCGAGCGGAACGCCAAGCGCCAGGCCGAGCCGGATGACGTCTTCCTTGTGCAGCGCCGAAAGGGGCGCGGCGATCTCCAGCGGATGTGCGAGGCCGAGCGACATCGCCCGGGCCATGCTGGCGAAGAACTCGCTGGTCGCGTCCGGAAACGGATTGCCCGCGAGCGGCCCGAGCGACAAGCCGGCCGACGTGCCGCGCGGGCGCACAGCACCGCGGCTTTCGCGATCAGGATGATGTTCCGGCCTTCGAGATAGACGTCCTCGTCCGGCGTGTCGTACGCGGGCGGCTGGCCGATCACGGCCCAGTGGGTGGGCGGATAGATCTCGCGCATGTCCACGGTCAGCGTGGTCACCGGACGCACGCGGCCGGCAAAGGGCGGCCGCGGCCAGCAGCCGCGCAATCGTCTCGCGCTTCGGCCGCTTCCCAGGCGAGGCCGCTTCGCACGTGAATGGGCCAGACCGCGTCGGCGCGCCTGAGCTCCTGCGCGAGCAGCACGGCGCTGTCGAGGCCGCCGGAGAAAAGCACTGCAGCGTCGGCCATCCGGCTGGGCGTAGGTTACAGTGAGTCGATGTATCTGGTCACCAAGCGCATCGACTTCTGCTACGGTCATCGCCTGCTCGACTACGACGGCATCTGCAAGCATCCGCACGGCCACAACGCCGTCGTCGAAGTGGACGTCCGCACCGAGCGAGCTCGACAGCCGGAACATGGTCGTGGACTTCTCCGACATCAAGCGCGTCGTGAAGGGATGGATCGACCGGGAGCTGGATCACAAGATGATCCTGCGGCACGACGATCCGCTCGTCGCGCCACTCGAGGCGCTGGGCGAGCCGATTTTCAAGACCGAGAGCAATCCCACCGTCGAACACATCGCGAAGCTGATTTTCGACATGAGCCGCCACCTGGGGCTGGACGTGGCGGCGGTGCGTGTCTGGGAAACGCCGACGTCGTTTGCGGAGTATAGGGACTAAGCGCAAGCGCGGGGCGCAGCCCACGAGAAACGTCTGATTGTCGCCGCTGCGCGCGGCTGAACCAGAACCTTGGCAGCGGCGCGCGCACCAATGGTCACCTGTTCGCCCGCGCCGTTCGTCAACCGCACGGCATCGGCGGCCAGATCGCGTGACTCGACCGTGACGTCGCGTCCGGGCGTGAGGTGGCAGCGCTCGATGAAACGCAGGAACTCGGGTTCCTGATCGATGACGCGGGTGACGCGAACACGCGTCCTGACGGGCACGCTCGTCAGATCCACGCCGTCGGTCGGGGCGACGTGGCCTTCGGCTGTTGGAATCGGGTCGCCGTGTGGGTCCACGGCGGGCCGGCCCAGCATCGCGTCGATGCGCTCGATGAGTTGCTCGGACACGGCGTGCTCGAGTCGCTCGGCCTCGTCGTGCACCTCGGCCCAATCCATGCCGAGGACCTTCACAAGGAAGAGCTCGATCAAGCGATGCCGACGCAGGACCAGGCCCGCGAGCTTTTCGCCGGCGGCGGTGAGCCGCACGCCCATGTATGGCTCGTAATGCACCAGACCCGACTCCGACAGGGCCTTGATCATCGTCGTTGCGGTTCCCGGCACGACGCCGAGGGCCGACGCGATCTGTCCCATCGGTACGAGCTCGTCAGGCGCCGTGCGCCCGGCTTGTGCCAGAAAGATCGTCTTGAGGTAGTTCTCGACGGTCTGGGACGGCAGCATGGGCCCATTATCATCCCTCGCGGACGATGACCGATCCCAGACTGCCGTTGGAGCAGGCGTTTGGAACGCCCGAGGCGAAGCGGCGGTACACGCGCCGTCTGTTCGCGACGATCGCCGATCGCTATGACGTCATCACGCGCGTGTTGTCATTCGGCCGCGACCAGAAGTGGAAGCTCGATCTGATCGAGCGGGCCGGCGTGCTGCCTGGCGACGCGCGCGCTCGACCTCGCATGTGGTACGGGAGACCTCGCGTTGCTCGCGGCATCGCGCGGCGCGTCCGTTGTGGGGCTCGACTTCACGGCGCGCATGATCGAGCTCGCGCGGCTGAAGCCGCACGGCCGATCCATTCGTTGGGTGGTCGGCGACATGGGGAAGCTGCCGGTCGCCTCGGGCCGATTCGATGTGATTACCACCGGTTACGGCTTGCGCAACGTGCCCGACCTGCGGACGGCGCTCGCGGAGATGTACCGCGTGCTGTCGCCCGGTGGCCGGCTGTGCTCGCTCGACTTCAATCGTCCGGAATCCGCGGTCGTGCGCGCCGTGTACCTCACCTACCTGACGGCGGTGGGTTCAACGCTGGGCTTCGTCCTCCATCGCGATCCGGACACCTATCGCTACATTCCCGCGTCGATTCGACGGTATCCAGGCGCCCGTGGCGTGGCGGCGCTCATGCGTGAGGCTGGGTTCGAGGGCGTTGAGACGGTGCCCGTGCTTGGCGGCTTCATGACCATTCACCTGGCGACCAGGCCCCTGATCACGCGCGAGGAGGCTCGCGGTCACCCGCACGTCATAAGATGAAGGGCCGCACCATGGATGTTTCTGACCTTCGCAAGCGCATCATTCGGGCCCTCGACGACGCACGAAAGGACGCGTCCAGCCGTCGCGTGGTAGTTGACGAGGCCGCCAAGGCCTACGAGACCTTCCTCGCCGACATCGCGACGCCTGTCATGCGGCAGGCTGCGCTCGTCCTGAAGGCCGAAGGACACCCATTCACCGTCCAGACTCCCGCGGGAACCGTCCGCCTCGTCGCCGACAGTTCGGCTCAGACCTTCATCGAACTTGGGCTCGACACGACAGGCGCGTCGGCGTTGGTGATCGGGCGAGCGAGTGTCACCCGGGGCCGGCACGGACACCTCATCGAGGAGCGGCCGATCGCCGACAAATCCGTGGCGAGTTTGCTGGAAGAAGACCTCTCCGCCTTCCTCGTCGCCGAGATTCCCAAGCTCATCGTTCGGAGCTAGGTCAGAAACCTGGCGCGGAGTTAGTCTGGATGAGAGGTGTCCGGATGACTCGATTGGTGTTCGCCGTTTGCCTGCTCGTCTCCAGCGCGGGAGTTGTTGCTGCGCAGGTGCCGGCCCCGCTTCCGAACGTCATCGTGGCGCAGGGCGAGGCGACGCTGAAACGCGCGCCCGATCGAGCCTGGTTGACCGTGTCGACCGAAGCGCGCGATCCGCGTGCAACCGAGGCGCGGAAGAGGAATGCCGAAGCCATGACGATCGTCCAGTCGGCGCTGAAGGGCGCGGGCGTCGCAGCGGATGCGCTTCGAACGACCGCCGTCTCGGTTTCGCCCGAGTTCGACTACAACAACGGACGCAGCACGCTCCGCGGCTACGTCGCGAGGAATCAGGTTGAGGTGCGAGTGGACAACGTCGACCGCCTCTCCGACATCATCGACGCCGTCAACGCCCCAAAGACCGTCGCCCTCTCGGTCAACGGCCCGCGCTTCGATTTGAAGGACGAGCGCGCCGCCAGAAACGAAGCGTTGCGCGCAGCCGTTGAGGACGCGATGTCGCGGGCACAGGCGATTGCGGCCGGTGCCAAGCGCTCGCTCGGAGCCATCGTTCGAATTGATGAAGGCTCGAGTGGCTCGACACCGCCCCCGATGCCCATGATGCGAATGTCGGCGGCTGCGGCTGCCGACGCGCCCACCCCGATCACTCCCGGCGAGATCGAGATTCAGGCGCGCGTGACCGTGACCGTGGAAATCGCGAAATAGAGGGTTCCGAGCGGGACGTTCGGCGCTACGCGCCGCCGCGTTGGCGAAGCAACCGCAGATTGGTCTCTGACTCCGCCGATTCGGGATCCAGCCGCCCGGTCAGTTCCGGCTTCACGACGCTGCGGACCTCGAGCCGGAGGGGTTCAACGATTTCAAGCTCTTTCGTGGACGTCACGCCGAGGTCCTTGAACCGCCGCGCGCCTGGCAAGACCTTGGTTTCGAGCGAACCGACGAGCCCGTCGTAGCTCTGCGCGGCCTGCTTCAAGTTCCTGCCGACGCTGTCGAGATGCTCGACCATCGAGGCGAGCCGCTCGTAGAGCTGCCGGCCGAGCACTTGAATCTCTTCCGCATTGGTCGCGATTTCCTGCTGGCGCCAGCCGTAGGCCACCGTCTTCAGCAGCGCCAGCAGCGTCATTGGCGTCGCCACGACGACGCGGAGGTTCGCGGCCTGCTCGAAGAGCGAATCGTCACGCTCGAAGGCCGCGCCGAGAAGCGGTTCGAGCGGCAGGAACATCACCACGAACTGCGGCGCCGGCTGAAACTGCTTCCAGTATTCCTTCGCGCCGAGCGACCGGAGGTGGTCGCGAAACTGCCGGGCGTGCGCGTCCAGCGACTCGAGGCGCGTCGCCTCGTCTTTCGCGTTGACCGCTGTGCGATAGGCCTGAATGGGAACCTTCGCGTCGATCACGATCGTGGCGTCGCCCGGCAGCCGTACCACGAGGTCCGGTGTCTGCCGGTTTCCTGTATCAGACGACGCGCTGACTTTCTCTTCGAAATCGCACTGCGGCAGCATGCCCGCGAGCTCGACGATGCGGCGAAGCTGAATCTCGCCCCAGGCGCCGCGGACGTTCGGTGATCCGAGCGAGCGAGACAGGCCGTCAGCCGACGCCCGCAGCTGGTCCTGCGCGCCTCGCAGAAGGTTGAGCTCGGAGGCCACGGCGCGGAACGAGCCCTCGCGCGCCTTGTCCACGTCGTGGAGATGGCGCTGGACCTTCTCGAGTGCGTCCTTCATGGGCTCGAGCACGGTCTGCGCGTTGCCGAGGAAGTCCTCGCGATTCTCTTTGAGGGCGGATCGCGAGAGCGCGGAGAACGCCTCTCGGAGCTGGAGTCTGGTTGTCGGCGAGGAGAGCGCGCTGCTGGGTGTCCGACCGGACCGCCGCATCGCGCTCCGCCTCGGACCGGGCGACGACCTCGACCAGGGACTGGCGGTCGCGCATCCAGAACACGTAGACCGCCACGGCGCCGAGCGCGGCGCCGGCGACGAGGGAGAGAAGAGCCGTGAGCATTTCCCGAGTCTCGGCCGTGAGTGTGACACGGCAGGTCACGGGGTACAAGCGTTACTAAGACCAGTCTCATGAACAACTTACCCGAGAACACGCTTGCCGGGACGTAAACGGGGCGTTAAGATGGACTAGTTCGGTCGGACATTCCCGGAAGGCACCCATGCTGAGGCTGTCGAAAAAGGCGGACTACGCGCTGCTCGCATTGCGCCATATGGCGGCGCATGCGGAACGACCCGCGCATTCGGCCCGCGAGCTGGCCGAGGCGTACGACATTCCGGCCGAGCTCCTGGCGAAGGTGCTGCAGAAGTCTCGTGCGCGCCGGCCTGCTGGCATCTCACCAGGGGATTCACGGTGGCTACGGGCTCGGCCGGTCGTCCGACCTGATTTCCGTCGCGGACGTGATTCAGGCGATCGACGGCCCGTTGACGGTGACCGCGTGTTCGGACACCGACCACAGCTGCGATCAGTACGCGAAGTGCAACATTCGCGACCCGCTCTGGCGCATCAAGGACCGCATCATTTCCGCGCTTTCGGCCACGTCGGTGACGGATCTGGCGGTCGACATGGTCGTGGCGCCGCCCGCGGCCGGCGTGCCGGTCGCGGTGCTGCGAAAGTAGGGTCGAGGAACTCGATGATCACGGTGACTGAACACGCCGCGTCTCAGATCAGCAAGCTGATCGAGAAGCAGTACCCCGACGCCACGGGTCTTCGCGTGGGCGTCAAGGCCGGCGGGTGCTCCGGGTTCGAGTACGTCTTCTCGTGGGAGCCGGCGCCGCGCGACAACGATCTGATTTTCGAGGGGCCGAACGGCGCGCGCGTGTGGATCGATCCGCGCAGCCACCGGCTGCTCGACGGCACGACACTCGACTACGACACGACACTGCTCAGCCGCGGGTTCGTGTTCCAGAACCCCCACGCGAAGAGCACCTGCGGCTGCGGCACGTCGTTTTCGGTGTGAGGACAACCGCGAAGCCCCGAGCGTCGCGAGGGCGAGCGTGCCGAGCGCCTGAGGTCGGGCCCCAGGCGGACTGGATGAAGAAGACACATGACTACTGCAACTGAAACCATCGAACAACTCGCCACACGCGAGTACAAGTACGGCTTCGAAACGGACGTCGAGGCCGACACGTTTGCGCCCGGCCTGAACGAGGACGTCATTCGCCGTCTGTCCGCCATCAAGAACGAGCCGGAGTGGCTGCTCGACTTCCGGCTCAAGGCGTATCGCGCGTGGACGACGATGAAGGAGCCGACCTGGCACAACCTTCAGGATTCAGCCGATCGACTACAACGCGATCAGCTACTACTCCGCGCCGAAGAAGAAGCCCTCGCTGTCGAGCATGGACGAGGTCGATCCCGAAGTCCGGAAGACCTTCGAGAAGCTCGGGATTCCGCTGGTCGAGCAGATGATGCTGTCCGGCGTCGCCGTGGACGCCGTGTTCGACAGCGTCTCGGTCGCGACGACGTTTCGCGACAAGCTGGCCGAGCTCGGCATCATCTTCTGCTCGTTCTCGGAAGCGGTCCTGCATCATCCCGATCTGGTCCGGAAGTACCTCGGCTCGGTGGTGCCCTATACCGACAACTTCTACGCGACGCTGAACTCCGCGGTCTTCAGCGACGGCTCGTTCGCCTACGTGCCGAAGGGCGTGCGTTGCCCGATGGAGCTGTCCACGTACTTCCGCATCAACGCGCGGAATACCGGCCAGTTCGAGCGGACGCTGATCGTGGCCGAGGAAGGCGCGTTCGTGAGCTACCTCGAGGGCTGCACGGCGCCGATGCGCGACGAGCACCAGCTGCACGCGGCCGTCGTCGAGCTCGTCGCGCTCGACCATGCGACGATCAAGTACTCGACGATTCAGAACTGGTATCCGGGCGACGCCGAAGGCCGCGGCGGTATCTACAACTTCGTGACGAAGCGCGGGAAGGCGATGGACCACGCCAAGATCACGTGGACGCAGGTCGAGACCGGCTCCGCCATCACCTGGAAGTACCCGAGCTGCATCCTGCAGGGCGACTACTCGATTGGCGAGTTCTACTCGGTCGCGACCACGAACAACAGGCAGCAGGCGGACACCGGCACGAAGATGATCCATATCGGCAAGCACAGCCGAAGCACGATCGTCTCGAAGGGCATCTCGGCCGGCCGCGGTCAGAACACCTACCGCGGCGCCGTGAAGATCGGCAAGAACGCGCACGGCGCGCGCAACTACTCGCAGTGCGACTCGCTGCTCATCGGCGACCGCTGCGGCGCGCACACGTTTCCGTATCTCGAGATCAAGAACACGTCCGCCAAGGTCGAGCACGAAGCGTCGACGTCGAAGATCGGCGAGGACCAGCTGTTCTATTGCCGCCAGCGAGGCATCTCGACCGAAGACGCCGTGAACATGATCGTGAGCGGCTTCTGCAAGGAAGTCTTCCGCGAGCTCCCGATGGAGTTCGCGGTCGAAGCGCAGAAGCTGCTGTCGATCAGCTTGGAGGGCTCCGTCGGATAGAGCCCGGGTGCGGCTCGCCACGGTGTATCGATGTGACGAGCCGAGGATGCGAGCGAGAGCGAGCGCCCGCAGTCAGAGCGTGGGGGTGGGGCCCCACGCCATTAAGTAAAGAGGACAGTTGAGATGCTGCTTGAGATTCGCGATCTGAGCGCCCGCGCCGAGGGCAAGGACATTCTGAAGGGCCTGACGCTCAGCGTCGGCGCCGGCGAAGTGCACGCCATCATGGGGCCGAATGGCTCCGGCAAGAGCACGCTCGCGCGTGTGCTCGCCGGCCATCCCGGCTACGAGGTGACCGGCGGGTCGATTGTCTACGACGGCAAGGACCTGCTCGAGCTCGAGCCCGAGGAACGCGCCTGCGAAGGCCTGTTCATGGCGTTTCAGTACCCGGTCGAGATTGCCGGGATCAACAACGCGTACTTTCTCAAGGCCGCGCTGAATGCGCTCCGCAAGTACCGCGGCGAGCCAGACGTGGACGCCGTCGAGTTCATGCAGCTGGCCCGCGAGAAGGCCAAGCTCCTCGAGATGGATCAGTCGATGCTCAGCCGGTCGGTGAACGAAGGGTTCTCCGGCGGTGAGAAGAAGCGGAACGAGATCTTTCAGATGGCCGTGCTCGAGCCGAAGCTGGCCGTCCTCGACGAGACCGACTCCGGGCTCGACATCGACGCGCTCCGGATCGTCGCCAACGGCGTGAACGCGCTGCGGTCGCCCGAGCGATCCATGCTGGTCGTCACCCACTACCAGCGTCTGTTGAATTACATCGTGCCGGACCACGTGCACGTGCTCAGCGAAGGGCGCATCGTCCGATCGGGCGGGAAGGAACTGGCGCTCGAGCTCGAGGAGAAGGGCTACGGCTGGGTTGAAACGGGGGTCGGTTCCCGATGACCCAACTCGCGGAACGAAGCGAGACGTACCAGGCGGCGTTCGAGGCGTTCCGCCGCGACCCGGCGTTTGGCGGCAACAACGGCCTCGGCGCCCGGCGGGAGCGCGCCTTCGAGCGGTTCTTGAAGGACGGGTTCCCATCGACGCGCGACGAAGAGTGGCGTCATACGAACGTGGCGCCCATCGCCGCCGAGACGTTCCAGCGTGCGCAATCGTCAACGCCGGATCGCCACGACATCGCGCCGTTCCTGTTCAGCGGAATGGGTCCTCAGATCGTGGTGATCAATGGCCGTGTCTCGAAGGCGCTGTCATCACATGACGGACTGCCCGCGGGCGTGACCATCGAGTCGGCGGCCAGCCGGCTCAGTGACGACTCGACGCTCGTGCCGTCCGGACCATTCGTGAACCTCAACGATGCGTTCTTCGAGGACGGCGTCCACATTCGCGTGGCGCCGAAGACCATCGTGTCGTCGCCCATCCACGTGCTCGCCGTGACGGTCGCGACCGGTCAACCCGCGCTCGTGGCGCCGCGGCTCTCGCTCTACGTCGGGGAAGCGGCGCAGGTCACGGTCATCGAGAGCTACGCGGGCCTCGGCCCCGGTACGGCGCTCACGAGTGCCGTCACTTCGGTACACCTGGAGCCTGGCGCCGTCGTCGATCACGTG